>NZ_JBFTRO010000002.1:0-732519 GCF_056399565.1 Bacillus sp. 01N42_2 | reverse complement strand
AATTTTTTTTCAAGCTGTCTTTCTGAACGGGTACCGTAGAGGTATCCGATAAACATCATTTTGAATAAAATCAGCGGATCAAGTGAGGGGCGGCCTTTGTTTTCGCTGTAGTAAGGTTTCACCTTTTCAATGATGAAAGAGAAGTCTATTTTACGAAGCAGATGATCTTCTTCGACGAGTTGGTCAAGCAGAACAAATTCGGCTGTGTTTTGAGAAGAGTTTCTTGTGTGGAACATGAGAAAGACACCGTCCTTTTTAGTCTTTCTTTTATTTTATTGCAGGAGAATGGATATTTTAAGGAAAAATAAAGGCCGTCGAGATTTTCTCGACAGCCTGACGCTCCTATATAGGAGCGTTTTTTTTCACTAATAATATGGAGAAATTAAAAAATAAACTAAAACACCAGTAAGGCTAACATACAGCCAAATAGGCATTGTCCAACGTACTATTTTTCGGTGTTTCTGTGTTTGCATTGTTAACCCCCATATTAATGAAAATAATGCTAAAGGTACAACAATACCAGCAAGAATACTATGAGAAGTTAGAATAATATAGTAAAAGTATTTGTCGATCCCTTCTCCTCCATAGTGGGTGGTCTCTTTAGATAAGAAGTGGTAAGTTAAATATGAAAATAAAAATAATATTGTTGAAGAAAGTGCTGCAAATATGAAAGCTCTGTGAAGTTTTATATTATGTTTTTTTATAAAAATTAAAGCTGCTATAAGAAAGATGAACGTAAAGCTATTTAAAACAGCATTTATACGTGGAAAGATGGTTATATTAAAATTCACCTCTCCCTTATACCCTAAAGGTGAAAAAAATAACAGCAAGATAACCACATTAGCTAAAAGTGAAAGAGTGATTACTGTTTTTGTATAATTCGAGTTCTCCTTGGGTCTTTGAGTCTTTATTCTATTCAATTTTTTTCACCTCCCCCTCTACAGTAACATGATTTTTTCCAGAAGGGGATATATATGAAAAAAACAAAACTTAATTCCTATTCTATAAAGGATTTTTTATGATGTGGAGAGAAAACCGACATGAAAGAAAGCGAAAAAATTAAGTTTATCAAGGAAGAAGTTTTGACTGCAGTGGAAGCGGAGGAGCTGCTTGGAGTCACCCGGCAGCGTTTAAGCACCCTTGTGACTTCCGGAAAGCTCAAACCGGTTAAAAAGGTTGGACAGTTGCATTGTTTTTGCTTGAACATGTACAAGCCCTCAAAAAAGAATTAGAAGCCGGCCGGAAGAAATATCAGCCGTATGATGAATGAAGCCCTTCTCGAGATGAGGAGGGTTTTTAATTGTCATACGTTTGCCACTTATGCTGATAGGGTATTTCTATCGCAAGAAGAATATTGAGTGAGAGGGAAAATTTTGCTTTATTTAACACATTTGTTTATCTATAATAGGAGTACATATTCTAAGAGGTGATCGGACTATTATGGAACAAAGTGCATATAAGGCTTGTTTGCAGGATACAATAAATGAAGCGTCTACAAAGACATATTGCAGTAACATGCTAAAATCATTGGAACAATCTGGTCTTATTCATTATGAGGAACATTTGTTGGCAGAACAAGAGCAATCAGTTGATTTGACTGAATTTAAGACAGAATCAGAAGTTGTTCAACTTTGTAAGGCAATAGATAGAAGTGATAAAGTTATAAGAGCAATTGAAGAGAACGAGTTTACCTCAGCTTATAAATATTCAGCTCTCTTTGAAATCGACAGATCCCCAGAGGACTTAATTGAAAGTATGTATAAAAAGGGTGAAATACAAGACTTTCATTCAGAATCATTTACTTTCGATTTATTATTTGATGAAACTTCAAATATAATAGTACCAACTAGATATAAAGTTGATGATAAAGTCACTATATATAAGTTCAACAGGCATTTAACCGGTTTTTTACCCATTGAAGGTAATAACAAAAGGGAAATAAAATATCCTATCCTTGCTGTATTTGTTAATGATCTAAATGTGGTGGAGATAAGAATAGGGAAAATTAAAAGCTTTTTAAGAGGAGACGAATACTTTTATGTTAGGCAATTTGACTTTGTAGTTGATTGGTTACAAACTAATTTGGCTTGTCAACTAAATCCTATTGATTTAACAACTGCTATTGAACATATTTCAAAGTTAGAGGAAACAAATGTGATTGTTAGTGGTCAGTTAATGAATCTTAGAAGTGGAGCCAAAGCTAAATTAGAAGTAGGAAACAATGATGATTATCTTCCATTACTAGGAGAACTAAAAGAATTAATTAAAACAAATGCAGAGTTATTTAACAATAGTCCAGAAATAAAAGAGATACTTGATACTTTTATTTTAGAGACCGAAGAAACGTCAGATTTACCATGGATTTCACTCACATGGACAAATGAAACAAAATCAAAAGCAACTAAAGTTAAATTCAGTTTTAATTATATGAACAGGCAATACAGTCTTCTCCAGTATTATTATAGCAGTAGCACAGAAATGGAGAGAATGAATAATGTCACCAGATATATTATTGAAAGTAAAAAACAAGTTGACCAACAACTTCAAACTAACGGATAAACAGATTGCAGATTTTTTAGATCTATTCTCAAAATATAAAAAAGGACAATTGATTTATCCAGGATCATTTATTAGAAAAACTTACATGCAGATGAGTATAGTTTATAAAATTCTTGAAGACATATCATCCAGCGGAATTTTAGAGCGGAATTATGAAGTATATTGTCCATCTTGTTCTTGGTATACGGGCGGTTTATATAGAACCTTAAAAGATATTCCGGAAGAATTAGAATGTGATGAATGTGAGACAACATTGAATTTTTTGGATAACTCATTAGTTGTTTATAAAGTGGTGCTCGATTGATGAATAAAGGATTTTCGGCAAAAGACTATTTATTAAATGTATTAGGGAGTAAGGAAAAAATATTTAAGGCAATCACAGAATTTAAGGAAGAAGAAAAGCTTGCTTATCAGGAGAAGCTTAGTCAATTTAAAAATCTGCATCAACCCAAAGTCAAAGGTGATAAACGTGAAAAAGGAAAAGCATTGGAAGAACTTGTGACTTTTTTGTTTAACACTACATCTATTTTTAAGGTTTTAGAGAATATTCATACATCAACTAATGAAATAGATGTAATAATGACCTTAAATAGTAAAGGACGAAGCTTTTTATTAGAGGGTTTTTTAGACAACAAATTTGATGTATTTTTAGCTGAATGCAAAAATTATAATAAGACTATTGGTGTTACTTGGGTAGGGAAATTCTGGTCCCTGCTAAATTCTTCGCCTACTAAATTAGGAATAATTTTTTCTTATCATGGGTTAAGTGGAAGAAAATGGGCGGATGGGATAGGTTTAACCAAAAAAATCTATATGTCTAAAGAGAGAATAGAAGATAAAATATATATTATAGATTTTAATATTAAAGATTTTGAACAAATTGCAGAGGGTCATAGCATATTAGATTTAATTTCTTCAAAAATGCAAGCATTAATGTTGGATGTTGATGACTATAAGAAATTTTTAACTAAGCACCCTTCACAAGAATAAAAAAGCTCGATACATATTATTAATGTAGACGAGCTTTTTGTGGTGTAAATATCTATATACAATAAACAAATCTGCTTTTCTTTATCAAAAGGCATTTGATCATCTCGCAGATTCATCATTTCCAACGGATAAAAGAGAATCAAATGCAATTAACCATGTATCTCCTTTTAAATCCTTCACGTGTAGCTTCTGTTTACTTCATCTATGTAATGAACATGTCCTGTTACTTCTTCAATAAATCCGTCTCTGTATATACTGATGACCAGAACCGAGTTGAATTCCATCGCTTCGCAAATAGTGCGTGCCATCTCCTCGAGCTGGTATTCATCAAGAATGGGTTTTTCGATCTTCTGGACTTCTCTCTTCCTGTTTAACAGTTCAGCACTTTGCTCGGACAAAATGAATTTTTCCCCATTTCTTGTCGTAAATTCCTTGACTCATTCCGATCATTTCCTTGAATAAATTACATGAGAACGAAAGTTCCGTTATCAAAATAATAGTAGGTATGTTTAATTTAATCAATTGGTTTTAAATCGAAAAATGTTGGCGAGTTGTTGCCCCAACCTGCCAACAATTAATATTTTTATTCAGAAGGGATCAGACATCTATTTTGAAATCCCTTGATGGATAAGTATTTGTCAAGAATAAAAATAACAGCTCAGAAGATAATCACTACCTTGACAGGGTAGAGGTCGCTGGTTCGAGCCCAGTCGGAATCATAGCCGAAACCCTTGAGTAGCAAGGGTTTTTTATTTATTTTGCGGACGAAGCTGTCTGGTGAGGCTGATTTCGAAGCAGATTTATTCTCGACCAAAAGTTTCTCTCCCGCCAGCCTGACTGCTGATGGAATCTACTCGCTAAAGACAAAGTCTAACTCATTGAAAACATAGATAAAAGAAAGCCCTTCTCATACGAGAAGGGCTTTCTTTTATCTTGAGGAATTCAATGTGTTGTTTTATTTGTCGGTACTTGTTTAAGGCATTAGGAGGTCTATTATCAGAATTAGAGAGCCATTTTTTTATTTTACTAATGTTTTTTGGATCACTCAGAACAGAACTATACTTTCCGACCTTTTCGGCAAGTGGGGTCTGACATGTTACTCAAATATTACGCACTATTAAAGCCCATCTCTTATAAGAAAGGCTTTAATATCTTGGTCTCTAGGAAATTTGAATACCGGCTCAATAAAGGTTAAGAACCAAATTTCACCGCGTAGAATAATGAATGTACTTAACCTTTAAATATCTCAGGAATTTTGTTTCTCCATATTAATAATAGCTCTTTAAATTGGTCTGTTTCTATTGATTTTTTATAAGGGTCGTCGATCAAAAAAGGGTTTTCAACATCTGTAACATCTTTTTTTATCAATACACTTATCCCATTTAAATCAATTTCAAAATCCTCATGTATCCCATTTAAAACATTCTGAATGTATTCTATATACTCATCAGTTTGTTCTATTGTTGTAATATTTTCAATGAAGTCAGAGAAAAGACTGATTTCTTCTGGTAAAACTATTTTTATATCACCAAATGGATCTTTATCAAACCTGTATGAATATTTCATGTGTCACGGTCACCTTTAAGATTATTTTTTATATAACGGATATGCAGTTGCTATTGTTCCGTCACTATTTAAATACATTTCAATTTTAATTCCTGTTGAAGTGATTCCCCTATACTTATTTGAACGTACTTGTTTTCTAGTATGATAAGCTTCGTCAATTGCTTTTAATACATCAGTGCGGTTCCATTCTCTTGGAAAGAAACTTGAGTCCGCTATCTTTTTTACAGACCCGACTTCAACTTTCGTCATATACACTCCATTTTTGTCAGGTTTCTTTTCTGTATCTGGTATAATATTCCTGCCTATCATGCTTTTTGTTGTCGGCTCCCCGGCTTGAGAAATCATTGTCACCAAGATCATCCATGCCTTAAAACGCTTTTTTCAGGTTGACCATCTGACCGCGCAGTTTTTTATATTCACCCGCGCGCTGTTTGGCAGCGGCCAGCAGGCTGTTTGCTTCGAAAACTTTCATGACCATATCCAAACAAAATACTTCAACAAGATATTACCATGGAAGAATGAAGAAAAAGATCGCTGTACGATTCAAAAAGAGAAAATGAATAATTTGACCTGTGTCATCGTGCTTATTCTTGTGTAGTTAAGCATTTGAGAAGTGAGTTTGAAGATGATAAACCGGTAGAACTGGGAATTACTCGGCAGCGTTTAAATGAATTGAATTGGAAAGATTAAGCGGGTTAAAATGGTTGGAACAGTCACATTAAAGGTAAGATTAATTTGATAAGGAGAAATAGTTATGAAACAATTTCGATTTAAAGGTACAGTATTATTAGATAATGAATTGTGGTGTGTAAAAGATAAAAATGGCGTAATTCAAGATGCAGGTGAGTTATTAACCGGAATTGATATATTAACGGAAAATAATGTACCAGGCAGCTTTGAACTCATTGAAGGTGATGAAATTGAAGTCATTGTTAAAAGAAAATAAATTTTCATTTTAGCCAAATAAAACATGATTTTAAAAGAATGGTTATTAACATGAAGATAGAATAAATAATCCTGACTGAAGAGATTAAAATGACTCAAAATCCGCATGAGTCTTTTTGTTCTGTTCTTTATTACTGATACTCCCTATTACTTTGCTATAATACAACTCTAAGGCTGCAGATCACAAATGATCAAGCGCGGTGTATTAACGGGGGGAATGATTATGGTATACAAAATATTACGCAATATAAATAGAGCAACAATCTTCTTTGTCTTGGTTTTAGCATTTGATTTAACTGTTTTCTTAATGTCTCATGATGGTTATTACTTAAGCTTTGTGGTGGAAACAAATTATATTTTCCCTGTACTGCTTAATTTAGTCGCTTTTTTTGTGTTAGCGCAGAGGTATAAAATACGGAAATTATTTGTAATTTTCATAACTATTCCAGCAGTACTTATAGTTGCATTGTTGGCGGCAACTGGTGATTCATACGGTACCATTTCTTCGCCAACTAAAAATGTAACAGTAACAATAGAACATAGAAACGCCATCTTAGGTGAAACGAATTACTTTTACGATTTTTATGTGCATGTTCCTAGTTTATACCCTGGTTTAATGAGAAAAACGAATAAGGACACCGTACGTATTATGATTCGAAATGCCGGGGGTGAAGATGACCTTGATGTGTTAGGAGTAAGTAATGCCGAATGGAAAGATAACAAAATCATTTTCCATCCAGCATATGAAAAGGCGATTGAGGTTGATTTATAGGTTTTATGATATCCAGAAGTCATAATGAGTAAAGCGATACTCTCAAAACAGCCGGCTATACAAAGTTCTTAATCCAAGATACATATATGAGATATAAAGAAAGCAACTCAATTTATTGTCACTATTCTTTTGAAGAAACTAAGTAAATATTCACCATAAGGAACTCTGGTTTATGTTTGGTTCTTTTTTAGGAGGAAGGTATGTCAATTTTAACAATAATTGAAATCGTGTTAGTGGCAACTGTATTAGGGTTATTTGCATGGACTTTTAAAAAAGAGAAAAATACTGATGAAAGTGTATTTAATTATGCTAGATATATGATTTATTTGCTTGTCGCTGAAGTTGCATTGTATGTCGTATTTCAAATCGTTTAAGTTTACTCTAGGCAAAGAGAGATGTGAATCATGATAGATGTCTTAACTAATATCTTAAAAAATGACAGACTGGATGAATACCCATTATTTAAAAAATTTTGCTCTCTCAAAGAAAAAGGGTTACGTAAAGAATCCTTTAAAGTATTATCTTCGTTTATCGATGAAGCCAAAACGTGGGATATTAAGGCACAACAGAATTTTGCTTGTTGGCTGTTTGCTTTATTAGAAACATCAGATGATATTCACCATATACTTGTTCACCCTTTAGAAATGGATCTTTTAAAGCCTTTGCTTGAAGCATGGATGAAGACTAACCCCGAAGATCCAAGACCATACAGGTGGTATGGTGTGTTTTTAAATACTGAAAACCGGATCGATTACTTAAATAATGCACTTAGACTAGGCGGCAGTAATGAACAATTATCTTTATTAACGTTAATCGATATTCATTTGAACGCCTTGTGGTATTCATTTCATCACATATCCGAAGATTTATATCTAGGCGATATTAAAGAAGATCAAGCACTTCTTACCAAGTCCCGGCAGTTGAACAACAAGATAGAATGTCAACAAACAAGAAAAAGCAATAACGAACAGCTTAACTATTATCAAGATTTGTTGAATGACTGGTTGTTGTTTAAAGAAGAACAATCAAAGGGATTTGTTGAATGGTGTGAAAATAAGGGCAGAAGCTATCCTTGGGTCAAATCTTATTATTACGAAAAATAGCAATTGCAAGCATGTTTGATTTTTAATCGTAAGGGGAGATAGATTTGATGATAATAAGATACGTAGCTGTCCTTATTTTGTCGGCCATATGCTCTGCACTGGTATATGTTATCACCTTGGATCAAGCTGAATATGTCCCTTATCTTATAATTAGCGGGATCATGTTGACATGTTATTCAATTTTTGAATTGCCATTGCAGCTTTTCTTAAACCGAAAAGCTAGAAGGTTCAATTTTAAATATCTCTTAATATACACAGTGTTTTCATTTATTGCATGGCTAATCATAGCGCTTCTCTTTGAACCTTATAACCCAATAGGGTCCATACTAGCGAGTTATGAGATATATTTATTCAGTGTATTATTTGCTCTGAACTTTTGGGTTTGGGACTCTATTCTTGTACAGAAAGTTGCGGGTTAAGTAACTGAGCTCTAAGTAAAAATACCTTTTTATATTCATCAGTTCTTCCTTTAACTTTAATATTATGCAATTTGGAAGAGTGAGTAACTTTGAAGTGAATGGATTGAGGATGGAGAGAAAAAACATTGTTGTTGCGGAAGGCTGGGGGAAATGGCATCAATCCTGTAAGACCTTTATCAGCAGCGGTTTAAGTATGTTGAATGGAAGCGGCTTGTTTAAATTTGTTAGTACATAAATTGTGAGATTAACCTATATCAACACGGCATGATAAAGAAAAGGGTTGTTTATGTTGAACTGGAAAAGAAATGAAAAAAATATGTTTACAGGAACTTTAATTGCAATTTTTTTGATTTTAATATTTAGCGTAATATTTATTAAAGGAGCGAGCCATACTCCCGGTAAGGATGATGTTGCTGTTTTTGGGAAATTTGCAATCAGCAGACCGCCGGGCGACTATGATCTATATAATAAAGACAATTCCAAGACGGTTTTAGAAAACGTTACGGGTTACTATGAATCATCTGACTCCCGAGTTTATGTGCAAAATAATTCAGATTTTGTTGTGATTAATAAAGGAACATCATATGAGAAAAGATCGCTGAAGAGAGCTTCGAAAAATGATAGGAAAATGTTAAGCAGAATAAATAAATTTGAGGAAGAATAAGGCAATTTATTAATCAGGAAAAAACATAAAATGTTAAAACTCCTTACAGTTATGAAATAATCATTTTATTTAGACGTATTGAAATTTTTTCTTAGAGGAGAAAGTTTATGGATTTACTTAATTGGACTTACATTATATCTACAATTATAGGAGCTGCTGGGTTCATAAGTTTATTGTGGTTCTCTTATCTTAATAACAAAAGTGAAAAATAAAGCAGAGCATTAAAGGATGAAAAATTCGCATTAAGCAAGTTCTTTATGTTTCTTCTCCATCGCTCTGAAGGACCTTAATTTGAAACATCTAACCCCTTGTTTAATTCTTTTCCTTTTTAATTGAATATTTGTACATTAACATGGCGGCAAAATCATCACCCATCAATCAATTTTTGCATAATCTTCGTATATTTCAGTTGTTATCCTTATTCATGCTATTCCAATCTAGAGAAAGGATACCTGCAGGCGATATTGGAATGCAGACATTTGAGTTCAATAAAGAAATATTCGGCCACGTTATCAAGCCCCCCCACCATTAACTGAGGGGGGCTTCTTATTAATTTGGAAAATGCGTTGACTTACAATCCATATTCAAAAAGATCAATTGCTTTTAGATTCACCGTTCTTTTTGCTCCTGACAATCTTTTTGTCGACTAAATCACTTTGTTTAAGTTGAACTGGTTGTTAGAACATCATGTGATGCACCTCCTTTAAAAAGCATACACACATATTAGAGGGCTGAAATTTACCCGAATGAATTAGGATACGACGTCCAAACTACTTTTCGCATGGAACCAACATGGGCAACTGGTCAACAGCTTTAAAAACTTCATCATAACAGGGAAATGCGGTGAGCATTGGGAATATAAAGAAATATAGGCTTACAGCTATGCAGGATGTATGAATATCCGTCAGACGGTGAAGGAAAGGCAATCTCCATGTGTCGTGGCGGTTCGAATGCGGGTGAATGGAACTTCCCATTCATCCGCTGTTATGTCAGAGGGACGAAAAGACATGTTTTGAGGAGGAAGCGGAATGATTAAATTTACACGGCCATCGCCCATGAAGAAAACATGCACGATGCACCCGAAAAAGAAATCTGTCAGAGCGGTTTCGTTTACTGATTTTAACGGCAATTCTGTAACAGTAACACTTTGTGAAAAGTGTCTGGCTGATTTAAAAAAGAAAGCCGCAACTGAATACAGGAGCGTGATCGAGGAGCGGGCCAAACAGAATCGTTTCAAGATTGGTGATCATGTGTATTTAAAGCATTTGGGAGTAGTGGGCGAGGTGAAAAACATGGAAGGTGTTCAAGCGGCAAACAGGACAGACACAGACGAAATCCGAATGGCCACCCCTAAGGAAATCGCAGAATACAAAAAGCAGGAGAAGCAATAACAAGGAAATTCTATCAGCGGTATTACTTACGGGAGCGGCGGCCGTTGCGCCGTCTGCTTCAGCGGCTTGATCCGGCTGGCAAAATCAATCCGAATACAGCGGCCGCGACTTATACAAGAAGCACAGCGGGGCAGTTATAAAACGGCAACGCCTCTGAAATTATTCAACGTGAAAACAATCTGGAATAAAACCGGAAAGGGGACCTATGCCATCCAGCTTGAGAACCACATCGGAACATTTGAATCAGCCAAATGTCAAATCAAATAAGGGAGATTCGATGGCGCTGAGAATAGTTTTTCTGCTGATGGGGTTAGGATTCTGGTTTTATTTCTATTAGAGGGCGGTGCATTTTATGGGGCTCAGTAAATGAGTGCGGGCCTTGACCGCCTTCGTGGAGGCAGTAAACATTTCTGTTCGATTGATTGACTCTGGCTGTTTACCGTCAGCGGGTGTTTTTCAGCGATTCCCTAACTGTCACGGAAAACATTTCACAGGAAAAATATTGACTGTTTTCCTGTTTGTGATGTTTATTAGAAGGAGTATACAAAATTATTATAATGAGGAGGTCTGGATGTGAAAAATAAAGCGAGAATACAGGTTGGAATATGCATTGGGCTTTTATGTTTAAGCTTTACCGGTTTCAGCCCTTTATTCGGCTCAACGCATGCTGAAGCAAAATCCATAGAAGACACAAAAATGACAAGCTGTACAACGAACAAAAAATTTGTTCAGCTTGAGAAAAAATTTGATGCCAGGCTCGGGGTTTATGCGATTGATACGGGGTCAAACAAGACAATCGCCTACCGGCCGAATGAACGGTTTGCTTACGCATCAACCTATAAAGTTCTGGCCGCAGCTGCTGTTCTGAAGAAAAGCTCAAATGAAAAACTTAATGACATCATCCGCTACACCAAAGATGATCTTGTTACATATTCTCCAATCACAGAAAAACACCTGGATACAGGCATGCGCCTGAAAGAAATCTCCGAAGCCGCTGTCCGTTACAGCGATAATACCGCCGGGAACCTATTGCTCCAGCAGCTTGGCGGCCCTAAAGGTTTCGAAAAGTCATTGAAACAGATCGGGGATCATGTAACGAAAGCTGATCGATTCGAGACGGATTTAAACTCGGCGATTCCCGGGGATCGTCGTGACACAAGCACCGCAAAAGCACTGGCAACTGACCTTAAGACTTTCGCTTTGGGTAATACTCTCACGGCTGACAAGCGCACGATTTTAACAGATTGGATGCGGGGCAACGCTACCGGCGACGAACTGATTCGGGCAGGCGCTCCTGCAGGATGGGAAGTCGGCGATAAATCCGGAGCCGGAAGCTACGGCACACGAAACGACATTGCGATCGTTTGGCCGCCTGACAGAGCTCCAATTGTTTTGGCAATCCTGTCAAACCGGTTTACGGAAGATGCCGATTATCATAATGCTCTTATCTCGGAGGCTGCAAAAGCCGCCCTTGATGGCCTTAAATAAACATTGCCGTTCATTGCGGTATTTTTTTCGATAAATGTGATAATGAAGAGCCATAAAATGATGGGAAGAGGGGGAATTGCGATGCATTACATAACGGCATGCTTAAAAATCATCAGCGACAGAGACCTTAATGAAATAATGAAGGAATTCAAAAAACTTGAGGAAGAAACGAACAAAGAAGAAGGCTGTATTCAGTTCCATGCTCATCCGCTTGAACCATCAGAACGCAAAATCATGCTTTGGGAGATTTGGGAAAACGAAGAAGCTGTTAAAATCCATTTCACGAAAAAGCATACAAAAGACGTTCAAAAACAAAAATTAACGGAAGTAGAATGGTTAATGAAAAGCAATGTGAATGAGTAAAAGGCTTTGTCTGTTGTTGGCCGACTCTGTCAGCAACAATCATCAGTTTCATTCACTAAAACCCTTGCTGCGCAAGGGTTTTTTACTTTGAAAAGTTCTTTATACTGCAGTCTTTTTATGGGTAAGGAACAGACTTGGAATGAAGATGGCCGCAAGGATGATGACGGATACTAAAAATCCGGCATGGTAGCCTTTTAAACTGTTCGAAATCGTCGGCTGCAATCCTTGTATGACAGTTGCGGTAACGGTTGCGATCACAGCTGACCCAAAGCTGGAACCGAGGTTTTCAATCATATGAATACCGACACCCGCTTCCGGAAGCTGTTTACTGTCAAGACCTGTATAAGCGTCACTCATCAATGGGAGCATAATTCCTCCAAAACTGGTGCCGCGGATAAACAATATGACGGAAATCCAAATCATACTTGTGTTATCGGTGATAAAAATCAGCGGGCCAGATCCGATCAGCGACAGAACAAGACTGACCATAACGACGTATTTCGCACCAATCTTATCAATCATTTTTCCGGTCAGCGGACGGGTCACGAGCATTCCGACTCCTTGAGGGATTAAAGCGAGTGCTGCTTCGACTGCCGTGAAATGACGGAAGTTTTGAAAAAACAGCGGAAGTATTAACATCGGCCCCATGATGGCAACATTCGCTAAGAACAACCCGATCGCTGATGCTAAGAAGCTCTTGTGAGCAAACAAATTCATCGGCAGCACGGTTTGATTTTTTCTGATCCGGTTATATACGAGGTAAATCGCTGCTGAAACAAGACCGATGACCACCCATAAGATCGTGTCGCTATTGTTAAATGATGCATGAGCCGCCGCTTTCGTAATACCGTACATCAATGCCGCGCTCATTAATGACAAATTGATAATCCCGAAAATATCGAGTTTACGATCTTTGTTGAATGGTTCAAAGTTCGGAATGGTTTTCATCATAAGCGGTGCAGCAATCAAAACGATGAACACGTTGATGTAAAAAATCCAATGCCATGAAGCACCTTGGACGATGAAGCCTCCGATGACAGGTCCTAAGATAGGGCCGAAGATCATAGGGGTGCTGACGATTGCCATCACTTTTCCCAGGTTTTCCTGACCTGCCGTTTTAACCAAGAGTGTTGACATAAGCGGAGTGATAATGCCGGCGCTGAATCCTTGAAGCAAACGGAAGAAGATGAAGCTGGAAACGTCACGGCTCATTCCCGCAAAAACAGAAATGACACCAAAGGCGATGACTGAGCCGATGAAGATTTTCTTGCCGTTATATTTGTTCATAAGCCAGCCGGATACGGGTACTGCAATCGCAAGTGCTAACATATAGCCTGTAACGGACCACTGAATGGTATCCAATGTCGTGTGGAAGTCTTCAGTCAGTTTGCCGATGGCGATGTTTACCATCGTAGAATCAAGCATTGGAGCGATTGCTCCCAATGCAATAGCCCAGGCGGCTGTGAGAACTTCTTTTGGCAGCCGAAGTTCCTTTCTTTTATGTGTTGACATATTATTCTCCTCTCAAAATTGTTGTCTTTGTTTCCTTGTCAACAAAATAATAGAGTGTTTTTGTTTCTTTGTCAACAATAAGAGGGGTATAAAAAGGCAGCCCGTTTTCATGGAGCAGGGCTGCCGGTACTATATTCATATTTATTCCGATTTCATGTCTGCACCAAGTTTCTTTATTTCTGAATCCAAATGTCTGCTGTATGTTTCCACAAAATTCAGCATCGTGTCAAATTGTTCATCAGTTACTTGTTCAAATACGATTTTGTCCCGTTCTTGAAACTCTTTGTGCAATTCCTCGTGAATTTTATAAATGACTTTTCCTTGCTCGGTAAGCCTGAAATAGATTTCTTTCTTGTTAAGCGGCTTCTGATAGCTTTCGATAAGGCCTTTATTAATAAGCTTCTTCGTTAATTTACTTATGGCGCCTCTTGTCATATAAAGGGACTCCGCAAGTTTAGTCACATTGGCGTCTTCAATTTTTTCGATTTTTTCGATGCAATGCACTTCAGAAGGTTTATGCCCCTTAAGGCTTTCTTCCATCTTCAGCCTATTCAGCCACACCATCTTGTTAAAAAAGTCCCTGAAATTCGTGAGGAGCTGTTCTTTTTTGTCCATGGCCCGTCCTCCTGCTCGGTGGTGCTTACACAATAGTATAAAATTTTTGTTTCTTTTTCAACAATCGTAAAGCTGTTTTAGGAACTGAGAGTTAACCGAAACGTGGTTTTTCGGGTATTTTTCTTTCCGTATTCGTTACTTGCTCTTTTTCTTTTCATAACAGGCCAACTCTACAGCCTTATAAAAAAGCAGGCTGCGCAATGAGCCTGCTTGAGAATCACATCAATCATTTTCCTGTTGCGGCGTCATAAAAAGCGTCGATTGCGGTTGTGTATTTCAGGACGTTTTTAGACACTTTTGCGGTTGCGCCTAATGGATACGCGTCTGACAGAACGCTGGAGTGAGCCTCGGGCTCCCAGTAAAATACGCCGGTTCCTTTACTGTTCGGAACCGCTTTCACCAGTTTTATGGTGTCTTTTATGGTCCAGTAGGAATCTTTCGGATTATTTTCATCTCCGCCCAGTTCAACCACCATGACTTCCTTGTTGTAGCGGGAGGCGATGTCATTTAAATTAGAGGATAATTGGCCGGTGAGCTCCCAGTAAGGCTTACCCTCCCAATAGGGGTAGAACGAAACGCCGATGATGTCGGTTTTGCCGCCATTTTTAAAGAATTGATCAAACCACCATCTGAATAGGCTGTTGTCCGTGCCGTGTGCCAAATGGCTGATTACCTTGGTGGCCGGGCTGACGGATTTCACGGCGTCATAGCCTGTGTTCAATAAGGCGGTCAATTTGCTGAAATCGTTCGTGCTGCCGTCGGGCAGTAAAATTCCTGAATTCATTTCATTTCCTACTTGCACCCAATCAGGGGAGATGCCGTTATTTTTAAGTTCTTTCATGACGTCGTACGTATGGTTATACACCGCTCCTTGCAGCTGGCTGTTTGAATAGCCGGTCCATTGGTTCGGCTTGATTTGATGGCCGGGATCGGCGAACACATCACTGTAATGGAAATCAACCATGACCTTCATTCCTAACGCTTTTGCCCTTTTGGCCGCCGCAAGTACGCCCGCTTTGTCACTATAGCCGAGCATGGTCCATGTTGTGCCGTCTTTCAGCCAATAATAGCTGCTTGGCGGATTCACAAACACTCTCAGTCTCACGGCATTTATTCCGTGATCTTTAAGAATCTGCAAGGCATCTTTCTGTTTCCCGCCGTCATCCAGCCAGCGCACACCTTCATCCTCCATTTGTTTCAGCCAACCTATATCAGCGCCATAGGCAAACGGGGCATCCGCTTTTGCTTTAGGAGACTTCTCAATGAATGTAAAAGCGGTGAAAATGAGGGAAAGACAGATGATATTTACAAATACACGCTTCACCTGGTTTTTGAACATCACAATACCTCCTGATAAAAAAGATTGTTGATTGAGTTCACTCTGAATGTTTCAGCTGCCATTCTCCAATAACGTCGTGAAACGCTGAAACGCCTGAATGCCTTCGGCTGTCATTTTAAAAACGCCTGCATCGGTCAGCGCGCGTAAAAATACATTCGCGGTTTCTTTTTGTAAAACAGCGGCTGCATTTTCAAGTGTCACGTCTTTATCCGCTTTGATGTTTTCGGCCCACGGAAGATGAATGTCTTTGATGTCATGAGGTTCATTCAGCAAATACTTTTTTACTTCTGCCAGCTCATCTTTCAGGCGGGGAGGCAAAACGGCAAGCCCCATCACTTCAATCAGACCGATGTTTTCTTTTTTGATGTGATGAACGTCTTGATGCGGGTGAAAAATGCCATCCGGATAATCTTCGGAGGTGCGGTTGTTTCTGAGGGCGAGATCGATTTCGAAATCCGTTCCCCTGCGTCTGGCAATTGGAGTGACGGTATTATGGAATTCATTCGTCTTTGCGATGACGCCGACGGTTGCGTCTGAATATTCCCGCCACTTTTCAAAAACATATGCAGCCGCCTCAGTCAGCAAATCCGGATCTTTTGCCCGCAGGCGGATCACTGATACCGGCCACTTCACGACAAAAGCCTGAACGTCTGGAAAATGATGCATACGAAAAGGATAAAGGGAGTCCGCTTTTGCCATCGGAAACTCATGAGCGCCGCCTTGATAATGATCGTGTGAAAGAATGGATCCCCCTACGATCGGTAAGTCTGCGTTTGATCCCGCGAAATAATGCGGGAAGATTTCCGTAATGGCCAGAAGTCTTCTGAAGCTGCAGCAGCTGATGTTCATCGGCTTGTGCGTGCTTGAAAGGAAAATGGCGTGCTCGTTGTAATACGCATAAGGTGAATATTGAAAACCCCACTGTTCTCCCGCTAAGTCAAGCCGGATGATGCGGTGGTTTGAACGGGCAGGGTGATGTAAAGTTCCGGCATATCCCTCATTTTCCATACAGAGCAGACAGTTCGGATAACGGTTTTCCGGGCTGTTTTTAACCAGGGCGATGTCTTTAGGGTCTTTTTCCGGCTTTGATAAATTAATTGTGATCTCCAACTCGCCAAAAGGTGTTGGTGAGCGGTACACGATATTTTTTCGGATGGCCCGCGTCTTCATATAGTCGTTGTTTTGGCTCAGACGGTAAAAATAATCTGTTGCTTTTTTCGGGCCATCTGATAACAATTCGCTGAATGTGGCATTGATCAGAGAAGGGGCCGGTGTGATTACATCCATGATCCTGCTTTCCAGCATGTCTTTTTCAGCCGGCGTGTCGTTGATGATTGACCGTTTTACCGCGTCTTTCACCATTTCGTCCAAATAGTGAAGCCTGTTTTGTTTCTTGATATGCTTCGGTTCTGCATAATCCGTCAGTCCGAGCAGATCAAGAAGCCTGTTTCTTGTATAAATTACATCTGTTTCATTTATGTCGCCTAAGACAGTGCTCTCTTTCAGAAACCCTGCCACTGATTCAAAAACTTCAATGACCGCCGCCTCCATTTCATTTGTCTTTGTATCCGTTTGGATGATGCTGATGCCAATTCCATGCTGATTCAACGATTTCCGTTATGTCCGTTTGTTTCGGATTCCAGCCGAGAATGTTCCGCGCTTTATCGCTTGATGCGATGAGAGTGCCCGGATCACCGGGTCTTCTTTCGGCCGCTCTTGCTTTTATGCCTCGCCCGGTTGCTTGCCGGGCTGCATTGACCATTTCTAATACGGAAAATCCGCTGCTTGAGCCTAAATTGAAAATGCCGCTGTCTCCGCCGTTCTGCAAATATTCCAGAGCGAGAATATGGGCATCGATTAAATCAGAAACATGAACATAATCGCGGATGCACGTGCCGTCTTTAGTATCATAGTCAGTGCCGAATATCAAAACCTCGTCCCGCTGACCGAGCGCGGTTTGTAAAAGGATAGGGATAAGGTGGGTTTCCGGTTGATGATCTTCTCCGATGGAACCGTCCGTTTTCGCGCCGGCCACGTTAAAATACCGAAGGGAGACATATTTTATGCCCCAGGCGGCATCGCACCACTTCAGCATTTTTTCTGCCATTAGTTTTGATTCGCCGTATGCGCTTTCCGGCTTTTCCGGCATGTCTTCTGTGATGGGCACTTTTTCAGGTTCGCCGTATACAGCGGCGGATGAAGAAAATACAATGTGTTTCACCCCGAATTCCTGCATGACCTCCAGTGTAATTTGTGTGCCGTACACATTATGATTGAAGTATGAAAGCGGGTCTTTCATTGATTCGCCGACAAGGGATTGAGCGGCAAAATGGAGAACGCCCGTTATGTTCTCCTTCGCAAAAACAGAGCGAAGAAACGGTTTGTCGCGGATATCTCCATGGTAAAAAACGGCTTTTTCATGAACGGCTTTCCGGTGGCCTGTCTGGAGATTATCCACAGCTATCGTTTTAAATCCTTTGTTTACTAATTGATCAACCGCATGAGAACCGATATAGCCGGCTCCGCCGAGAACGAGAATCGCCATGATTTATTTTTCCCTCCATTCAGCCGCGCCATCGCTTATATCCGCGATGTAGAAAGAAGCTTCAAGACCTGTCCTGCTGCGGTAGTGAGATGAAACAGCCCGGATAAAGCCGGCGGTTTCTCCGCTTTCCACAATGGCTATGGCGCAGCCGCCGAACCCCGCGCCCGTCATCCGCGCCCCGAGCGCACCTTCCTTCCAGGCTGCTTCAGCGAGCGCGTCTAATTCGGCACCGGTCACTTCATAATCATCGCGTAATGAACGGTGGGACGCATTCATCAGCTCCCCGAACATTTTCAAATCATTCAATTTGAGAGCTTCCGCGGCTGAGAGGGTCCGCTCGTTTTCATTGATTCCGTGACGGGCTCTTTTGCGCAATGTTTCACGGGAGAGAAGGTGTTCGAGTTTGTTGAATTCTTCTGCCGTTAATTCCGCAAGTGATGCGATATTCCGATATTGCCGAAGTTCTGAAAGAGCCTCATCACATTCACTGCGGCGTTCATTATATTTTGAAGCTGCCAGTTCCCGGCGCTTGTTCGTATTCATAATGACGATTTTATATCCGTTAAAAGCAGCCGGAATCATTTCGTGCTCAAGCTTATCGCAGTTTAAAAGAATGGCCATGTTCTTTTTGCCTTTTTGCACTGCGAATTGATCCATAATGCCTGAATTCACGCCGATAAATTCATTTTCGACTCTTTTTCCGATAAGCGCCAGTTCAGTATCGGAAACATTCAGACTGAATAACTCTCTTAAAATAGCACCGGTTAACATTTCAATAGAAGCGGAGGAACTTAATCCGGCGCCGTTTGGGATCGTACCGTGAAAAAGAATATCCATTCCGCTGTCTATTTGGCCGCCGGCTTGGAGAAGGTAACGGATCATTCCCTTTGGATAATTGGTCCAGCCGTCTTCTTTTTTGTATGCTGTATCGTGGAGATCAAGGCAGACAATGCCGCTGTCCGGAAAGTTTTCTGAGAATAACCGGATTTGGTGATCTCCGCGTTTTGCGCAGACGGCATATGTTCCGATCGTAATCGCGCAGGGAAGAACGTGGCCGCCTATATAATCCGTATGTTCCCCGATCAGGTTGATCCGGCCGGGTGCGAAAAACAGTTCCCCGTTACTTCTCTGGAAAACGTCTTTAAATCTTGATTTCAAACGTTTGTCATCCATGATAACCCTCCGATTCTATTTTGAGGTATGCTCCAGTATGAACTGAATGGCTTTGTGCGAATTCCTGGTGAGGCCGATATATTCCGCTCCTTTCGTTGCGATGAGTTTCACATGCAGGCGGTCTGCATCTTCTTTAATGTCATCGTAATAAGAGCCGACTTGCGGAGCCAAAATGATCATATCGAAGTCTTTCATGATGTCGTAATGGGATCCGTAGGCGCCTGCTGAGGCGGTGATCGGCACGTTATATTCCTCGGCGCCCTCTGTCAGTGCGTTCGCAAGCATGGCGCTCGTTCCCGCTCCGGCGCACAGCACTAACACATTGGTGCCGTGTTCCAAGGCGGATGAGGATTCCTGAAGATTTGTGCTGATGACCGAGGCCGCGTCTTCAGAGGCGCCGGCCATTGCGGGCTGTATCTCCCGGGATGTTTGCGGCGCGGTTTCAGATTCGGTGTGTTGAGCTTCTTTCGCCGCTAATACATTGTCGTAAGCTTTACAGAATGGCAGGTATATCAGGAAATCGACAATGATTAACACGGCTGTGAGGACAAAAGCCGAAAGCCCCATCCCGGTCCCCAGAATCAGGCCGACGGGAGCCGGGGCAGCCCACGGAAGAACATACATAAAACTGTTCATTCCGATGACATCAACGAAAAATTTAAACAGACAGACATTCACCATCGGCGTTACAACAAACGGAATGAAAAAATATGGATTTAAAATGATCGGCGCAGCAAAGAGAAGAGGTTCGTTTACTGCGAAAGACACCGGAACCGCGGATGCTTTTCCGACTGCTTTCAATTGCTTGGATTTCGCGAAAAGAAGAAAAATAAACGGAACAACAAGGGTTGCGCCGGTTCCTCCCATAGTGCCGACGAAATTTCCGAGTCCGACGGTCAGCACGTTGGACGCCTGCTCACCGGCATTATGAAGCTGAAGGTTCGCCTCCACATTTGCGTAAATAATAGCCGCGATGGCCGGCTCCACAATAGAAGGCCCGTGAACGCCGACAAACCAGAACAGCGCCATCATTCCCCAAATGACAGAAATCCCAAGATAACCGTCTGCAGCGGTAAAAAACGGCGATAAGAGAGAGGAGAGAGCCTCCGCGAACGATACGTTCAGCGTATTCCTGATCAATAAATCAATGATCACCATGGCCAAAACGGAAAAGGCGAACGGGAAAACATCTTTAAATGTTTGCGAAATGGTTCCCGGAACTTCTTTCGGCATTTTAATCGTAATATTTTTCAGAGCGCAGAATCTGTAAACGTTCACCGTTATGAAAGCGGATACAAAAGCGGCTAAAAGACCTTTTGTGCCGAGATATTCCGTGGAGAATCCGCCGTCGATTTGAGTGACGCTTAAAATGAGAAACCCGACGACTGAAGCAAGCATCGCTGAAACGGGATTGATCCCTTTGTTTTTCGGCATTTTCCGGTTCATTGATTCACTCAGGCATTTCGCAGTTGTTGCCGCAACAATCAGGCCGAGGGCGCCCATTGAATAGTTATAAACTTTCCAAAGCCATTCAGAAACATTTTTAGGCCAAGTGAAACCCAACACTTCCGGCACAGCCGCGGTGAGGATGAAAATGCTGGCGAATAAAATCACAGGCATGGCCGTTAAGAAGCCGTCGCGGATCGCGCCTAAATAAATGTTTCTTGAGATTTTTTCAAAAAACGGTTTTCCCTTTTCGATTTGCTTGATGATACCGTTCATTTTTCCACTCCTTATCGGCGGCTTCGGTAGAGTTCTATAAAATCCTGAATAAGATCACGGAGCAGAAGGGTTGTCATTAAATGGTCCTGGCCGTGAACGAAAATAAACCCTAATTCCATGTCCTTGCCGTCAGCTTCTTCAGCTAACATTTTCGTTTGCGCATTGTGGGCGAGGGTTAGATTTTCATCTGCGCTTTTTAATGCTGCTTCCGTGTTTTCGAAGTTTCCGGCACGGACTTCTTTCAGGACTTTCAATAAAGTGCTTCTGGCGTCGCCGGCATAGGCGACGATTTCAAAACCAAGCATCTGCAATTCTTCCTTTGTCATGAAAACACCCTCCTAAAGACGGCACACATGATGAAAAGAGATTCTTTTCACCATGTATGATCGTTAAATGATTGTTTTTGTTTCACTTACAAGTTTGTACCAGTAGGCCGATTCTTTCGGATACCGTTTTTGGGTGTCGAAGTCGACGTAAAAAAGACCGTAACGTTTGTTGTAGCCGTTGGTCCATGAAAATAAATCCATTAAGGACCATAAGAAATATCCCTTTACGTTGACCCCGTCGCTAATCGCTTTGCTGACGGCTTCTAAATATACTTTTAAATAGTCGATTCTTGCCTTATCCATAATGATGCCGTCTTCAAACTCATCTTTATAGCCCATGCCGTTTTCGGTAATGTAAATTTTGTTATATTGCGGATAGTCCCGTTTGATGCGTATCAGCATGTCATACATGCCTTCAGGATAAATGAGCCAGTCCCAATCGGTCCGTTTCAGGCCTTCTTTGTAAATTCTTTCGCCGATCCCTTTTACTTTATAGACCGAAGTGCCCTTATCTCCCGTTCCGTTATGGTGAATAACGGTCTCTCCGTCGTACGCTTTGACGAAATGGCATTGGTAATGATTGATGCCGAGATAATCATTGCGCGTTGACGCTTTTTTCATCACGTCAAAATCGCTGTCTGAAAACTCGTATGAAGCGCCATTCGCCTCACAGATTTCATCCAGAGCACGCATGGTTTCTTCAGAATAATAGCCGAGGTAGGTGGCATCCAGGAGGAATCTCACTGATAACGCGTCATCGAGAAAGCAGGCATGGCGGTCTTCTTCCGAGTCACTGGCGGGGTATTTTGTTTCCAGTGAGTGGACGACACCGATTTCTCCCGGATAGCCGCCTTCTTTAAAGAGGTTGACGGTCATCGCATGCGCCACCATCATGTGATGGAGGCATTGAATGACTTTTGTGATATCACTTTTAACAGATGGCGGGAAAACGCCGAGTAAATACTGGTTGGTGGCTGTAGGATAGATTTCGTTAAACGTGCTCCAATATCGGATTTCGCTGAATTCTTTAAAGCAAAACTCCGCATACTTGACGAACGCATCTATTGCGGCGCGGTTGAGAAAATCTCCCTGATCAAATAATCCTTTCGGCGTATCGAAATGATGCAGCGTGACAAAAGGGGTGACGCTGCGTTTTTGGCACTCTGAGAAAATACGGTGATAGTAATCAACGCCTTCCTGATTGATTTCGCCTGTGCCATCAGGGAAAATTCTCGTCCATGCTATAGAAAGGCGGATGCCGTTTATTCCGAATTTCTCACATAGTTTGATATCTTCCGGAAACTGTCGGTAAAAATCACTTGCCGGATCAGGGCTGAATCTTCCCTGTTTTTCAAGAAATTCATCCCAGGCTACAGGCCCTTTGCCGCCTTCTTTTGTGGCGCCTTCCGCTTGGTATGCCGCAGTCGCCCCGCCGAAAATAAAGTCATGAGGTAATTTGAGCATTACTGAATCCTCCTTTGCCAATGTGTAAATTGAAGTTTGTTAATGTTTGTAAATGTTATCTTTTGTTTAATAGTAAACGCATACATTTTTGTTGTCAATAGCTTCATAAGGAAATAATAACTGTGTTTACAAGGGTAAAACAAGTTCTTCAATGTTTTATATGTTGATAATATTGTTTGTTATTGTTTGTTTTTGTTGACCAGATTGGCGTGGTATGTTAGATTGTGTGTAAAGTTGAGGGGATGATTGAGCATGTTAAAAAAAGAGCGTCTTTTAAAAATCATCGATATCGTAAACTCGCGGGGGTTTATTACGGTGAGTGATATTATCGATGAATTGGAAGTTTCTGATATGACGGTGAGAAGAGATCTGGATGAGCTGGATAAGGCCGGAAAAATCGTGCGTATTCACGGAGGCGCACAGAGCATTTCTTATTCCATTGACCACGAATTATCGCATAATGAAAAACTGGATGTTCAAATGGAGGAGAAGGGGAAAATCGCGGAACTCGCGGCTTCATATGTAAATGACGGCGATACCGTTTTTTTAGGACCGGGCACGACAATTGAACTTTTAGCGAAACACCTGCTGCATAAGAGAATTCGGATTATCACCAATAACTACCCCGTGTTTGATATTTTAAAGCATGGCGACACTGCGGATACCATCCTGATTGGCGGCGACTTCCGAAAAAACACGGGTGCATTTGTTGGGCCTATTGTAAACGGCAATCTGCAGAAATTCAATTTTACGAAAGCCTTCATCAGCGCAAACGGCATACATAATGATGAGATTTCTTCTTACAGCATTGAAGAAGGAGAGGCCCATCAAATCGCGCTGAACAATTCGCGGACGAAATTTTTGCTGGCGGACAATAAAAAATTCAACCGGGAAGATTTTTACGTGTTCTACAACTTACATGATATGGATTATTTGATTACGGATGATAAAGTGATGAAAGATGTTCAGATCCATTATGAGCAATATGTGGATGTCAAAATCGCAAAAAAATAAAAAGGGGAGGCGTTTCGATGAAAGGGGTTATTTTTGATTTCAACGGCACGATGTTTCAAGATTCACATCTCCACGAAAAAGCGTGGTTTTACATGGTGAAAAAATACTCTCCGAAAGCGATTTCTGATGAAGATATTTTCATTAACATTCACGGAAGAACAAACAGTGAAATCCTGACGCATTTTATTTCCGGCGATTTAACAAATGAAGAAATCAAGAAGATGTCTTTTGAAAAAGAAGCCTACTACAGAGAATTATGCCTTGAAAACAAAGCGGAGTTAAAGCTGACGAAGGGGCTGACCGGCGTCTTAAACCATCTGAAAAAGTCCGGAATGCCGATGACCATCGCCACGGCTACGGTAAAGGAAAATGTCGAGTTTTACTTTGACGTCTTTCATTTGGGAAAGTGGTTTGATTTTGACAAAGTCACGTTTGATGACGGAAGCTTCCCCGGAAAACCGGCGCCGGATATTTTTATCATCGCATCGGAAAAATTAGGCCTTAACCCTGAAGAGTGCCTAGTCATTGAAGATGCCTTTTCCGGGCTCACAGCGGCGAAAAAAGCAGGTGCGGGCAAGATTGTGGCCATTGACCCGTTCGGAAAAAACCGCGCGTTATTTGAAGAAAAACATCTGGCGGATGACGGGATACTGACAGATTTCACCTCGTTTTTTGAGGTGATTGCCGGATATTCTGTTTGAGAGATGCAGTTGGATTGATGGTGACCTTTATGTAAGATCTTTTGATGTATTATCCAAAATTTGGTGTAAAAAAACGCTCCCTATTAATATATGTGCAACAGAAACCGAAGTTTTTGATGAGTTCTAAATGAATATATTTAGAATATGAATCTGCTTTGGATAGGTGGAATCGCAAAAAATTTTAGGAGATTTGCAAAACAATTCAACAGCTGTTCTTCATAATAGGGTTTACAGTGTTGAAGGTAGAAAAAGTCCTATTTAGCAAGCCCTCTTTTTAAAAAGAGGGCTTTTTTTATGAGGTGCTTATCCTTTTTCAGTTGCGCTTTTGTTTTTATAATGATTTTCACATCGGAGGCGGCATTTTTTGGATCAGAAAGGTGCTCGCCTTAATTGAGAAGATAAAGGAAGTTGAAAAAGATATGCCGTTTGCGGATGTCAGCCTGTCTTTTGAGAAAGATCATTCTTCAATGACGCTTATTTCCCCCGTACCGAAAAAAAGTGAAACACGTTCTCCTCGCTTTTCATAGGTTCTGATAAGTCCTTCCTGATTTTTAAGTTTCCAGCCTTTTTCGGCTATTTCCAATTGGTATAAACCGCTCGGACCTTCTTCTTCTTTTGCGAAACGGTATGTATAGTTTGAAACGTATTTTCCTTTTTCATATTCCTTTGTTTTGCTGTGCATAGCGAATAATGGCACCGGGAAATCCGGGTGAGAAACGGATGCTTTATATCCTCCCAAAATAAATAAGCTAAATAACAATAATATAAAAAACCACAGAATATATTTCATAAAACCTCCTTATGTCAATTAGTCGGTGCATTTTAAAAAAAGATACACCGTATGATTGGGTTGTAAAAGCGGGTAAGAAGATAAGGAAAGGAGAGAGACGGATGGAACTTGATTTTGTGATTCGTCTGGCGGTTGCGGGGCTGCTTGGGGCCCTGATTGGATTGGAGAGAGAATTCAGGGCGAAGGAAGCCGGTTTGAGGACGCATTTTCTAGTGGCCGTCGGCAGCGCCTTGATGATGATTGTTTCCAAATATGGATTTTTTGATTTGTTATCCAACAGCCATACGTCCTTTGACCCGAGCCGGGTGGCGGCGCAGGTCGTCAGCGGTGTCGGATTTTTAGGGGCTGGCACGATTATTTTGCAGCGGCATGTCGTGCGGGGGCTTACGACAGCCGCGGGGATTTGGGCCACGTCCGGGATCGGTCTGACGATCGGGGCGGGGATGTATGTCATCGGTATCAGCGGCACGATATTGGCGTTAATCGGGCTTGAACTTTTAAATTTTCTGTTTAAACCGGCGGCGCATTCTCTGTCTGTCAGTTTCCAGATTGAGGAGAAAGCCGTTATGCATGAAATTTTAACTTCGCTTGAAGCAAAGGGAATTCTCATCACGTCCTATGAATTGAATAAGGCGGTGCTTGAAGTGAAGGGAAGGGTGAAAAGCAAAAGCGGAAAAGCCGCGGTGATGGAGAAAGTTCAATCCCTCCCGTATATCCTGTCCGTCAAAGTTGAATAGCAAAAAGGGGAAGCTCCCCTTTCTGCGGTCATTTCTTTTCAAACATTAATACCAAGGATAGAACGGGATATACGGCCGCGGATAGTATGGATACGGTCTGGGGAAATAATAAGGCGGCCGCGGATAGTATGGATATGGTCTGGGGAAATAATAAGGCGGCCGGGGATAATGATACGGCACCCGCTCGTGGCTCTCGGCTGTGTATTCATGATCAAAAGGATCGTACAAGAGGAAAACCTCCTTTGAAAGAGTTATTCCGTTTACCATATTCCTGTATGCCCGGTATGGTGTGCGTACTCCGGGCAGAAAAAAAGATGCCGGTTATCATCCGGCATCTTTTTTTACACTTTCACATCAATGGAATGGCCGGCAGTCGGGTGCTGGGCCGGCAGCATTTTTACGGTTTCTTCCGCAGCGGTCTGGGCATTCTGCATGACCGTTTTTGTTAACGCGATATTTACATTCTGCGCCAGAGATGCCTGGTGCATAGCGATTGATAACGCAGGGATATCCATAGCTTCCACCTCCTTATCCCTTCATATCGGCGGCGTGCTCCGATTATGAAGAGAGCCGGCGTTTTCTTTTAACGGCCCATTCTAAAAGTGCGGCCGCGCATACTCCGAGGGTATAGGTGAAAATGTCGCTCCAGACAAATTGCCAGCCGAGGATCAGCCCGCCGAGCGTGCTGCTTCTGATCGCGTCAATCCACGGCGCATGATACAGCTGGCTGCATTCAATCAGACAGCAAAACGAGAGGCTCAGGATAGCGGCTGTTTCCGTCCGGATGTTTCGAAATAAAAAACCGAATCCGGTAAAAATCATTGCCGCCCACAGGGCATCTCCTAAATAAGCGGTTATCATGCCGGGCAATAGGTTGGTAATGCAGGCGGTTCTGGATAATAAACCGAGGGCGATGATAAAAACGGTCAATGCCCCGTATGTCAATCGATGTCTGTTCACTTCACACTGTTCCCCTTTTTTTGTACTCCCATGTATTGTAAGGAATGACGGAGAAGCTGTCTATGAAAAAAACGGCCCGGGAGGCCGCTGTTTCGGATTATCTTTCTTTTAGGTTGACATGGTCTGCTTTTTGATCACTGCCGATGACGAAGCGGAGCTCATACTGTCCCGTATGATAGACGTAATCTGTTTCGCCCGTTTTCGGCACTGTCAGGATTTTGTCAGCGCTGCCGATTTGTTTGCTTAAAACGTCAGGTGTGACGCTGCCGAGGTTTAAACGCCGTTCCACCCCTGTCCCGAAATAGCGGATTTCTGAGATTTTGCCGTTTTTATGATAGGAAAATCCATAACCGGGGTTTCCCATGTTCCAGCTGTATAAATCAAATGGATTGCGGCTGTCTGCTTTCTGTTCCGGCTCGCCGATTTTATCGTAAACATCCTGTCTCGTGCTTTGGTTGATTTTCAGGCCTTTCACTTGTTGCGGCATTTCCCCTTGAAACGCCGATTGATAAAGGCTGTTCACCAGTTCTTGTGCACGTTGATTTTCCGTTTTTGAAGCGGCTGCAGCATGAACGGACTGTGTATCCGAAACTGCTTCTGCGCTGAATGCGCCGCCTGTGAGCATCACGGCCGACAATCCCGTGATGAGTGTTTTTTTCTTCAGCATATGTGAATGCCTCCTTTTTACCGCTCATACCCGTATGTTTCCTCAGTTAAACGGGATGTTTTAGTGAAAGGTGGGCTGGGAATCATAAAGGATGTATAGAGGGGAACAGAAAGGGGAAAAGAAAATGGCTGATACAAAGAAGGTTACAATCAATGGCGTTGAAATGGAAGCCGCAGATGGACAAACCGTTTTGCAGCTTTTAAACAATAGTTCGATTGACGTGCCGCACGTGTGCTATCATCCGAGTCTCGGTCCGATTGAAACGTGCGATACTTGTATCGTCAGTGTTAACGGGGAACTCGTCCGTTCGTGTTCCGCGCAAATAAAGGACGGAGATGTCATTGATACGCTTTCGTCCGATGTGAAAAAAGCGCAGATTATCGGCATGGACAACATTCTGCACAACCATGAATTATACTGCACGGTTTGTGATTACAACAATGGGAGCTGCGAAGTACATAATACCGTAAAGGAAATGAAAATCAATCACCAAAGCATTCCGTTCGATCAAAAACCGTATCTTAAAGATGAATCAAATCCGTTTTACCGGTATGATCCCGATCAGTGCATCTTATGCGGACGTTGCGTCGAAGCCTGTCAGGACGTACAGGTAACTGAGACGTTAAGTATCGATTGGGAGCGCAAACGCCCGCGGGTCATTTGGGATCAGGATGTGCCGATTAATGAATCATCATGTGTTTCCTGCGGACATTGTTCAACCGTATGTCCGTGCAATGCCATGATGGAAAAAGGCATGGAAGGCGAAGCGGGTTATTTAACAGGCATCAATGAAGAGACGCTTCGGCCGATGATTGACATCACAAAAGGCGTCGAAACCGGCTACGGCTCGATTTTAGCCATATCAGACATGGAATCGGCCATGCGTGATGAAAGAATCAAAAAGACGAAAACCGTATGCACATACTGCGGTGTCGGCTGCAGTTTTGATATATGGACGAAAGGAAGAGACATTTTAAAGGTAGAACCTCAGGCCGAGGCGCCCGCAAACGGCATTTCGACGTGTGTAAAAGGGAAATTCGGCTGGGATTTCGTCAATAGTGAAAAGCGTCTTACCAAACCGCTTATACGGGAAGGGGATTCGTTTCGGGAGGCGGAATGGGATGAAGCGCTGCAGCTGATCGCCGATAAATTTACCGATATAAAAGAACATTTCGGCCCGGACGCGCTTGCTTTTATCACATCTTCCAAATGCACGAATGAAGAATCATACGTGATGCAGAAGCTTGCCAGAGCCGTGATCGGCACAAATAATGTCGACAACTGCTCACGCTACTGCCAGTCTCCAGCTACGGCCGGTTTGTTCAGAACGGTCGGATACGGCGGCGATTCAGGATCGATTACAGATATAGAAAAAGCTGAGCTCGTACTGATTATCGGCTCAAATACGTCTGAGTCTCACCCCGTTCTGTCTACACGTATTAAACGTTCCCATAAGCTGCACGGACAGAAGCTCGTCGTGGCGGACTTGCGAAAACATGAAATGGCCGAGCGCTCCGACGTGTTTTTCCAGCCGCGTGCCGGATCGGATATTGTCTGGCTGAACGCCGTATCGAAGTATCTGCTTGATCACGATTTGGCGGATACTGCATTTCTGAATGAAAGAGTGAACGGATTAGATGAATTCGTGAAAAGCCTTGAACCTTACACAATAGAATATGCTGAAAAACATACCGGTGTGGACAAGGAGACCTTAATCAAGGTAGCGCGGATGATTCATGAAGCCGGCAGTGTGTGCGCGCTGTGGGCAATGGGGGTTACTCAGCATATCGGAGGAAGTGATACGAGCACGGCCATTTCCAACCTGCTGCTTGTGACCGGAAATTACGGCAAGCCCGGGGCAGGCTCATATCCGCTTCGGGGCCATAATAACGTGCAAGGTGCCAGTGATTTCGGCAGCATGCCTGACAGCTTCCCCGGTTATGAAAAAGTAACGGATGAAAAAGCCCGCAAAAAGTATGAACAGGGCTGGGGAGCAGACCTGCCGAAAGAAATCGGAATGACAAATCATGAAATGATCGAAGGCATCCACTCGGGAAAACTGAAGTCGATGTACTTAAAAGGAGAAGAAATGGGGCTTGTCGACTCCAACATTAACCATGTTCATGCCGCCTTTGAAAAGCTTGATTTCTTCGTTGTGCAGGATATTTTTCTCTCGCGGACGGCCGAGTTCGCCGATGTGGTGCTCCCGGCAAGCCCGAGCCTTGAAAAAGAAGGCACGTTTACGAATACGGAACGGAGGGTGCAGCGCCTTTACCAAGTGTTTGAACCGCTGGGCGATTCAAAGCCTGACTGGCAGATCATTACGGACATCGCCAACCGGCTGGGCGCTGATTGGCGCTATGAACATCCGGCAGACATTATGGAAGAAGCGGCGATGCTTTCACCGCTCTACGCAGGCGTCACTTACGAACGTCTCGAAGGCTACAATTCACTGCAATGGCCCGTTGCAGCGGATGGAACCGATTCACCGCTTTTATTTACGGAGAAGTTCCCGTTTTCAGACGGCAAAGCGGTTCTTTATCCCGTTCAGTGGACCGAGCCGAAAGAATTTGATGAAGAGTATGATCTCCATGTGAATAACGGGCGGCTGCTTGAGCATTTTCACGAAGGAAACCTGACTTACCGGTCAAAAGGAATTTCCGAAAAAACACCGAGTGTGTTTCTGGAGGTCTCACCCGAACTCGCTGAAGAAAGAGGGCTTGAAGACGGGACGCTTGTCCGCCTGACATCACCGTACGGAAATGTGAAAGTCAAATGCGTCATTACAGACCGGGTAAAAGGCAAACAAGTTTATCTGCCGATGAACGATTCAAAAGATGCCGCCATTAACCTTTTAACAAGCAGCTATGCGGATAAGGATACGGATACACCAGCCTATAAAGAAACCTCAGCGAAGATGGAGATTTTGAAAAAAGAAGGCATTAATCCGCTTCCGAAAATCAATTTCCGTTACGGAAACCCGCAGCCGCAGATCGGTGTCCAGGTTGAGCGGAAATGGGCGCGAAAAGATTATGTATTTCCGGGAGACGCGGTAAAAAGGGGGAAACAGCAAAATGGCTAAAGCAACCCGCACCATCCGAAAACAGACCGTCACGGAAGAAGACAAACGAAGAAAGGATTTAGAAGAGATTGAGACGGCTCTTCTGCAAAATAAAGACGCGATTTTGGAGTCTTTGCACATTCTTCAGCACATGAATGAGCGCGGCGTTTTGGCGCTTCTGCGCGGACTTTTCGGCCAGGGCGACAAAGTGATGGACATCCTCGTGAAGAAGGCGAATACGCCGGAAACGGCCAATATGCTGAAAAATCTCCTGCTGTTAACCGGCGTCCTCGGCATGCTTGATGTAAAACAGCTTGAACCGTTTATCGTCAAAATCAACGCGGGCGTCACAAAGGCTGTTGAGGAGAAAGACAGCAGCAAAAAGACGGGTTATTTTGATATCGTCCGCGCTTTAAAAGACCCGGAAATCAACAAGGCCGTCACGCTGCTGTTTTCTTTCCTGAAAGGCATGGGTGCTGATACAAGTGACATGGAGAGAAATACGCGGCCTCCTGAAGACCAAAAGCACCATCAGGAACCGCAGACGAATGAGTGAACATCACCCCCCGAGCCTCTCATACGGCTCGGGTTTTTTGTGCGTTCACGCTGCTTTCTTGGGAAAAATTTCACCTCGGGATTCATGACTTTTGTTGTGTTATGTTAATAGTTAAGGTTATGAATAGAAAAAAATTGAAAATATGTGCTAGGATAAAATTCAAAGTAGGTCAACTGTTCAAATATGAAACAATCAGGAGTGATAAAACATGAGTAAGCTGAGGAGCCCGAGACAAGCCATCCAAAGAACCCTGATGAAAGGAAAAAACGGCCTGGACGTATACAACCCTTTTCCTTGGTACGAAAAAATGAGACGGGAAAGCCCCATTCAATTTGATGAAGAAACTAAGGTATGGAGTGTGTTTTTATATGATGATGTCAAAAGGGTCATCAGTGATAAAGAGACTTTCTCAAGCCTTATGCCAGACGTGAAAAGCTCGATTGCAAAGTCCATGCTGAATATGGACCCGCCGAAGCATACCCAAATCAGATCGGCCGTCAATCGCGCTTTCACTCCGCGCGTACTGAAGGAATGGGAGCCGAGAATTGAAGACATTACAGAGAATCTGCTGAAACAGGCAAAGAACAAAGGGCGGATTGATATCGTGAAAGATCTTTCCTATCCTTTGCCGGTCACGGTGATTTCAGAATTATTAGGCGTCCCGTCCGAATACATGGCGCAGTTTAAAAAATGGTCGGACATTCTCGTCAGCATGCCGAAAGATGCGAGTCCTGAAGCGGCGGAGAAAAATCAGCAGGAACGTGACCAATGTGAGGCGGAGCTGGCGGCGTTTTTTGCGGAAATAATAGAAAGCAAACGAAAACAGCCCGGCCAAGACATAATTTCTATTTTGATCAAAGAGGAAGAAGAAGGGGAGAAGCTCTCGGCAGAAGACCTAATTCCGTTTTGCAATTTGCTTTTAGTAGCGGGAAATGAAACAACGACTAATCTCATTTCAAATGCGGTTTACAGTATATTAGAGACGCCCGGCCTTTATAAAGAACTGAGACAGGACCCTTCTCTCATCGCGCAAACGGTGGAGGAAACACTGCGTTTTCGCGCTCCCGCTCCATTTGTCAGAAGAACGGTCCGGCATGATACTGAATTGTGCGGCCGCCGTCTGAAAACCGGGGATATCGTTCTTTGCTATATTGCATCTGCCAACCGTGATGAAAACAAATTTGAGCAGGCTGACGTATTTGATATTCATCGCGAGTCAAATCCGCACCTCTCCTTCGGGTTCGGTATACACTTCTGCTTAGGAGCCCCGCTTGCCAGACTTGAAGCGGAAGTTGCGCTGAAAGGAATTGTAAAGTCCTTTCCACACCTGGAGCCCGTCCGGATTGAGCCGATCCGAAACAGTGTCATGTACGGGCTGGAGTCTTTAGAAGCGGAGATAAACGAAAATAAGGGAGAGAAACAAAGATGAGACAAACACACATCGCCATTATTAATGTGGGCGCTCACGGCCATGTCAATCCCACGCTGCCCGTAGCCGAAGAGCTTGTCAATCGCGGGCACAGAGTGACATTCGCTACGACTGAGGAATTCGAGGCTTCCGTTGCCAAAACGGGTGCCGTTCCTCTTTTATACCGCACAAGCATTAAGGCGGATCCGAAGACGATAAAAGAACGGGTAAATAAAAATGACGCGTTTGTGATGTTTCTGGAAGAAGCGGTTGAAGTGCTTCCGCAGCTGGAAGAGCTGTACAAAGACGACCTTCCCGACATCGTCCTGTTTGATTTTTTAGCGCTTGCCGGAAAGTTGTTTGCGGATAATGGCGGCATCCCGGCCGTAAAGTTCTGCCCAAGCTATGCAATGAATGAGTATTTTCAATTAGGAAGAGACGAAGAAACGATGGAAGCCGCCAAACAGGCGATAGAAGAATATCAGGAGAAAATTGAAAATGAACAACTGAAACGGATGACGATGGAAGAGTTTTTCATGCCTGAAAAACTGAATATCGTCTTTATGCCAAGAGCCTTTCAGCCGAAACAGGAAACCTTTGATGAACGGTTTTGTTTTGCCGGTCCGTCCCTTGGGAAACGCACAAATACGGGAAGTTTGGAAATTGATGCGGCTGATGACCGTCCGCTTATGCTCATCTCTCTTGGAACTGCGTTTAACGCTTGGCCTGAATTTTACCAAATGTGTATCGATGCGTTTCGGGACTCAGACTGGCGGGTTATTATGTCAGTCGGCACAACAATTGATCCGGACAGTTTTTCGGATGTGCCCGATCACTTTATTATCCGCCAGCACGTTCCGCAGCTTGATGTACTGGAGAAAGCAAAGCTGTTCGTATCTCACGGCGGGATGAACAGTACAATGGAGGCGATGAATGCGGGTGTTCCGCTCGTTGTCGTTCCGCAAATGCACGAACAAGAGGTCACTGCAAAGCGCGTGGATGAATTGGGGCTCGGCGTGCATCTGCCGCCGAAGGAAGTCACAGCGGCGCGTCTCCAAAAAGATGTTCAGAAAGTTTACGGTGATAAAAACATCCTCAGCCGTGTGAAAAGCATGCAGCAGAAAATAGAAGAAACCGGCGGCGCCAAACAGGCTGTTTGTGCCATTGAAGAATTTCTGAAAGAGGCGTCCGTCGAAAATTGATTGAAAAAACAGGCAGCGCCGGACGGCTGCCTGTTTTGTTATATATTTTTCTTCATACCGCATCTCCGGCATTCCCGCAAAAATTTTCCGCCCTTCACTGAGCTTTTAAACAGCGTATAGTCGCAATTATCACATCGGCCGCTGTGAACATCAGGATATTCATTGAACTCATAAATGACCGAAGTATCGTAACCTTTTGTTTCGAACTCTTTTTTTGTTTCCATGATTGAAAGTCCCTCCGCGAATCAAATCATTCTGCCCGGTTAATGATACAGCAACTGCACGGGGGATTCAACGGAGCATATCTTGATTTTCCCGGCTGATTGCGTAACAATAATAGAAATAAATGACGGCCTGCCATGGGGCGCCCGGCATCTGAAGGGAAGAAAAAACAGCGATGGGAAAAGGATTGAAAGGTAAACGGATTGCCATCGGCGGTTCGCGGAAAACAGAAGAGATCACAAGATTAATAGAAAAGCAGGGCGGAACGGCAGTCACCCGTTCCCTCCAAGGAACCGTATACTTGGCGGAGGATCAGATAGAACCTGATGTAAGAATATTTGCTGAGCAAAAAGCCGACTGGGTGATATTCACCACAGGCATCGGGACGGAAACGTTATTGTCCGTATCAGAAAAAATAGGTCTGAAAGAAGAATTTCTAGCGGCCGTACACGAAGCGAAAATCGGCTGCAGAGGCTATAAAACATATGCGGCCTTAAAGAAGCTCGGCATCACGCCGCATGCCTCTGATGAAGACGGTACAACAAGAGGGCTGATCCGCTCCTTGGAACGGTTTGACTTTAAAGACAAAAAAGTCATGATACAGCTTCATGGCGAAAAAGCGCCCGTTTTAACGGAATTCTTCGAGAAAAACGGAGCAGAGGTATTCCCCGTTCTGCCTTATCAGCATATTCCGCCTGAAAGGGAGACGGTTGATAAACTGCTGGGAGAGCTGTTAAACGGCGAGGTTGACGCCGTCTGTTTTACGACAGCCATTCAAGTGCGTTCTCTCTTTGATTATGCAAAAGAAAAAGGGTCCGCAAAAGAACTGCAGCAAGCATTCGAAAACCATGTTCTTGCCGCCGCAGTCGGCAAAGTGACGGCTGAAGCGATCAAGGATGAAGGGGTGGAGAGAGTCCTTGCTCCGGACATTGAGCGGATGGGAGCGATGATTATTGAATTATCCCGTTACTATGAATCTCTGACATTGTCATAAACAATCATTCAGCAGGGAAAAGCCTAAGCTTCCCTGCTGAATTTTTTTAATTGCCAGTGTTCCGTGAAAAGGGATGGATACGTTAAGGCGCTGAGTATGATACATGTAAGAAGAGCGGAGGCCATCGTTGTAAAAACGATCAACAGCTGAAAGCGCACCGCCTGTATCGGATCAGCCCCTGCTAAAATCTGTCCCGTCATCATGCCGGGAAGCTGAACGAGACCTAATGTTTTCTGGCTTTCCAGTGTCGGTATCATACTGAGTTTCATACTGGACGTCAATATATGGCGGACTGCCTGCTTAGGCGTTCCGCCGAGAGAGAGAATCAGCTGAATTTCTTCCTTCCGCAGATCCGCTTCCGAACTGAGCCGGTTTAAAAACAGGCTTGAAAGCACCATGGAGTTTCCGATGACCATGCCGCTTATCGGAATGACATATCTTGAAGTAAACGGAATGATATGAAGGGCCAGTAAAATTCCCTGTGTCACGATTTCCACAATAGCCAGTGTCAGATAAACGCGCCAAAATGAACCGATCCGCATTTTTTTCCGTTTGGCGACATTATGCGAAGCGGCCGTGAGCATAAGAAGCACCATGAGTAGGATAAACACCGGGTGATCACCGTGGAAAATCAGCGACAGCACATAGCCGATGATGAGAAGCTGAATGACGGCCCTGACGGTTGCGATGATCATATCTTTTTCTACGCCGGCTTTAAAAGATTTAGACAGAAATAAAGCGATAATGACAAATACACTTGTAAATAACAGAGAAAGATAATCCATATCAGCACCCGCTCCCTTGTAAAAGCGCCCGGGCCTTTTCGTGTTTCGGTTCTTTAAAGAACGTTTTCGTTTCCGCGATCTCTAAAAGCCTGCCCTCGGCCATAAACCACACCGTATCGGATATCCGTTCCGCTTGTTCAAGATTATGAGTGATCCACAGGATCGTCAGCTGTTTTTGCCGATGGAGCTTTGTAATCAGCTTTTCGATGATGAGAACAGATGTGGGGTCCAGGGCCGATGTAATTTCATCGAGCAGCAGGATAGACGGCAGGCTGGCGAGGGTTCTCGCCAACGAGAGCTTCTGCCGCTGTCCGCCGGATAATTCTTTTGCATTCTGATCCAGAAGCCCGTGCGGAAGATCAGTGAAGTCTGCGAGCTCTTCAGGCGTATAGTGCTGTGTCCCGTGAAGTTTTTCTGCGAGCAGAAGGTTGTCCCGCACTGTGCCGTCGATGACGGGAGCTGACTGGAATGCAAGGCCCGCGGTTTTTCTGAGCTCTCCGATGTCCCAGCGCCTTATTTCTTTTCCGAATACAAGCACTTCGCCTTCATCAGGTGTATTCATCAGATTGCACAGTGACAGCAGCGTGCTTTTCCCCGCGCCGGACGGCCCTATCAATGCCGTAATAGAGCCTTTTTGGATATGTCCGGTTACCTGGTTGAGGACATCAAAGGACGTATTGTTTTGTTTATAGCGTTTGCCGGCCGACAGAAAAGATATTGCCGGAATTTCTTCTTTCATACAGGATGACACCTTTCGTAAAAAAAATCAGGAACCGGTGAGATCGGCTGCCGTTTGTTCCGCCGTTTTCGGGTCTGCCTGCCGTGAAGCGAATGTATGCATGACCATTCCCGCAATAATAATGAACAGTCCGGCAAACGAAAGAAGTGACGGAAACGCTGCGGATAAAAAGACGATCTCGCCGATCAGCGCAAACAGAACCTCTCCGGATTGCGTCGCTTCAACAGCAGCGAGCTTCTGCGGCTCATTCCTCACCATATCGGTGGCGCGGAAAAATAACACTGTCGCGATAACACCCGAGCTGAGCGCGACGATAAAAGATTGAAATGTCTGCCCCATTGACGGAAGCCCGTCTCTGTGCCAGCCGAAAGCGGCGATCAGAAGCCAAAACGGAAGGCTTGCGAGCGTCATGCCGAGCACGCGCTGAAACGTGTCGAGTTTACCGCCGTATTGCTCCAGCATTTTTCGATTGCCGAGCGGATAGGCAAATGCGGCGATGACGACCGGCACAACACTGAATAGTATCGTGCGCCCGGACAGAGCGCCCGCATGCTGAAGCTGAATCAGGCCTGCTCCGATCAGGATGATGACGGAAGTAACCAGCGAAATCAGCGGGATCTTTTGTCTGACGGGAACCGGGCCCGCCGGTGAATCTTTTGTTTCATAGAAAAACGGCGACAGGAGCACACCCGCGACAATTGTAACCTGCCACGTGCCGGCGATCAGCCAGCCCGGCCCGTATGCCGCCGCAAAAGTAATCGGGGCATAAAAAAGCACGAAGCCGGTAAAGCTCCACTTCAGCCAAAAAAACGGTTTTTTCCGGATTTCATGCCAGAGCGGCACCCATTTTCCTTTCGCATAAACGATCAGAAATAAAAACGGAACCATAAAAAGAAAACGCAGGGAAGAGCTCCACATCCAGTTTCCGCCGGAAAGCTCCATCGCCCTGTTTAAAATAAATGTAACTGCAAAAAACAGAGATGCCAATATTCCGAATATGATGGCTTTCATGAAATCCCTCATTTTGACACATATTTTTTTATACTATACTATTCACCGGCAGGCTTCGCAATGGAATATGTGAAAATAGCGTTTTAACAACAGATGAATGGGAAACAGACATATACGGAGGTGAACACAATGCAGAAAGAGGATATTGAAGTTCTTTATTTTGAAGATGACGGCCGCATTCCGAATAATCCGAATCTCCCGCTTGTCATTTATAAAGCGGTATTTAATGAAGAAACGGTACAGAAAGCGGAATCCGTCCTCCGCCGGCACGATTGGTCGAACAGCTGGAGGGGCGGAGTATTTCCGTATCACCATTTTCACAGCACCACCCACGAAGTTCTCGTCGCGGTAAAAGGAAACGCGGTTTTGAGGTTCGGCGGGGAACAAGGCGCAGACGCCGTTCTTCAAACTGGAGACGCAGCGGTCATTCCGGCCGGCACCGGACATAAAAAACTGTCGGCCAGTTCTGATTTCACCGTGATCGGGGCTTATCCGGGCGGCCGGCAGTACGATACAAAAACGGAGAAAAATGATAGAACTTCAGAAGAAATCAGCCGTGTCCCGCTCCCGGAATATGATCCCTTTACGGGAAAAACGGGCCCGCTTATAAAATTGTGGGAGAAATGACAGGGGAAAAGCGGATGGTCTGTAAAAAAATAGCCTAAAAGAAACGTTATTACACCCCGGCCATATAAATAATTTCATAAACGAAACAATTCACGTTCAAATTTTGTTCAAAAAGTGTTATTATATAAGAGTAATTCAAATTGGGGTTTTTTATGTTTGCTATTTTCAGAGAGGAAAAAGAAATTTTGACTTATTCAATTGTTTTTGTTGATATAAAAATAATACTGAATATGGCAAAGTGAAAAACTGGGTAGTAAACATTTATTTTTGTAACTGATTGTGCACGGATTCACAATCTTGCTTTTTCATGCTTTTCTGCATGAGAGGGGAAAGGCTACCCTTTCCAAAAAAATCAGCACACTGCTTATAGTAAAGGAGAATCGGATATGCCAGAAACAATCGATCAAACAAATGCATCTGTCAGCCAAGGCCAACGCGATCTTATTGATCAGCTGCTAAAACCTGAAGTTCAAGAATCACTGACTGTTTTAGTGGATCAGCTACCAAAACTGACTGAGTTAGTAAATATTTTAACGAAGTCTTATGATTTTGCACAGTCTGTAGCGACAGACGAAGTATTGAAGAGCGATACAGTGGGTGCGCTTACAGAAATTCTTGAGCCTGTGAAAGAAACAGCGAAAGACATTGCGGCTACTGCGATCGAAGCAAAAGACCGCGCGGATGCAAGCAATGACACGATCGGACTTTTCGGCCTGCTGCGCATGCTGAAAGATCCTCAAGCGCAAAAGCTGTTCCGTTTTGCTAACAGCTATCTTGAAATCATGAACGAAAAACAAAAATAATCTCAGATTCAAATTGATATAAAGGACGGAGGATATACGATGTCAAAACATATTGTCATTTTAGGCGCTGGTTACGGCGGAGTTCTTTCTGCTTTAACCGTTCGCAAACATTACAGTAAAGATGAAGCACGCGTAACCGTTGTGAACAAATACCCGACTCACCAAATTATTACGGAACTGCACCGCCTTGCAGCCGGCAACGTGTCTGAACAGGCTGTTGCTATGCCGCTTGAAAAACTTCTTAAAGGAAAAGACGTTGACATTAAAATCGCAGAAGTCAATTCTTTCTCAGTTGATAAAAAAGAAGTCGCCCTTTCTGACGGTTCTAAGCTGACTTATGACGCGCTTGTTGTCGGACTTGGTTCAGTTACGGCTTATTTCGGCATTCCTGGACTCGAAGAAAACAGCATGGTGCTCAAATCTGCTGCGGATGCCAACAAAGTATACAAACACGTGGAAGACCGTGTGCGTGAATACTCTAAAACGAAAAACGAAGCTGATGCAACGATTCTTATCGGCGGCGGCGGCTTAACAGGCGTTGAGCTTGTCGGTGAGCTTGCTGACATCATGCCGAACCTTACGAAAAAATACGGCGTAGACCATAAAGAAATCAAACTGAAACTAGTTGAAGCAGGTCCGAAAATTCTTCCTGTTCTTCCTGATGATCTTATCGAACGCGCGACAAAAAGTCTTGAAAAACGCGGTGTTGAGTTCTTAACAGGTCTTCCTGTTACAAACGTGGAAGGAAACGTCATTGATCTGAAAGACGGTTCAAAAGTCGTTGCCAACACATTTGTGTGGACAGGCGGCGTACAAGGCAACCCGTTAGTCGGCGAATCAGGTCTTGAAGTGAACCGCGGCCGCGCGACTGTTAATGATTTCTTACAATCTACTTCTCACGAAGATGTATTTGTTGTCGGAGACAGCGCAGTATACTTTGCGCCGGACGGCCGTCCATACCCGCCTACAGCGCAAATCGCATGGCAGATGGGTGAACTTGTCGGTTACAACCTGTTCGCTTACTTAGAAGGAAAAACGCTTGAAACATTCAAGCCTGTAAACTCTGGTACGCTTGCAAGTCTCGGACGTAAAGACGCGGTTGCCATCATCGGAGCGAACTCTACTCCGCTGAAAGGTCTTCCGGCATCTTTAATGAAAGAAGCAAGTAACGTACGTTATTTAACACATATCAAAGGATTATTCAGCCTGGCTTACTAATCCTTCAAATGACACTGCCGACTTTCTCGGCAGTGTTTTTTTATGTCTGAATGTTAACGTGAACATTCAGTGTCTTCCGTCATCAGAATTTCTTTCAGGCATCGGACTGATCAATACCGGCTATATCCCGAATACATCTCGACGAAAGGCACGTTAATCGGGATTATAGGCTCCTTTTGCTGTGCGCCATGCTGATTATCGGTATGATGGATAAGCTGATAGACAGGCAGCATGCCGAGCCCGTTCAGGACTTACATCATGCAAAACCTCAACTTTAGTGATTTTATGGACTGTCCGTTAATGGTACAATAGAAATAAATGACAGTATACAGGGAGAAAGGAAAACCGATGGTAACCATAAAAGATATCGCAAAACTCGCCAACGTATCCCACACAACGGTATCCCGGGCACTGAACGGCAGCCCTTACATTAAAGAGCATACAAAACAGAAGATATTAGAGCTCGCTTCACAGCTGAATTACACACCGAATGTAAATGCAAAAAGCCTTGCCATGCAAAAGTCCCATACGATCGGACTGTTTTTTACAAGCATCACAAACGGAACTTCACACAGCTTTTTTTCCGATACCATCAAAGGAGTAAACCGCACAATCAGCGAGGAATACAATTTGTTCGTCCGCGCGATTGACGACCTGAAAAGCTTTGAAACCATTACGCCCATGAGGTATGACGGAATCATCTTAATGAGCCAAAGCGACAGTGATAATTCCTTTATTTATCATATCCGTGAGAAAAACATCCCGCTCGTCGTGCTGAACCGGGACATTGATGACCGGAGCATCACGAATATCCTGTCAAACGATAAAGAAGGCTCCAGACAGGCGGTCGACTGCCTGATCGCAAACGGACACAGAGATATCGCGATCATTGAGGGAAAAGAAGGATTCAGGTCAACTTCTCAGCGGAAAGAAGGCTATTTGTCATCTTTAATTGATCATGCTATTCCGATTAAGCAAGAATACAGTGTAAAAGGCCGCTACGATATGGAGAGCGGCAGTCAGGCGATGGAAAAACTCTTGGCGCTTCAATCACCGCCTACCGCTGTTTTTTGTTCAAATGATGATATGGCGATCGGAGCGATGAACGCCATTTTCGCCAAAGGTCTGAACGTTCCCGAAGACATATCCGTCATTGGGTTTGATGACATCGGCATTTCACAATACATGACGCCGAGGCTTTCGACCGTAAAACGCCCGGTTGAAAAAATCAGTATCCTCGGCGCAGAGAAGATTCTGGCGCTTATCGCTGATCCGAATACGGCGGCTGAAAAAATATATGAAAACACTGAGGTGATGATAAGAGATTCAATCAAAAAACTCACATAAACTGCCCGTCTGAATATCCGGGTTTTTTTATACGGAAAAATGTTAACGTGTGCATAAATGCAGCAGGAGGCGGACAGCTTGCGGCAGCTGAATAAAAAGATGTGCGGCGGATGCATTCAATATCCTGAAAAAGTCCTTCAGTTCGGTGAAGGCCATTTCTTGCGGGCTTTATCAGTCCCGTGTGACGTTATAAGGGAACAGGCGATCCGTGAAAGGGTTGCTTTTTTGTTTTGGAATGAATTGTGAAAATGGGAAGTGCGAAAATGCAGGCAGAAGAAAAATGTTACTGCATACTTGATTAAGTTATAATCATGGAATGACACTTTAAATAAAGGGAATTTTCATAATATATAATTATTATAGAAGATTGATTTTCAGATCACGTAATGTCAGAGGAGGCTCTCATGAATCACATTTTATATATTGAAGATGACCAAGAAATTGGCCAATTTGTAAAGGATGATTTAGAAGATCGGGGCTATATGATGATATGGCTCACTTCTTCTTATAATTACGAAACATATATAGAAAAGGCAGATCTGATCGTGCTTGATATAATGATGCCCGGTTTAGATGGATTTACAATCGGTCAAAGAATGAAAAAAACACATCCGCAGATTCCGCTCTTGCTTTTAACAGCCAGAACGGGTCTGGAAGATAAACTGAAAGGCTTAGGATTTGCGGATGATTACGTGACAAAGCCCTTTCATCCCGATGAACTGGCTGCTCGAATCGAAGTATTATTAAGAAGATTTGACAAGACTGCCATTCATGAATTAAAGCTAAAACACTTAAGTGTTCACTTGAAAGAAAAAAGAATTTTAAATCATCAAACTCATGAGGAAATATTTTTAACTGACAAGCAGTTAAGGATTTTTTTGCTTTTGCTTAGACATCCCAATCAAATATTAACAAAGGAACAAATGTATGAAAATATTTGGGAACAGCCTTATATCGAAGGGGATAAGACGTTGATGGTGCATATCCGGCATTTACGGCAAAAAATCGAGATCAATCCAAATGAGCCGGAAATTCTTGAAACAATCAGAGGGATTGGATACAGGATTAAACAATGAAATTATCAACAAAATACCTTATTAATATCGTTGCCTCCATTTTATTTTTTCCGATAGCCTTTTTAGGCGTGAATTTTCTATACTATGTCACATTAACATACATGATTGATCACCAGGGGCAAGTACACTATGAACCAAACAAATTGGAAAGTGATTGGAAGTCTGATGCGGAAGACTTTTCAGGGAAATCCAATCGGGAAATTACGTCTGCTTTCTCTCACATGAAGCAATATAAACACTCTGATATTGTATGGATAAATGATAAGGGAAAAGTGATGTTTTCGAACTCAGAACGGTTGGCCAAAAAGGGTGAGGTTATTCACGTTAGCGAATTGATAAAATTGATGGAACAAAATCAAAAGAAATATGTATTGCTGAGTGCTTATGTAAATGGGAGTGAAGACAGCGGATATGCATTTTTAGAAACTCCGCGCTCAATTATAGGATCTCAATGGGAGGTTATGAGGGCTAAGTATTCCTATATATGGTTTATCGCCTTGATTTTTGTCTGTTCACTTTTTGTGATTAATTCATGGATGTTTTTTGCGAAAATACAAAAAAGGTTAATTTCTTTAGGGAATCATATGAAAAAACAAGATAATGACGGCATACCGGAATTTGTAACAGTTAAACAGAAGGATGAACTGGGCCAAGTGGAATATTCATTCAACCAGATGGTTAAGGAACTAAGGAACAGCAGACAAAAAGAGCAAGAAGAAGGCGAAATCCGAAAAAACTTGATTGCTGATTTATCTCATGATTTAAGGACCCCTCTTACGGTTATTAGAGGGCATACATTTACGTTAAAGAATGAAATAAGCAGTGAAAATGGAAAGCATTCTTTAGGCATCATAAACGATAAAATAACGTTTATGGGCGAACTGATTGACAATTTGTCATCATTTTCTCTTCTTGCCGCAGGTAAATTGCCGCTTCATAAAAAGAGTTGTGACATATTAAAGATAATACGTTCTTCGTTAACAGCTTGGTATCCGATTTTTGAGAAAGAGCACTTTACAATAGATATTGATCTGCAGGAAAACATCGTATGGGAAATAGACGAGACTTGGCTGAAGAGAATTCTTGATAACATTTTTCAAAATGTTTTGCGCCATGCTCGTTCAGGAAAATACGTTTCTGTACAGACAAAGCTAATTGAAAACAAACACATAATCATAATTGAGGATAGGGGCCCGGGAATGAATAATAAATCTGAAAGAAAAGGCGCCGGGATTGGCTTATCGATCATTAATATGATGCTTAAACAAATGGGGCTTGAACGTAAAATAAAGAGCAATCAAAACGGAACGGTTTTTATTATTTGTCAAAACAGCAGTGAATACGTGAAGCCGTAGAGGCTTCACGTATTTTTTATGTTGAGAAATTTAAACGTAAATTAACCTTGACTATATCTTCTTTTTAACCTCGTAAGTTTATATTATAAACAATCTTTTTCCCAGACTAATCGGCATATTTGAAAAAATAGAATGTAAATGGAGGGTGATTTGACATGGAGCAGGTTATTTTTGTGATTTCAATGCTCGCTTTAGGAGTTACACTGGTGACATTTTTCGGAATGATTTTGAATGACGGATTAAGAGGAGTATTAAACTTCTCAAGAAAACCCGTAAAATTTATGACCGGAACATTTCTGGTATACATTGTCGCGTTTGCTGTTTATATTTTAATAAGTGTAAGGTAATATCGAAAAATAAAAAAGCGTTCCTGTAAAGGACGCTTTTTTTATATTAATTTTATTCCGCTGATCAAAATAATCGCCGCCATTACAAACTGCAGCGGGCGCGGAGAGAATTTCGGCGAAAAGAAGCTGCCGAGGAGCACACCCGGTACGGAGCCGAGCAGAAGATTCAATACGAGCAGGTAATCAACGCTGCCGAAGCCTGCGTTTAACAGACCTGCGGCCGTTACGAGCAGAAAGGCATGTGCGATATCTGTTCCCACCACTTCTGCAGTTTTCATTCTGAACAGGTACAGCATGGCGATCGCGAATAATGAGCCGGACCCGATAGATGTCAAGCCGACGATGAAACCGAAAATGATGCCGATCAGTATCATAAGTGTCCGTTTTTCTTCAAGCGTTTTTTGCTGCCAGCGGTTCGGCCGCAGTTTTTTATCGAAAAAAAGGCGGGCGATAATGGAAATGGCGACAAGAGTCAGCACGTAGCCGAGCGCCTGTTTGATAATCTGCTCCTGATGCTGGTGAAAAGCGGGAAACAGGTGAAGAATGCCGATGGCGGCTGTTGCGCTGGGAATACTTCCGAGCGCCAAGTAGCCGACAAGTTTAAAATGAACGGTGCGCTGTTTCCAATGAGAAACGACACCGAACAGTTTGGTGATCGAGTTATATAAAAGGTCCGTGCCGACGGCAATTGACGGGTTGATTCCCAAAACGATCAGTAAAGGAGTCAAAAGCGCCGCTCCTCCCACACCCGTCAATCCGACCAGCGTTCCGACAATGAACCCCATAAACACAATGCTTACAGTCATCTGTGTGCCCCCTGAATAATCCTACTATTTTTATCAGATTATATATGATTAAGGGGCGATTATCAATTAAATTTTCGGAAAATTTCATACAGAACAAAAAAATCCGCCAGCCTGCTGTTATTTCGCAGACCGGCGGATGGCCGGATTATGATTTTTGCTGATAAAACGGAAGTTCCGTGTGGCCCATTTCTCTTACATACACGAAAAGATTGCCTTTATGATGAATTTCATGTTCCATGGCAAGCTGAAGGAGAGCGGAGCCGGTAATTTTTCTGCCGAAAGAGGCAGTCAGGTCAATTTCGCGGTTCAGCTGCTCTTCAGTCAGCTGTGACAGGATGTCTGTCGTTTTTTCAGTACATGCTTCCGCCAGTTTGACGAGGTCTGTTTCCGCTTCTTCTTTCGGCTTGTTCTGGATGGCTGATCCGTCTCCGTCTTTAATGACGTTTGCAAACATGAGAAAAGAATAAACGATGTGTTTTACAAGTTCCTGAGCGGACATTGATGTCTCTGCCGGCTTGTAATCGTAATGTTCGCGGCTGATTTTTTCCGCCAGCTCAATCGTCACGTTTCGATGTGACAGAAAGTGGCTGACCAATTGATTTTGTGCTGTCATGTGAAAACCCCCATTTGATCAAGAATTAAAATGATGCAAGGATATGCTATATCAACGGCACGGAAGAAACAAGCAATAAGCTCTTGATGAAGATAAATCGTTGCGGATTTCCGAAATTCGACAATTGCGGTCTTTTTGCGTTCTTCTTTTTCTAGCAAATATGATAAAATATGACATATCTCGGTCATTCCAAAAGGGGGGATTAATTGAGGATGAAGCAGACTATTCCGTCCTCTTTTGTCGGGCTCAAAATTAATGAATGGTATACCCATATCCGGCAGTTTCACGTCCTTGAGGCGGAGCGCGTCAAACGTGAAGTAGAGAGAGAGATCGAGGATATGGAAGAAGATCAGGATCTGCTGCTGTATTATTCATTAATGGAATTCAGACACCGCGTCATGCTGGATTACATTAAGCCCTTAAAGGAGGACCCTTCTCAGCCTGAGTTTTCAGAATTATTGGAAGACATTGAAGGCAGCCAGTATAAGCTGACAGGACTGCTTGATTACTATTTTAATTTTTTTCGAGGAATGTATGAATTTAAACAGAAAATGTTCCTAAACGCCATGATGTATTACAAACGGGCTGAAAAAAACCTTGCACTCGTTTCTGATGACATCGAGAAAGCTGAGTTTGCTTTTAAAATGGCCGAGATATTTTACAACCTGAAACAAACCTACGTCTCCATGAGTTATGCCGTACAAGCCCTTGAAACGTACCAATCGTATGAGACGTACAACGTCCGCAGAATCCAATGTGAATTCGTTATTGCAGGGAATTATGATGACATGCAGTATCCAGAAAGAGCATTGCCCCACTTAGAACTTGCTTTAGATCTTGCGAAACAAGAAGGCAATCCCCGTCTTATTAGTTCAGCCTTATATAATCTCGGAAACTGCTATGAAAAAATGGGAGACCTCTCTAAAGCAGCCGAATATTTTGAGACATCTGTTTCCATTTGCAAGTCAGAAAAGTTCGATAATCTTCCGCATTCTATTTACTCATTAACACAGGTCCTTTATAAACAGAACACCACTGCCGAAGCAGAGAAGCAATACCGCCTCGGGCTTAGTATCGCCCGCGAATACAATGATGAATTGTTTGTCAAGCTGTTTCAATTTTTACATGCGTTATATGGCAAGATGGATAACGCATGCGTCAGGCACACCTTTGAGTTTCTGGAGGAACACATGCTGTATCCGTATGTTGAAGAATTGGCGCATGACGCAGCTAAATTTTACATGGAGCACGGACAGCCTGAAAAAGCGCTCACGTTTTATGAAAAAATGGTGCACGCCCAAAAACAAATCCAGAGAGGAGATTGTCTATATGAAATCTAAACTGTTGTCAGGATTGCTGCTTGTTGCTGTCGGGTTCAGCTTTACACAGGGAATCGGCCATGAAAGCCATTTGGAAAACCAAGCGGACGGCACATTTCATATTGCCGCGCGCAACCAAACATAAGTAAAGACCCTTCTTAGGAAGGGTCTTTTTTTTGCCTAAGCACAAACATTCCACTTTTATCCGATTGCGGGGTCTATATACTCAAGGCGTCTGTCCTACGAATGCCACCTATTTATGAAAAAGGCATAAGGAGAGATGAAGAGTGGGGATTGAAGTGAAAAAACGGCTCGTATCGGCTGATAAATATGCGTTAAAATGTCCGAACCCAATGACGCCGGAGTATATTACCATTCATAACACGGCAAACGACGCATCCGCCGCCAATGAAATCAGCTATATGACGGGGAACAGCGAATCAACGAGCTATCATTTTGCAGTCGATGACAAAGAAGTGATTCAGGGCATTCCGCTGGACCGGAATGCCTGGCATTCGGGAGACGGCACAAACGGCACCGGAAACCGGAAGTCGATTGCTATAGAAATCTGTTACAGCAAGTCAGGCGGCGAACGGTACAGAGCCGCAGAAGAACTGGCGATTGAGTTTGCCGCTCAGCTTCTGAAGGAGCGGGGCTGGGGGATTGACAGAATCAGAAAGCACCAGGACTGGAACGGAAAGTACTGCCCGCACCGCATTTTGTCTGAAGGCCGCTGGGATGAAGTGAAGGCGAAAATTGAAAAGAAATTAAACGGCAGTATGCCGGCGAAAAAGGCCGCCGTTTCTTCGTCGGTATCTGAATATCATGTGAAAAAAGGCGACACCTTGTCGGAGATTGCCGCATCACACGGTGTCAGTGTAAAATCGCTGCAAAGCTTAAACCATATCACCGACCCGAATCACATTACAGTCGGGCAGGTGATCAAGCTGTCTCAGACGGGATCTTCCTCGAAAAGTCAGGCGGCGTCTTCCTATCCGCTCCCGTCCGGAGTGATTAAAGTGACAAACCCGCTGACGAAAGGGACAAACGTGAAACAAGTGCAAAATGCTTTATCCGCCCTTTATTTTTATCCTGATAAAGGCGCAAAATATCACGGGATTGACGGCGTTTACGGTCCGAAAACGGCAAATGCCGTAAAACGTTTTCAATCCGTCAGCGGATTAACGGCAGACGGAATTTACGGCCCGAAAACGAAGGCAAAAATCGAGGAAAAGCTGTAATCAATAAAACGGAAGCTCCCCGGGCTTCCGTTTTTCTTACATACAAACTGCGGCAAGAGCCTTTTGAATATCATAAATGCTTTCATCTTTTTTAAACTGCTTTGAGACAGCGGGAATGTCCGCGCCGGAAATCCAAATTTTCAGCTCTGAATCTAAGTCAAAGCGGCCGGCGGTTTCTACGCTGAATCTGGAAATGCTTTTGTACGGAATGGATTGAATCTCTGTTTTCTTACCCGTAAGTCCCTGTTTATCAACAAGAATAAGACGCTTATCCGTAAAGACAATGATATCGCGGACGAGTTTAAACGCGGCGTTGACATTCTCACCTTCCAGCAGAATACGGGCCAGTTCTTCTTTTGCTTCAGCCTTCGATATTGTCGACGCATTACCCAGCAATCCATTGATAAACCCCATGATAGATCCCCCCTGATACGTATTCTTTCAAATCATACTATAAAAAGGTTTTCATTCCTAGATGAGTAGAGTAAACTGGTGCTGACTGAAAAAGGAGAGCATGTTAAACATGAAAGATCGATATGACAGCTTCGCAGCTCTTTCCGCTGCTGAATCGGAATACAGAATTATCTATGAAGAAAATGAGGGAAGTGAACATATCGTCCTCGCTCCCCACGGCGGCAGAATTGAGCCCGGTGTCAGTGAACTGGTGCGGGCATTTTCTGACCAAAGTTCAATTTACTTATTTGAAGGCACAAAGCAGTGCGGCAACCGTTCCCTCCACTTGACAAGCACACGCTTTGATGAACCGCTGGCTTTAGAAAAAGTGACCGCTCATCATTATGCATTGGCTTTTCATGGGTACCATGATCGGGAAACGGCAAATACACTCGTCGGGGGCGCGGATCTGGAAAAGGCCAGACTGATTTGTGATCTGCTGCGTGAAGCGGGTTTTAGCGCCGAGCTGACGGACATGAACAATCGGCTGGCAGGTGTAAACCCCGGGAATATTGTGAATCGGACAAAAAGGAAAATGGGGCTGCAATTGGAAGTAAGCACGGCACAGAGAAATGCGCTGTTCAGCAATTTTGGCTGCCGGGGAGAAGAATACACGCCAACGGATCTGTTTTTTCGGTATGTAGATGCCGTCAAACTCGGTTTTTATGATAAATGAACAGGGTTCACTGGGTCTGTGGGGAGCAAGAAGTGCTTGGCTGGCAGCACGGTGAGAACAGCTTCATAATGCAAAAACTTTTCCTCCGATGTCAAAATGATGACATTCTGCCGGCTGCGTTTTCAGCCGGCAGAGAATCGCTAGTTTTCAATAAAATACGGCGATTTTTCTTCAGCGGCATGCAAGTGTGTCTGCCTGCCTTCGTAATACACATTCGGCCGCTTGTCGGATAGCAGACAAGTGAGCCGCTTCTGAAATTGAATACCTGCTTTACGCCGTTCAAACAGCTCAAGCCTTTTTTCCGCAAATGACGCCGTCACCCGGAAAGCGGCTGCGATTAAAATGACGGCGTGGTTCCTCCGCTGAGGAAGCTCCATGTTTAACAGCATAAAGGTCGGTACACAGAAGTGGTACATAAAATGGTTGGCCTGGAATTCCTGCAGTTCCCTGAACAGCTTGTTCATGTGGAAATGGTTCCCGGTATGCTTCAGCACATGGCACAGTTCGTGTGCAAAATCCTCCCATTGCTCCTCAGGTGACTTTTTTTGGTTCAGGACGATGCTGTACATGCCGTCCCGCTTCAGCATCATGCTGTGCGTATCTTCAAAATGAATCCAAATGTCAAGCTCCTTGGCAATCGTTTGCATATCAATATGGAGGGGGGCGGTCATTCCCATGCGGCAATATAAGTTTTTGACGTATTCCTCAAGATGTGTTAAAAAATCGCCCAATTGAATACACCCTTTCGAACATATGTTCTTTTTTAAGCGAGAAAGAAAAGCCCTGATCGGACTTTGAATCAATTCCCTTTTCTTTCAAAAATAAACATTCAGATATTATATCGGCTGAACGTTAAGCATTTTAAGGAAAAGAGCGAATTATTTATGTTTCGGCCTGCGGTTTTTCTCTTTTTCTTTTAAATAATTAATGAATTCAATGGCCTGCTGTTTGCTTTCCGGTGAAAAGTCCTGCATGTCCCGATATGCGATCTGCAGGTCGGGATCGGCAAACATGTCTTCATCTGAAGGTTCTTTTCCGGTTAACAAATAATCCGTCGACACTTTGAAATAATCCGCAAGCTTTTGCAGCGTTTCATAATCGGGTTCAGATCGGCCGTTTTCATAATGAGAATATCTGGCGCGCGAGACACCGATATGATTTGCGACTTCTTCCTGCGTTTTTTTTCCTCTGAGACTTTTCAATCTTCCGCCTATCATCCGAACGACCTCTCTTTTTTCAACACCCTAAGTTACTTATCATTATAGATACAAAATGTATCAAAATAAAGCGATGATAAAAAAAGTATCAAAAAGGTCTTGATGATACGAAAAGTATCGTTTATAATCAACATCACAGGGATACTAAATGTATCAAAATATGATAAGAAATTGATCAGGAGGGTGAGAGATGCATCCGATTATCATCCGTTTCAGCAGCAATCCGGCTGACCAAAGAAGTTTAGGAAAAGCAGGCGGGTCGATATCTTTTACCGCTTGCGGACTTCCGGTGTTCCGATTTGATAACCGATTGCAGTATGAACACTATATAAGTTTGAAGAAAAACGGAGATGTCCGTTATGAATCGTAAAAGCTACCCGTTTTTTATCTATTCCGGATTATTGAATTCTGAACATTATGACAAAATAGGTTCCGCTTTATGGCTGTTTTTATGGTTCATCAGTTCAACGACAAAGGAACACGTAAAAGACGGCGTCAAGTGGGGGCTTGTCCTCGGACATAAGCCAGTAAAAGCAAGAGAAATGGCCGATGTATTCGCAGTCAGTGAAAAAACCGTCAGGCGGTGGCTCGAGAGCTTGGAACAGCATGAATATATCAAAACCGTCCGCGCGCCTTACGGACTTATCATCTCCGTAAAACACTCGAAAAGATTCACGCAAAAAGGGACATTGCCCCGCCCGGAAGCAACTGACCGGACAATATCGGCAGATCACCGGGACAAAAATGTCCAGAGAGAAATAGATATAACAAAAAATCATACTGCTGAAGAAGCGATTACCGAAATTGCCGCCCATTTTATCAGATTAAGGTCTGCACAGGAGGGGCGGAGCGTATACCCGTCGCCCCGGGATTATCAGGCCATCGCCCGTATTGTTTCCCTCGGTGCGTCAGCACAAGAAGCAATCAAATGGCTCGGCGAATGCTTTACAGCTTTTGAACAGCGGCGCACCTCTTCAGCTGAAACGATCAAGGCTTTCAGCTATTGCGCCAAGTTTATGGAGGACCGCTTGAATGCACGAATTGCGGGAAGGACAATCACAACAAAAAAAGAGAGGAATACGATACATGACAAAACGAACGATCGAGCAGATACTGGCCGACCTGAAAAACGGAAAACGTCCATTACTGGCGGACAGACCGGAAGAATCAGACGAAAGCCGCTTTGACTGTCCGCTCTGTAAAGATCAGGGCGGTTATCTCGAAAAACAGCTGGGAATGGATGTGTGGGTCAAGTGCCGCTGCGCCGCGGAACGAAAAGCAGAGCGCATCCTCAGCGCAAGTGAGATTACAGGCGCTTTTCGGAAGCTGGATTTCAAAGGATTTATTACGCAGGGCAAGCCTCAGGCGATCGTTGACGCATATGAATGCGCCCTTGAATTTGCTGACAACTTCGACAAGATTAAAAACTGCCGGAAAAACAGCATTGCCCTATTAGGGCGTCCGGGATCGGGGAAAACCCACATTCTGACTGCTCTCAGCAATCATGTCATGAGACAGAAGCAGACACCGGTGCTGTATTTTCCTTTTGTGGAGGGATTTACAGATTTAAAAAATGATTTTGATCTGCTCGATACAAAACTGACCCGTATGAAACGGGCGGATGTGCTCTTTATTGACGATCTGTTCAAACCGCTGAACGGAAAACCCCGGGCGACCGATTGGCAGATTGAACAAATGTACGCCGTCGTGAATTACCGCTATTTAAATCATAAACCGCTTCTTATCTCGAGTGAGCTGGCGTGTGACGAGCTGGTGCAGGTTGATGAAGCATTGGGCACAAGAATGTATGAGATGTGCAGCGATTATTTAGTCATCATTAATGGAAACCCATACGAAGTCAACCACAGATTAGAGGGGGCGAGATAATGTGTAAACTGTGCGGGCCAAAGAGGGTCGTTGTGACGGAAACAAGTTTCGGCGCTGTCTTTCACCCTTGCCCGAACTGCAAAACAGGAACAGATTTAACGCCGGTCATTAAACGTCTTGAGCGAATGGTTCAAGACGCAAAAGCGAGGCTTGATGCACGTGTATAAATATATCAAATGGCTTTTTTGCCTGCTGTTCAGGGCGAAACGGATCGAAAAGCAAATTGAAGCATGGCATGAGGCTGATGGAAAGTGAGGATAAACATTGCAAGTAAACAACAGCCCCGCTCCATGGCGGGCCGTACACAGCGGAGAAGAAAAACCCATTTACATTTATTCTGCTTACAGCGAAGCGGAAAAAGAGAAATTTCCTTATTCAAACGGAAGGCTTATCGCGGCCGTTTTCAACTTAAGTTCATACTCACAGCGGATCAACGCGGCAATGATGGCGAAAGCCCCGGAACTTTTTGAGGCGGCCGAAACGGCTCTCCGCCTGCTCCGGGGAGAAAGCGCTGAAGAAAAAGAAGCATTCATAAATAATCTCGAAAGCCTCATACATGAAGTAAATATCCTGAAAAAGACGGAGGGCGTAAAACATGAATCCTAAAAAACTGTCAGACATTGAACATACAACATTAAAAAGCCAGCTGGAAGAAGGCAAGGTGCGGGTGATTATTGTAGACGGGCTGAAGAATGAAGCCTGGCTCGCAGAGGCGCCGGAGCACGGCAAAACGCTTGTCGAAACGAGAAAAGGCGACCTGGCCCGTGTCGAATATGAAATCGGCTTTAAATTGAATTAATCGAGAAAACAGAATACGTCCAAGACGGAAAGCCTGCGGACACTGATCAATCGCACATATGCTGCGCATTGGTCGGTGTCCTTTTTTTGTCCGAAAAAGAGGAGGATCTATGATGGAAGACTTACTATTTGAATATAAACGCACGCTGAAAGAGACGAAAAAATGGTACAAGCAGCTGGGGGAAGCCGATGAATCGGCTCTGACTTCAGAAGAACTGAAAGATAAAAAAATCATCAGAACGATCATTACAGATTTGGAATATGTCACCGAATGGCTTGAAAAAGGCCGGCAGCCCGGCATAAGAAGAGCAATAGACCGCAGAGACGCTTATCAAAGGATGCTGATTAAAGATCCGAGAATCATAGATACCTATTCACAGGCGCTGATGTTCGAACCTTCCGGGAATGTGACTGAAGAAGACAGAATCAGACTGCGGGAAGCATTAGCCGTTTTAACGGAAAGAGAAAAAGAAATACTGCTGCTCCACAAAGCGGAATGCTTTTCATATGAACGAATCGCCGCATTGCTGAATGTAAAAAAATCAACCGTACAGACGACGGTCAAACGGGCGCTTCTGAAAATTCAAAAACAGCAGGAACAAAGAAATCAGTCGCCTGCTTAAAATGTTGTCATACGTTTGCCACTTAGAAGTGAACAGACGATTACAAAAAGCGGCCCGAAAGAAGCCGCTTTTTATTATAGACATCCATGTCGGAGGTGGCGGTGATGCCGTAGCATGAAAAACGCAAAAAGAGAACAGGCATTTACAATCTATCAGTCTCATAAAGGCCGCATCACAAACCGCGCCCTTGCCGGCAAATCAGGCGTATCCGCAAGAACGATCGGCAGATGGAAAAAAGAAGGGCGCTGGGACGAGGCGCTCGATAAGAACGCGGAAAGCGGCGGAAAAATCGCCCCGGCCGAAAGTGATGAGTTAAACGAACGGCAGCGGCTGTTTTGTCTTTATTATGTGAAAAGCTTTAACGCCACCCAATCTGCGATAAAAGCCGGGTATTCACCGGAAAGCGCGCATGTCACGGGAAGCAGGCTGTTAAAAAACGAAAAAGTCGCCAAAGAAATCAGCCGCATGAAAAAGGAAATGGTCAATAAAGTGTTTGTCGAAGCGATGGACGTTCTTCAAGTCTATGTGAAAATCGCTTTTGCCGACATTACCGATTATGTAACCTTCGGAAAAAAAGAGGTTCAGGCCTTCGGAAAATCAGGGCCGCTCTTTGACGAAAATGATAATCCGATTATGCAGGAAATCAGCTACGTTGATGTTAAAGATTCGAATCTGCTGGACGGAACGATCGTTACGGAGGCAAAACTCGGGAAAGAAGGCATTGCAATCAAGCTTGCCGACAAAATGAAGGCTCTTGAAAAGCTGTCGTTGTACTTTGACCTTTTCCCCGATCAATTTAAACAAAAAATTGAAAATGAAAAATTAAAGCTGGCGCAGCAGAAGCTGGAAAAATCAGAAGACAGCCAAAAGCCGATTGACATTGTCATTACGCGGAAAGAGGAACGGCCATGATTGAAAAAGCGGTCAACCCGCGCTTTGAAGATTATTTATTCAATTGGAATGAAACGTACCAATTTCTCGTCGGAGGCTATGGGTCGTCAAAAAGCTATCATACCGCGCTGAAAATCATCTTGAAGCTGCTTCGTGAAAAGCGGACGGCGCTTGTGGTGCGGGAAGTTTTCGATACGCACAGAGATTCTACCTTTGCCTTGTTTGAGGACATTATCGAAGAGCTTAAGCTGGGACATGCCGTAAAGGCCGTGTCTTCACCGATGCAGCTGAGATTTTCAAACGGAAGCCGGATTATGTTTAAGGGGATGGACAACCCGGCCAAATTGAAATCCATTCATCATATTTCTCTGATTTGGATTGAAGAATGCTCAGAAGTGAAATATGAAGGCTTTAAGGAGCTGATCGGCCGTCTGCGCCATCCCGAGCTTTCGCTTCATATGATATGCACCACAAATCCCGTCGGCACTTCCAATTGGACGTACCGGCATTTTTTTCGTGATGAGCAAAAAAAACGGTTCGTTTTGGATGATCAGATGCTGTATGAAAAAGGCACCGTCGTTAAGGGAGATACGTATTACCATCATTCCACAGCGTGCGACAATCTGTTTTTGCCGAAAAGCTATATTAAGCAGCTGGACAGCTTACGGCAATACGATCCCGATTTGTACCGGATCGCCCGCAAAGGACAGTTCGGCGTGAACGGCATCCGTGTATTTCCGCAATTTCAGGTCCTGGAGCACAACGAAGTAACAGAGAGGATTGCCGCCATCAGGCGCCCTCTGTTTCGGACGGGCATGGATTTCGGTTTTGAAGAGTCATACAATGCGGTCATCCGGCTTGCCGTCGATCCCGATCAAAAAGAGCTTTATATTTTCTGGGAGTATTACAAAAACAAAATGACCGATGACCAGACAGCTGAAGAGCTTCAGGAATTGGCGGATCAAAAAGAGCTGATCAAGGCGGATTCGGCCGAGCCGAAAAGCATCCAATATTTCCGCAGGCAGGGCTTTTGTATGGTCGCGGCCAAAAAATTTCCCGGCTCAAGGCTCCAGTATACGAAAAAGCTGAAACGGTTCAGACACATCTATTGCTCAGACAGCTGTGAAAATACGATCCGCGAATTGCAGAACTTAACATATGCGAAAAACAAAAACGGCGCTCTGTCGGAAGATGAGTTTTCAATTGATCCCCACACACTTTCAGCCATTTGGTACGCGCTGGATGATTATGACGCGGCGGATCTGAAAGAGTCATCGCAAAAACGGATGCGTCCGAATCGGGAAAGGAGGAGGTAAACGTTGCCCAACAATCAAAACGTTAGAGCCACCGTCATTAAATCAAAAATGGCCGCGCCGCAGGCAAGGCAGATGCACGAAGATCAATTTGCCGATCTGTACGGAGAAGATATCATTTCACCGCCCTATAATCTGATCGAGCTGAAAACGATCGCCGAATATTCGACCATTCTTCAGCAGTGCATTGACGCATACCGGGTTAATATTACGGGTTTTGGATTCGATGTGGAATATACCTTTGACGTAAATAGTTCAGAATGCTCCCCGGGCAAAAAGGCGCGGGCCGAAAAAAACTGGATGAAGCTGGAGAGCTTTTACAAATGTCTTCATTTTGATGAATCGGCTGAGACGATCCTCGGATATGCGATAGAAGACCGTGAAAAAACAGGCAACGGTTTTCTCGAGGTGCTCCGGGACGGGCTGGGAAAACCGGCGGGGATTGAATATCTGGATGTAAAGCATATGCGGGTATGCGGTGTGACTGATCCTGTTGAGGTCACGTTTTCCTATGAAGAAAACGGCGCATCCAAAACGATTAAAAGGCAAAAACGGTTCCGTAAATATGTTCAGATGCTGAACGGACGGAAAGTGTTTTTCAAGGAATACGGCGATCCCCGTATGATGGACATGAGAACCGGCGAATACGTAAAAACCCTGCCTGAAAAGTACAGGGCAAATGAAGCCGTTCACTTAAAAATCGGAAGCGGAACGTACGGTATTCCGCGCTGGGTCGGCAATATCGTCAATCTGTACGGCGCCCGGAAAGCGGAAGAACTGAATTTTATGTATTTCAAACAGGGCCGTCACGTGCCGGCCGCCATTACGGTTGAAAACGGTATGCTGTCAGAAGCATCGTACAAAGAGCTTCACGATTATATGAATGACCTTGAAGGGGTGGAAAACGCCCACAAATTTTTGCTGATTGAGGCGGAAGGCATTGCGAAGGAAAAAGACCTTCACGGAGGCGAAGACATTACGCCTGTGTCTGTGGAAATTAAATCACTTGCGGAAATTCTGCAGGAGGATGCGCTGTTTCTTGAATATGACGACAAAAGCAGAAATAAACTCCGCTCCGCGTTTCGTCTCCCGCCGCTTTATACGGGCGAGGCGCAGGAATACAACAAAGCCACAGCCGATACGGCACGCAAAATCACGGAGGAGCAGGTGTTTCAGCCGGAGCGGAAAACGCTGATTAATAAGCTCAATACGTTATTTTTGCCTGAACTGGGGCTTCACGATGTACAGCTCACATTAAAAGGGCCTGATTTTCGCGATCCGCTTGAAATTGCGAAGGTGCTTACGCCATTTATCTCCGCCGGCGCGGTTTCTCCTAATGACCTCCGTGATCTGGCCGGAAGAGTGCTCGGCAAAACGCTTGAGGAATGGCCGGAAGAGTACTACAGCCGGCCGGTGCTGAAAGGGAAAAAAGAGCAATCCTGAAAGGGGGTGAAAACATCTCGTGCCGAGAGAATTAAGAAATGCCGTCATCAGTTTTGTGAGTTATGTCGATAAAGCGGCGAACCAAACAGAATTTTTTTTCACAAAAGCAGCCGGCCTTCCGTCATTTGAAAAAAAGGTGCAGGTGTTTACAAAAAGCGAACCTGATGAGCAGAAGCTTGTCTACGGCATCGTTTACGAGCCGAATGTCCCGGATGCCCATGGCGATTATATGACGGCCGAAGAGATTGAAAAGGCCGCTCACGGTTTTTTGGCGGACGCCCGCAACATTGATACAAATCATAATTTTGAAGGCGGAACCGGCGAGGTGGTGGAGTCGTACGTCGCCCCGGATGACTTTGAAATCGGGAATGCTGTGATCCGGAAAGGATCTTGGGTGCTTGTCACCAAAGCCTCCGATGAAGTATGGGATCAGATTAAAGCAGGTGTCATTACAGGCTACAGCATGGCGGGAACCGCTGATGTTTACGAGGAGCCGGCGGAAAAGCAAGCCGGCTTAATCGGCGCGGTCAAGCAATTTCTCGACCGTGACCGCAAATCAAGATACCGCAAGGGAGAGGACTTGAACAAGATGAGAAAAGATGATGTAAGAGAATCGATTGAACACGCGCTGCACCCGCTCTTAAAGCGGCTTGACAGTATGGAGCAAAATACGGAAGACAAAGACGGGGCGCCTGCACAGTCTGATGAAGAAAAACTGAAAACGCTTGTCGAGGACATGCTGGCGCCGATTATTAAACGCATCGAAGCGCTTGAAAAAGCAAGAGGCGCTTCAAAGCAGCCGGAAGAAGAGACGGGCGGCCAAGAACCTGTTAAAAAATCCATTTGGAGCGGACTGCTTTAAGCCCAGTCAGAAGGAGGAACTGTTAGTGAGAAATCAAGATATCATCAGAAAGGCGGAAATGTCACTTTCCGCTTTAAAAAGCGGCGGTTTAATGAATCCCGCACAAGCTTCAGCATTTATCCGCATGGTGCAGAACACGCCGACCATTTTCAGCGAATCACGTGTGATTCAAATGGAAAACGACTCGCAGAAATTTGAAAAAATCGGTTTCGGCCAGCGTATTCTGCGTGCTGCTGAGGAAGGAAAAGCCTTAACGGACGATCAGCTGACCGTCCCGGCAACAAGTACGGTGCAGCTGAATACGAAAGAAGTCATTGCGGAAATTAACATCACCTATGACACGCTTGAAAACAACATTGAAAAAGACGGTCTGCAGCAGACAATCATGCAGATTTTAGCGGAGCGGGCGGCAGTTGATATTGAAGAGCTTGTCGTAAACGGCGATACATCTTCTTCTGATCCGTATTTGGCACAGCTTGACGGAATCCGTAAACAGACTGTGTCTCACGTCATCGACGGAAATGGGGAAGAGCTGTCCAGAGCTACATTTAAAAAAGGTTTGAAAGCCATTCCGGCAAAATATTTACGCCTGCCTCAGGAATTCAGATTCTACACGTCTCAGGGCATGGAGATTGAATGGAAAGACCGTGTGGCTGACCGTCAGACCAATCTGGGGGATCTTGCGGTGCAGGGCGGTTTATCCTCAGCATTCGGCGTTCCGGTCAAAGGGGTTTCCAATCTGCAGCCGTACTCAGTCGGAGAAGGTGATTCCCAGTACGATGCGTCCGACATCATTTTGACTCACCCGAAAAATATCATTCTCGGTTTTTCACGGAATATCCGAATCGAAGTAGATAAAGATATCCGCAGCCGAAAATTTATTATCGTACTGACGGCTAAACTTGACAGCAAATTTGAAGAAGAAGATGCAAGCGCCAAAATCGTAAACGTTAAAGAATAAGCCGGGGGTGGCAGTTATGTTAATTCAGCCGTCTGATGTTGCCTCATATTCAGTTTATGATGAAGTCAAAAACAGGCCGGAGCCGCTGCTTATACAGGACATTCTGGAGGCGGAAGCGGAAGCGGCCAGAATGGCGGGGCACTCGTTCACTGATCCTGTTTACTCACCGCTTCCCGAGAAGGTTAAGCTTGCGTTATTAAAGCTTTCTCAATATTTTGCGCTGATCAATCAGAATGAAGCCGCCGCTTCCGCCTATCAATCTGAAAAGATAGGCGACTATTCCTATACAGTGTCGGGGGAAGGCGGAATCCGAAAACCGGCGGTATACCATCTGCTCTGTGAATATATCGCGCCGGGCTATTCCCCGGTTTCTATAAGCGCTAAGGTGAGACCGTTATGAGCTATGAACGGCTGCTCACTGACAGATGCGATATTTATCATGAGACGGTGTCAGTTCCGAAGGCCGGGCGCTTCGGCATTCCCGCTGAAAAGCTCCAGCCTGTTTTTACTTATCCGGACGTTCCCGACGCTGAAGACGTGCCGTGCCTGTTTGTTGAAAAACAGCAGCGGCTTATTCAGCTTGCGCCTGATCATAAAGTATATCAGCGGTTTCTCGTTCATTTTCCGAAAGAGGCTGCAGTGCGTGTTAATGACAAAATCATTTGGGAAGGACAGGCGTATATTCTGGAAATGCCGAAGAAAGCAAGACAGCACCATTGGGAGGCCATCGCTGTGAGAGATGACAGACTATGAGCAAAAAAAGCCTGGAAAAATGGAATCGGTCGCTGCAAAAGACATCATCCGGAGAATTTGCCCGTCAGGCTGGCCGATGGCTGGAACAATCAGGGGAGGATTTTCTCGACCTGGTACGGGAGGAGCTCATGCATTCGGGAGGGATTGATACAGAAAACCTGCTGTCTTCCTTCCGAAAAGGAGCGCAGGATCATGTATGGATCATTGAAAACGGGGGACTGACCCTTGAAATCGGCACTAATGTAGAGTATGCCTCATTCATAAATGACGGACATTGGACCGTCTCAGATGAAAATGTCAGATGGGTGCCCGGGTATTTTCAAGGCTCCCGGTTCATCTATGATCCGTCAGCTTCAACCGGAATGGCCCTCAAAAAACAGTGGATCAGCGGGAATGGGTTTTGGGACAAAGCCCTTCTTATGTATGAAACCATCTTCGCCGGTTCGCTGGACAAGCGCTTCAATCAGTGGCTCAACACGTTAGGGGGGAGATAACGGATGAATCGCGAGACCGGTTCAATCGCCGCTTTTTTGTATCAGCAGTGCGGCGTGCCCGTATATGAAAATGAACTGCCTGAACAATTTCAAGTGCCGTCCCTTTACATCCCGCCCCCGTATGTTTTTGACGAGAATGACACAGTCTCTACCTTTAAGAAGACATACAGTCTGAATGTGAAGCTGTTTCATACTGACTCGGTGCAGGCGCTCTCTGCAGCCGACCGGATTGCTGATGCGGTGAGAGAATCAAGACAGATCATTCCGCTGCTTACGGAATCAGGAGAGGATACGGGTGATTTCGTCCGCATCAGCCGTATCGAAACAAGAGTCGGAGACAAAGGCGAGGCAGTGATCACCATCCGCTGGACGAGCCGCTACTACTATCAGAAACAAACATCTCCCGCACTGCGGGATGTGGACATTAACAGCGGGGTGAAACAAAAGTGAAAGAACATAAAAAGAAAAATGCCGCAACAGCAGAACGAGCGATTCTTTTTGACACGGCGGATTTAACAAAGCACGCGAAGGAGCTTTTCGGCGTAAAACCTGAGATTCTCCAGGGGGCTTTATTCGGCGTGAAGCAGAAACAAATGACAAAAGCGCAAGCCCAGACTTACATTCAAGCATTTTTAACCAAGGAGGTCATGCAATAATGAACGGCGGAACATTTACGCAAGGAAAAGAAAAAGAACGTGCCGGGATCTATTTTAACTTTAAGACAACAGCCCAGGAGCGGGTCACAATCGGTGAACGGGGGATTGTCGCCCTGCCCGTCGCATCTAACTGGGGGGAAGCGAAAACATTCGTCTCTATTTCAAGCATTGAAGATTTGAATAAAAAAGTAGGGCTCAGTATTGAAGATCCGTCACTGATTCTGCTGCGCGAGGCGAAAAAGAAAGCAAAAACCGTTTTGATGTACCGTCTGACAGAGGGAATCAGAGCGAGCGCCGATCTTTCGCAAGGTGTAAAAGCAACCGCTTTGTACGGCGGTTCAAAAGGAAATGACATCATTATCCGCATCAGTGAGAACGTCCTTGACCAGACTGCTTTCGATGTGACCACATACATGGATGAAGCGGAAGTTGACAAACAAACGGTGAAAAAGGCCGAGGAGTTAAAAGCGAACGGCTATGTCACATTCACGGGAACGGGCGAGCTGTCGGCTTCCATCCCGCTGACAGGCACTGACGAAGAGTCCGGAGAAACGTTAAATCCTCAGGCAGGCATCCGTCTTGCGGGAGGAACTGATAAAGCGCCGGTCAACTCAGACTATACGGATTTTTTAGCTGCGGCTGAAACGGAGAATTTCGATGTCATCGCTCTTCCTGTCGCGGATAACGATCAGCTGAAAGCGACATTTGCCGCATTCATTAAACGCCTTCGCGATGCGCAGGGACAGAAAGTGCAAGGGGTGACTGCCCATTACAACGGAGATTACGAAGGTATCATCAATGTGACTGAGGGCGTCCTGCTTGAAGACGGAACCGAAATTAAAGCTGAAGATGCGACCGCGTGGGTGGCAGGCGCAAGTGCCGGCGCTGCATTTAACCAATCCTTAACTTTCGTTGAATATGAAGGCGCGGTCGATGTGCTGCATCGTCTGACTCATGATGAAGTGATCGAACGCCTTTCCAAAGGTGAATTCCTTTTCTCTTATGACGCCCGTGATAAGTCAGTCAGCGTTGAAAAAGATATCAACTCATTGGTGACATTTACGGCAGAGAAAAACAAAAAGTTCGCGAAAAACAAAATCGTCCGTGTGCTTGATGCGGTGAATAACGATTTGACACGTGAACTGAAAGCTTTAATTAAATCGAAAAAAGGCACCGGAAGCGATCTTCCAGCGACAAACGACGGCCTTCAATTCGTCAAAACGATGATTATTCAATATTTGACAACGCTTCAGGATGCGGGCGGCATCGCTAACTTTGATTCAGATAAAGACATTACAATCGGCCTTAATGAAGACCGCGACGGCTTTTTAATTGATCTCGCCGTGCAGCCTGTGGATGCAGCAGAAAAATTCTACTTTAATGTGGAGGTAAACTAAGATGGCATTAAAAGCACAAAATACAATTTCAGGAAAAGAAGGCCGTTTATTTCTCGATGGAGAAGAGATGGCGCATATTAAAACCTTTGAAGCAAACGTAGAAAAAAACAAATCAGAAGTAAACATCATGGGACGCCGCATGACTGGGCATAAAACGACTGGCGCCAACGGAACGGGCACGGCGACGTTCTATAAAGTTACATCCAAATTCGCCGTGCTTATGATGGATTACGTGAAAAAAGGCAGCGACCCGTATTTTACGCTGCAAGCCGTTCTTGACGACAAATCATCAGGCCGCGGAACAGAACGCGTCACCCTGTATGACGTCAACTTTGATTCTGCAAAAATCGCCGGACTGGACGTAGACTCAGAGGCGCTTGAAGAAGAAGTGCCGTTTACCTTTGAAGATTTCGATGTGCCGGAAAAGCTTTCTGAAACGTTTTAATCAAAATCAGTATGAGTGAAACAGGCCTTGTACAGGCCTGTTTTTTATAAAAAAAAGAGTAAGGGAGTTTTCATCATGAGCGAAAAAAACGAACAAGTATATGATCTGTCATTCTTTATGCCGGGTAAAACAGTCGAAGCTGAGGAGATCCGCGTTCCGCTTTCAAAGCGTTTTGTCGATAAAAAAGGAAACATCGTGCCTTTTATTTTTAAAGCCATTACGACGGAACGCATTGATGAACTGGAAAAGGAAAGCACGACTTATAAAAATGTAAAAGGCAGAGGCCGCGTAAAAGACTTAGACAGCCAGCGCTTTTATGCGCGGATCGCAGTTGAATCTACGATTTACCCTGATTTCCGGTCTAAGGAGCTCCGTGATGCCTACAAAACGGCAGATCCGGTCGAAGTCGCAAAACGCGTTCTTTCAGTCGGCGGCGAATATGCAAATTGGCTGAATAAAGCGATTGAGATCAATGGTTTTGAAGATGAATTAGAAGATCTGGAGCAAGAAGCAAAAAACTGATAAAAGATGGGAATAAGGAAGCCGTGTATCTTTATTACGCGATGCACGAGCTTCATTATTCTCCATCAGAACTGAAAGAGTTATATGAAGCACCGAGGCATTTTAAGGCGCTGCTGTACGGTTTAATCGGTTACAAGCTGGACATTCTTGAAAAACAAGCGAAGAAAGGGGGAGCGACATCATGGCAAAGCTGACCGCCCGTTTTGAATTGGAAGATCGGGTTTCAAAGAAAATAAGGAAAATCCAAAATGGCTTCAGAGCGCTTGAGAAATACAGGAAAATGACAAAACGCCAAAGTGAAATTGATATACGCAAAGAGAGTAAATCTGTTTTAAGAACAATTGACCGCATTCAGCGCTCTATGAAAAGAAAGCTGGGCGCACAAACGATCTCTATTTCAGCTGAAGACGGAGCCAGTGCCGTCATTCAAAAGGTGCAAGCCCAATTAGCGGGTCTGCCTGCGTCTTTAACCATTAAAATAGGAGCAAAAGACAGCGCGACAGCGGCATTTGAGAGATTGCGGAATCTGGCTGCGGGTTTCAAAGGATTTACCGTTTCACTGTATGCGTCAGACGAAGTGACCCCTGCCATGGAACGCATCAAACGCTACATGCAATCTGCGTTAAAAAACGGGTACTCCGTCACTATACGCGTCATAGATCATGTCATGAAAACAGTCGGCCGAATTTCATCGGGCATTGATTCGCTGACGGGAAAAAACAATGTCATTCAATTATCGTTAAACGAAAAGGTGACAGCACAGCTGGCTGCAATGCAAAAGAATATGCCGGAATTCGGAAAAGCTTCTGCATCTGCTGCTCCTGCTTCGCCGAAAACCGATTTTTCAATGCTTGATTCCGTTGCAGACACCTTCATGAAAAAAGTCAATGACATCGCATCCAAGTTCTATCCGGAAACGATTATCGCGGAACTGGACAAATTCGCCGCAAACTTTATGAAAAAGGCAGACGAAATTGCAAGCAAATTCAGTCCGGAAACAATTTTAACCGAGCTGGACAAGTTCACGACGTCATTCATGGGAAAAGTGGACGAGATCGCAAGCAAATTCAGTCCGGAAACGATTTTAACCGAGCTGGATAAGTTCACGACGTCATTTATGGGAAAAGTGGACGAGATCGCAAGCAAATTCAGTCCGGAAACCATTTTAGCGGAACTTGACAAGTTCACGACGTCATTTATGGGAAAAGTGGACGAAATCGCGAGTAAATTCAGCCCGGCAACGATTTTAGCGGAGCTGGACAAGTTCACGACATCATTCATGGGAAAAGTGGACGAGATCGCAAGCAAATTCAGCCCGGCAACAATATTAGCCGAACTGGACAAGTTCACGACGTCATTCATGGGAAAAGTGGACGAAATCGCAAGCAAATTCAGCCCGGCAACAATTTTAGCGGAGCTGGATAAGTTCACGACGTCATTCATGGGAAAAGTGGATGAAATCGCAAGCAAATTCAGTCCGGAAACGATTTTAACCGAGCTGGACAAGTTCACGACGTCATTCATGGGAAAAGTGGACGAGATCGCGAGCAAATTCAGTCCGGAAACGATTTTAACCGAGCTGGATAAGTTCACGACGTCATTCATGGGAAAAGTAGATGAAATCGCGAGCAAATTCAGCCCGGCAACGATTTTAGCGGAGCTGGACAAGTTCACGACATCATTCATGGGAAAAGTGGACGAGATCGCAAGCAAATTCAGCCCGGCAACGATTTTAGCGGAGCTGGATAAATTCGCTGATTCGTTTATGAAAAAGGTAGACGGAATCGTGAGTAAATTCAGTCCGGAAGCCATATTGAAAGAACTGGATAAATTCACTGATTCATTTATGAAAAAGGTAGATGACGTTGTCAGCAAATTTAGTCCGGAAGCCATATTGAAAGAGCTGGATCATTTTACTGATTCGTTTATGAAGAAAGTCGACGACGTTGTCGGTAAATTCAGTCCTGATAAGCTAATCGACCGCGCCGAACAATTTGTAAATGACACGATCGACCGAATTTCTGAGAAATTCGATTTTCTCAATCCGGATAAGATTCTGGAAAAAGTGGAGCAGTTTACATCCTCACTGTTCGGAGGCATTGATAAAAAGTTCGGCAAGTTCAGTCCTGATGCGATCATCGAAAAAGCTGAGGCATTTGTTGATAAAATTGTCGGCAAGATTGCAAAGAAATTTGAGAAATTCAGCCCGGACAAAATCATCGAAAAAGCCGGGGAATTAATAGAAAAAATATTCGCAGGCATCGCCGAAAAATTAGGCAAACTCAATATCGGCGGATTATTAGGCGGCGGCACGAAAAAAGAAAAGAGTAAGGGCGGCCTTTCTGCCGGCGGCTCCAACGGCCCGAAGCGTCCTGATCTGACAAAAGGTTCACAGCGCACGGCAACAGCGCCAAAATCTTCAGGAAAGTCAGCCAAAAAAACCGGCGGGGCTTTTGGGGGATGCTGCTGCTGTACCGGAGTGACAATGGGCAAAAGCAGTAAAGTCGAAGGGCGAAATAAATCTTCGAAAAAAGGCTCCTCTGTAAAGGAAAGCAAACAGGCATCTGTAAACACGCCGAAAACAAAAGGGGCAGGTAAAGGAATCGGCGCATTTTTGAAAGACTTGGGAGGTTCAAAGGCGCTGAAAGGCGGTATGAAAGGGTTGAAAGGTGCCGCTAAAGGAATTCCAGGCATAGGTGAATTGTTGTCACTTACTGATTTAGCCGGCATCAATAAAGATAATGCAGGGGAGAAAGTCGGCTCGGCGGGAGGCGGTCTTGCCGGCGCAGCGGCCGGCGCGGCAATAGGCAGCGTTGTTCCCGGAGTGGGCACATTAATTGGCGGCGCGGTAGGCGGCATCGCCGGCAGTTTAGGCGGTTCCAGCTTAGGAGAGGCCTTTGATTCAGGGACTCTGAAAGACACGTGGAATGATATTTCCGAAGCGGCACAAAGTGCTTGGACAACAATACAAGATACTTGGGGAAGCGTTTCATCATGGTTCATGGAGAATGTGTGGACGCCGGTTTCAACGGCAGTAGTCGGAGTGGCGACAAGCATTTGGTCAAATATCGTGAATGCGTGGACGACGATTCAAGGGATTTTCGGCACGGTGTCATCCTGGTTCATGGAGAATGTATGGACGCCGGTTTCAACGGCAGTAGTCGGAGTGGCGACAAGCATTTGGTCAAATATCGTGAATGCGTGGACGACGATTCAAGGTGTCTTCAGTACAGTATCCGGCTGGTTTATGAGCACTGTCTGGGAGCCCGTAAAATCGGCTGTAGTCGGAGTAGCGACGTCCATTTGGAGTAAGATCACAGGAGCTTGGGATAAAATTAAATCTGTTTTCAGTACGGTATCCGGCTGGTTCATGGATATAGTCTGGAACCCGGTGAAAAACATGGTGGAAAAAGTCGGAAAAGGAATATCAGACGCTTTCACGACTGCTTTAGATACTGTAAAGGATATATGGAAAGGGTTAAGCGGCTGGTTTGAGAAAAATATAAAAGAACCTCTTGTAAAAGTGGGAACAGCCATATCAGATGCTTTTTCTGCAGCATTCGACTGGGTGAAAAAGATTTGGGATAAAACCGGAGGCAAATTGATTTCAGGCGTAATGGACTTCGTCACAGGCGGCGGAGATAAAAAGAAAAAAACGGACAAAAACGCCACAGGCGGCTTCATTACAAAGCCGACCATTTCGTGGATCGGTGAAGCCGGTAAAGAATTTGTTATTCCCGTTGACAACAACCGCGGCCGAGGGAAAATGCTGCTTTCACAAGCTGCGTCTAAGCTCGGCATGCGTGTCGTCGACGATATGGGAGCGGCTTCGGCTCAGTCTTCCGCTGCACCGGCGGGAGCAGGCGGTGTTTCTTCTTCGGCGTCTGTATCGGCCGCTGCGTCTGTGGATGCTTCCGGATTTGCCGGGACGGCTTCATCACTCGGCAAACAGTTTACAGAAGGCTTTGACAGCGGGATCAGCAATAAAGCGGTGGATATGAACGGCTGGAAAGAGAAAAACATCGGTACGCCGTTTAACGCCCTCATCTCGTCTTCGCCCGATTACGGAAAGCAAGTCGTTGCGGGCTATGCGAAAGGTCAGAATACGTCACAGACGGGCACCGATTCGTTTTTAAAAACAAAGGTGAAAACACCTTATCAATCGGCGGTCAATCAATCGTCCTCGTGGGGCACCGCTACAGTTAAAGGATTTTCGGCCGGACAGAATGCGAAAGATACGGGAACCGCGCAATACGTGAGCACACACATCAATAAACCGTTTGTGCAATCAAGAGATTCTGCGAACGGCTGGGGGTCAGGCCTGATCGGACACTTCGTATCAGGGATGAATGCGAAGGGAAGCGAAGTCAAACAGGCGGCCAAAGATTTGGCCAAAAAAGTCGAGGACGCATTCAGGGAAGAGCTTGATATTCACTCTCCTTCCCGTGTCATGATGAGTCTCGGACGCTTTGCTTCAGTCGGCGTCGTCAAAGGGCTCAGCTCAGTTGACGTGAAAAAATACGCCGAAAAACAGGCAGGCTCGCTTGCAGCGGCCTTTTCCGGCATGGGTGCAGCGGGAGGAAGCGTCAAAGAGTGGCTATTAGCCGCAATGAAAGCGACCAATACTCCGATCAGCTGGCTTCCCGGATTAATGACGATCGCACAGAATGAATCAGGAGGCAACCCTAATTCCATTAACTTATGGGACAGCAACGCCAAAGCCGGACACCCGTCACAGGGCTTAATGCAGACCATTCCGAGCACCTTTGAATCTCACAAAGCGCCGGGAATGAATGATATCAGAAATCCAATCCACAACGCCGCTGCCGCCATCGGCTATATTAAAAGCAGATACGGCTCGATCAACAATGTGCCGGGGATTAAGAGTATGGCGCACGGCGGCCCATACGTCGGTTATGCCAACGGAGGTCTGATTACGAAGGAGCAGATCGCCCGTGTCGGCGAAGGGAACAAACGGGAGTGGATCATCCCTGAAGAACGGGGCATCCGCGGCCGTTATCTGCTTCAAAAAGCGGCTCAAGCGCTCGGCATGGAAGTGTCCGATCCGTCCCAGACGGAACCCGCGGCACTTTCAGCCGGCACGGTTTCCGCAGCCGTTAAAGGCGGCGGACAAACCGTGCAAAAAACGGGAACAAAAGAGATCAAAATCGAATTCAGCGGCGATCAGCATTTCCATAACGGACAGGACGCCGACAGCCTCGCCGCCAAAATCAAACAGGCGCTGATTGATGAACTGCAAAAAGACATTTATACCGGAGCAAAGGGGGCCGTTGCTTTTGACTAAATCTGTTTACGAATTTTGGCTGTCACAGGGGAAGGACAAGCTCCGGCTTCCCGTTCTCCCTGAAGCGATTGATATCGCAAACAGCGTGCAGAATGATTCCGTGAAAGTCACGGGTCTTGGAGAGGTGACGTTTATTGAAGAACCGGGAGCGAAAGAAATTTCGTTCTCTTCTTTTTTTCCGAAACGATACACCCCGATTGCCGAATATCAAAGCATCCCTTCGCCGGAAAAAGCCATTTCAGCTATTGAAACATGGATGAAAGCGAAAAAACCCGTTCAGTTTTTGATTACAGGAACAAAAATCAATGTTACATGCAGTATTGAAAGTTTCAATTACAGCGAAGGTGACAATGAAATCGGCGACCGGAATTTTGATATCGTACTGAAAGAATATAAAACTGCTTCGCCAAGAAAAATCAAACAAAAGAAAAAAACGAAAGCGAAGCGCCCATCCAAAGCTTCACCCAAAACATATACCGTCAAAAAAGGGGATACGCTTTGGGACATCGCCGGCAAGTTTTACGGAAACCACACGGAGTGGCGGAAAATCTGGAACGCGAATAAAACCGCCATGATTAAGCGCAGCAAACGGAATATCCGGCAGCCGGGGCATTGGATCTTCCCGGGGCAGAAGCTGAAGATACCGCAATGAAACGGGTGAGAAGATGATTGAACTATTTGTCATAAAAGAAACGGAGTGGCTCGAGCTTGTCACGGAAAGCGTAACGCTGGAAGGACACAGATATCAGGCGCCCCGCTCCATCGAAGCGACAATTGTCGTAAAGCAGGGCAGCCAGACGTATTACGGCGTATCAGAAGGGGATACGGTTTTGTTCAAATGGAACGGAAAAGAGCTGTTCCGCGGCATTGTCTTTGCAAGAACGCCGGATGAGCATACCGTCGCCTTCACCGCATACGATATGCTCCAATACCTTGTGAAAAACCAGGACGTTTATGTGTTTTCCAACAAGCGCGCCGATCAAATATTAAAAAGGATCGCCAGCGATTTTCAAATTCCCGTGACATCCATTGCCAACACAGGGCATACCATTAAATCACTCGTTTTTAAAAATGATACAAGCCTTTACGATATGATGTTAAAAGCGTTAAAACAGACAAAAAGCCAGACGGGCCGCAATTATCAGCTCTATTCAGAAAAAGGCAGACTCGGCTTGCGTGAATGGCCGGATCCGTCTGACATTTGGGTGCTGGAAACAGGAGTTAATATTACAGGGTATCAATACAGCACTTCAATTGATGATACCGCAACCCGTGTCGTCATGCGGCTGCAAAAAGACGATAAAACTGTGAAGGCTTCCGCGTCAGACAGCGCGGGCATGAAAACATTCGGCGTTTTACAGTATACCGAAACGGTTTCTGACGACATTAACGAAGCCCAGCTGAAACAGCGCGCAAAAGTGAAGCAGGCTGAGAAAAAAGGCGTAAAGAAAGAGCTGAAAAATATACAGGCGATCGGCATTCCGGGGTTGGAAAGCGGATTGCCGGTCTATATCTCAATTCCGGAAATCGGGCTGAAGAAAACTTATTATGTAGATACGGACCGCCATGAATTCCAAGGAACAAAACATATCATGACGATTGATGTCACGGAGAAAAACTCACTTCCGGAGGGGACATCCTGATGAGATTAAGCGATGCTATTAAACATTTAGCCGTCGGGGCGGTTGACGCCGAAGCGCCGGTGGAGCTGATGACGGCGGAAGTGACCTCGGTTTCGCCGCTCGAGCTGAAGCTGAAAGATCACGACAAACTTTTGATTCCGTCTGATGCACTCATTGTGCCGAAGCGGCTGAAATCCGGCGGAGATGATCAGCTCCAGGCAGGAGACCGGGTGATGACCGCCGCATTAACAGGAGGACAGTCCTTTTTTGTGCTGGATAAAATCTAACCGCATTCGATGAATGCCGGGAGTGTGACTTTGAAAATTCATCCGTCTGGACAGAAATGTATTAAAGATATCAGCCTGTTAAAGCCGCTTCATTTTCTGAAGAGGGTTTTTTTACATGAACAAATCAAAAAGGAGCGGGTGCAATGGCCCTGACACCGGAAATCGAATTTGAAGATTTGGAGGATGCGAGTGAGGCCATTGAAACTTCACAAACCTACCGAATTGATTTTGAAAACAACCGGATTACCAATGAACTGATAAACGGACTAGACGCCATCAGACAATTCGTCTATATCGCTCTTCACACAGAACGGTATTCATATTCGGTTTTCAGCCATGATATCGGTAATGAGCTGCAGGAAGTGCTTTCTGATCAGAACACGACGGATGCTTATAAAAAAATGGAGATTCCAAGACTGATAGAAGAAGCCTTGCTGTATGATGACCGGATTTTGGCTGTTGCCAATTTTGAGATTGAGAAAAAAGATGATGCCTTCATCGTCTCTTTTACCGTTGAAGCGGATGAGGGCATGCTTGAGATAGAGGAGGTGCTGGGAGAGGATGTTTGAAGCTCAGACGTTTGACGGCATTATGGACAGAATGCTGGCGCGCATTACGGCGGATATTGATACGAGAGAAGGAAGCGTCATTTACAATGCGCTCGCGCCTGCGGCCGCTGAGCTCGCAAAGTCTTATATTTGGCTTGATACCGTGCTGGAGCTTGTTTTTTCCGATACGGCTCAAGGAGAATTTCTGGACAGGCGGGCTGCCGAAGCGGGAATTGAACGAACACCTGCCACAAAAGCGGTCAGAGCCGGAGAATTCACAGCGGGCATCACCATTCCGACAGGCTCCCGTTTTTTCGTCGATAACCTGTATTTTCAATATACAGAGGATGGAACGCTCGAATGTGAAACGGCCGGAGAAGCGGGGAATGCCGGCATTACAGGTCAAAATCTGCTGCCGCTTGATACGATTCCCGGGCTTGAGAAAGCGGTCATGGGCGATATATTAATTCCCGGCCGTGAGGAAGAAGATGACAGCAGCTTAAGGACGCGATATTTTACCCGAGTCCGCCGGGAGGCAGTCAGCGCAAATAAACAGCATTATAAACAGTGGGCTGAAGAAGTGGACGGTGTCGGCAGAGCGAAAATCTTCCCGCTTTGGAACGGAGACGGAACGGTGAAAGTTGTCATTACAAATGCGAATTTGGAACCGGCATCAGATATTCTGATCAAGAAAGTAAAGGATTATATTGACCCGGATGAAGGCCAGGGAGAAGGCCAGGCGCCGATCGGAGCTGCAGTAACAGTGGAAAGCGCGGTATGGAAAGAGATCGAAATCTCCGCTTCCGTGCTGCCTGAACTGAACAGCTCGATCGATGACGTGAAAGCGGAGATTGAAAAAGGCATCCTGAATTTATTTAAGAAAATGGCCTTCGAAGAAAACACCGTCCGCTTATCACAAATTAACAACATCGTTTATAACGCGGCATCCGTCAGTGACTACGCAGATATCAAAATGAACGGTGCGGCGGAAAATCTTGTGCTCAGTGATGTGGAAATTCCTAAACTCAAAGGGGTGACAATCCTTGAGCAGACTCGATGAGATGACGGCATACCTCCCGCCGTTTTTAACTCAATTAAAAGAGATGGCGGAAATTCTTGAGGCGGAAGCTCCCGAGTTTGAGCGGCAGAATAACGATATTTTCGATTTGACAGACCAGCTTTTTATTACGACGGCGACGTGGGGGCTTGACCGCTGGGAAAAAATATTAAAAATACCGCGGGAGTCAGGTGACACAGAAGACATGAGACGGCTCAGGCTGATCTCGAAGATGTCGAATATTCCGCCCATCACCCATCAAGCGATCGAACAGGCGCTAAACCGTTTTTTAAAACATCCGTCAGCTTATGTTCGGATGTTTCCGGGGGAATATCGTTTTTATGCCGATATGGAGCTTGATGACCTGCAGTACATGAACGACCTGATTGAAACGCTTGAAAAAATCAAACCCGCTCATTTGGCGTATACACTGAGAGCTGCATTAAACGAAACACTGGAAATCAAAGACCGGGTCATTCTCAACAATCGGAGATACCGAAAAGTCAGTGAACTGAAGGTCGGTTATTCCGTCACACTCAACAATAACGAGGTGGTCTTACCATGATATCAGCCGCTTACAGACAGCGTGCGGCAGCCGATTTGAAAAACAGGATCACAAAAGTGCTGTTAAACGGCAAAGAAACATTGATTGCGGACATTTCTGTAAAAGATGCCGCAGTCACCGTTCTCACACGCAGGGAAGAAGACATTAAACATATTGAAACCGTGCAGATGCTTGACGAAACAGGGAGCATCATCACAGAACGAAAAACAAATTTGGACCTCAGCAATAACAGAACGCTTGATTTAAGATTTACTTTTGAGGTGGTGTAACGATGGCTTACGAAGAAAAAACAGACTGGCTTCCAGACGACCCGATTAACGAAGATGACGTCAACCGCTGGGAAAAAGGCATAAAAGACGCACACACGGATCTGGCGGCCCATAAAAATGACATGAACAACCCGCACAAAACGACAAAGGCCCAAATCGGCCTCGGAAACGTGGATAATGTCCAGCAGGCAGCAAAAAAAGATTTCGACCAGCACAATCAAGATCAGAACCGGCATGTGACGATAGCTGATAAGGATAAATGGGATGCAGGACAGCTATTTAAAATCACCGCCGATAACGGAACTCAAAAAATCAATTTAACTTCCGGCTCGTTTTATGAATCGTTAAAAGACGTGGGTTCTGTAACTTTTTACGGAACCAATGCAGTAACAGACAACCCATCAGATACGAGCTTACGCGGCATGCAATTAGTGGGGCAGCCGGGAATAGGTAATGGTTATGCCGTAGACGTGAAGGGTAACGCATGGTGGTTTTACTATAACTCTAATCAAACAGCAATCAATTGGTATCCTATAGAGTCTACAACTGATGTGCAATCAAAGATAGATGCCCATGCTAATAAAACAGATATTCACGTAACAAAAACTGATAAAGACAAATGGAACAATTCGCAGTTAAATAAAATTTCGAATGATGACGGCCAGCCGTTATTAAATGTCACAACTGATCTTCATGCTGAATTGTTAAACTATCCGTCATTAACCTATTTCTCATATGAAAAAACTGCGGCGAATACCCCGCCTGCAGGCGGACGCGGGTTTTGGACCTGCAGCGTCGGAAAGTCATATGGTCATGTTCTTGCCATGACAAATGACAACAGAACATTTCGTAAGTCTTTGGCAAATAACGTTTGGAGTGATTGGGTTGAGTTGGACAGCACAGAAGGTGCACAAAAACTAGTAGACGCTCACGCCAATAAAAAAGACATCCATGTCACACAGGCGGATAAAAATATGTGGAACGGCGGGCAGCTTTCCAAAATCACAAACGACAGCGGCGGCATTCTTCTCGCGATTGGTGATGAAGATAACTTTCTTGAAAAAATTGTGAAAAACGGCAGGGCGTTCGGCACCTTTTATTCAACCGGCAAAGCGGCAAACAGTCCGAGCAATGCTTCGACCCGCGGCATGTTTCATTTTACCTCTATTGACAGTGAGGGAAAGGGAACGTTTGGGTATGTCATTGCCATCGATTATAAAAATAATATGTTCACGAACTATTTGGATTTGAACTTGGGCTGGCAGGGCTGGAGGCGGATCGTTACCGAACTTGATACTGAAAATGTTCCTTGGATAAATGTTCCTTATAAAAATGGCGCTAAGTCAGGAGACAGGCCGCTTCAATATCGCAAAGTGGGAAACACCCTTCACCTGAACGGACACGTTCTTACGGACAGAGAAGTGGTATTCGGGAGTGTGCCATCCTCTTGTGCGCCGGCCAAAGGCGTTGTGACTATGGTCGCAGCCAGCGGCACCACCGGTTACAGTAAGATTGTTATTTATTCTAATGGAGATATGAAGCTGACGGGAATTATGGCCAATATAGAAAATAATGTTAACGGCTATTACATTGATCTTGTTGTGGCCCTCACGTAAAGGAGCGAGAATATGAAATTAATATTTCCGTATGACAATGACAACATTTATACAGGCAGTCCGGTTGAGCTTTATCCGGATTCTGAGACAGGAGATTATATAATGCCGGCTAACGCTGCGGACTTTCCGCCGGAAATAAATGGCGAAGGCATGTGGCGCCCATTTTTTGATGAGGAAAAACAAGAATGGGTGGAAACGGCTGATGAAGCATATAAAAACAGTTTAAAAAAAGATATGGTCCCAGATTCAAATTCATTAAACCAGCTTGCGGGCCTCGGCGCGCAGCTGGCAAATGAGAAATTGGCCAGAAAAGCAGCCGAACAAGCACAGCAGTCACTCGGCGTGCAAATAGCATCTTTAAAACTGGAACTCTTAAACGTAAAAGGAGAATGAAAAAATGAAGAGACTTAACTTTTGGGTTTATGCTTTGTTTTATAAGTGGGCCTCAACAGAAATGGTCAAACAGGCTATGGGTTATAATGACTGTTCTGCCGAAGATCTGGCTGAAGGGGTGGCCGCGCACTATATCACGCCTGAGGAATTTCAAGAAATAACGGGTGAAACATACGCAAACTATAAAAATGCTGTGTCATAAGCCAAACGGCTTTTTTTATTTGTCATTTTTAAAAAAGGAGGATGGCCAATGATAAAGCATTCATTTGAATTTCCCGCTGATCAACTTGGCAGGCCAGGCGCCGTAAAAGCTTATCGCGGTAGCAAAAACGATTATGCCACACCGGTTGCTGATTTGTCCGGAATGGCAGAGCTGCTTACCAACACGCCGCTGCAGGCAATTGAAGTTTACAGCCAATTCGGACAAGACCGTTTAGGGGCCGTCTTAATAGACAGAGCACAGGGTTGGGCTTATTCGGACCGCAGCGGAACTCTTTTTATCGAAGAGAGCGAAGATAACAATTCGTGGACAGCTTCACATTCTGTCACAGTCAAAGGCGGAGTGCTGACCGCTTCGGGGTGGGTCTGCCTGACAAAAAGATATTACCGGTTCCGTTTTGAAAATGGAAATCAAAAGCAGTCCGAATTTGTTTTATACCAATCCGTCGGTACGGGCGGTGATATGGCGTTTTCATATACAGACGTGATTTTTCATGAAGATGCACCAGAGGCGGGCGAGGGAGTCATCTTCTCAGCGGGCACCTGGAAAAAACTTCTCGTCGAAATCACCGGCACGGCTGAGTCGGGCCATGTCGCGTTTTGGGGAAGGTCTATCTCGGGGAAAAATGTGCCGATCAGGGGAATCAGATCTGACGACGGAACCTCAGCCGCCGGCACGTCAGGCACAGGAGAAGTGTGGCTATTTGATATTGCCGGCTTTAAAGAAATCGTCATGGAAATCAAGAGCATTTCCGGCGGCAGCCTGTCTGTCAAAGGCACAGCATTTTCTTAAGAATGAAGCTTCCGAAGGGAGGTGAGAACAATGTAAGAGGGGGGAGCAGAAGTGCTTCTGGATGAACAAGCGGTGCAAAAAGAATTTGCAGGCATTAAAGGTGAACAAAAGGTGCTTGAACAGCGGGTGGCCGCATTAGAGCGGGTATCCGACCGGCAGGATCAGCAAATCATGACGCTGAATGAAAAACTGAACAAAATTGACGAAAACACAACATGGATTAAGCGGACCATTACAGGAGCGATCGTGACAGCAATCTGCACGGGCGTCATTGGCGGAGCCATCGCCATCATGTACAATCTGCTGCAAAAGTAAGGGGGAAACCGATATGAAATTCGCGGACAAAGGCACGGTCGTCAGGACGGTGCTTCTTTTGCTTGCTTTATTAAACCAGACTTTGCTGATGTTCGGCAAATCGCCGCTTGATATTCAGGAGGACCAGGTCAGCCAGCTTGCAGATACGCTGTATGCCGCCGGTTCGGCCGTTTTTACGATCGTAACGACAGCCGCAGCCTGGTTTAAAAACAATTACGTCACAGCAAAAGGGAAAAAACAGCAGGCTTTATTAAAAATAAACAATTTATCGAAATAGGAGAGATGAGAAAATGGTGAAAATCACACAGGATTTTATCCCGACAGGAAACAATAACCGCCCCGGCTATGCAATGACACCGATTTACATTACGGTGCACAATACGGCCAATACCGCAGCCGGCGCTAACGCCAAAAGTCACGCAAACTATGTGAAAAACCCCGATACGCCGACAAGCTGGCATTTCACAGTCGATGATACGGAAATTTATCAGCATCTTCCGCTCAACGAAAGCGGATGGCATGCCGGAGACGGAAACGGGGACGGCAACCGCAAATCTATCGGTATTGAAATTTGTGAAAACGCCGATGGCAACTTTTCAAAGGCCGTGGCAAACGCCCAATGGCTCATCCGCACATTAATGACGTCGCACGGCATCCCGCTTTCAAATGTCGTTGCGCACAAGCATTGGTCAGGAAAGCTTTGTCCGAGAAGACTGTTGGATACATGGGACGAGTTTAAAGCGGGAATCGGTTCTGAGGAAAGACAGACGTATACTGTTCAAAAAGGAGATACGCTGTCGGCCATCGCGCGAAAATTCGGCGTCAGTGTGGCTGATCTTCAGAAATGGAATAACATCGCAGACCCGAATTTGATTAAAGTCGGACAAGTGCTGTTTGTCAGCGCGCCAGTTGAAGCACTGTATCCTCTTCCTGATGAGGTGATTCAGCTGACAGAGCCGTACACGTCCGGTGAAAAAGTATACCAGGTGCAAAACGCGCTCGCCGCGCTTTATTTTTATCCTGAAAAAGGAGCTGTCAATAACGGCATTGACGGTATCTACGGACCGAAAACCGCAAATGCCGTGGCCCGATTCCAATCTGTAAACGGACTGCCGTCTGACGGCATCTACGGTCCCGCTGTAAAAGCGAAAATTCTGATGCAGCTTTAAAAAATAAAAGGCTGGGTCCCGATCACATTACGGGATTCAGCCTTTCTTCTTTTTTAATCGGTTCAATAGCCCGAGACTCCTCGCCCGCATCCTCAGCGAATAAGCGGAAAGCCCGAACCGTCCGTAATCCACAAACTTTACACGCCTTACAATTTTCTTCACATCATCACCTGTCGCATCTCTTTGTTGATTTTATTATATGAAATATAAGGAAAAAAGGAATAAGGACAAGAGCCGTGTCTCCTGTCCTTAGTGTAATCAAGCTTTTTTTTGTTTATACTTGTCAATCAGCCGTTCGTTTTCTTTGAAAATTCTGGCGGTATGAGGGCTGACCTGGTAACTTGCGATACTTGTCATTGAGCGTTTTTTAAACATTTTGAACGGTTTTGCTCTTTGTTCCGGCTGCCCGTTTTGAAATGCCTGCTCCATTATCCGTCACCTTCCTCTTCTATTGGCAGCATTAAATCATAAATGCTTGTTAGTGATGTGAAAAGCAAATAATCGAATTCCGTCAACAGGTTTTCTGACGTCAGTTTGATCACATAATGGCGATCCTGGACTGTAAACGGAATAAGCACAAGCCTGCCCTTTTGATCATAGTAGACGTCTTTTCGGTTCAGGCGGGACTGAACGTCTGCCGCATCAGGCATATGCTCCGTCAAGCGGTCCTTATCCGACTGTGCCGAATAGTCGCACAATGAAGCCGTGACATTCATTTTTTCTCCATAAGCGGCCAGCAGTCTGCTGATGCCTTCTGCATAAGCTTCTGTACTTCCATAATATACATGGATCGGTTCATTTTTCAACAGATATTGATAGGTTTTCAGTTTTTCAAGGTAGGAGTGAAGCATTTCGTTATTTTCTTCCAAAATCTCCCTCGTATCCGTCTCTAATTCATTGCCGGCGAGCTTTTTGATATATGCGCTCAAAAAGATAAACGCATCAATAAGAGCAAAGCAGACGGCAACAATCAAATATTGTCTCCATGCGGAAAAGAGCGATTCAGGATCATATGTCCAATAGACCATGGAGCCCAGTACAAATAGTAAATACCACGTTTTACGGATGGCAAACATTTTTTCTTTTACCTTTGCCTCATACCGCCAGGATGCGTACACATATAAAATGAGTGCGGCGGCCATCGTCCACACCATGATCTGAAAAAACACAAGCATGAGCATCCCTCACAATTCGAAAAATGGTCTGCTATGTTCATTCTATGTCATGACATCATTTTCCTGTCACAAAAAAACCGCTTCTGTAAAGAAGCGGATGCCGTCATTAGAAAAAGAGATCTAAGATGAAAAAGGCGATGGCGCCGAGTGTGCCTGCAATCGGCAGGGTGATGACCCATGTAATGAGCATCCGTTTAGCCGTTCCCCAGTTTACGCCTTTTACGCGGTGGGAAGCGCCCACACCGAGAATGGAAGACGAAATGACGTGCGTCGTGCTGACAGGGAGATGAATAAACGTGGCCCCGAAAATAATGGCTGCGCCGGTTAAGTCGGCAGATACGCCGTTTACCGGACGGATTTTCATAATTTTACCGCCGACGGTTTTAATGATTTTCCAGCCGCCGATGGATGTGCCGAGACCCATTGCCAGGGCACAGGAGAGCTGCACCCAGAAAGGAATCGTATCACTTTTATGTAAATTGGCCGTCATAAGCGCCATCGTAATGATACCCATCGCTTTTTGCGCGTCGTTTGTTCCGTGTGTATAGGACTGAATGGCAGCCGTCAAAATCTGCACTCTGCGGAAGCGTTTATTTGTTTTCGCCAGATTGCTGTCTTTAAAAATCAGCTTCACGATCGAATATACGATAAAGCCGAGAACAAAGGCGATGATCGGTGATAAAATAAGTGCTTCGATAATTTTAATGAACCCTTTATAATTAAGCGTCGCAAAACCTGATGCTGCAATGGCCGCACCGGCGATCGCTCCGATAATCGCATGTGAAGAGCTGCTCGGAATGCCGAAATACCATGTGATCAAGTTCCAGGCGATTGCGGCGAGTAAAGCAGCAAGAATGACAACCGATCCGTTGTCTAATGTATAAGGATTCACAATATCTTTCGTAATGGTTTTCGCCACACCGGTAAACGTCATGGCTCCGAGAAAGTTCATGATGGCGGCCATGATAATCGCGTGCCGCGGCTTCAGCGCTTTTGTCGAAACTGAGGTGGCGATTGCGTTGGCGGTATCGTGAAATCCGTTAATGAAGTCAAATACCAAAGCGCAAATGACAATTAATATCGTTAAAAGTAATAGAGTATCCATTATAACCCCTCGTTACGCGTTTTTCATAATGATGGTTTCAAGGTTATTGGCAACGCTTTGGCAAGAGTCGGCAATTTCCTCAAGCGTTTCGTAAATCTCGCGGTACTGAATCACTTTAATCGGATCGGTTTCTGTGCCGAACAGATTTTTTAATGATTTTCTGTGCAGGTTGTCACAGTTGTGCTCATACTCTTTAATTTTGATGGCGTGAGGCTGAATGTCCTTTAAGCGGTTTTCTGCCAACAGCTCAGTTGCAATTAAAATTTCTTTCGCACATTCTCTAATGTATCCGCTGAATTTGTCGATATGCTCGTCTGATGAAGTAATTGAGAAAATCTCCATCATGGCAGAGAAATGTTCAATTCCGTCAAGCACATCATCCAGGCTGTTTGTCAGCTGAAGGATATCTTCGCGTTCAATAGGAGTGATGAATGCTTTGTTAAGCTCTTTAATCATGACATGAACATGATTGTCACCTTTTGTTTCGTATTCTTTTAACGTATCTGCAAATTCTTTAAGTGTTGTTTGGTTTGTGACTTTAAAGTTCACAAAATACTCTGCAGTTTCATCTATATTTTTTGCGATTTCTGTTAAAAGGAGTGAGAACTTATCTTTTTTTCTTTTTATCATTAAAAACCCTCCATTGTTTGAATGAGACAATGCACACATCAAATTATTATATAGCCTTTTGTCGAAAAAAAACAGATGAAGTCGAAAAAAACGCCTCTTGATTTTTTCGTAAAAACGTGTCTCATCCTGTTTTTCTTATGTTACCCACTTTGCCAAAAAAACGTAACATACTTCGAATTCAGACATCTTGCTTAAAAAGTATAACAAAAGATGTGAATTTGCTGTCAACTTTTGCACGTGATTTTGCCGAAAAAAAACGGCTCCCGTAAAAGGAACCGTTTTTGTCAGTCATTTCTGCGGTTTTTCAGCCAAAAATAAAGCGGGAGTCCGGCAAGACCGATCAAGATGGAAAGCCCGCAGCTCAGTGTATCTGTAATGATCGTGCTGATCAGCACAAACAGTGAACCCGCTATGGCCAAAACAGGAATGACCGGATACAGAGGCACGCTGTAGGCGCGCGGTTTTCCGCCGCTTTTTTTTCTTAGGATGAAAACGGCGAAAAAGGCCATGACGTAAAAAATATAAATCATGAAAATAGAGATTTCAGACAGCTTATCAGGGTTGCTGATGATCATAAAAATAATGGCCAGCGCGATCTGAAATGACACGGCAATCCAAGGAGTGCGGAACGTCGGATGCACCCGTGAAATCTGTCTGGCAAACGGCAGCTGTTTCCGTTCCGCCATTGCAAACGAGACACGCGGAAAAGCGAGAATCTTTCCGTTTAAACAGCCGAAAATGCTGACGATGATCCCGACGCTGATCAATTTTCCTCCGATACCGCCAAACAGCATTCCCGCAGCGGTGCCTGTGGCATTTTCACCGAGTTTGACAATGTCGGTCGCGGGAAGAATGTGCAGCAGTGCGAAGTTAATGAAAAGATAAATGGCGGTGACAACCAAAAGTCCGCCCGTCATCGCTCTCGGGAGAAGTTTTTCCGGGTTTTTCATTTCACCGCCGAGAGCCGCAAGCAGGATCCAGCCGTCATAGGCGAACAAGGTAGCCAGTATGGCAGCGCCGAAATTCATTTCCGACATGCTGCTTGTAACGGCTGTGAAAATATGCTGATCGCCTTTCCAAAGGCCGAACACAATCATGCAGATAATCGGAATCAATTTGCCGACCGTCGTAATTCCCTGGACGATGCCGCCATATTTCGTTCCGATAATATTAATGATGCTTAAAAACAAAACGGCTGCAATTCCGATCAATTTAGACCAGCCGGAATCCCAATTGAACAAGTGCGCCATCAAAGAGCCGAAATACAAGCCGATTGCTCCGATAATCGCGGGTCCGTAAATGATGATTTGCACCCAGCCGCATAAAAAGCCCCAAAATTCGCCGTACACTTCTTCAAGATATGTATAAAGTCCGCCCGTTTTCGGAATCTGAGTGCCGATTTCCGCAACGGTCAGGCCGCCTGCTAGCGTCAAAATGCCTCCTAACAGCCACGCGATAAGCGCGGTTTTTGCATCACCGGAGTAGGCAAGCACGGCGCCTGGTTTCATAAATACGCCGGAACCGATGATGGTGCCGATAACAAGTGAGAGGGCGATGGTAAGGCCGATCTCTTTTTTTAGTCCGTTTTCTTCAATCTGCATATCCTTTCCCTCCAGATGTAAAATCGTCATGCTGAAAAAACTATTTTCCATATTGTAAACCCTAATTGCTGAAACACGAATAAAATAAATTTTCTGATTTCGGTTTTTGGCTTAAAAACAAAGGTTTTCGCTTTTGATAAGGAAAATATCTTATTTTAAAAACGAACATTAATAGTTTTAAAATTACTATAGTTCGTTATTTTGAAGACGGAAATCTGCGGACCGCCGGCAAAGCAGATGTGTTGACTTTATGCTCCGGATAACATAAATTGTATATATAAAATATCTCGAAATCGAGATAATTGAGTGGAGGATAACATAATGAAAGTTAACGGAATACACCATGTATCAGCAATGACGGCTGATGCGCAGAAAAATTTAGATTTCTATCGGGACATCCTGGGACTGAAACTTGTGAAAAAGTCCGTAAACCAAGATGAACCGACGATGTATCATTTGTTTTACGGTGATGAAACAGCCAATCCGGGATCTGAATTGACGTTTTTCGAAATCCCGCGGATTGCGCCGTTTCATGCGGGAACAAACAGTATTTCTTCAATCGGCCTGCGTGTCCCGGATGCACAAGCGCTGCAATATTGGAAAAAACGATTCGAAGAGCATCAGGTCGCTCATGGCGACATCGTGACAATAGCGGGCAGAGAGACACTCGCTTTTCAGGATCATGAAGGACAGCGGCTTGTACTGACGGCTGACGAAAAAGGAAAAGACATCGGTGAAGCGGTGAAACAAAGCGGCATTCCGGAAGAATATTCTTTCCGCGGTCTTGGTCCCGTTGAATTGACTGTCCCGTATGAGGAGCCGACGCTGCGTGTGTTAACCGATGTGCTCGGCTTCACTGAAATCGGAAAAGAAACCCATGAAGACCGGGGCACAGTTACAGTGCTGGAATCAGGAAACGGAGGCGCGCGCACGGAAGTCCATCTGATTGAAAGAAACGATCTTCCGCGCGAGCGTCCGGGGAAAGGCAGCGTCCACCATGTGGCCTTCCGCGTTCAGAATGAAGAGGAGCTTGCTTTATGGCACCGCATCATTACAAAAGAAGGTTTCAGCAACTCAGGCATCGTAGAGCGTTATTATTTCAAAGCGCTGTACTTCCGGGAACCGAACGGAATTCTGTTTGAATTGTCAACGGACGGTCCGGGATTTATGGTTGATGAAAAACCTGAGGAGCTCGGCAAAACGGTGGCGCTTCCGCCTTATCTCGAACACCGCCGTTCTGAAATAGAAGCGCGGCTGAAACCGATTCAATAAATCAGGAATAATGACAGATGCCTCCCGCGGCTTGAGGGAGGCATCTTTTTTTACTTTCTAAAACCGTTTTGTCCTTCTTTTTACCCATTTGTAAACGGCAAAATAATTGTCTTTGTTTATTAATAAATTTTTCACATTTGGTTGTTACACTTGTTCAAAGTTCAACCAAAGGAGTGAAAATACAGGTGAAAATGAAAAAACGCGAGATAGACGCAGTCTTAATCCTCATTTTACTCGTTTCCGCATTCTTGAATATGTACAACATCTGGAATGACGATACGGTGAACCCTTATTACACCGCAGCGGTAACGAGTATGCTACAAAGCTTTCATAATTTCTTTTACGCTTCATTTGACGCAGCCGGATTTATCACGGTAGATAAACCGCCTGTTACATACCAGATTCAAACGATCAGCGCGCTGATATTCGGTATGCACGGGTGGAGTGTCATCCTGCCTCAAGCATTGGCGGGTGTAGGCTCGGTTCTGTTCATGTACTTATTAATAAAGCCGACGTTCGGAAAAACGGCGGCCCGCATCGCCTCATTTGTCATGGCATGCACCCCGATCGCTGCAGCGGTCGCGCGGACAAACAATGTCGATGCTTTACTGGTCTTTTTCCTGCTGTTCGCCACATGGCTCCTCTTTAAAGCGATTCGAAAAGGAAAACTGATTTGGCTTCTGGCGGCGTTCTTTGTCGTCGGGGTAGGTTTTAATACAAAAATGCTTCAAGCTTATATGATTTTACCGGCTTTCTTGCTGTTCTATATGATTGCGGCAAATACAACCATTAAGAAAAAAATCATTTCATTGGTAAGCGCGCTGGCCGTATTAGCGGCCGTTTCGTTGTCATGGCCGCTCATTGTTGACAATATCCCTGCCGGCAAACGGCCATATGTCGGAAGCAGCCAGACCAACTCCGTATTGGAATTGGCTTTCGGATATAACGGCATTCAGCGGCTGACAGGCCAAAGTTCGGGCGGCGGTCAGGGCATGCCGCACGGAAACGCTTCGAAAGAAAAGGCTTCTTCCGCCGGTTCTTCACAAATGCAGGCGCCGCCCGGACAGTCTTCAAGCGAAGGCAAATCTCAAAACGGCAACATGACGGCACCTCCATCTAACGGGCAAATGCCAAGCGGCGGTCAAGGAGGCCCTCCAAGCGGCGGGGGAAAAGGAGGCGCAGGCACCGGCTCGAAAATGCAATCAGGTTCAGGAATGTTCGGGACGGGAACCCCCGGTCCGTTGCGGCTCTTCCAACAAGAATTATCTGATCAGATCAGCTGGCTCCTGCCGTTTGCGATTTTTGGAATGGCCGGTTTACTGATCGCCGGGGCGAGAGAAAGAAGAAGATTGTCAGAAGAACAGAAGGAAACGATCTTTTGGGCAGCGTGGCTAGTGCCGATTGCCGGATTCTTCAGTGTGGCGGAATTTTTCCACCATTATTATCTCATTATGCTGGCCCCTCCGATTGCTGCTCTTGCCGGTGCGGGATGGGTCGCCCTCGTTCATCTGTACCGCGCGGAGACAGGCTGGAAGTCTTGGCTTCTGCCGGCAGCTATTTTTGTGACAACCGGATTTGAGCTGTTTATCCTCAGAAACTGGATTGATCAAATCGGCGCAGGCTGGAGCATCGGTGTTGGCGTTATCGGAGCTTTGTCTGCAATCGCTCTGTCCGTGTTCAAACAGCGCCAAAAACCGTTCAGTTATTATCTGTCACTTGCCGCTCTTCTCGTCTTGCTGGTGATGCCGTTATATTGGGCGAGCACACCGCTTCTGTACGGGGGCAACAGCTCATTGCCTGAAACAGGCCCCCAGCTTGCGTCAACAAGCGGGAAAGGCATGGGAATGAATAACGCCTCTGTAAATAAAAAACTGATCAACTATTTAGAGAAACATAACGCCGGAGCGGACTATCTATTTGCAACAACGGATTCCAACACCGCGGCGCCTTACATTATCAAAACGAAAAAAGCGGTCATGGCGATCGGCGGATTCAGCGGATCTGACCCGGCCATCACGCTGACTCAATTTAAAAAGCTCGTAAAAGAAGGGAAAGTAAAATACTTCTTAACATCCGGAATGGGCAAAGGCGGAAACAACGAAATTGTTGAATGGGTTGAGAAAAACGGTAAGAAAGTATCTTCAGATAAATGGCAAACAAGCACAGATCAGAAAACGAAAAATCATGATGCAGCTGATACAAAGCGCAGCAAGACCTCAGGTGAAAACAGCCGGATGGGCGGCGGCCCCGGCGGAATGAATCAGTCAGCTTCACTATACGAACTGCAATCTGATGAATAGGAGGAAAAAATATGAGCAGACATATTCAATATTCAATTGTCGTCCCGGTGTATAACGAAGAACCCGTCATTCAGACAACCTATCAGCGTCTGAAAGAAGTCATGGATCAAACAAAAGACCATTATGAATTAATCTTTGTTAATGACGGAAGCAAAGACCGCAGTATTGAAATATTACGAGAACACAGTCTGATTGATCCGAGAGTGAAAATTATTGATTTTTCCAGAAACTTCGGACACCAGATCGCGATCACCGCGGGCATGGATTACGCAGAGGGAAATGCAATCGTCGTCATTGACGCCGATTTGCAGGACCCTCCCGAACTAATCCTTGATATGATTGAACAGTGGAAAGAAGGCTACGATGTCGTGTACGCCGTCAGAACAAAACGAAAGGGAGAAACCTTTTTCAAGAAACAGACGGCTTCTATGTTTTACCGGCTGCTTCGGAGCGTGACTGATATTGATATTCCGCTCGATACCGGAGATTTCCGCCTGCTTGACCGAAAAGTCTGTGACGAAATGAAAAGATTAAAAGAGAAAAATCCTTTTGTCAGAGGGCTCGTCAGCTGGGTCGGCTTCAAGCAGACTGCTGTTGAATATGAACGTGATGAGAGGCTTGCGGGAGAAACGAAATACCCGCTTAAAAAAATGCTGAAGCTTTCCATGGACGGTATCACAACGTTCTCCCATAAACCGCTCAAGGCGGCAAGCTACGCGGGAATGATGATGTCCGGGGCGGGTTTTCTCTATATGTTTATCGTTTTATATATGAAACTCTTTACAGACAGCACCATAACGGGCTGGTCCTCTCTGATTGTGATACAGCTGTTATTCAGCGGCATCGTTCTTTTAATGCTCGGAATGATCGGCGAATATATCGGAAGGATTTATGATGAAGCAAAAGACCGTCCGCTCTATATCGTGCAAAAAGCGTACGGCATTAAAAACGAAAAGGTTTATCGGGATCAGCATATGTCTTAATCGAAACACCCTGTCCGGCCAGCGGGCAGGGTGCTTTTATGTCAAAAATAAAAACCGCAAGAACACATCGTGTCCCGCGGTTTTTTTCATTCATCTGCGGCCGGTCTGGATGTGCAGAGAGCGCATGATCAAGCCGGTTCCCGTCAGGTTCAATAAAATGCTTGCACCCAGCGTCATGCCCCAAGCCACGTTTTGCTGAGGAAGCTGAATGCTCAGCTGCAATAAGATAAGGCCGGTAACGACCAGCAAAAGTCCGGTATGTTTCATAGGTATGTATCCTCCTTTGTACACTAAGTCATACGGCTGATCTAAGCCTAAAGTTTCATCTGTATATAAAAAATCCAAGGCCGCTGCCTTGGATTTTTGTTAAGACGAAGTTTCTTCTTTTTGAGTCAGTTTCATTTTTTTTGTCATTTCCTTGCCGTTTCTGATAATCTTCACGTCAACGGTGCTGCCGACTTTCGTATTCTTATAGAGAATATTGCGAAGTTCGCTGCCCGTGTCAGTTTCTTTCCCTTTCAAGCTGATAATGATGTCTTCTGCTTTTAATCCGGCTTTGGCTGCAGGGGATCCCTGCGCCACTTCGCGAATGTAAACCCCTTTATTCAGCTGTTTGCCGAAAAGGCCGAGTGTGCCTTCCTGATAGTTTTGCGGCACTTGCTCCAAGTCGATCATGCTCACCCCGATATAAGGGCGCTCCACCTGTCCTTTCGTGAGAAGCTCTTCGGCAATCGGTTTTACATCGTTGCTCGGAATCGCAAAACCGATGCCTTCTACATCATTTTCACTGATTTTCATGCTGTTGATGCCGATGATTTTGCCGTCTGTATTCAAGAGCGGCCCGCCGCTGTTTCCGGGATTGATCGCGGCATCGGTTTGAATGACGTTGATACTTGACTCGCCGGCTGATGTGGAAATCGAGACCGTTCTGTTTAAACCGCTCACGATTCCCTGTGTGACGGTGCGGGAAAGGTCTTTGCCGAGCGGATCACCAATGGCGATCACGGATTCACCCGTTCTGAGAGCGGATGAACTGCCGAAGCTTGCCGTTTTTGTTACGTGTTTATCACTGATTTCTAATACGGCCAAGTCTGTCAGCGAATCACGGCCGACGAGTTTAGCTGTTACATCGGTGCCGTCATATAATGACACTTTAAGAGAAGAGGCGCCTTCAACCACGTGGTTATTCGTAATAATATACGCTTTGCCGTTTGCTTTCTTAAAGATAACGCCTGAACCTGAGCCTGTTTCCGCATCTTCACCCGATGAATTTGAGTTCGAATCTGAACCGGAACCGAATCCGAATAAATCTGAACTGTTTTGCTGCTTTTGCAGATTGGTGATTCCGACGATCGCCGGTGAAATGTCTTCCACCATATTCGAAATGCTGCTTGAATTTGCTGATGAGCTGTTTGCCGATTTGCCGCTGCCGGAATCAGAAGATGTCTGCTTAGCGGTTACTGAAGACGTTTCCTGAGCGGGAGCCGGATTTGAAGTATCTTGAGTCTGATGGTCTCCAAGCGGCGTAAATGTATAGATGCCGAGGGCGAGCCCTCCGCCGATCACCCCGCCGAGAAGCGGTCTGAACCAGCCGAAGCTTCGTTTTTTCTTGTCCTCGTCCGGCTCGGAATATCTCGCCGGCTGCTGATTTTCTTTTACTAAAAGGACTTCCTGTTCTTTTTGGTCTGTCCGATTTTCATCACGATAGTTATCCATCATGTTCACTCCGTTTCTCTATTTCATCATAGCATGATTTGCCTATTATTACTGACTCCATCTTAAACAAAAAATGTGGGATAATAATGAAAAGATTGTGGGAAATTGTGAAAAAGACGTAATCGGACGGCGGCGCTCTATGTTGACAATTTCCATCGGATTTGAAATAATAAATAAGATATTATGTTCAATCCTTCACATGAAAAGATATGAAAATTCTGTCAAGCTAATGGGGGAAATCTGTTAGCTTTTTCACTTTGTCAAATTTTAGAAAGGGGCTGTCAAATGAAAGAAAAACATCACTGGATTATTTCTCTGCTTGCTGTGCTGGCGGTCGGGCCGGGACTGATGTCGAACACCGCTCTTGCGGCTGTCCAAAGCCTTGTCCGGCAGACGGTCGGCGGGGAAAACTTTGACTCTTTTCATCCGATTATTATCGGTAATATGGCATTCGCCTTATTTGTGCCGGCTGGGCCGTATTTAAGAAAAAGGTTCGGCTCCCGGCCTGTCTATATGATTTCGATGGCCGCGGGTGTCATCGGTGCGCTGCTCGCTGCTGTGACGAATGATATTTACCTGCTCGCTGCGGGCCGTTTGCTGCAGGGAGCTGCGGCGGGCACTATGCTGATGATTATGATTCCGATGCTGGTGCTTTCGTTTCCGATTGAGCGGCGCAATTACGCATTATTTGTGTTAATCGGCGGATTTTACGGAGCCGTCATTATGGGGACCGTATTAGGCACGGCGGCGGCAAGCGCTGGCCATTGGCATTGGCTGTTTATCATTTTTGGCCTGCTGTCTCTATTCGGCTTGATTTTCAGTTATATGTGGCTGCGGGATGATGCTCATAAAAATGCTGAAAAATCTCCATTTGACGGCATCGGTTTTCTTTTGGCCGGTATATCAGCCGTGCTGACCGCTTATACGTTTATTCATCTGCCGAAATGGGGCTTTTCGTCTTGGCATACATTGGCGGGATTTGGCGGAAGCTTCGTCATTCTGCTGATCCTGCTGATTATGCAGTACAGAAACGAACATGCGCTGATTTCGATTAAACTTATGCTTATTCCAAAGCCGATTCTGGGTGTTTTCATGATCGCCGCGGCCAGCATTTCCATAGCGGTCAGCCTTTCTGCATTTCGCGGGGAGCTTCAGACGGCATACCATTTATCACAAACCCAGTTAATATTCTTATATGCGAGCCTTTTGGGAGGCGTGGCCGTTGCCGCTGTCATCAGTGCTTTAGCATATGATAAAGTCGGCCCGGGCATGCTCGGCATAACAGGCTCTGTGATATTGGTGTTCGTGAATTTTCAATGGATGACGACGGATCATCATCTGCCGCTTATTCTATTTGCGGGTCTTTTCGTGATGCTGGCGGCAGGGACAGGGCTTATCGTGGCGGCCGGACTGATGGGCGCCGCGTTGGGCGGGCCGCTTCCGGAACTGGTGAAACGCATGACGGCCGTTCAGTTTTTACGGCTGTTCATTTATATGGGCGCTCCTGTATTAATCGGGTACTTTACGAAAAGAGATGCTTCGGGCACGCTTTGGGGGGCGCGCAGCACACAATCGCCGCATGACCAGCTGATGGGGACATACAGCGATCTGTTTCTAATTGCTTTTATCTTTAGCCTGCTTTTAGTGTGTTTATCATTTGTCATGAATGCGACCGGCATGGGACATAAGCTGGCGCATAAACCGCATGCCGTACGCAGGCAGGCGCCTGAAGAGCCTTCGCCGCAGGTTCCTGAACCGATCAGGCATCAGGTCATTCCCGATCGCGAATACAGAAGTGCGGTCAGACAGTTTCAGGGTCACCCTATAAACAAAAACAGGATGTAACTTTTTCTATCAGCAAACCCTTTTCCCTGTGAAAAGGGTTTGTTTTTTCCTATAAAGGCATAATGGTATATTGCATGTTTCATCCTTTTTTAATATAATTTGTTAGAATATTCATAATTTAATATCGGAATTTAAATAAAAAAGGAGGCATTATATGAAACTGTATCTATCTGTAGACATGGAGGGGATTTCCGGACTGCCGGATGAAACATTTGTCAATTCCCGCATGCACAATTATGAGCGCGGCAGGGTTCTGATGACTGAAGAAGCAAACTGGTGCATCGCTGAAGCGTTTAATAACGGATGCACGGAAGTGACTGTGAATGACAGCCACTCTAAGATGAATAATCTGCTTGCAGAAAAACTTCATCCTGAGGCAGAGCTGATCACGGGGGATGTCAAGCCGTTTTCTATGATGCAGGGGCTTGATGAATCATATTCGGGCGTGATGTTTATCGGCTATCATGCAAGAGCCTCGATGCCGGGCGTCATGTCACACAGCATGATTTTCGGCGTGCGCCATTTTTACATAAATGATCAGCCGGTCGGTGAACTGGGGCTGAATGCCTACCTCGCCGGATTTTACGGCGTCCCGGTTATCATGGCAGCCGGAGACGATTGCGCCGCAAAAGAAGCGGAGGAGCTGATACCGAATGTGACGACTGCCGCCGTCAAACAATCCATTTCAAGAACTGCTGTCAAATGCCTGTCTCCTCAAAAAGCCGGGCGGCTCCTGACGGAAAAAACAGCTTATGCGCTCAAAAATAAAGATAAGGTCAAGCCGCTGACACCGCCTGATCGACCTGTATTAGGCATTGAATTTGCCAACTACGGACAGGCTGAATGGGCCCATTTAATGCCGGGCACAGAAATTGTACCGGGAACGACAACCGTTCAATTTCAGGCAAAAGACATGCCGGAAGCTTATCAGGCCATGCTCGTCATGACAGAACTCGCCATGAGAACAACATTCTGTTAAAGGGGTGAACGGCATGCTGCGGTATTTTATCAAACGTTTTATCGCCATGATTGTGACCGTGCTCGTCATCACCACTCTGACATTTGTCATGATGAAAGTGATACCCGGCTCGCCTTTTAACGAAGAGCGGGGCACAAACGAAGCGGTCCAGCGAAATCTCGAATCCTACTACCATCTGAACGAACCTCTTATCACTCAATACGCCATTTATCTAAAATCCATTCTCACCTTTGATTTCGGTCCTTCAATCAAAAAACCGTCAGACAGTGTAAACGCCATGCTTGACCGCGGATTTCCCGTTTCCTTTGAGCTTGGCATAACGGCGATCATTGTCGCTGTTATTTCAGGACTTGCGCTCGGCATAACGGCCGCTCTCAGACGCGGCGGCTTTCTCGATTATGCAGCCATGAGCCTTGCGGTGCTGGGGATTTCCATTCCGAATTTTATTATGGCGACATTGCTGATTCAGCAATTTGCGGTTCATCTGAAATGGTTTCCGGCAGCCACCTGGACGAGCCCCATACACATGGTGCTGCCGACTGTTGCGCTTGCCGTCGGCCCTATGGCCATTATCGCGAGGCTGACAAGGTCAAGCATGGCAGAAGTGCTGACTCAGGATTATATCCGCACGGCAAAAGCAAAAGGTCTTTCCCCTGTCAAAATTATCATCAAACACGCCTTGAAAAATGCTCTTATGCCCGTTGTGACAGTACTCGGCACGCTTGCCGCAAGTATCCTGACGGGCAGTTTCGTCATCGAGAAAATCTTTGCCATTCCGGGGATGGGCAAATATTTCGTGGAAAGCATCAATCAGCGTGACTACCCGGTGATTATGGGAACGACCGTTTTTTACAGTGTGATTCTGATCGTCATGCTGTTTCTGGTTGATTTGGCATACGGCCTGCTGGATCCGCGCATAAAACTTCATAAGAAAGGGTGAGCCTGATGAGTCTCCCGCAAGAAACGGTAAAACACACAGAAGTGCCAGATGACTGGTTTCAGCCGGGCATGGAAAGAAAGGGTGAAACCGAGTCGGTGAAGCGTCCGAGCCTGTCTTACACTCAGGATGCGTGGCGGCGGCTTAAAAAGAACAAATTGGCGATGGCCGGCCTTGTGATTTTATGCTGCCTGTTTCTTTCAGCAGTGTTCGGTCCGCTGATATCACCGCACAGTGTGACGAGGCAGACGCTCGCCGAGCAGAATCTTCCGCCGTCTTTTTCACATTGGTTCGGAACCGACGAGCTTGGGCGGGACGTGTTTACAAGAACATGGTACGGAGCGAGGATCTCTTTATTTGTCGGTGTGATGGCGGCGTTGATCGACTTTTTGATCGGCGTCATTTACGGAGGCGTCGCCGGCTACAAAGGTGGGCGGACAGACAGCGCCATGATGAGAATCATCGAAGTTCTCTACGGCTTACCGTATCTGCTCGTTGTCATTTTGTTAATGGTGCTGATGGGACCGGGGCTCGGTTCCATCATCGTCGCTCTGACCGTGACGGGATGGGTCGGCATGGCGCGGATTGTCAGAGGGCAGGTGCTGAGGATGAAGCATGATGAACACGTGCTTGCTTCGAAAACGTTTGGAGCGAAAACATTTCGGATCATTAAGAAAAATCTGCTGCCGAATACGATGGGAGCCATTATTGTCCAAATGACGCTGACGGTGCCGGCGGCGATTTTTGCGGAATCATTTCTAAGTTTTCTCGGACTCGGCATTCAGGCGCCGTTTGCAAGCTGGGGCGTCATGGCAAACGACGGGCTTCCAGCGATTTTATCAGGCCATTGGTGGCGGCTGTTTTTCCCCGCCTTTTTCATTTCCTTAACGATGTACGCGTTTAACGTGCTTGGAGACGGCTTGCAGGACGCGTTAGATCCGAAACTGAGGAGGTAGGAAAAATGACGCAGCCAATTCTTTCAGTTCAAAATCTGCATGTTACTTTTTCGACATACGGCGGCACCGTAAAAGCCGTCAGAGGCGTCGGCTTTGATTTATATAAAGGTGAAACGTTTGCGATCGTCGGTGAATCGGGCTGCGGAAAAAGCGTGACGTCACAAGCCGTGATGGGTCTTCTTCCGAAACATTCGGCAAAGATTGAATCCGGGAGCATACAATTTAAACAGAAAGACCTTTGCCAAATGACGGAGCGGGAAATGCGGGCAATTCGGGGGCGCGACATTTCTATGATTTTTCAGGACCCGATGACGGCGCTCAATCCGACGTTGACCATAGGGGATCAGCTTTCGGAAGCGCTGTTGGAACACCGCGCCATGACGAGAAAAAAAGCTGAATCCGAGGTTCTCGCTATGCTGGATCTGGTCGGAATCCCTGATTCGAAATCCCGCCTGAAGCAGTATCCTCACCAATTAAGCGGGGGCATGAGGCAGCGGATCGTGATCGCGATGGCGCTGATCTGTGAGCCGGAAATCATGATCGCCGATGAACCGACAACGGCTCTTGACGTGACGATTCAAGCGCAAATCCTTGAATTATTTAAGAAGATTCAAAGAAAAACAGGCGTATCTATAATTCTGATCACACATGACCTCGGTGTTGTCGCTCAAACCGCTGACAGGGTCGCCGTCATGTATGCGGGAAAAATCGCCGAAATCGGCACGAGGCATGATATTTTTTACCGGCCGGCTCATCCCTACACAAAGGGGCTGCTCCGCTCAGTGCCGCGGCTGGATATGGAGGACAGTGAGCTTTCGCCGATTGACGGGACTCCGCCTGATTTATTCGATCCGCCGCCGGGCTGTCCGTTTGCCGCCCGCTGTCCGGACAGGATGATCGTCTGTGAAAAGGTATATCCGGAAACAACCGTGAAATCCAAAAGCCATTTCGTCAATTGCTGGCTTCGGGATCACCGTGCAGAGCGGCTGAAGCACAAACAGCTGACGGCAGCAGAGGAAAAAGGGGGATTCAAATGAAAAAGAAATGGGCGATCGGAGTGATTGCTGTTGTTTCGTTTGCTTTGATGGGCTGTACGGCCAATGAGCAGGCGGGGACAGAACCCGGCAAAGCAAAAGAACAGGGGGGCGAAACGGTGCTCCGGCTCAATAACGAAAATGAGCCGACCTCACTTGATCCGCCGATCGGATTTAATAATGCTTCCTGGCAGCCGCTGAATAACATCATGGAAGGCTTAACGAGGCTTGGAAAAGATAATAAGCCCGAACCGGCCATGGCGGAAAGCTGGAAGGTGTCCGCTGATAAGCTGACATATACCTTCAATATCCGTGATAATGCCAAATGGACAAATGGCGATCCAGTCACGGCGGAGGACTTCGTCTACGCCTGGAAACGGATGCTTGATCCGAAAACGGGCGCATCTTCCGCGTTTCTCGGCTACATGATCAAAGGCGGGGAAGAATTTAACAGCGGAAAAGGCAAAAAAGAAGACGTGAAAGTTGAGGCAAAAGATAAAAAAACACTGGTCGTCACATTGGCGGCACCGCAGGATTATTTTCTGAGCGTCGTGTCCAATCCGGCGTATTTCCCGATTAATGAAAGGGCCGCCAAGGCTGATCCGAAATGGTTCACTGAAGCGAAAACCTTTGTCGGCAACGGACCGTTCAAGCTGACGGAATGGAAGCATGATGACAGCATGACGATGGTCAAAAACGAGACGTACTGGGATAAAAAGACGGTGAAACTGGATCAAGTCACATGGGCGATGGTCAGTGACCGGAATACAGACTATCAAATGTTCCAGTCGGGGGATTTGGATACCGCTTTCGTGCCGGCAGAACTGAGTGAGCAGCTGATGGGCGGAAAAAACGTCCGCACGTGGGATCAGGCCGGACTTTATTTCTATCGCTTTAACGTAAAAATGGAGCCGTTCCAAAATGAAAAGATCAGAAAAGCGTTTGCTGCAGCCATTGATCAAAAAGAAATCACGGATTATGTGACCAAAAACAGGGAAAAGCCGGCGCATGCTTTCGTATCTCCCGGATTTACGCAGCCTGACGGGAAAGATTTCCGCGAAGCGGGCGGCAGTTTATTAACCCCGAATGAATCAGAAGCCAAAAAACTGCTGGAAAAGGGCATGGCAGAAGAGCATTATGACAAGCTGCCTGATGTCACACTGACATACAGCACAAAACCGGAGCATAAGAAAATAGCGGAAGCGATACAGCAGAAGCTCAAAAGTGTGCTCGGTATAGACATTAAGCTCGCCAATATGGAATGGAACGTCTTTTTAGAGGAGCAGAAAGGACTGAAGTTCCAGTTTTCTCAAAGCTCATTTTTACCGGATTACGCAGATCCGATCAGTTTTCTTGAAGCTTTCCAGACGGGGAATTCCATGAACCGCACAGGCTGGGGCAGCGCGGATTACGACGAATATATTAAGCAGGCAAAACAGGAAGCCGATGCAAAAAAACGTTTTGCGCTCATGCATAAAGCGGAAAAGCTGCTCATGAACGAGGCACCGATCATTCCGATTTATTTTTACAATCAGGTGCATCTGCAGAACAGCGGTGTGAAAGGCATTGTCCGGCATCCCGTCGGTTACATTGATCTGAAATGGGCGGAAAAGTCCTGATATCACAACGGAAACAAATACCGCTCTTTTGACGGTAAAGGAGCGGTCTGTTTCACTTTTCAATCCATGGAAAAGGAGATTGAAAAAGCCATGAACCATAAACCGAAAGCACTGCAAAAAGGCGACACGGTCGGTGTGATTGCCCCTGCGAGCCCGCCTGAGAGCAGGATGCTGCAAACCGCGCTGCTTTTTTTAGAAGATGAGCTTGGTCTTCGAGTGAAACCCGGCCGGGCGCTGAAAGCCCGTCACGGCTATTTGGCGGGAGAGGATCGCGCGCGTCTCGATGATCTTCATGACATGTTTAGCGATCAGAAAGTCAAAGCAGTGATATGCGCGTGCGGAGGATTCGGCACGGGCCGCATTGCCGCTGATATGGACTTCGGCTTAATCCGCCGCAATCCGAAAATTTTCTGGGGATACAGCGATATTACGTTTTTACATACCGCCATTCATCAAAATACGGGACTCGTCACATTTCACGGCCCGATGCTGAGTACGGATGTCGGGCTTGATGATGCTGATCCGCTGACAAAGGCGTCATATCACCAGCTTTTCGCAGAAACGGAATTCACCTATACGGAGGACATTTCCCCATTAGAGGTGCTGACAGACGGAAGAGCCGAGGGAGAGCTTGCGGGCGGCAATCTGTCCCTCATTACATCGACACTCGGCACGCCGTTTGAAATTGATACAAAAAACAAATTGCTGTTTATCGAGGATATTGATGAGGAGCCGTATCAAATCGACAGAATGCTGAATCAATTAAAAATGGCCGGAAAACTGTCAGACGCAGCAGGAATTCTGGTCTGTGATTTTCACCAATGCGAACCGAAGAATAAAGAAAAGTCTCTTACTTTAGAGCAAGTGCTGAACGATTACATTGTCAAATCAGGAAAGCCTGCGCTTAAAGGCTTTAAAATCGGTCATTGTTCACCGAGCTTCGCCGTTCCGATCGGAGCCCGCGCGGTTATGGATACGGCGGCCAAAGCGGTAACGATTGAATCGGGAGTTTCCGGAAGGGAGTGATCAGGCGTGAGGATAACAGATATTCAAACGGGGCGGATATCCGTCCCGCTGAAAAAGCCGTTTAAGACCGCTTTGCGCACGGTTTACCATGCTGAATCTGTCATTGTGAAGCTCACATTTGACAACGGTCTGACCGGCTGGGGCGAGGCACCGCCGACGGTTGTTATTACAGGTGACAGCGCGGCCGGTATTGAAAGCGCTGTTTGCGATGTGCTGAAGCCCGCTCTCTTGGGGCGGAGCCTTTCCGGCATGGAAGCTGTGCTGTATGATATCAGCCGGCTGTTGGAAAGAAATCAAAGCGCAAAAGCTGCTGTAGATATGGCTGTATATGACGGATGGGCGCAAATGCATGGGCAGCCGCTTTACCGGCTGCTCGGCGGCTGCCGGAATACACTGGAAACGGATTTTACCGTCAGCGTCAATTCTCCAGAGGAGATGGCGGGGGACGCAGATTATTATGTAAATAAAGGGTTTCGTATTTTAAAAATAAAAGTCGGCATAGGTGACATATCAGACGATGTGGCGCGGATTCAGGCGGTCAGATCACGTGTCGGCGCAAACGTCAAACTGAGACTGGACGCGAATCAAGGCTGGACGCCGAAAGAAGCCGTGGCCGCGATCCGAAAGATGGAAGACGCCGGACTCGGCATTGAGCTGGTCGAACAGCCTGTTCACAAAGACGATATCGGCGGGCTGAAACAGGTCACTGATGCCGTAGACACGCCGATTATGGCGGATGAGAGCGTGTTTACGCCCCGTCAGGCCTTTTGCGTGCTGCATACAAGAAGCGCCGATTTAATCAATATTAAGCTGATGAAAGCGGGCGGCATCAAGCAGGCGGAAACAATCAATGCGATGGCGGAAACGTGCGGGGTGGAATGCATGGTCGGCAGCATGATTGAGACCAAGCTCGGCATCACCGCCGCAGCCCATTTTGCAGCGGGCAAACGCAATGTGACAAAGTTTGATTTTGATGCGCCGCTTATGCTGAAAAATGATCTCATTAAAGGCGGCATCATATACAGCGGCAGCCAGATTACGATCCCCGATGAACCGGGTCTCGGCATTACCGGTGTGTCGAAACAAGAGGAGGCGAAACAATGAGAGCAGCCGTAACAGCGGCGGCAGCCAACATATGGACGCTGCCGTCATCTCCCCGTTCGCATGATGCGCCAATGCTTGAAAACCCGCCCAAGATCAGAAAATGGCTGGCGGCTATGGGATATGAAGAGCGGCTCCAATTATGCACGGACAATCTTGTCCAAACGCAAGTGCTCTTCGGGGAAGAGGTGATCCTTCTCAAAGAAGAAGGAGAATGGGCTTTTGTTGCCGTTCCCGGTCAGCCTTCAAAAAAGGACGCGCGCGGATATCCGGGCTGGATGAAGAAAAGCCAGCTTTCAGCATCCGGCTTTCAAACATCTTCTCCCGCCGTCTGGATTACCAAACCGACAGCTTTTTTATATCACACAAACGGCGAACCGGACTTGGAAGTGAGTTTCTTAACGCGTCTTCCGGCATCAGGACGTGAAAAAGGCTTTTTTCGTGTGATGACGCCGTTCGGGGAACGGCTCATAAATGAAGCTGACGCAGACGAATTTCGGCATACGGAAGGGCGGGCCGCAGATGTCATTGAAACGGGCATGATGTTTCTCGGGCTTCCGTATTTATGGGGAGGACTGAGCGGTTTCGGGTTTGATTGCTCCGGATTGATGTATTCGATATTTAAAGCAAACGGCTATACCCTTCCCCGAGATGCCCGGGACCAGGCAAAAGCGGGACGCGGCGCAGAAGTAAACGATATCCGGCCGGCTGACCTTTTGTTTTTCGCCTATGAAGAAGGGAAAGGCGCGATCCACCATGTCGGTTTGGCGCTTGGAGACGGCAGGATGCTGCACTCCCCGAAAACGGGAAAAGCCATCGAAGTGCTGCGTTTGAAAGCAACCGTCTATGAAAAAGAATTATGCACCGTACGCCGCTGTATAAGCGAAAAGGGGGAATGAATATGACGGCATCTCCGCTCCTTGAAGTCAGCGGGCTGAAAATGCATTTTGACGCCGGAAGAAAGAAAGCCGTCAAAGCAGTCGACGGTGTCAGTTTTCACATTCAAAGAGGGGAAACATTCGGACTCGTCGGAGAATCGGGTTGCGGTAAATCGACGCTCGGAAGAGTTATTCTCCGTCTGTATGACCCGACTGCCGGTTCGGTATTATATGAAGGGACGGACATACACCGTACCGCGGCAGAACAGCGGTCCGTCCTCTTCCGTAAGCTGCAGATGATTTTCCAAGACCCGTACGCCTCGTTAAATCCGCGTTTGACCGTACGGGAAATTATTATGGAGCCGATGGAAATCCATGATCTTTACAATACACGTAAAGCCCGGCTGATGATGGCCGATGAACTGCTTGAATCTGTCGGGCTCCATCCGGATTTCGGCAGCCGGTATCCCCACGAATTCAGCGGCGGACAGAGGCAGAGAATCGGGATTGCCAGAGCGCTTTCTCTGCACCCCGAGTTTATTGTGGCGGATGAGCCGATTTCCGCGCTTGATGTGTCCGTACAGGCTCAGGTCGTCAACCTTTTAAAAAGGCTTCAGAAAGAGAAAGGGCTGACATTTTTATTTATAGCCCACGATTTATCAATGGTTAAGCACATCAGCGACCGGATCGGCGTGATGTATCTGGGGCGCATGATGGAAATCACAGAAAGCGCTGCGCTTTATAAGGAACCGCTTCACCCTTACACGAAGGCGCTTTTATCCTCAATCCCGATTCCTGATCCGCTTCTTGAGGACAAGCGTGAACGGATCATTCTGAAAGGGGAGCTGCCGAGTCCCCTTAACCCGCCGAGCGGCTGTGTGTTCAGGACGCGATGTCCTGAAGCGATGGAGATCTGCGGGAGAATCACGCCTGAGCTTGAGGAAGTGAAGACAGGGCGTTTTGTCGCCTGCCACTTATACAAAAAAGAAAGCTGACCTTATGCCGTCAGCTTTCTTTTTGATTAAACCTGATGGAGAAATGACACGCAGACCGGATACGGAACCGGTACGTCGGATTGAAGCAGAGTCAGTACGCCCGTTTCGGAGTCGCGTTCAAACAAAACCAGATTTCCCGTTTCTTCATTTGACGCGACAAGGAATGTTTCGGACGGATCAAACGCGAAATCACGCGGCCAGTTTCCTTCTGTCGGCACCCATTCAAGAAGAGACAATTCACCAGAATACTGGTTGATCTTAAAGATGGCGATGCTGTCATGTCCGCGGTTGGCGGCATAAAGAAATCTGCCGTCTTTAGATATGCGGATCGCGCTGCCCTGCGATTTGTCCGTAAATCCTTCTGGCAAAGCGGAAATGACCTGCAGCTCTCTGAATTCACCTAAGGTCGGGTTGTATTCAAGCGCAATGACTTCATTGCTGATTTCCGTCATGACATAGGCGTATTTCTCCGCCGGATGGAAAACGATGTGGCGCGGCCCTGAACCGGGTGCGAAAGAATGGGTTTTCACCTCAGTGAGCGCACCGTTTTTCATTTGGTACGTATACAGCGTATCCGTCCCTAAATCGAGGGCTGCAATGTAGTTATGCTCAGGTGTATAGCCCGCGAAATGGGCATGAGGCTTCTCTTGTCTTTCATGAGGGCCGGTCCCCGTATGAGCGGCTTCGGCTGCCGGCTCCCGCAGGCTTCCGTCCTCATTGACCGGAAAGGCGTGCACTTTTCCGCTGTGGTAATTCGCGGTTAAAACGTATTCGTGTTTCTCATCAATGCTGACGTGGCACGGTGACGGGCCTTCAATCAGCTGATGGTTCACAAAAGTTAATTCCCCGCTGTTCTGATGAATCTGATAGGCTGCCACGCCGCCTTTACCGTCTGCTTTTTCAATGGAATACAGCATGCTGTTATCAGAGTTCGGTGTGACGTACGTCGGGTTGCCGAGCTTTGCAGCCAGCTTCGGCCGGCTGAGCCGTTTCGCTTCTGTATCAAGTTCAAAACAATAAATACCTTCGCTTCCGCCTTTTGTATATGTTCCCGCATATCCTATGTACTTAGCCATTCGGTTTCCCCCTTTAAGTCTTGTCTTCTCTATATTAACGTATCTTGAAGGAAACTGCCTTGTAAATGTTTAAGATGTTCTGACAAGCGGAAGGGTGCAGCAGCGGAAGGAACCGCCTGATTTAATAATTTCGGAAAACTCGGTTTCAATGACTTTATATCCTCTTTTTCTGAGCTCGCGGTTCGTATGACGGTGCTGGGGCAGGCTGATAATTGTCTGATTCCCGATAGACAGGATATTCGGGCCGAGCGTAAATTGCTCTTCTTCAGGCACTTCTATCAGCTCAAAACGTTCGGCGAGAAGATCAATTTCTTTTTGCCCCAAGCCATTTTTGCAGTATAGCGCCTCCGTTTCCGAGATCATATTAAATACACAGTCCAAATGTAAGAAATCCTCCTTGAGAGGGATCGGCACAACGGTCATCTCCGGCAGCGCTTCCTGCAGCTCCCGGACAGCCGTTTTATCCGTGCGCTCGCTCAGCCCGGCATAAACGGTGCCGTCTGCGATCATGACGTCGCCGCCTTCAATGTTCGCTTTTCTGAGCCGCGTATAAGGGATGTTCTCCTCGTCAAGCAGGTTTTGAAAGACTTTTTCTTCTCCCTGTCTGACTGAAGCCGCCATGCTTGAAATAAACGCCGTCTCTCCTAAGACAAATCCGATATCCCGGGTGAATACCTGCTCAGGCAAACCGGGATCGGCGGGAAGCAGGACGACTTCAATCTGATGGGATTTTAAAATGTCAATAAATGCATCATGCTGTTTGAGGGCGGCGGGGATGTCAATATTTTCTTGTTTGAAATGTTTTTGTGTTCCGTTAATAATATCTTTGATGGCCATGTGTTCCGGCCGGCATAAGATAACGGTCTTCAAAGCATCATATTCACTTCGGCATGCCGGTTTCTGTGTGAATTTGGGAATGGATACGTCCATGTGACAGCCTCCTATCAGTAATCAATGTGCGTTTATTATTCCCGGATGCGATGAATAATGAAACATTTCTGATAGAATATCTAACCAACTTAACATTTAAAATTTTAGACAAAATGGTCAAATTATTGTTTAATAAGGTACAGATGCAGTACGACCAGACACAAAGGGGAGTTTAAATCATATGAATTTGCCAGAATCAAGGTTTTGCAAAGAAACAAGGGTTGTCAAGACAAGCAGGGTTTTTCCGCTCGATACGAATAATCACAATACACTGTTTGGCGGAAAGCTGATGAGCTACATAGATGACATCGCCTCAATTTCCGCGGCCCGCCACTGCCGATGTGAAACAGTCACGGCCTCAATGGACTCTGTAGATTTTTTGCGCCCGATCGGCCAACAGGATTCCGTATGTCTTGAATCCTACGTCACATGGGTCGGCACATCGTCTATGGAGGTGTTTGTCAAAGTCATTAAAGAGCATCTGATGACGGGTGAACGCGAGCTTGCGGCAACGTCGTTTCTGACATTCGTCGCGCTCGATTCAAACGGGAAATCGGTGCCCGTTCCGCGGATCGTGCCTGAAACCGAGGAAGAAATCATGCTTCACAAGACGGCCGTTCAGCGCGCCGGAGAACGAAAAAACCGCTTAAAACACAGCAAGGCCCTGGCTGAGGCGCTCGGAACAGATAAGCCTTGGTAATCAATCGCCAAACCGCTTTTTTTTAAAAGCGGTTTTTTTACGCTGAAAAAGGACTTTTCCCGCCGGATCCATAATCTATTACAGGGAAAGGAGCGTGGCGTGTATGATGAAACATAAATCTTCCGGCACCATCCTGACAACCGGGCGTATCCGCCTGCGGACCATGCGGGATGACGATGAAGAAAATTTGTACGGGCTGTTTACCGACAAAGAGGTCATGAAATATTATCCTTCTCTTAAAAGCAGGCGTGAAACAAAGGAATGGATTGCCTGGAACAAACGGCTGGCCAAAGGATACGGCGTCAGTCTTTGGATCGCAGAGGATAAAGAGACGGGCGCATTTCTCGGTCAATGCGGAATCGTTCCGCAGACGGTAAACGGAAACACATTGATGGAAATCGGCTATATGGTTGCCCGCAGCTGCTGGGGATGCGGTTATGCGACAGAGGCTGCGAAAGCCTGTCTGAAGTATGGTTTTCAAACGAAACAATACGGACGCATCGCGGCGCTGATTGACCCGGATAATCTTGCTTCCGTCCGCGTCGCGGAAAAAATCGGCATGGTGCCGGGCGAGACCGTTAACAAATGGGAAAGGCAGCTGACGGTTTTTGATATTACATCTGACATTGAACGTTTCAGCGAAGTGTAGTATGATACGAACAGACATGTTTTCTAGGGTTCCGCATGTTCATACATGGCCTGGTCCGAGAGAAAACACATATGCGGACATATTCCCGCATATGCACACGGAGGGAAAAAAGCCCGGGAGAGTCAATCTCATGTGAGACGACTATCCGGGCTTTTTTGTATTGTCCGGAACAAGAAAGGGTGAAGAACATGAAATGGGGTTTAGTGGTCATAGCCGCCGTATTTGAAGTGGTATGGGTCACCGGACTGAAACATGCTGATTCGGCACTGGCGTGGAGCGCCACGATTACAGGAATCATCATCAGTTTTTATCTATTAATCAAGGCGACAGACAGCCTGCCCGTAGGAACGGTATATGCGGTCTTTACCGGGCTCGGAACAGCCGGCACCGTGCTCAGTGAAATTCTGCTTTTCAAAGAGCAGGCCGATCCGGTGAAAATCGTGCTGATCGGCGTTTTGCTGATCGGTGTTATCGGATTAAAGCTGGTGACGCAGGATAAGCCTGAGACGAAGGAGGAGAAGGCGTAATGCATTGGATCAGCCTGATAGCCGCGGGCCTTTGTGAAATGCTCGGGGTCATTTTGATGAATCAATTTCAAAAAGAAAAGAAAGTCAAATGGATTCTTTTCATTATCGCAGGCTTTGCGGCTTCTTTTTCCTTGCTTTCTTATGCGATGGAGACGATTGCGATGGGAACGGCCTATGCGATCTGGACCGGTATCGGCACGGCGGGCGGCGCTTTAGCCGGCATTCTTTTCTACGGCGAGCAGAAGGATGCGAAGCGCATCTTTTTCATTGCGCTTATTTTGTGCGCAGCCGCAGGGCTGAAAATTCTTTCGTAAATTGATTTTTATCAAATTTTCAGTATAATCTATAATAAGTTACGAATTATGAAGATACGAGGGATTAAAGCATATGAATTCATATATGACACAGCGGCTGAAAGAATACCGCGACGGGAATGAGGAAAAAGGGCGCCTGCTTGTCAGCTGCCCCGATCAGCCGGGAATTGTATCGGCTGTGTCCGCGTTTTTGTTTGACCACGGCGCGAATATTATTGAATCAAATCAATATACGACTGACCCTGAAGGCGGACGGTTTTTTCTCAGGATTGAATTCGACTGCAAGGGCATTCGTGAGAAAAAAGAGGATTTAAAGCAGGCGTTCGCTTCAATCGCCCAGACATTCGGCATGACATGGAGCCTCTCTCTGGCAAGTGAGCTGAAGCGCGTGGCGATCTTTGTATCCAAAGAGCTGCACTGCCTTCATGAACTCATTTGGGAGTGGCAAAGCGGCAATATGATGGCCGAAATTGCGGTCGTCATCAGCAACCATGAAGAGGCGAAAGAAGTGGTCGAGCCGCTGAATATTCCGTTCCATTACATGAAAGCTAACAAAGACATCCGCGCCGAAGTGGAGCGGCGCCAGCTTGAGCTGCTGGAGCGATATGAAATTGATGTGATCGTTCTTGCCCGCTACATGCAGATTTTGACGTCTGATTTTGTATCTGCCCATCCGAATCGGATTATTAATATCCACCATTCATTCCTGCCGGCCTTTATCGGCGCTAATCCGTATAAACGGGCTTATGAGCGCGGAGTGAAATTAATCGGGGCGACATCTCACTATGTGACGGACGATCTTGACGAAGGCCCGATTATTGAACAGGATATAGAACGCGTCGATCACAGAGACCACGCGGAGGATCTGAAGAATATCGGCAGAACCATTGAGCGCAGCGTGTTGGCGAGAGCCGTAAAATGGCACTTGGAAGACCGTGTCATCGTTCACGGAAACAAAACGATCGTATTTAATTGATAGCGGCCCGCCGGGGAGGCGGGCTGTTTTTATGGATAAAAATGTCTTGACAAGAACCTTTTTTCTTTGCATAATATAAAAAAATCATTGAGCGTTGAAGAGGATCAGTACGCAGAAATTTCTGTGACAGAGAGCAAAATGGCCCGCTGAAACATTTTGCCGCAAGAAACCTGCCGAACCTGCCTTGGAGTCCTGAGGGGAAAACTCAGGCGCGATAACCTGGCGTTACAGGAAAGCGGGACGCGTGCAAAACGCGTTCAAACAAGGTGGTACCACGGAAAGCCCATTTCGTCCTTATTTTTCAGGACGGAATGGGCTTTTTTTATTGAAGAAAGCCGGTTTGGATTGATTGCCACGGAGGAGAAACGATGAAAAAGCAAAGAATTGTTGTGAAAATCGGGAGCAGCTCGCTCACCAACAGTAACGGAAGCATTGATGAAACCAAAATCAAAGAGCATACGGAAGCCATTTCATTATTAAAAGAAGACGGGCATGAAGTCATTCTCATTACCTCAGGCGCTGTGGCCGCGGGTTTTTCCGCTCTCGGCTATCCGTCGCGCCCCGTTACGATAAAAGGAAAGCAGGCGGCTGCCGCGGTCGGCCAGACGCTTTTAATGCAGCAATACATGGACCATTTAAAAAGATACGGACTGACGCCGGCGCAAATTTTATTAACAAGAAATGATTTCTCAAAAAGAGAGCGGTACAGAAATGCGTACGCTACGGTAATGGAGCTGCTGGAGCGGGGAGTCGTGCCGATTATCAATGAAAATGATTCCACATCTGTTGAAGAGCTGACGTTCGGTGATAACGACATGCTGTCGGCGCTTGTGAGCGGTTTGATTCATGCAGACCAATTAGTGATTCTCACAGACATTAACGGCCTGTACGATGCCAATCCGAATGAAAACCCGGACGCAAAGCGGTTTGACTATCTGAATGACATCACACCTGAATTGCTCGGGTATGCCGGATCAACAGGCTCAAAGGTCGGCACCGGCGGCATGAAGTCAAAACTTCTCGCCGCCCAGACCGCATTGTCGCTCGGAGTGAAGGTGTTTATCGGCACCGGCTCCGGGCGGGAAAAACTGAGGGTGATTTTAGACGGAAAAGGTGACGGCACATATATCGGCGATAAAGAGCTGTCCTCAGTGAATAATACACGGCAATGGATCATGTTTCATTCTCCGATATCAGGGGAAATCATCATTGATGGGGGAGCGGAGCAGGCGATGATCCATAACGGGTCAAGTCTGCTCCCGGCCGGTGTCGCCGGTGTCTGCGGCAGTTTTCCGAAAGGGGCTGTGGTGGAAGTCAGAGGGCCCGGCGGCATCATCGGAAAAGGCCAGACGCTTTACTCATCCGATGAGATTTTAGAAGCTAAAGGGAAGCGGAGCGATCAGCTTCCGGGCACGAAGCAGGTGGAAGTGATTCACAGAGATGATTGGGTGAATTTATTTGACGAGGGGGAAAACAAATGAGTGAAGTATTGCAAAAAGCAGCCTTGGCAAAAGAAGCCGCTGCCGAAATGGTCATGAAAACGACGGCTGAGAAAAACGAAGCGCTCCAATGTATCGCAGACGGACTCAGAAATGAACGGCAGCTGATTTTAACAGAGAATCAGAAAGACATTGAAGCAGGACAGAAAAGAGGATTGACCCCTGACATTATTGACAGGCTGACTCTTGATGAAAAACGCCTGCTCGATATCGCGGACGCTGTGGAACTGTTAATCGGTCTTGAAGATCCCGTCGGTGAATCATTGGAGACCATTCAAAAAGAGAATGGATTATTCATTGAAAAAATCCGCGTGCCCCTCGGAGTAGTGGGCATGATCTATGAAGCCAGACCGAACGTTACCGTAGATGCTGCCACACTCTGCCTGAAAACCGGAAACGCGGTTGTCCTCAGAGGAAGTTCTTCAGCCATCCACAGCAACATAGCGCTTGTCAGTGTGATGAAACGCGCACTCGGGCTGTCAAAGCTTCCGATTGATGCCATTCAGCTCATAGAAGATACAAGCAAAGAAACCGCGAAACAGCTCTTTACATTAAATGACGGTCTGGATGTATTGATCCCGCGCGGCGGCAAAAATTTAATTGATCTTGTGGTCAGGGAATCCACCGTACCCGTGTTAGAAACCGGAGCGGGAAACTGCCACGTGTACATAGATGAGTCAGCAGATCCAGATATGGCAAGCGAAGTCGTCATCAACGCCAAAACACAGCGTCCTTCCGTCTGCAATGCGATTGAATCTCTTTTGATTCATGAAAAATGGGCGGAAGAACACGGGCGAAAACTGCTGCGTCAGCTGACAGAAAAAGGGGTGGAGCTTCGCGGAGATCAGGTGATTTGCGGACTGGAGCCTGCAGCGAAACAAGCCGAAGAGGCCGATTGGGGAGCGGAATACCTGGCGCCGATTCTCAGTGTAAAAACGGTGCAGGACGTACAGGAGGCGGTCCGCCATATTCAGCAGTACGGCACAAACCATTCAGAAGCCATTCTGACGGAAAACGGCGAGCATGCCGCATACTTCCAGACGGCCGTAGACGCCGCTACCGTGTATCATAATGCTTCAACCCGGTTTACAGACGGTTTTGAATTCGGATACGGAGCCGAAATCGGCATCAGCACGCAAAAGCTTCACGCAAGAGGGCCGATGGGGCTTCCGGCGTTAACATCTACAAAAATCATCATCAAAGGAAACGGACAAATCCGAGTATAGTCTCTTAAGCTTATCCTGAAAAAAGGGTAGGCTTTTTTTTATACAGAAAGATTGACGATTCACTATATATTGTGTAAAATTTAATTGTACAAAATATAAAAGAGGTGAATTCACATGACAAAACCATTATTTACAGCAACAGTATCAGCCGCCGGCGGACGGGAGGGAAAAGTCACGTCTTCTGACGGTGTGCTGAATCTTGATGTTGCCATGCCGGGAACGCCAAGAGCGAAACGTCTCGAACACGCCACAAACCCTGAACAGCTGTTTGCTGCAGGGTACTCAGCCTGCTTTGACAGCGCCCTTCAGCTCGTAGCGAGAAAAGAGCGCCTGAGTATTGAAACAGAGGTCACTGCGCATGTCAGTCTGCTGAAAGATGAAGCAGATCAAGGATATAAACTCGGCGTTACGCTTGAGGTTAAAGCATCCGGCATTGAGAAACAGGAGCTGGAAGCACTTATCCAAAAAGCGCACGGTGTCTGCCCGTATTCAAAAGCGACGGCGGGAAATATAGAAGTAAAGCTTCTGGCAGCAGAATAAAAATAAGGATGCCCATTCGGGGCATCCTTATTTTTCGCCGTGCAGCGTTCTTAAAACCTCATAAAGCGACTGCTTTACCTGCTTTAATTCCTCTTTTGACAGTCCCGTCTGTTCCAGCATGGCAATGGGAATATCCGCCGCCGTTTTCTGCATAGCCCATCCTTCATCTGTCAGCCTGATCGTCACGGAGCGCTCATCTTCAGGCGACCGCCTTCTTATAATGATTCCGCGCTGCTCCATCCGTTTCAGCATCGGTGTCAGCGTTCCTGAATCCAGGTGCAAAAGCTCACCCATCCGTTTTACATTCAGTTCTTCATGCTCCCATAATAAAAGAAGCGCCAAATATTGCGGATAGGTCACATTGAGCTTATCAAGCAGCGGCTTGTACCGTTTCGTCATTTCCCTTGAGCTTGCATACAGCAAAAAGCAAAGCTGATTCTCCAGTTTCATATGTTCAAATTCTTTTTCTGCCATAACTTCTTCACCAACTCTTTGTTTGTTAACGTTACCCCTATTGTAGCCGAAAAACGGCCCATTTCCTATTCTAATATGTTTAAAAATATGAGCATGGGTAATATAAACAATAAGTACAATGAGGAGGCTGATAATTATGGCATTATTTACTGCAAAAGCGACCGCAGTCGGCGGACGGTCAGGACATATTAAATCCGAAGACGGAGTGCTGGATTTTGACATCATCATGCCGAATGCAAAAAAAGACGGAGAAACGGGCACAAACCCTGAACAGCTTTTTGCGGCAGGATATGCTGCCTGCTTCGGGGGAGCGCTTGAGCTCGCTGCCAAAAAACAGAATATCGACCTGACTTCTGAAATTGAAGGGCAGGTCAGCCTTTTAAAAGATGAGAGTGACGGGGGATACAAAATTGGCGTAACGCTCGTCATTGATACAAAAGACCTTGATAAAGAAACGGCGGAGAAGCTTGTACAGGCCGCTCACGAGTTCTGCCCGTATTCAAAAGCAACAAGAGGAAATGTTGACGTCAAACTTGAACTCAAATAAATAAATGAACGAATATCCCGGATATATAAGATCCGGGATATTTTATTAACGAAAACATCAGTAATGAACTCTTCTCTCCCGGAATAAGAATACGATATAGCACTTTTGCATAATGACACCAAGAGAAACGAGGGAGAAATCGATGTCTCTTCCAAATATCCCGAACATCACCCCCGACATTACACTCTCCAAATGTGAGACTTTGAACTTCCTTCTTTCATCTGTGGCTATGGAAGAAATCGGGCTATCCCATATTCTGCAGGCGGAAGCAGATCGAATTCAAACGTTTCTCGGCGCTTCCGGCGATCCTTCTCTGGGGGAATTGTCAGCAATCAATCGAAGCACCGAACGGCTTCTGCGCACAGTCATGAAATCCCAGCTCCTTTTGCAGACAAAGCTTGAGGACATTATCTACTTACAGGATTCTGAAGCCTGCATGGATCCTGATGACCGAAGCGATCCGAGTGACCCGGACGATCCTGATGACCCGTGGGACCCAGATGAACCCTGCGATCGTGATGATCCTGATGACTCGTGGGACCCAGATGAACCTTGCGATCGTGATGATCCTGATGACCCGTGCGACAATCCAAGCGACTCATGTGATCCGCGCTTTCCGAATCCTCCGCCCGAAGATCCGTGCGACGGTCTGTTTTACGGCCGCATTGGCTGCTGTGAGTGCGGGGACTGTGAGGAATGCGAATGGAGGAGAAAAGGCGGGGAGCGTTCATAAAGGAAGAGATGGGTGAAGCATATGCCGTATCCAAGCCTCTCAAAAGCGAAACAGACATCTTTTGAAGCGATGCATTGTCTCACAATTGCGCTGTTACATATATTGGCTGTGACCGTTGATAAAAGAAAGGATTCAAATTACAAAGAAGAAATCAGGCTGTTTTCCGCATTGTGCCGCTGGCAGGCGGAAACAGGCGGGCGGCTGTTTTTAATGATCAGCATGGAAAGAGAGCAGAAGCGGATGTATGAGCGGCACTTTCATGAAATGAAGACAGTGACGGAACGAACGAAAAAATTCATTTCTGAAAGCCCGCCAGAATTCCGGACGCATCCCATTACGAAACGGGCGGTCAGGCAGCTTCGGGAATGGGATCCGGAATCATCTGCCGAACCTGCCGTCAGATGGGTGCGGCCTGTTTTCGTAACGATGAACGGCACTCCTGAGAAGCCTTGGTTCAATCAACAACTCCAAAAGCGGGAAAGGTGAGAACATGAGCGGAAATGCTGAATGTAAACTGACGCTTTGCATGATTGTAAAAAACGAGGAGAGATATATCTCCCGGTGTTTATCAAGTGTACAAGATATTGTGGACGAGATCGTCATTGTAGACACCGGGTCACAAGATAATACAAAAGATATCTGCAAAAGCTTTCAGGCCAGAGTGTTTGATTTAGAATGGGAGAATGATTTCGCCAAGGCGAGAAATTACGGCCTGCAGCATGCCGATGGGGATTGGATTTTAATGCTTGACGCGGATGAAGAGCTCGATCAGGAGAGCGGCCGCTTTATCACTTCGCTGCTTCATGATGAATTACCGAGCCGGGGTCTTTTAAAAATCATCAATTACACGGGGAAGCAGCTGGATGAAAATGAAGCGTTTGAAAGCATGCAGCCGAGACTGTTCCGCAATCATGAAGGCCTTCTGTACCAAGGGAGAATTCACGAAAATATTACCTCTTCCAATGAGGAAGAAAACAATACTTTTTTTACGCTTCCTTGTGTGATTCATCACTACGGTTATTTGGAGCAGGAAGAAAAGATCAAACAAAAACATAAACGGAATATCAGCATTTTAAATGAAGAGCTTTCAGAAGAAAATCCGGATCCGTGGCTTATTTATCATTTGGCAAGCGAATGCTGCAGAATAAAAGACTATGAAAAAGCATTACATCTTGTCAACGGATCAATTTTTCAATTTTTAAGTGAAAAACGAATGCCCCCGTCTCTCTTGTATCATTTAAAATATACAATATTGCTTGAACTCAAACGGTATGAAGAAGCGGAGCAAGGGATTGAAAAGGTGCTCAGGCTTTATCCTGATTACAGCAATCTTCATTATTATAAGGGCCTTATATTATATCATTTGGGAAAGTACAGAGCGGCTATCAAAGCATTTGAAAACGGAACGAAGATTGAAGAAGAAAATGCTGGCCACTTAAAATTAAAAGGTGCCGGCGATTTCAGAGCTTTTTATCATATGGCGAAATGCCATGCTGCATTAAACCATGATATGACGGCTGTCGCTTACGCCAAAAAATCCGTGAAATCTAATCCTCAATTTAAACCTGCACAAGAACTTCTGACACAATTAAAAAAGGATCAGCGGACAAACGCCTGATCCTTTTTTTTGTTCCTGTTAAGATAATCGAATAATGTTCAACGCCGCACCGGCACTTCCCCCAAGCAATGCCGCCTCACCTAATAATCCGAACAGCTGAAGCTGGATGGTGCTGCCTGCTGACAAATTCACAATGAAGGAGTTGTTGAAGTTTGCCAATGACACGGCAGGTGCAATAATTGAACTTGCAGGCGGGGTGCCGTTAATCAGGACCCGTGAACTTACAAGCTGGCCCGCTGCTAAATTAATCTGGTAGGAGATATAGTACCGTCCTGCCGGCGCAACGGTAAACACAGTATTAGCAGCATTAGCCGTAATATCTGCGGAAAGGTTTTGATCATTCGGCAAGGAAATGGCTGTGCCGCTGATAACAACAGCGACAACACCGCCGTCCGTATTACTTGCAAATCCGGAAGTCGCCGTTAAACTTGTTCCGGTGACACCCGCAGCGCCGGTGGCTCCAGTGATACCCGTGCCTCCGGTCGATCCGGTGGCTCCGGCAGCACCAGTGATGCCTGTGGGCCCGGTCGGTCCAGTCGGCCCCGCCAGTGAAGGAACATTTGTGATACTGTCCAATTTTGAACCGAGAAGAAGTTCCTGTTTTATTAAGTTGTCAAGCGTATGACGGACGCTCTCATTCAAGTTCAAAATATCCGCAAGACTTGACGGCGGCCCTGTTAATCCTGGAATCGTTCCGAGCGCATATTGGATTTTTTCTCCTTCTGCATCCAGAATATGGGCCATTCCCAGCTCTTCCATCGCAATTGATGAAAGAAGAAGGTCAATGGTATCGTCTCTGGAATGGATCACGACAGGGGTGATGTTAGGTACATTAGGCTGTGACACAATGTCCCTCCTTATGTGTTGACAGAAAATGTCTTCATTACGTATAAAGTCCCCGAAAAAAAGCGTAAAGCAGTACTGTATCAATATATTCACTTATGCTGTCCATTTTTCTGAATGAATGACCTTAATTACTCAATTGCGTTCACGAAAAATAAACCTGCGTTGTAAGCAGGTTATTCTGGATTAATATACTTTTTTGCGGGCGGAAGTTTTCCAGGCGTCAAAGGGCGCGGTATGATCGGAGAAGCTGAGATGATAAAAAGGAATTGATCTCTCCGTCCGCTGTTTCTTGATTTCATCATATATGAAGGTGTCATCGAAGCCTGCGTCAGAGGCATCTGAGTGGCTGGATGCGTAATATACCGCTTTTGGCCTCGCCCAATAAATGGCGCCTAAACACATAGGGCAAGGTTCACAGCTTGTGTAAATCACACAATCATCAAGCTGATATGTTTGAAGCGTCCGGCACGCATTCCGGATCGCCGTTACTTCAGCATGGGCTGTCGGATCGTTGCAGGATGTCACATTGTTCTGCCCTTCGGCGACAATGACGCCGTTTTTAACGATGACGCAGCCAAAAGGCCCTCCGCCTTCATCCACGCTCTCAACTCCCAGCGTGACCGCCCGCTTTAAAAATGAAGTGTGCTGATTCATTTCAAATCCCCCTCGGTTGATCGAATACTTTAACTATAGCGGAAGATACATCGCAAAACAGTGGCAAATCGGTCAAAATAACAGCTGGAAATGGGATCATATATATAAAGAAAGCTTTGTCTATATATCTTGTGCATGTCCTGCAAAAACTCTCTTTTTCATTTCCAGTTTTCTGTATAAAAGGGCAAGAAGCATAGAGGGGATCGTACAAACAACCATTCCGATAAAGGCATACCGGGGTTCAATTTCATATAAAAAACCTCCGAAAATAGTAAATACCGCAGTGCTCCAGCTGAGCGCAAGCGCTGAATATATGCCTTGGGCTTTCGGGACTTGCGCAGGGGAAATATGTTTAATTAAGTATTTCATAAATGCATAGTGTCCCATCGCGAATGAACAGGCATGCAGCGTCTGCGCGAGGCAGAAAATGATGACATGCGGAAAGGCAAAGACGAGTACCCAGCGTACGGTAGCACCAAGCGCCGCCAAAGCAAGCAAAGCGCCAGCCGTAAATTGATGAAAGCATCGGTCAGCGATTGCAAAGAAAATGATCTCCGCAATAACGGCGATGTTGATGATGATTCCGATTGCATATGCGGGTGCATGGATTTCCTGCAAAAAGAGATAACCGTAATTGTAGTAAGACGCATGTGCCGCCTGCAGCAAGATAACGATTGCGAGCACCAGACCGAAATGTTTGATGCGGAATAAGGCAAGCATGCCCTCTTTTTTTGTACAATCTGTTTCCGGCCGTTTTGAAAGAACAGCGGGCGCATGCATAAAGCTGAGGCATACGAATATCAGAGTGCCCAAAAGCAGTGCCCATAAAATCACTTGATCTCCAAATATACCTGTAAAGACGGACAGGATGACGCCGGCTGAAACAAATCCGGCCGACCCCCACTGCCGGCTGGTCCCGTAATCTCTTAATTCATTATGCTGTACCAAAACGCCGCAAGCGCTGTCCAAAGCAGGCATCAAAGCCGGATAAAACACATGCAGCCCTAATGTGACAAGAAGCAGGCTTAGAAAAGAGTCAGCCGGAATATAACATAAAAGCGCAAGAAGCGTACCGATTCTGGCTCCATTCAATATGGCTCTGCTGCTGAATTTTCCGGATAAATAAGGAAAGAAAAGCAATGTGGAAATTCCTCTTGCCGCCAGACCTAAGCTCATAATGAAACTGGCTTCGGATACAGAAACCCCTTTTATATGAACCATCCATCCCGTCCAATAGGGCAGAAAAATCCCCCATGTCATAAAAAAGCTAAAAAAATGCAGACTCATCCAGCGATATGCGTTCATTGCCGTTCCTCCTTTTCATTGGCATGTTATCATGTAAAACGTAAAGATAATATGAGATATCTCATATATTTCGGGGTGGACGATGGAAATTTATAAAGGTGAGAAAAAACGGCATCATATAGAAAAACACTCAATCGCGCATTTATTTTCTTTTCCCGCTGAAGAGTATATGGAAGTGCGGGAATATCAGCGGGATGAATGGATTATTCAAGAGGGCATGAGGCCGGACTTCCTGTTTTACGTGATTGAAGGAAAAGCGAAAATATATGTAACCCATCAAAACGGAAAAGTATCGTTAATTAATTTTATCAACAAAAATGATTACATTGGAGAGATGGAACTATTACATGAAGTATATTACACAAAAGGCATTCAGGCCTCAGCGAAGACTGTGTGTTTCGCTCTGCCGATTTGCCGCTGCCGCGCGCAATTGCTGCAGGATGCGAATTTTCTGCGTGAATTGGCTAAGTTTTTAAGTGATAAAGCAACGCTTATGGCTTCAAAGTATTCACAAAGTCTGGCGTTCCCGGTTGAAAACCGGCTTGCTGATTTCATTTTGCAGACGGCTTATGAAGGATTTTATAAAGAGAAGCACGTAACGGTTTGTGATTATTTAGGTGTATCTTACCGTCATCTCTTGCATGTGCTGACGCAATTCTGCCAAAAAGGGTATTTGCAGAAAGAAGGGCGGGGCTATCAAATTAAGCAGCATGATTCACTAAGTGAACTTGCAGAGGCGCTGAAGAATAAGTAGCAAACCCAAAAAAACAGCCATCCGCACATTAGGGATGGCTGTTTCTTTATTATACAAGCTGAGCTTGTTTTTTTCGCGCCTGTTTCGCAGCGTCGACCATATTTTTTAATGCCGCAACGGTTTCTTCCTGCTGTCTTGTTTTCAGCCCGCAATCCGGGTTTACCCAGAAACGGTCTGTCGGACACACTTCAAGCGCATCATCGATAATTTGATAGATTTCTTCAGTAGCCGGCACGCGCGGGCTGTGAATGTCGTATACACCGAGTCCGAGGCCTTTCACGTAAGGATGATCTTTCAGATATTCTAAAAATCCTCCGTGGCTTCGGCTGTGTTCGATTGTGATGACATCAGCGTCAAGGTCATTGATCGTATCGACAATATCTTCAAAGTTGCTGTAACACATATGCGTATGAATCTGCGTCTCATTTTTCACAGAAGACGTCGTTAATCGGAAAGCTTCTGCGGCCCAAGTTAAATATTCATCCCAATCCTGCGTTTTTAACGGCAGTCCTTCGCGGAGCGCGGGTTCATCCACTTGGATAATCTGAATACCGGCATCTTCAAGCGCTTTTACTTCTTTTCTGAGGGCAAGCCCGATCTGGAAGGCGATTTCTTTTCTTGAAATATCCACGCGCGGGAATGACCAGTTTAAAATGGTGACAGGTCCCGTCAGCATGCCTTTCATGTGCTTTTCTGTCAGCGATTGGGCATAGACCGTATCTTTTACCGTCATCGGTTCGATAAATTCGACATCTCCGAAAATGACAGGCGGACGTACGCAGCGTGAACCGTAAGACTGCACCCATGCATATTTCGTAAAGGCGAACCCGGCCAGTTTTTCACCGAAGTATTCGACCATGTCCGTCCGTTCAAATTCTCCGTGAACGAGCACGTCTAAGCCGATTTCTTCCTGAATCTCAACCCAGCGCTTCGTTTCCGCATTAATAAACGCTTGATACTGTTCATCCGTCCAATCTTTTTTCCGCCATTTTTGCCGTGCGCTCCGCACTTCTGCAGATTGAGGGAAGCTTCCGATCGTCGTTGTCGGCAGAAGGGGAAGACCGAGTGATTCATTTTGCAGCGCCAATCGTTCTTCAAAGCTTGCAGGGCGGGAGAAATCTTTTTCTGTCAGCTGATTCAATTCTTCTTTTTGAGCTGAGTTCGCCCCTGTCGCGAATGCTTTCAAAGCTTTAAGTGCCGCTTTTGACTCTTCGATCTGCTCACTGACAGCCGCTTTGCCGGACAGAAGCCCTTCTTTTAAGACGCCGAGTTCCGCCAGTTTTTCTTTAGCGTATGACAGGCCGTTCAGCAAATCCTTTTCAAGATGCTCGTCAGGGTGTTTCGCCACCGGCACGTGCAGAAGGCTGCTTGAAGGCTGAATCCATAACTCCTCAACATCAGCGTGGCTGAGGATATCCAAAGCCGCATCAAGGCGTTCTTCAACATCGATTTTCCAAATGTTTCGGCCGTCGATCACACCGGCTGCCAGCACTTTATCTTTCGGGAAGCCGTGCTTTTTCAATTGCTCAAGGTTTCTGCCTTTATCATGCACGAAATCAAGCCCGATTCCTTGTACAGGATACGAAACGAGTTCTTCATATGCATCAACCGAATCAAAGTATGTCTGCAGGAGGACATTCAGCCCTGAAAGCTCTTTTGCAATAGATTCATAGAGTTCTTTTGCGGCGCGGACATCTTCAGCAGAGGCTGTCACAAGGGCTGGCTCATCAATCTGAACCCATTTGACGCCTTCAGCTTCAAGCTCTTTCAGCAGCTGCACATAAAGAGGAACAAGGCGCTTTTGAATCGCTTTCGCCTCTGATTCTTCGTATCCTTTCGCAAGCGTGACGAATGTATACGGACCGACAATGACAGGTTTCGTTTCCGCTCCGAATTCTTCTTTGATCCGGCGGTAGTCGTCAAGCTGTTTGTTTCTCGTCAGACGGAATTCAATGCTTTCGTCATATTCAGGAACGATGTAATGGTAGTTGGTGTTGAACCATTTTGTCATTTCACTGGAAACGGCGTCTTTAACACCGCGGGCAATCGCGAAATATGTATCAACGGGATCCGTGATGCTGCGGAATCTTTCCGGAATCCAGTTAAAGCTGACGGCGGTATCAAGCACATGATCATAATGAGTAAAATCAGAGACCGGCACGATATCGATATGTTGGTCAAGCTGCGTTTTGACAGCCGATAAGAATAAACCGTCAAGCTCTTTAAGAAACGTTTCTTTATCAGTGTTTCCTTTCCAATAAGCCTCAAGTGCTTTTTTCCATTCTCTGTTCAAGCCGATTCTCGGAAAACCGAGATTTGAAGTTTTGATTGTAGTCATTAAGTCTCCTCCTTTAAGTGAGATGTAACAAAAAAGCCTCTTTCTCATGAGAGAAAGAGGCTTTAACATCAAAATTTAAGCCTCTCTTATCTCTCAGATCACGTCTGATGGAATTAGCACCGTGCCTTAGGAGACTATCGTCTCGGCGCAAAAATCACGCGCCCCATTTCACAATGGAATTACGGTCGGTTGCTGTTGGGGTCAAAAGGCCAATCCCTCGCCCAACTCTCGATAAGAGAAAATATTTCAATTTTTTTGAAAAGTTACATCATTTGTTGGTTATCTTATCAGCTTATTCAGATCACTGTCAATAGAAAATCTCACATTTTAAAAATTGGTGATTTTGACAAGCGGATCAATCATTATATGAGAAAAATATCAGAAAGACAGCAGCTGTGCCTGTTCGGCTCTTTCCATGAGCACATCAGGCGCGTCTAAATACAGAAACCCGTTCCCGGCCAATGTTTTGGAGATGTTCAAAGGAAGAGTACGCCGCACAAGCTGGGCATAAATTTCGGCTTCAGAAAGCGTCCGCTGAAACGAGTCCTGTTCAAGCCCTTTTATTAAGGCCAGCGCTCCGCTCACGTGCGGGGCGGCCATTGAAGTGCCCGTCAGCTTCCCGTATTTATGGTTGGGAAGGGTGGAGAGAATGTTTTCTCCGGGCGCCACGAGGTCAATTTCTTTATTTGCGTTTGAAAATTCTGACGATTTACGGGCGATTGAGACTGATCCGACGGCGATCACTTCGTTGTAAGCGGCCGGATACGACAGTTCTTCTGTCCGCTCGTCTCCGTCACCTTCATTTCCTGCTGCGCAAACGACCAGTACACCGCTTTTTACCGCATTTGAGACGGCTTCTTTCAGTTCAGGCACATCGTTCGGTCCGCCGAGTGACATGGAAATAATGTCCGCCTTTTGTTCAACGGCGTAGTTGATGCCGTTAATGATCCATTCGTATTTGCCGCTGCCGTTTTGACCGCCGAGAACTTTAACGATTAAAAGGCTCGCTTCCGGCGCAACACCTGAAATTCCGCCGTTTGAATCATTGGCGGCAATCGTTCCGGAAACATGTGTCCCGTGGCCGTTGTAATCGGAAATCGCGTCTTCTTTGCCTTCGTCATCATCGGTGAAGTTTTTTCCGCCGATAACCCGGTCTTTCAAATCAGGATGATTAATGTCGCAGCCTGTATCAAGCACCGCGATTTTAATATCCTTTCCTTTAAACCCTTTTGCCCACAATTCTGGCGCCTTAATCACTTTAATACCCTCAGGAAGCTCGTTCACATCCATGATCTGCTCATCCGTGACATAAGGAATCAACCGCATTTCACCATTCATAAAAAAGCCCTCCTTTTTTATGCTTGCGAGTGGATTCAAGGGTGTTGCTACTATTTTATGGCAGATTATGCCGTTCGGAAAGAGTCATTTGAAGCATTTTCATAAAAAAGGCGCAATCTATTGCACTAAATAATTTCAAATAATTGGATGGTTCAACGGCTTTTATTTTGATTCGGCACCAGCTGACGCTATAATTGGAAATGGGAAAGGAGAAGAGGTATGAAGATAAGTGAAGCATTGTACGACTATTTTTCCGAACGGGTGGATCAAATTGCGAAAGAATGGATTGAAACGATGGAAGATTCGGATCCGAATTCGATTTACTCTTTGACAAATCCCGTCATCATAGAAGAGCTGATGGAGCAAGATAAAGAATTTTACCGGCATATTAATAAAATGTATATCATGCCGGAAAAAGAATTTTTAGAAGAGTTCGAGCGATGGGTGATTGAGCTTGCGAAAGACCAGAAGCATCTGGATACCCCGGTCCAGTATGTGGTCCGTGAATTCATGAGAAACCGGAGACTGTACATCAGTTATTATGATGCGTTTGCCGATAAACATGAATCTTCGTTTGCCGAGGGAGAAAGGAAGAGATGGGAGAATTTAATCGTTCAAGTATTTGATTTTACGATTTACACCTTTGTCGATCACGCCGAATATAATTCGAAAATGCAGCTGAATGCGCAAAGAGAAATGATTTTAGAATTAAGCTCGCCGGTTATTACGCTGAGCAATCGGACGGGGCTTCTGCCGCTTGTCGGCAATATTGACACGGAACGCGCCAAATACATTCTTGAAAATACGCTGAGTACATGTGCAAACCGGCTGATTGAGCATCTGTTAATCGACTTGTCGGGCGTAGTGGTTGTCGATACAATGGTGGCGCACCAGATTTTTAAATTAATTGAAGCGCTGAACCTGATCGGCGTTTCGTCCACTTTATCCGGGATCAGGCCGGAAATTGCCCAAACCGCCGTACAGCTCGGCATTAATTTCTCGGATATTACGGTTAAATCCAACCTCGCCCAGGCTCTCAATTATCATCAGTAACATACATATAAGAACAGGCTGCCGAATCACTCCGGCGGCCTGTTTTTATACAAACAACAGTGAAATGAGACAGCTTGCGCCGAATAAAAGGAGCACGAGCATGAAAAAGAACCAGTCGGCGCGGCGCACAGTAACCGTTCTGTAAAACGTGCGGTTTCGGCTCCCTGTAAAGCCTTTAGATTCCATTGCGATCGCTGTGCGTTCCGCCTTTCTGATGGCGCCTGCCAAAAGCGGGATGGTAAAGCGCCTGAAGGCAAAGAGCTTTCCTTTCAGCCCGGAATCAGATGCCGCGCCTCTGATTCTGTGCGCCTGTCTGATAATCAGGATTTCATCTTTCAGAAGAGGAAGAAACCGGAACCCGGCGATCACGCCGTAAGCAAGCTTCGGCGGGAGCTTACATTGCTGAATCAGACTGAGCATAAACAGAATCGGATCGGTTGTGAAAAGAAACATCATCGACAAAGCGGAAAAACATAAAATACGAAACGCGATAGAAATCCCGAGCGCCGCATTATCACTGTTGACGGCAATCGGTCCGAGCTTAAACAGCAGATTGCTTTCGGTTGTCGGGACGTTTCCGAATACGACGGCTGTCCATAAAGAACCGAAGGCAAGAATGACAAACGGAACCGTAAACAGCAGCCATTTTTTCAGCGGCACACGTCCCGCCAAGAGGACGCCTCCGGCAATGATAATATAAAACAAAGCAGGCGTGTACGGGTTATAAATAAACGAAAGCATAACAACGCATAACAAAACAGCCGCCGCCTTAATTGACGGGTTAACAGCCTCCAGCCGCAGGTTCATTTCTCCGCCTCCTGTCGTGTTTCATCCATTCATACCGCAGGGGCAAAGCTAAATGCGCCCGCTCCGCGATTCCGATATGATCAGAAAACAATGAGTCGGGCGTTCCGCGGTACACCAGCTTCGTGCCGCAGAGCACAAGGATCGTATCGGCATAATCTGAGACGAGCTCCATATCATGTGTCACCATTAAAACGGCCGTTCCTTCCTTTTGGATCTCCTGAAGCATCAGCATGCACTCACGCGCCGTTTTTGCGTCCTGCCCGAAAGTCGGTTCATCAAGCAGCAAAACTTTCACCTGATGCATAAGCATCGTGGCGACGCTGAGCCTGCGTTTTTGTCCTTGGCTTAAAGAGAATGGATGCTGTGAGGCATAGCGTCTCAGGCCGAACCGGGTTAAGAGCTGAAGAGCTTTCTCCTTTGCGGCTTGACCGTTTTCAAAGCCGAACAGCAGCTCTTGAATGACGGAATCTGTGACAAACTGGTGTTCAGGATTTTGGAAAACATACCCCATCAGCCGCCGAAGCTCTTTTTCCGAATAGGAATCTACCGGTCTGCCGTCTATTTTGATGTCTCCGCTCACAGGACGGATGAGCTTGGCCGCGGCGGACAGGAGCGTTGATTTTCCGGTTCCGTTAGGGCCGGCAATCGCGGTGATTGACCCTTTTTTTACGGAAAAGCTCACGTCCTGAAAAATGATGTCTGTTCCTCTTATGAATGACAGCCCGTGAACACTCAGCGCGTCCTCTGCCGAAAGCGCGGCGGGCCGGGGGCCGGGAAAGGGCGGTACAGGTTCTTGAAACAGTCTTTCTTTGCACAATGTAAAAGGAATGCTGACGTGCTCCTGCAATGAGATCACCCGCGGAATCGGAATGCCGAGCTGCGTCAGCTCTTCAAGTTTTGTTTCAAAGATCGCGCCCGTCTCTCCGTCCATCACTTTCTGACCCGTTCCGTCAAGGACAATTGTCCTGTCCATCCACGGCGCCCAATGATCAAGCTGATGCTCGATAACAAGAAGTCCGAAGCCTTTTTGGGCCTGCAGTTCTTTGATCAGCCGCACCAATTCACGCACGGAATATGGATCAAGCTGTGCCGTCGGTTCGTCTAAAATAATGAGTTCCGGTTCCATCGCAATGATACAGGCGAGCGCGACCTTTTGTTTTGAACCGCCTGACAGCGAGGCGATCGTCCGTGTTTTCAGATGAGTGATTTCTAATTTTTCCAAAACGTCCTCAATAATTAAGTCCATCTCTTCTTTTGTATATTGCAAATTTTCCAGACCGAAGGCTATTTCATCTTCAACCGTCAGCATGCAAAACTGCTGATCCGGATCTTGAAACACGACCCCGATGGATCGGGCGGCGGGTTCTGACAGGTCCGAAAGAGGTGTTCCGTATAAGGAAACGGTTCCCGTTTGAACCGCATCGCAAGCTTCCGGGTACAGACCGTTTAAACAAAGTGCGAGCGAGCTTTTGCCGCATCCGCTCGGCCCGAGCAATAAAACCCGTTCTCCTTTGCGGAGCTGAAATGACACGTCTTGAAAAACCGGCTTCTCATCCTGCTCATAAGAAAAGGTAAGACGGCGGGCCGATAGAAGGGGTTCAGATGCCTGCATCTTGATTCACCTGTTTCTTTTTCTTCTTGAATTCTTTTCCGAGCGCCATGCCGTTCAGCACCCCTGTGTAAGCCAGCGCATCACTGATTGCTTTGCCGAGAAGGCCGGCAAGAAGCGCACCTGAGACCAGGCGGATGAGAAGCATGACGGCTAATAAACCCGGATTCAAAACAGAGTATCCGGAAATGAACAAGTCATAAATGAAGCTCGCAACAGAAGACCCCATACCGGATAAAAGGAGCACGGGCAGGGTATACACCCGCCAGCGTGTCGCAAAAAAGACCGCTTCCGCACCGATTCCCTGCGCGATGCCGATCAGAATTACCATCGGCCCTGACGGATTTCCGAGTAAACACTCCACAAACGCGGCGATGATTTCAGAAATGAGCGCCGCTCCCGGTTTTTGAATAATGTAGGCGGCAATCACCGAGACGATAAACCAAATACCGTAAATCGGTTCGTAGCTCATCCGGCCGAAAAACCCTGCCGCTATATTGCTTGCATGAGTTGATAATAAATAAACGACAGCAAATACAACACTGATGACGGACATGACGACAATTTCTCTCATTTTCCAATTTTTCATTGTGATCTCCTGCTTTCTTATCGGATAGTCGTATGTATGAAAGAGTTGATTTTACGAAAGACGATTGATCGTAAGTTTCATATTGCAGTGTCCTCCCCCGTTTTTTAATGAAAAATAAAAAACTGCATATCCGAGGGAATATGCAGCAGCAGAACGAAAACGCATGGAAAAAACCCTGCGCTCCGGTCAATCTGCACTTCCCCACGCTGGTATTATCCAGATCGGGTTATAAGGGATCAAAACACGCCTGCCGCATGTTTTATCTCAGCCGATAACAGCACCCCTAGTGCGTTTCCTATACAGTTTTTTATGATGACATCATCATAGTTGATCATGTCTGATTTGTAAACAGCCTTTCTCTAAACAGAGTTTGGAATCGGACCGGAAGATCATTCATAAAGATAAGAAGAGCCCTTTTGATCAAAAGGAAACGGAGGACATCTATGTTTGTTCATACAGTGCAGTCTGGCGACTCGTTATTTTCCATCAGCAGAAAGTACGGATACCCTGTTGACAGCATCAGAAGCGTCAACGGGCTTGAGGAAACGAATATCGTTCCGGGGCAGGCGCTTTTGATCCCTCTTAATGAATATACGGTTCAGCCGAATGATACGTATGCCGTTATCGCAAGTAAAACTTATGTGCCGCAGATGCAGCTGATGCAGGCAAACCCGGATATTCCGCCGAACCGGCTGCGGCCGGGTTTGAAAGTGAGAATTCCGGCTATCTCCAACTATCTGGCGGGAACCCTGCAATTTTATGTCATTCGGACACCTGAAGCGGACAGAGAGCTCATTAATGATTTTGCACCCTATTCATCGGCGATTTCTTTGTTTGAATATCATTTTGGCCCGAACGGAGATATCATGAATGATTTAAACGACAGAACCGCGATAGAAACCACATGGCAAAACAGGGTGCGGCCGCTTGCGGTTATCACGAATCTGACAGAAGGAGGGTTCAGCCCGGAATTAGCCCATCAAGTCCTGCAGAACCCGACGGCGAGAACGAACCTCGTCAATAATATCGTCTACCTGACCGTAAGAAAGGGATACGGCGGTGTCAATATTGATTTTGAACGGATCAGGGAAGCCGACCGGGACCTGTTTACAGGATTTCTCCGGCAGTTAAAAACCAGGCTCTCAGAGCATCAGCTCGCGCTAACGATATCGGTTCCGGCGAAAACAAATGAAGCGGTGCCGTGGCTGAGGGGATATGATTACGGCGGAATCGGAGCCGTCGTCGATTATATGTTCATCATGGCGTACGACTGGCACCATGCCGGCAGTGAGCCTGGACCCGTAGCGCCTTTGACGGAGGTCAGAGAAACCATCAATTTTGCCATCAGCAGGGTGCCGAGAAGAAAGGTGATTCTCGGTGTGCCGCTGTACGGATATGATTGGGTGATTCCGTACCGCCCCGGGACGATCGGATCGGCGATCTCCAATCAGCGCGCCATGGAAACCGCCATGAAATATCAATCAGTGATCCGCTACTCTCAGAGGGATCGTTCCCCTTACTTCCGGTATACGGATGAAAATGGAAGAACGCATGAAGTATGGTTCGAGGATGTGCGGAGCATGAGTGAAAAAATGGTTCTCGTGCGGGAATTCGGACTGCAGGCGATCGGCGCGTGGCAATTAACGCTCGGCTTCAAACCGGGTCCGTGGCTGTTGCGGAACTTTTTCACCATCCGAAAGATATGACTGCATTGCCCCGCTTTTGCGGAGAGTTTTTCTTTCTTATGATAACGGATCTTCTTTTGGACAATCTAAAGTTGAAAAGGAGGTCTGTTCTGTGAAGAAAAGGGAAGAGCAGTATATCAACGAGGCTGAGTATGTACCGCACCCGACAAAAGAAGGGGAATACGCGCTCATGCTGCATGAATCATATCATTTACTTTCAGAAGAAGATGAAAGCGATTTGCCGGAATAAGGGCTTTATGCCTTTATTCCGTTTATTTTATAGGCATATGCTGAAATAACAATTTAAAGGTTGACACATTCCTTTTTTTTCTGTAATCTCAGTGTGTCAATTCAAATAACAACTTCGTTAGGTGAGGCTCCTGTATGGAGATACGCTGCTGCCCAAAAATGTCCAAAGACGCCAATGGGTCAACAGGAATCATCGACATAAGGTGATTCTTAACGCAGCTGGATGATTGTCCTATGCCATACAGTGCTAAAGCTCTACGAATGAAGGCCCCGCACGTTTATTTGCCGTGCTTGTTTTCGCCTTCATTTCGGAAGGTTTTTTTTATGCCTCAAAACGTACATGACTGAGCATGATAAGGAGGTGCGGAGTATGGATTCTCCCCATTCGAGTATGTCAGAAGAAGTACCCATATACAGCCAGATAACCAGTGACGACATGATGAGGAGACAAACCGCCGCACTTCCCTTGACGGACGGCGCGTCTCCGTAAAGGAGGTACGAGTCCCGATGGTCCAAAACATGACCTATGACGAACTCATATTACGCATTATCATTTTATTGCGGGACGGAAAAATAAAAGAATTCCGAAACATGATAGACGAGCTTCAGCCCTATGATATGGCCTTTTTATTTAAAGAAATGCCGGAAAAGCACCGGGCCCGCTACCTGTCATATATGACGGTTGATGACATCACCGACATGATCGGAGAGCTGGAGCGGGAATTTCAGCTTGCCGTTCTCCATAAAGTCGGTAAAACGAAAGCCACTCTCGCAATGAATAAAATGGATAACGACGATCTCGCCGCTTTGCTGGAAGAGATGGATGAAGAGCTGAAAGAGCAGCTTTTGTCCAGCATGGAGGCCGAGGAATCAAAGGCCGTACAGCTTTTGATGAACTATCCGCAAGAATCCGCGGGCCGGATGATGACGAACCGCTTCGTCTGGATTCCGCAGCATTATACAGTAAAAGATGCGGTCGTGAAGCTGAAAAGCTTTGCGGAAATCGCAGAATCAATTAACTACTTGTACGTGATTAATGACAGCAAGCAGCTTGTCGGGGTGCTGTCTTACAGAGATTTAATTCTCGGCGAGCCTGACGATAAAGTGCAGGATCTCATGTTTACGCGTGTCATCTCGGCCGGGGTGCTCCAGGATCAGGAAGAAGTCGCCCGGCTGATCCAGCGGTATGACTTTTTAGCCATTCCCATCGTTGAAGAAAATAATGTGCTTGTCGGCATCGTCACTGTCGATGATATTATCGATGTCGTGATTAAAGAGGCTGATGAAGATTACGAAAAATTCGCCGCCTCCGGTAAGGCGATTACATTTGATACGAAAGCGTACGTGGCGGCGTACCGCCGCTTGCCGTGGCTCATTCTCCTTTTGTTTATCGGATTGATTTCCGGAAGCATCCTGAATTATTTTGAAGATACATTGCAAAAAGTGGTCGCCCTCGCATTTTTCATGCCGATGATCGCGGGAACGACGGGAAATACAGGCACACAGTCGCTCGCTGTCGTTATCAGAGGATTGGCTAAAGAAGAAATGAATAAAAAAACCATCTTTAAACTGATTTTCCGGGAATTAAGAGCCGGCATCTACATCGGTATTGTCTGTGCGATTGCGATTACGATTGTCGCAACCGTCTGGCAGAAAGACTTAACGCTCGGTTTTGTCGTCGGTTCATCGCTGCTTGCAACGCTGATTATCGGTACGATGGCCGGAACGATCGTCCCTATTATTCTTCATAAACTGAACATAGACCCGGCGATTGCATCCGGGCCGCTGATTACGACGCTGAACGATATTTTGTCCTTATTAATTTATTTCGGCATTGCAACTGCATTTCTTCATGCTTTATAAAAAAAGGTCCGTCTCATTAGGAGGCGGACTTTTTTTGTCAGCGGTTTTTATATTTAAAATGAGCATTAAGCTGTCCTTCCAGCATTTTCTTGCGGAGCTGCGGGTCGTTTTTGAGGGCCTGCTCTTTTTTGCGCATGTCTTTTAAAATCTCAGCCGTCTGCACGCCGTCCTCACGCTTGTTGGCGATATCCATCAGCCGCTCAACGTCCGCGAAGGAATATTTTCTCGTTCCCCGCGATGAGCGCTGCGGGTAAATTAATTTCCGTTCTTCATAGTATCTGATCTGCCTGACTGACAATCCGGTTAATTCGCTTACAATGCCGATCGAGATTACTTTTTTATCTTTGTAAGATTGTTCGTCTGTCGTCATTTTTCCACCCCTGGATGTCTTTTACTCATATTATATAAGAAAAAAAGAGAAAAAACCTGACGCTTGTCAGGTTTTCTGACGTGAAATAGAAGATTTTAGAAAAAAAGCGTCAGAAAAATTAACAAGGTTAATGCATGGCTCTGTATCCCGTTTTATGCTTACTTTACAGATACAATGAGAGGAAGGATATGAATGGAGAAAGAAAAAGCAGTTTCGCTGGCAAAAGAAATCATTGAATTAGATATGAAACGCGATGAAATGCTGGAGACGTTTATGCAGCTTGCCGGGGAACACGCTTTTCCGCTGCTCAGAGCCGTTCAGAACGGACTTTACCGAAAAACATCATAATTCCACATAAGTTTTACAATGGCTTCATACGTCATTGAAATAAAAGCGGTATTCTGATCATAGAATAACGGAAAACAAAGGAGGGCGTCATGAGTCATTTGTTTCAAAATGCACTGGACAAAGAGAGAAACCATTATTCCAAAAAGCTTCTTCAAATCGGAGTCTATACGAAAGAAATACTGAACTCCATGACAATCACGGAGCTGAGAAAGGAATACGCGTATTTTTTCCGGAACATTCCCTATAAAGAACGAAACCCTTATACAAATTAAATGATGTATAAGGGTATTTTTTTATATAAAAAAGAAGGAATTCTGAAAAACGGCACGAATAGAATATAAAACAAAGAACGACTCTTATGAATTGTAAGGGTTTACATTATTTTTTTATAAAAATCTTAAATACGGGGTAGATATGATGAGATTATCATTTAATGAAGAAGAAGTGATGCGTTCGATGAATTTGTACAAAGTTTTTGCAAGGGCTTTCAAAAGTGTATCTGAACACAGCATCCGCGACAGTAAAGAACACGGTTTTAATCCGACTGAATTTGCCGTTTTGGAGCTGCTGTATACGAGAGGCCCGCAAAAGCTCCAGCAAATCGGGTCGCGTCTTTTGCTTGTCAGCGGGAATGTCACCTATGTCATCGACAAGCTTGAAAGAAACGGGTTTTTGGTCAGAGAACAAGACCCGAAGGACAAACGGTCTGTTTACGCCCATTTAACTGATAAAGGAAATGAGTATTTAGACAAAATTTATCCGATTCATTCATTGAGAATTGCGAGAGCGTTTTCAGGACTTATGCCTGAGGAACAGGAACAGCTGATCGCCTTATTGAAAAAAGCGGGGATTCACAGCCAGCACTTGCTTTTCCGTTAAAAGAAAGCGGATACAAACACTCTTCTTCAAGGAGAGTGTTTTTTTCTGTCCGACGGTAGAGCCTGAAGCGGATTTTGCATATGCTGATACAGGGCGGCATCATTATTTACCAATCATAATGTGACATGCCCCATGCCAAAATATGAAAGTGCTTTGAATATAAAGAAGGTGAACGTGTGAGAAGCTGTCTGCTGACTATATGGTACTTACTTGATCCGCTTTATTTCTTCTTTACCCGGCTGACGCTGATTGATAAACAGCAATCGAATGTATTCCGCGTTCGTTTGACAAGATATAAAGGGAAAGAGGTCATCCTGAGCGACGGAACCAGAATTAAAAAAAACGACGTGTTAGTCAAGATTCATCTTCATAACGTCAAACTCCTGAAAGAGCTGCAGCCTATTGAAAGCGCGGTCAGAAGGGGGATTATGCTATATCAGAAGGTTTATCAATCCATGCCTCATTTAGCTGATTATATTAACCAGCATAAACGGAAAGACGAGATTAAAGGCGTCGTCGGCATTACGATGCTTCATAAAGGGGCGGCAAGACTCGGATTTGATGTGATAAAGCCGTCCAGCTGCTGCTACAGGCTGTTTAAAAAAGCGGCACATATTCCGATATTATATTTTACTGAAAAACAGCTCACCCTCAAAAACATTCCTTATTCCTGCTATTTATTCATTTCCAAAGAAAAACTGATGTGCACGTATCAGACTGAAAAGAGCTGACGAAAAGCGTCAGCTCTTTCTCTTGATTTGCTCAAGCACGTTTGAAAGCGGGCCGTCCTGCGGATTCCGGTAAAAATCATAAAACGGATCTCCCTCTGTCCTGACCCGATTCACCACTGTATCAATCGTATAATCATCGGGTGTTAAAGAGGAGTTGACTTCGTTCCAATAAAGAGGGGCGGCAACCGTTCCTAGTTCATTGCCCCGGGTCGAATAAGGAGCGATGATCGTTTTTCCTTCGGCATGCTGCAAATAATCAAGGTAGAGCCTGCCGTTTCGGTTTTTGATAAACCGCTCTGTCGTAAAAAGATCCGGACGCGTCCTGACGCAATAATCGGCGATGAGCATTGTGAACGCGCGGGTCTCCTCATAGGTGAATGCTTCCGGTGAAAGCGGGATGTAGAGCTGAATGCCTTTATTCCCGGAGAGCTTCGGGAATGATGTAATGCTGAATGAATCAAACAGCTGTTTCAGCACATGCGCCGCCTCCACGGCCATAGGAAAATCGTTCCTTGACGGAGGATCAAGGTCAATGACGATTTCTGCGGGCCTTTCAGAATGCACGGTCTGAAACGGAACGTGAAATTCCAGCGCCAGCTGATTGGCGAGCCATAAAAGAGACGGTACGCTGCTGCATACGATGTGTTCGTGGCTTCCGTCAAATACGCTTGAGACAAAGTCCGGCGTGTAATCCGGTTTGTTTTTTTGAAAAAAAGATTCGCCCGGCGCCCCATGCGGATAACGGATCACCGTGACGGCCCGATCTTTAAGAAAGGGCATAAGAAAATCGCTCATCTTCACCATATAGCAAAGGAAATCCTCTTTCTTTTTTTCAGACTTCTTAAAAACGGTCTTGTCCAGGCTTGTGAACTGCAGTTTCGGCGGCAGCGTTTTAGAACGGAGGATAAGCTGCTGATACGTACATTCAGTCCAATCCATTTCAAACTGAAAAGAAACAAAAGATACTTCACGCAGCGTGTCCTGCAATATGGTTAAATACTGCACGGTCATACAGATGGAAGGCTCAAGTGTATACTCGCCGCTTTTTTGTTTTTTGCCGTGAGTCTCCATAATGGTTCTGACGGCGTTTTTTTCTTCCGTCTGCATGCCGTGGGAAACGGAAGCGATCGGGACAATGGTGCCGTCTTTTAATACCGAGGCCGTCACATACCCGTTCTTCGGATTAAACCCGGTTAATAGCACATGAGCCGTTTTCATATGTTTATACTTCTGCCAGTCGGGAGACCGTTTATTTTCCGCCCAGCCGCTTGATGCTTTTTTTGCTACTATTCCTTCTCCGTCATACCGGACGACCTTGTCCCATAGCGCTTCAAAGTCAGTGTGCTCCGGAATGTACTGAATCGCTTCCTCCGCTAAGTGATGGGGGCTTTTCGGAAGATTTGCTTCTTCAAACAGTTTGAAAAGGGCGCCCTTCCGCTTCACATACGGCAATGAGGCGGTGCCGGCACCTTCCAGAACCAGGAGATCAAATGCCAGAAAGCGGCACGGCCGTCTATTGGCGGTGCTTTCAATGGCTTCCGCCCGTTTTAAACGCCCGCGGATTTGAATATGTTCAAAGTCCGATCTGTACGGATTGATTAAATAGACAAGCTCTCCGTCAAGCGTAATGGGGAACCGGTCTTTCATGTGCTGAAAACACCGTGCCGCAAAAGCCGTGATTTCCGGAAATTGATTCGTCAGCGTCTGGCCGTTTCTGCTGGTCAATGTGACGCCGCTTTCGTCTATGCGGAGAAGACAGCGGAATCCGTCATACTTTACCTCATAGCGCCACTCACTGCCTATGGGCGGTGAAGAGGTCAGAATCGGCTGCATCGTCAGCACCATGATTAAGACGTTCCGGCTTTTTGTCTGGTCGTCTTCCGCTTTTTGCCTTCGCCGCCTGCAGGTGCGGCGTCTTTTGTCCGTGCCGGTGCAGCCTGCTCGCGATTCGGCCGCTTCGTCCGGTCGATGCTTGCCTGAAGGGCGCTGACAAGATCAATGACATCTTCGCGCGGGCCGGCAGCAGCCGGTGTTACGCCCGCTTCTTCATGTTCAAGCTTATCATTAATTTTGGCGAGAAGGGCTTTCCGGTATGTGTCTTCGTATTGCTCTGGCTCAAACTCGGTTGTCAGCTCATTAATTAACGTAATCGCCGTCTGCAGCTCTTTTTCATTAACAGCTGTCTGCTCCGGAACGCCTGGCACATGTCCGGCGTTTCGGACTTCATCCGGATAATGAATGGATTCCATCACGATGCAGTTGTTATACACCCGAAGAATCGCAAGCTGCTGTTTAGAACGGATCGTAATAGAGGCAATCCCGATTTTACCGGTCGTCCTCAGCGCTTCCCGCAAAAGTGTATAGGCTTTTGTGCCGTTGTCTCCAGGGCCGACATAATAAGACCGGTTAAAATAAATCGGATCAATCTCTTGCAACTGGACAAAGTCAACAATCTCAACCGCTTTTTCTTCGTGTTCCTGTTTTACGTCTTTCAGGTCTTCGTCTGTCAAAATGACGTATTTTCCCTTTACATACTCATAGCCTTTAACGATCTCATCCGGCTCCAGACTCTTTTCACACCCGGTACAGATCTTTTCGTATTTAATCGGCGCATGATCTTCTTTATGAAGACTGCGGAATTTTATATCTTTATCTTCAGTGGCCGCAAAGAGCTTGACCGGGATATTGACGAGGCCGAAACTGATCGAACCCTTCCACATCGTGTGCATGAATAAAAACTCCTTTTTTCTTTATTGTGGATAATCGGGTCCGTTCCATGTGTAGAAACTTATGGGTGGCGCGGCGCTTCATTGAGGAGCCGTTCAATCTCCTCAGGAGGCAATGGCCTGCTGAAATAGTATCCCTGAAGAAAATCGCATCCTTTTTCATCTAAAATCTTTTTTTGCATCGCCGTTTCAACCCCTTCAGCAACGACTAAAAGAGAAAGCTGATGGCCCATGGCAATAATGGCGCCGGTGATCTGTGCAGATTTAGAATGTGTCTGGAGATCATCTATAAATGATTTATCTATTTTCAATCTGTGAATCGGAAAGTCCTTTAAGTAGCTGAGAGAACTGTGACCCGTTCCGAAATCATCAATGCTTACACTGATTCCCAGCTCAGTTAGTGCGGTAAGCACTTTTTTGCTGTGCTCGTGATCCTCCATTGTCATGCTTTCGGTCACTTCTGCTTCAAGCAGCCGGGGAGGAAGCTTGTAATGGGAAAGTGTTTTCTGAATAAACGGAACCAGTTCTTCTGATTGAAACTGTTTGGCCGAAATATTAATGGCGACTGGAAGGTGGTATCCTTTTTCATGCCATTCCTTCGCCTGCCGGCACGCCTCGGTAATGATCCATTTGCCGAGGTCAATAATCAGCCCGGTTTCTTCGGCGGCCTGGATAAAGTCTCCGGGATTCTTCAGTTTCCCATCCGCGCCGGCCACTCTCAGAAGTGCTTCAGCTCCCGTGATGAGCTGATCAGAAGAGCTGTATTGAGGCTGATAATGAAGGACGAACCTTTTTTTCTCAATCGCTTCTCTCAGCTCCATCTCAAGCCGAAGCTTTTTCGCTTCTTTTTCTCCGATTTGGGCAGAGTAATATTTGTATTTGCTTTTGTTTCGGTCTTTGCAGGCGTACATCGCCATATCGGCTTTTTTCATCAGTTCCATCCCGTCCGACCCGTCTTTTGGAGAGACAGCGATTCCGATGCTGACGGAGGTGATCAGTTCATGCTCCTGAATGGTAAACGGTTTTTCGAACTGCAGGATGATCTGTTTTGCTAAATCATCAATGTCATCGTTCTCAGAAGGGACGTCAGTTAAAATAATAATAAATTCATCACCGCCAAGACGGGCGATAAAACCATTATCCGGGATGATGGAGGAGAGTCTCTGAGCCGCTGATTGAAGAAGTCCGTCTCCGGCATTGTGCCCGAGCGCATCGTTAATAATTTTAAACCGATTTAAATCGAGAAAGAACACAACGGTCAAGCGTCCGAATGAATGATCTCTTTCCAGAATTTCTGTCAACCGCTGAACGGCATGCCGGCGGTTCGGCAGGTCTGTCAAAGAATCATAATGCGCCATACGGTGAATGTCCTTCTCGGCTTTCCGCTGTTTGGTCATGTCTTTGCAGATGACATATACACTGTCCAGTCCGTTATCGACCAAAACAGGGATAAAGGTAACATTAATATAAAATAAGCCGACGTCTGTTTTCAGATCAGCATCAATATGCAGGGCCTGCTGTTCTTTTTTTACCTGTTTAAAATAGGTTTTCAGCTGTCTGCTGATATGCCTGCGCCAATTTTGGCTGTCCAGTCCGAAATTGTGTTTCATCTCGGCTCCTGCTTCATTAGAGTAAAGAATTTTACCGTCAGGAGATAGGATGAAAATCGGGTCAATATTATGATTGATTAATGATTGAAACCGCTGTTCATGGTCTTTCATCCGTTCATTGTGGCGGAAAAACTGACGATCGAAATGTGAGCTGAAAAACAATAACATCTGAAAACAAAAGATGATCAGCGTAATAAAAACGGACCAATGAAACGAATGAATTTCCATATCGTTTTCCGGCTTTCTCATGTCTTCATAAAATGAGGCAGCCATCATTCCGGTATAATGCATCCCTGAGACAGCCGCGCCCATGAAAACAGAACCGATGATTTTGTGAAAAGTAAAAGGTTCCGTCGGTTTCTTCGCTGCCAAACCGAAAAATACTTTCAGCGAAATGAAAGAAGAAGCCATGGCAATCAGAATAGACATACAGAACAAAAAGGGATTATACATAATCATTACCCGGGAAATGGCCGACATTCCCATGTAATGCATGAGAGAAATTCCCGCTCCCATAAAAACAGATCCGGTAATCAGCCGGCTGAATGTTAAGATTCTCCGGCTGACGATGTATAAAGCCGCGAAAGATCCGGAAATCGCGGCGGCTGCAGAAAAGAACATCGGCACAGCTTCATAATTCATATGCATGTTCATATAAACGGCAAGCATTCCGACAAAGTGCATTGACCATATGCCGAAACCCATGATAACTGAACCCGCAAACAGCCACAGCTTACTGTGAATCCCCGTTTTGAACGTTATTTTTCTGGAAATTTCAAGTGAAGTAAACGCCGCCAGACAAGCAATCAGGATGGATAGCCCGACAAGCGGGACATTGTATTGTACATGTAATTCCAAAAGATGATTCCTCCTACTACTACCGATCTGAAACGATCCTCATTTATATCGGCGCGGCATAAAAATATTTCAGTTTCGAGGTTTTGTGTTAAAATGATTCTTAAGATTCGGAATACAAAATGCCTGGAGTGATAAATCATCGAAGGTTTTATCATATCAATAATAGAAGCGTTTAAAAGCTTATCCTACGCCGGAATTTTTTTGGCGCTGAGTATAGAATTCATCCCGGCGGAAATTGTACTTCCGCTTGCAGGCTACTGGGTGTCAAAAGGGGATATGACGCTTGCCGGAGCCGTGATTGCCGGATCGCTCGGCGGTGTTTCGGGTCCGCTGGTCTTATATGGAATCGGAAGGCTGGGAGGCCGGCCGTTTTTGCTGAAGTATGGAAAGTATATATGGATAAAGCCCGAATCGCTTCAGAAATCAGACCATTTCTTTCAGAAACACGGAGGTTTGGTAGCGTTTAGCGGCCGTTTTATACCGGGGGTCAGGACGCTGATTTCTCTGCCGTGCGGAATCGCGAAAATGAATGTCTGGGTGTTTTCTCTTTATACATATGCAGCGATGCTCCCGATTACGTTTGTTTACGTATACCTCGGAATGAAGCTCGGGGAAAATTGGAAAAGCGTCGGTTCTATTCTTGATCAATATATGCTGCCGCTCGCCATATTCATTGTCTTGCTTCTTGTCTTTTATCTGTTTTTAAAGAGAGGAAAGCAACGGGATAAAACAGAAAAAATTTCTCAATTTGTTAAAAAAGTTAAGCGTTGACAAATGATGAAACAGGCTTTATCATGAGCGTATAAACAAAATATTTCTTGAAATCCCAAAGGGGAGTAGCGTCCGGATGTTCCGGAAACAAAGTCGTCAATTCATGGATCATATCCATCGGCTTTGTTGGCATGCCAATCATTCATGTCTAGCAAGACCTTTGCCTTATATCGGCAAAGGTCTTTTTTGCGTAAAAAAACGCCGATATAAGCTCGGATGATAGAAAAGAAACGGAGGGAATGGATTGGACTTTGCATTATTATTGGAGTATGGATGGGTTCTTCTCGTTTTAATCGGGCTGGAAGGGATTTTAGCGGCGGATAATGCGCTGGTGATGGCTGTGATGGTGAAGCATCTTCCGGAAAAACAAAGGAAGAAGGCTTTATTTTACGGATTGGCGGGCGCATTTATTTTGCGTTTCGGGTCGCTGTTCGCCATTTCTTTTCTGGTGAATGTATGGCAGGTTCAGGCCCTGGGCGCCTTATATCTCCTTTACATCGCGGTCAGTCATTTGCTGAAGCGGTATGTATTCAAACATAGCACAGGGCAGAAAACGCAGAAAGAGAGCGGGTTTTGGCAGACTGTATTGAAAGTGGAGCTGGCTGACATCGCTTTTGCCGTTGACTCCATTTTAGCGGCGGTCGCGCTTGCCGTAACGCTTCCGGAAACGCCGCTTCCTGCCATCGGCGGCTTGGATGGCGGTCAGTTTCTCGTTATTTTAGCCGGCGGTGTTATCGGTTTAATCATCATGCGCTTTGCAGCGTCAATGTTTGTTTCCTTATTAAAAACCAGGCCGGGCCTTGAAACGGCGGCATTTGTTATTGTCGGGTGGGTAGGCGTGAAGCTCGCTCTTTATACTCTGGCTCATGAGGAACTCGGCGCCATTCCGGCGGATGTTATTCATTCTGCGGCTTGGAAAATCATTTTCTGGACGGTTTTGGCAGCCATTGCGGTTTGCGGATGGTTTATGTCAGGAAGAAAACAAATAGAGCAGGACGCGGCATCGGCGGAAAGAGAACATGCATAAAAGGAATCTTAGGGGACTGTTTTTTTAAAAAAACAGGTTCCCTTTTTTATTTGAAACGCTTACATTTAAGACATATGATAACAATTTTATAACAGCCTTGTTACAAAAAACACAGAGAAAACCCCCTTAATTCTGCCCGAGCGCACGAAATCATGTATAGTACGTCTTATTGGCTTGTCATAATTGAGACAAATGAAATCGATTTCTCTTTTTCTTCCTTTGCGAATCCCTACTAAATTAGCTATGATTATGAGTAGTTATAGGGAGGAACTGAGGTGAAACCAGTGCTTAGCCTTTTGTTTAAATTGGGAAAAAAGAAGCAAACGCTTGAAACATCTGTTGAAAAAATACAAAAAGGCGACAAAGATCTGCAGAACGATTTAATACAGCAATATAAGCCTTTTATCGCGAAGACGGTTTCATCCGTTTGTAAACGATATATAGATGAAAAAGACGACGAATTCAGCATCGGGCTGATCGCGTTTAACGAAGCCATTGAAAAATATTCGGCTGAAAAAGGTAATTCGCTGCTTGCATTTGCAGAGCTGATTATAAAAAGAAAAGTAATAGATTATATCAGAAAAGAAGCAAGAGCCGCCCAGCATATCAATATGGATGTGCAGGAAGGCGACGACCAGGAGTCTTCGCAAAGCCTTATTGAAGCGGAGCTTTCCATTGATGAATACCGCAAACAGATAGAACAGGAGCAGCGCCGGGAAGAAATTCTTTTTTTTCAGAAGCAGCTGCAACAATACGGTCTGTCTTTTAAAGAGCTGCTGGAACAATCGCCGAAGCATACAGATGCGAGGCAGAATGCGATTAAGGTAGCCTACACGCTTGTGGAAAATGAAGAGCTGGCGTCTATTTTGCACCAGAAGAAACAGCTTCCGGTCAAACAGCTGGAGCAGCTCGTGTCGGTCAGCAGAAAAACGATCGAACGGAACCGAAAATATATCATCGCCATGAGTATTATTATTTCCGGTGATTATATTTATTTAAAAGATTATCTTAAAGGGGTGTTGCACTCATGAGAAGAGGGATCATAGTAGAGAAAAATAAAAAATTCGTCACGTTGCTAACCCCTGACGGACAATTTTTGAAAACAAAAAATGATCACCGTGCTTGTGAAATTGGAGAGGAAATTACGTTTGAAGGCGAAACGCGTATGGGAAGAAGGGCCAGCTTTTTTGATTTTCTGAAACTGCGCCCTTTTAAATTGGGAGTGTTTACAATGACTGCTATTATCCTATTTATTTTAATCATGCTCCCGGTTTTTTCTGATAACAAAGCTTACGCGTATATGACGCTTGACATTAATCCAAGCATTGAAATGGCTTTAAACAGCAAATACGAAGTCATTGAACTCACACCGCTGAACCATGACGCCCAAAAGGTCATAAGTGACATCGGAGACTGGAAAAGCAGCGATTTTAAGGAAGTCATCAGTAATATTATTACCGATTGCAGCAAGCATGGATATGTAAAGGAATCAAAAGAGATTTTAATTTCCACGGTTTACGAAAATACAGATGACAATACATATAAAAAAGGCGTTAAAAAACAGCTGGCTGACATGACTGAAAAATATAAGGGCACCTACCAGCTTCAATCTCTTGAATCAGATATGGAAACAAGGGAAAAAGCAAAACAGGAAGGGATGTCAACAGGCAGCTACATAAGAAGAAACGAAAAGAAAACAGAAGATAAACAGCCTGAAAAGAAAACCGACGATAGTGAGAAAGATCAGAAAAACACTGAAACAGATACCGATCAAAATAAGCAGCCGGACACAGAAAAACCGGCGGCTGATGACAAGACGGCTCCTGATGAAGAAAAGGCAGCAGAGCAGCCGGAAAACAATGAAACAACGCCCGGCACGGAAGATGCGAAGCCGGACAGTCAAGACGGCAATCAGCAAAACGAAAAAAATGCAGTTTCCGGATCAGAGGAAAATACTCAGAAGGAACAAGATGGGGAAACAGAGCAGCCCCCAACACAAAATCCTCAGGAAAACGGAAATGACAAAGAGCCTAAGCAGAGATATAACAATCATTACTGGAATCATGAACGAAATGAACATTGGGAATCCTATCGGCGCTATGAAGATCCGTCAGACCGAAGGAACCCGAACGGCTACCGGCACGGAAGGGAGAATGCCGATAAACATCAAAATTCGCCGAGAAATCCCGGCGAATAAGCTGCATTATTGAGTTTTGCCGTTTAATTGTGATTGAGCCTGCTGTACAAGCCGCTTTGTCATTTCCCCGCCTACAGAGCCGTTTGCGCGTGCTGCTGTATCAGAGCTAAGGTTCACGCCGAATTCTTGAGCCACTTCATATTTAAATTGGTCAAGTGCCTGCTCGGCCCCTGGAACTAAGAGTTTATTTCTGCTCGCCATCTTTTTCATCTCCTTTTCTCTGGCAAGATGTTTTTACGCGTTTTAGTTTCAAACGGAACGGCATTGATTATGCTGGCAATTGTTGTGCACCTGAAAAAACCCCGGCGCAGACACCGGGGCAAAAAACGTATGAATTATAATAAATGGCTGGTCATTTTGTAAGCGGAGGCTTGGATATGGAAAGTCAAGACGGAGAGCACGGTAACCGCGAGTATGGCCCTGATATTGTTCCATTGCCCGCTTTCGAGTTCTTGAAAGCAGCCTCTGAGCTTGTCCGTCTGCTGTTCAACAAGCTCCTGCAGGCTCGTTTCCTTCATCGGCGGGTTTGTCTTATGATGAAGATAATCAATCACCTGGGCGCAGCTCTCGTAATAGCTGATCGGGCTGATGACGTCATCTGATCTGTCGGTGATCGTGTTAAAAGCGATTTTTAATATGGCGCGTATATGTTCGAAGTCATAAATTGATTTTAAATCACGTACAATGAGAAGGATGACAGCTTGTTCAATTGTATATTTTTTTCCGAGTAAAGGGTGTCCGATTAAATCTTTAATATCGCGCTTCACCCAGTTTTGGACGGCGGTTGATTTTAAAGACGTCAGCTCGCACAGGTTTCCCAGCTCGACAATCTCGTTTGTTGAAAGCCCGTATTCCTTTTTCTCTTTTTTTCGTTCGAATCTCGTCAGAAATTCAGGGATGTGCAGCCGGCTTTCCGCTTCATCCAATGTCATGTCCGCTGATTGCAGTAAGATTTGGAGAGGGGTTGCGTCTCCTTGGCCTTTTAACGCGTAAAGAAGCCGCACCATATCGGTTCGGGTCAGTTTAAACGTGTTCATGATTCACCTCTGATTGATTACGTGTTCACTTTCTTATATCACTGAGAATTACATTAACATCATACGTCGAAATTGTTGCATTTTCAAACAGATCATTTATAATTTAATTAAATAAGTTCTTTTGATCTTAAAAAAGACGGAGGTAATTATGGCGAAAAGAATATTTCTGTTTATTTTAACGAACCTTTTGGTCATTACGACAATCGGAATTGTGCTTACGATTATTACAAGCGTTACCGGTGTCGGCTCGTATATACAAAATGGCCGCGTCGATCTGATGGCATTGCTCGTATTCAGTCTTGTCGTCGGTTTTGTCGGTTCTTTTATTTCTCTCGGTATGTCCAGATGGATGGCAAAAACGATGATGGGCGTCCGGGTGTTAAATCCGAAGAAGCAGTCACTCAGCTATGAAGAGCAGCAATTGGTTGACCGTGTGCACAGATTGTCCCGTGCAGCGGGGATGACGAAAATGCCTGAAGTCGGCATTTATCATTCATCTGAGGTCAATGCCTTTGCGACCGGGCCTTCTAAGCGCCGCTCGCTTGTTGCGGTTTCCTCAGGTTTATTGCAGCAGATGGATGATGCTGCGGTGGAAGGGGTTCTTGCCCATGAAGTCGCACACATTACAAACGGTGACATGGTCACGATGACGCTGCTTCAGGGAATCGTCAATACGTTCGTCGTATTCCTCTCCCGTATCGCGGCATGGATTGCGAGCCGCTTTGTCAAAGAAGATCTCGCGCCGGTCGTGCATTTTATCGCGATGATCGTGTTTCAGATTATTTTTTCCATTCTCGGCAGTCTTGTCGTCTTCGCATACTCGCGTCACAGAGAGTTCCACGCTGACCGCGGCGGTGCCGACCTTGCCGGAAAGGATAAAATGATTCACGCCCTGCGTACGCTGAAGTCTTATACGGGACATGTGAATGAAGAGGACCAGACGGCGGTGCAGACGTTAAAAATTAACGGCAAAAAGCATTCGTCACTGTTCTCCACACACCCTGATCTGGATGAGCGCATCCGCAGGCTGGAAGCCAAATAATCAACAAAACCTCTGACAATCATTTCAGAGGTTTTTTGTTTAAAGATCGGCAAATTACATAAGGTAATGAAAAATCTTTCTAAAAAGCCCTTTAAAAAATCTCCCAATATCATTAGAATAATTACGTACTACATTTGAGAGGCAGAAGGAACTATCTTATGAAATTAAAGCTGAAGAAATTCATACAGGTTTTGTCGCCTGCACAGCTGATCGCGTTATATTATTTTCTTGCTGTGACGGTGGCATTTATTTTGTTAAGTCTGCCGGCCGCCCACAAACAAGGGGCCAGCTGGTCGTTTATAGACGCGCTGTTTACGGCGGTCAGCTCAGTCAGTGTCACCGGTTTAACGGTCGTCAGCACGGCTGACACGTTCAGTACTGCTGGAATTGTCATTTTGGCTTTCGTGCTGCAATTCGGCGGCATCGGCATTATGACGCTCGGAACATTCGTCTGGCTCATTATGGGCAAACGGATCGGTTTGCGGGAACGGAAGCTCATTATGGTGGACCAGAATCAATCGCAGTTTTCCGGTATCGTCAACTTGATGAAGCAAGTGCTGTTTTTGATTTTATTAATCGAGTTTTTAGGCGGCATCATTTTAGGAACATATTTTTTAACGTACTATAATTCGTTTGAACAGGCGTACTTGCACGGCTTCTTTGCGAGCGTCAGCGCCACGACAAACGGCGGTTTTGATATTACGGGAAATTCACTCGTTCCGTTCAGGCATGACTATTTCGTGCAGTTTATTACGATGCTTCTGATTGTTTTCGGTGCGATCGGGTTTCCGGTGCTCGTAGAAGTGAAGGACTTTTTGTTTTCAAAACAGCGCAGATACTCATTTACGCTGTTCACGAAAATTACGACCGTAACGTTCGGACTGCTCGTTTTGTTCGGGGCTGTCGGAATATACGCGCTTGAAGCCAGCCATGTCATGAAGGGAAAAAGCTGGCATGATGTTTTATTTTTATGTCTCTTTCAATCAACCGCTACGAGAAGCGGCGGGCTTGCGACGATTGATATCAGCCAGCTGTCCGCGCCGACATTATTTTTCATTTGCGCCCTTATGTTCATCGGCGCATCGCCGAGCTCGGTCGGCGGCGGAATCCGTACGACGACATTCGCGCTCAATCTTCTTGCCCTGTTTCATTTTGCCCGCGGAAATAAAGCGGTCAAGGTCTTTAAGCGTGAGCTTCATCAGGCTGATGTCATAAAGTCGCTGGTCGTTACGATGATGGCGATTCTGCTCGTATTTGGGTCAACGCTGATTCTGGCAGTGACGGAGAAAAATCAGACGCTGCTGGGGCTGCTGTTTGAAGTTTGTTCCGCTTTCGGAACGACCGGGCTTTCGCTGGGAATCACTCCGCATTTAAGCGACATCGGAAAATGCGTGATCATGGTGGTCATGTTTATCGGCCGAATCGGTATTTTGACGTTCCTTTATTTAATCGGCAGAAAAGAAATCGAAGCAAATTATCACTATCCGAAGGAAAGAATCATTATCGGCTGACACCGCTTTTTGAAAAGCGGTGTTTTTTTATTACCAGAAAATGGATGGGTGGAAACCGTTTCATTGGAGATTCTAATTCGTAAAGAGGTGACGTCATTGCTTGCCGTTTTTTGGAAATCTTTGATTATGATAGCTGTCGGTACCTTTTTATTGCGAATTGCCGGACGGAAATCGATCAGCCAGCTGTCGGTGACTCAGACGGTCATCATGATTTCCATCGGCTCGATTATTATTCAGCCGTTTATTGAACATAATTTATGGGAAACCATTTTCGCGGCGTCGATTTTTATCGCAGTACTGATTCTGATGGAATATTTAGAAATCAAATCAAACTTTTTTGAGTTTTTGTTTTCGGGGAAAACTATCGCCGTTGTCAGAGACGGAAAAGTCATCCCGGAAAATTTAAAAAAGATGCGTTTCACCGAGGCGCAGCTCTCCATGCGGATCAGGCAGGAAGGCCTCGGGGACATAGAGGATTTTAAATATGTGCTGCTTGAGCCGAACGGACAGATCGGCTATGAGCTCATTGATGATGCCAAAAATGTGACAGTGCGCGACCTGAAAAAAATGTTTGATGAATTCAAAACAGATCTGCAGACAGAAGGAGGAAATCAAATGAAACGAAAAGCAGCGAAGAATGAAGCTTTGACCAACAACAATACACCGACTGAGAGCATGGATAAAGATGCATACAAAACACAATATGACGGCGATCCCGGACTGAGAGGGGCAAACCGCAAATCAAAGCACGGCAGACAAGGGGGCGAATAATATGACGAAAACAAACCGGCACAGCAAAGACATGCAAAATCATAAAAAGCCGATGGACCCTAAATTGCTTGAAGAAGAATTTTCAAGTGAGCTCGGAGATTATAACGCCGGAAAATGGATTGAAACGCTTGAACAGACGAAGCCAAAGAAAAAAGAAGACGGCAAAAAATAAAAAATACCTCTTAGGCGATAACGCTTAAGAGGTATTTCACATTATTTCGAATAAGCCCCGTTCCTTGTTCCTTTAATCGCTTGAAGCCAGCCGGTAATCCGCAATTCAATAAACGGCTGTGCGGCCGTTTTCACCGCATTGCTGGAGAGAATGGATGTGAGGGCGGCCGTTAAAATCAAGAGAATGACCAAATTCTGGTAATCAGACAGATGATCTTCAAGCCCGATCTGCCGCAGCGTTTTTATAATGAATCCATGCAGCAGATAGACGTAAAACGTTCTCGTCCCCCACTTCGTAAAGAAATAACGCTTTTGCGGAACGAGCGCCAAAAAGCTGAAGGTGGCGGCAAAGGCCAATACATACCAGCCGATCCGCGACAGACCGCTCAAAAGCGTCACTGTGCCGAATGTAGAATAAGGCTCCGATCCGAACAGCCACGAGTAATCAAAATCAATGCACCAGCATAAGAGGAAAACAATGCCCAGTACGCCCGCGGCAATCTGCCTGCCCCTTTTAGCCCGAAGTAAATCAAAGTGCTGTTTTTTTAAATAAAACCCGACGAGGAACATCGGAAGAAAAACAAACGTCCGTGAAAGACTCAGCGTGCTGCTGACGAAATCGAGATACCCGATCATGACGGCAAGCCCGCAGCTTGCCCCAAGCGCCCACATTTTCGGCAGCTTCGTAAAGGGATACAGCAGCAGATTCCAAAAGAATAAGCTGACTAAAAACCAGAGAGACCACTGCGGATCAATCGGATTGACGCTCGTCATGCTTTCATCCTGAATCAAATAGTAAAAAACCGAGTAGATGCCCTGAAAAATCAGGTACGGAATAATCAGCTTCACAGCCAGCTTTTTTACATAACCTTTCCGCTTAAAGTTTTTTGCGAAATAGCCGGAAACCAGGATAAAGGCCGGCATATGAAAAGTATAAATGAATTTGTAGAGATGGAGCATAAACTCATTTCCGTTAATAAATGACCGGAGGATATGGCCGAACACCACCAGAAAAATCAAGATAAACTTGGCGTTGTCAAAATAACTGTCTCGCGATTTTGTCATAGCATCACCTTCTCTTCAAAAATCATCCACTGCATGATTATTTCCTGATGATGTTCATTTTAAAATAAAAAACAAAAAATTGAAGGAGGAAAAAAGGGATTGTTAGGATGATGTAACGGGGAGGTAAGGATCGTAGAAAAAGACTCTAACTTGTCATATCATTGAAATTTTCTGAAATGTATAGGGCGAATGAAGGAAGATGAGGTATTTTGTAGAAATATTGAAGGATAGGTTTTTGAAGAAGGAGTGTACTGAATGGCTGAAACTCTGGATTTGCAGACAAAGGAGTCGCTGAAAGAGCAGCTGAAGCGGCTGAAGGAGGAAAATGACCGCCTGAAGAGTGATTTGAACCGGTATCATGTGATTATGAATAACACGCTTGATGCCATTTTTATATGCCATAAGGAAATGAAAATCGTCCAGGCGAACGAGGCCGCGGCCCGGATGATGCAGATTGAGGCAGAGAGCCTCATGAACCGCTCCGTTCTGGACTTTTTATATTCCGTGCCTCAGGAAGAACTGAATAAGGCCGTGAAAAAATTTTTGAAAAAGGGCTATCTGTGGAAAGAGGTGCCGATTAAGCTTGACAGCGGCGCGACGAAATACATTGAATTCCTCGCCAGAGACGGAATTGGGGAGGATTATTTTTTTGTGGTAATGAGGGATATCTCCTCTAAAAAAATCTTAGAGCGTGAATTCTCCATGAACGAGCAGCTGTTCAAAGATTTGTTTGACAGAGCTGTCGACGGCATCGTGCTGTTTGATAAGGACGGCGGTTTTATTGATGCGAACCTCTCTTTTTGCAAAAGCTTTGAGATCGGCCAGAATGAACTGTCCCATCTGTCGCTCCGCCATTTTACCGATGGAGAAAACAAAAAGCACCTGAAAGAAATCTGGGACACCCTCCGGAGAAAAGGAAACGCCAAAGGAGAACTGCCGGTCAAGCTTCGGTCGGGCGAGGAGAAGCTGTTTGAGTTTACGATTACGTCCAACTTAATCAGCGGGTTTTACATGTCTATTATGAGAGACATAACGGAGAAACGGTCGATGGAATTGAAACTTTTTAAAAGCGAAGAGCGCTTCCGCGAAATCTTTGAAAACGCCATGGACGCGATTGTCATTTGGTCTGATGACGGAAAAATCGCCAAAGCAAACGAGTCGGCGTGCCGCATTTTCGAGCTGCCGATGGATAAGCTGGTGGAGACGAATTTATGTACGTTTATCGTTGATCCGCAGAAAAAATACAAGCAGATTAAGAAGAAATATGAAAAATACGGGGAAATCCGGGAAGAGATGCTGTTTCAAATGGCAAACGGCCAATACAAAGAGCTTGAGTTCACATCAAAACGAACCATACTCGAAGGTCAGCATTTAACCATTTTAAGAAATGTCAGCGATCGTAAGCGGATGGAAAAAGAATTGCGGGAAAGCGAGCTGAAGTTCAGAAAAGTATTCAACGGCTCAATGGATGGAAAAGTCTTGTTTGACAACCAATTCCGCATAATTGACGCGAATCCTCTCGCAAGCCGTATACTCGGCATGCCCGATCATGAGCTGAGAGCGCATACCGTTCCGGATATTCTTTCTTTATTTGAAATTGAAAACGCGGGTGTACCCGCCAAAAAGATCGATCTGGAAGGAATGGATAATGAAATCCCCTTCTTGTTAAGCAGCAGTGACAGCCGCAAATTGGAATTTTCCTTCAAAAGGAATATCATTCAAAATATGAACCTGGCCATCTTTAAAGATGTCACCGAGGCCAAAGAGCTTGAGGAGAGGCTGCGGAAATCCGACACTCTTCACGTCGTAGGGGAGCTGGCGGCCGGCATCGCCCACGAAATCAGAAATCCGATGACGGCGCTGAAAGGGTTCATTCAGCTTCTGCAAGGAAGCATTGAAGGCGAATATTCCCTGTACTTTAACGTCATTACCTCAGAATTAAAACGCATCGAGTCTATCATTACCGAATTTTTAATTTTAGCGAAACCTCAGGCAATATTATATGAAGAAAAAGACGTGACGCAGATTATGAAAGACACGGCTGATCTCTTGAATGCCCAGGCCAATCTTGTCAATGTGCAGATCCATTTGAACCAGACCGGGAACATCCCGCCGATTTATTGTGAGCCGAATCAATTAAAACAGGTGTTTATCAATATTTTAAAAAACGCCATTGAAGTCATGCCGGGCGGCGGCAATATCTACGTGACGATCCAGCCTTCTGATAAAGACCACATTCTGATATCCCTTCAAGATGAAGGAACAGGCATTTCTGAAGACAAATTAAAACGTCTGGGCGAGCCATTCTACACGACAAAAGACAGGGGGACGGGTCTCGGTCTCATGGTCAGTTATAAAATCATCGAAGAGCATCAGGGCCGCATTCATGTGGAAAGTGAAGAAGGGAAGGGAACGGTTTTTCATTTGACGCTTCCGATCCGGCAGAATACAGAAGAAAGAAGGAGCGGCGAATGATCTGCTTTACAAGTGTGAAAGCACCGTTTGGAACGGTCAGTCTGACGGAGGAAGAGGGCTTTATTACCGGCCTGTTTCTCACCGGGGAAGATTTTGAGGAATGGCGGAAAGATACGCCCGGCGTGAAATTTTGCGAAACCGATTTGCTGTCGGAGGCGAAACAGCAGCTGACATCATATTTTTCCGGAGAGAGAAAGCATTTCTCTCTGCCTCTGAAACAACAAGGCACACTCTTTCAGGAAAAGGTATGGAACGCGCTGGCGATGATTCCTTACGGTGAATCACGAAGCTATGGCGATGTAGCTGAAGCGATCGGCAAGCCGAAAGCGGTGCGCGCCATCGGACAGGCCAATAAACGCAACCGGCTGCCGATTTTTGTCCCGTGCCATCGGGTAATCGGCAAAAACAGCGCCTTAACGGGATACGCGGGCACGAAGACGGATGTAAAAGCGGCGCTGCTGAACATCGAACAAATATCCTATAAAGAAAAATAAAGCATATGGCACGTTCCGTTTTTTCACGTCCGACATATCATTTTATTAAGTGAAAAAAGTTGGTCTGATGAAAAAGGAGGACGAAGCCTGATGAAAATGAGCCGTCCGCAAAAGATAGCCGGTTATGCAGAGCTGTTTTTTAAAATGCATCTGATTTCAGCCGCCCAAAAAGATGAAGTGCTGACATTATGCAGACAAAAAAACCGCTGACATTGCCTGAGGCAACATCATCAGCGGTTTTTCAGCTCAGCTGGCAGTCTGCGAATAATTGTTCAATTTCTTCCGTGTAAGAACCCGTCACAATTCCTTTCTCGGTGATAATGCCTGAAATCAGGCTGCCCGGTGTGATGTCAAAGGCCGGATTGAAGACCGGCACATCTTCGGGAGCGGTGCGTATGCCGGAGATTTGTCTGACCTCATCCGGATCTCTTTCTTCAATCGGAATCTGATCGCCGTTTTCAATCTGCAAGTCAAAGGTCGAAAGCGGTGCGGCCACAAAAAACGGAATCTGAAAGGCGTTTGCCAAGATCGCGAGGCCGTACGTTCCGATTTTGTTGGCTGTATCTCCGTTTTTAGCAATTCTGTCAGCGCCGACAATGACCGCTGAAATATGTTTTTCCTTCATTGTATGGGCGGCCATGCTGTCAGTAATGAGCGTGACATCAATCCCGCCCTGCATCAGCTCCCACGCCGTCAGCCGCGATCCTTGGAGAACGGGCCTTGTTTCACATGCGTAAATATGAAGGCCGAGGTCTTTTTGTTTCGCTAAGTAAAAGGGAGCAAGCGCCGTACCGTACCGGCTTGTGGCAATTGAACCCGCATTGCAGATGGTCATGATCTGGTCGCCTTTTTTAAAAAGGTGCAGCGCATTTTGGCCGATCATCCGGCATGTTTCTTCATCTTCAACCTGAATTTGAATGGCTTCATGAACGAGCGTTGTCTTCGCTTCATTGATTGAGATTGCATTCCTGATGGAATCCGTCAGTCTGTCAAGCGCCCAAGCGAGATTGACGGCAGTCGGTCTTGAGCTGTTTAAATATGCTTTGACATCGGCGAGCTGACGGCGGAAATCAGAAAGATCGCGTGTTTCAAACGATTTGGCGGCAAGCGCGAGTCCGAACGCCGCAGTTATACCGATGGCCGGAGCGCCCCTTACTTTCAGTGTGACAATCGCGTCGAATACATCTTCCTTTGTTGCAAGATCCGCATACTCAGTGACCTCAGGGAGCTTTTGCTGATTTAAAATGCGGATGTGTGTTTCTTTCCATTCCACGGAACGGGGGATGGCAAATTCATTTGTCATGCTGCATCATTCCTTTACACGGAGCTTAAATTGATCCAGAACCTCAGTAATATGCTTCAGTTCTTTTCTGTTTTCGATATAATAGGCGCCGATTTCAAGCGCCAGCTTCTTCCGTTCAATTCGTTTATCAAACGGAGTGATTTCATCCAAGTCAGCCACATGGGCGAGCCCGATCGTGCGCCGGATCAGTTCGCATCCCGCAAAACCGACCGCTTCCTCAAACGCGTTTTTCAGTGTATCTTCCAGCAGGTGTCTGCAGGAAGGCAGGCAGTCTTTCTCCCATGCTTCACTGAATGTTTTTACAAATGTGTCCCATACGGCGGAGGTGTGGTCATATAATGGCTGTCTGTCGTCACCGTCCCGGCTGAGTGCGTTTAACAGCAGATTTGCAATAAATTGGCCGATGTCAAAGCCGATCGGTCCGAAGAAAGCAAACTCGGGATCAATGACCTTTGTTTCATGTTCATCGGCGAAGATGCTTCCCGTATGCAGATCGCCGTGAACCAATGTTTCCGCGGAATTCAGAAAGACGGCTTTCAATTCATCAGCGCCTTCTTTCAGGCGGGAATTGTTCCAAATTTTTTCTGCGTATGGGCGCAGCTCCTCTTCAAAATCGTTTGTTTCATGGTCGAGAAACGGTTCTGTAAACACAAGCCTTTCTGTAATATTGCAAAGTTCGGGATTTGTAAACTGCTTTGCGAGCTGCTGTTTTACTTTTGCATCAAGCGCATAATCGGATGAGTAAAAGAGCGTTTTTCCCAGAAATTCACCGATATGAACCGATAAGTTCGGATAATGCTGCCCTTCCAGCAGCCCTTTTCTTGAAATCCGCAAATGCGAAAGGTCTTCCATTACCGTAACCGCCATTTCAGTATCGGAATAGTAAACGGCCGGAACGAGATGGGGCACGTGTTCGCCCTGGCGGATGAGGGCGCTGCTTTCGATTCTCGCCCGGTCAATCGTAAGCGGCCAGCTTTCCCCGACGATTTTCGCGTAAGGAATCGCCTGTTTGATAATCAGTCCCTTTTTGTTTTCTTTATCGAAAACGTGAAAGACGTAATTTAAATTGCCGTCGCCGATTTCACGGCATGTGAGAGTGCTTTTGCTTTGAAATAAGCCGAGCTTCACAGCTAACGCTGCGGCGGAGCTTTCCGTTAATTGTTCATAAAGACTTGTTTTAGTTGCAGACATGGATTTACCCTCCAATTATGTAGTGGCAGTAAGAGATCGTGACGGAGAATACGCCCGAAAAAAAGCCTCCTTCTCTGAAAGAGAAGGAGGCCGAAACAGTGCAGTCCGCCTCTTATCTCTCAGATAACATCTGATGGAATTAGCACCGTGCCCTATGAGACAATCGTCTCGGCGCAAAATGTACGCGCCCCATTTCACAATGGAATTACGGTCGGTTGCTGTTGGGGTCAAAAGGCCAATCCCTCGCCCAACTCTCGATAAGAGAAAAATATATTGATTTGTATCACAATTCGGATTAATCAGTTGATGAAAATATTAGCAGGTGCCGGATATTCTTGTCAACATTTTTTTGAAAATTAATATAAATCACGCCGCAAATCTTTGAAAACCGGGATGGTCTCGCGTACGGACGCGCTTTCTGAAACATCGATTTCCGCCCGGACTGCGCCTTCCGTCCGATCTCCTTCCGCTAAAATCCTGCCCCACGGGTCAATAATCAGACTGTGGCCGGCAAATTCATTATCGGGATTTGACCCCGTGCAGTTAGAGGCTGCGACAAAACATTGGTTTTCAATGGCTCTGGCGACAAGCAGACTCCGCCAATGATCGAGGCGGGGCAGAGGCCATTCCGCAGAGATAAACAGGACATTCGCTCCTTGGGACGTATGCTTTCTGATCCATTCGGGGAAACGGATATCATAGCAGATCAGCCCGGCGCACTTGACACCGTCAAGCTCAAAGGAACCATCACTGTTTCCTGCTGTCAGATACAGATGTTCATCCATCAGTTGAAACAGATGGGCTTTCTGATAGCGCTTCACGATCTGCCCGCTGTTATCGGCGATGTACATAGTGTTATAGACATTTTCGCCTTCTTTGACGGCAAAAGATCCGGCAACGAGGTGTACGTTGTATGCTTTGGCCGTTTTTTTAAGCCATTGTGCCGAAACTTCGCCGTTTTCATCCGCCAGCTGGTCAAGCCGTGTGAGATCATAGCCGGTCGTCCACAGCTCAGGAAGCACGATGACATCAGCATGGCGGCTTTCTTGCTCAATCAAAGATTCTGCTTTTTTGAAGTTTTCTGAAGGATTTCCGTATGAAATATCAAATTGCAAACAGGAAACGGTCCATTTCATTTTTTATACACCTCAAGTTTCTCTTTACTTTTTTTATTTAACCATATATGATGATGGACTATCATTTCAAGACATTTTTAGAAGGTGAAAATATGAACTTTGAAGTCTCAGATGTACTCAAACAGCTGCCGGAACAATTTTTTGCATCTTTGGTGCAAAAGGTCAATCAAAAGCTGAAAGAAGGCAAAGACATCATCAATTTAGGACAGGGGAACCCTGATCAGCCGACACCTCAGCATATCGTTGAAGAAATGAAGCGTGCCGTCGAAAGGCCGGAAAATCATAAATACTCATCATTCCGGGGCGCTTACAGCTTCAAAAAAGCTGCGGCTGAATTTTATGAAAGGGAGTACGGGGTGACGCTTGATCCGGAAACGGAAGTAGCCGTGCTGTTCGGAGGCAAGGCGGGGCTTGTTGAACTTCCGCAATGTCTTTTGAACCCGGGAGATACCATTCTTGTGCCTGATCCCGGATATCCTGACTACTGGTCGGGGGTCGCCCTTGCGAAAGCGAAAATGGAAATGATGCCGCTGACGGAAGATAGAGGGTTTCTCCCCGATTACAGCGCAATTCCTGAAACGGTGCAGAACGAGGCAAAGCTGCTGTATCTCAATTATCCGAATAATCCGACCGGTGCTGTGGCAACAGAGGCGTTTTTCGAGGAGACGGTCAGCTTTGCGGAACAAAACGGCATTTGTGTCGTTCATGATTTCGCATACGGGGCTGTCGGTTTTGACGGGCATAAACCGCTGAGCTTTTTGCAGACAGAAGGCGCAAAAGAAACGGGGATTGAAATCTATACTTTGTCCAAAACGTATAACATGGCGGGCTGGCGGGTCGGATTTGCGGTAGGAAACGCGTCTGTCATCGAAGCGATCAATCTTTATCAAGATCATATGTTTGTCAGCTTGTTTCCCGCGGCGCAGCAGGCTGCAGCCGCCGCTCTTTTGGCGGATCAGACATGCGTCGCAGCGCAAAATGACAGATATGAGTCGAGACGCAATGCCTGGATTGCAGCCTGCCGTGATATCGGCTGGGATGTGACGGCTCCGGCGGGTTCCTTTTTTGCATGGCTTCCGGTGCCGGACGGATATACGTCGCAGTCGTTTTCAGATCTGCTTTTGGAAAAAGCGGATGTCGCGGTCGCAGCCGGAAACGGGTTCGGAAAATTCGGAGAAGGCTATATAAGAGTCGGTCTTCTGACAAGTGAAGAAAGACTTAAAGAAGCTGCGGAACGGATCGGGAAGCTGAATCTTTTCACCCGAAAAAGCATTGACATATCAGGATAACAATGCGATAATTCAAAATACTTTATAAAATCATTATTCTTATCAAGAGCAGGCAGAGGGACGAGCCCGATGAAGCCCGGCAACCGACTGATAAAGCACGGTGCTAATTCTTGCAGCAGGAGCTGAGAGATAAGATTCGGACATAACACGAAGCCTCTTTCTGCTCTTAAGGAAGAGGCTTTTTTATGTTTTGCGAAAGAAAGAGAGGCGTTCACGCATGAGCGAAGTATTGGCAACATATCTTCTGACAGACACAACGGACAGTGAAAAGCGGGCGGAACAGATTGCGGCGGGGCTGACGGTAGGCTCCTGGACGGATCTGCCCCTGGTGAAACAGGAACAGCTCAGAAAGCATAAAGGCCGGGTCGTGAAAGTTGAGGAAAAAGAAGGGGCCAAAGAAAACGAAACACAATCCGTCATCACCATCGCCTATCCTGAGGCGAACTTTTCAAGAGATATTCCGGCCGTCCTGACGACGGTATTCGGAAAGCTGTCACTGGACGGAAAAATAAAATTGACTGATCTTGAATTTTCCGAAGGGTTTAAACGCTCCCTTCCCGGGCCGAAATTCGGTATATACGGCATCCGCAAACTGCTGGGCGAATTTGAAAGACCGCTTCTGATGAGCATCTTTAAAGGCGTGATCGGACGGGATCTCGCCGACATTAAAGAACAGCTCAGACAGCAGGCGCTCGGCGGCGTGGATCTTATTAAAGATGACGAAATTTTCTTTGAAAATGAACTGGCTCCGTTTGAAACCCGCATTATCGAAGGAAAACAAGTCCTGAAGGAAACGCGGGAGGAGACGGGGCATAAGACGCTGTACGCCGTAAACCTGACGGGGAGGACTTCTGAATTGCGGGATAAAGCGAGACGCGCGGCAGAACTCGGGGCAGACGCCCTCTTACTGAATGTATTCGCCTACGGCTTAGACGTCATGCAAAGTCTTGCTGAAGATGGGGAAATCCCGCTTCCGATTATGGCGCATCCGGCGGTCAGCGGCGCGTTTACATCATCTCCCGTTTACGGTTTATCGCACGCACTTTTGCTCGGCAAGCTGAACCGCTATTGCGGCGCCGATTTCAGCTTATTTCCGTCACCATACGGATCCGTCGCTCTTCCGAAGGAGTCCGCACTTGCGATCCATCATGAATGTGTAAAGGAAGACGTCTTTCATCCGACGTTTGCCGTCCCGTCAGCAGGCATTCATCCAGGCATGGTGCCATTGTTAATGCGTGATTTCGGTATTGATCACATCATCAATGCAGGCGGAGGCATTCACGGCCATCCGAAAGGAGCCGAGGGCGGCGGAAGAGCGTTCCGCGCCATTATTGATGCGGTGCTTGAAGCACAGCCGATTAAAGAAAAAGCCGCGTCGTGCAAAGATCTTCAGCTCGCATTAGACAAATGGGGAAAGGCGGAATCCGTATGACCCGCACACCGCTGATTATTTGTGATTTCGACGGAACAGTCACCATGAACGACAACATTGTCAGCATGATGAAAGAATTCGCGCCCCCTGAGTGGCTTGAATTAAAAGACGGTGTTCTGTCTAAAAGCATATCAATTCAGGAAGGAGTCGGCCGGATGTTCGGGCTGCTGCCGAGCAGCTTAAAAGATGAGCTGACGGACTTTATTCTGGAGGATGCGAAAATACGGGACGGCTTTTTGGATTTTGTTTCGTTTGTCCGGTCAAACGATCTCCCGTTTTATATCGTAAGCGGGGGGATGGACTTTTTTGTGCATCCGCTTTTAGAAGGCATCGTAGAAAAAGAGCGGATCTTCTGCAATCATGCATCCTTTGACAATGAATATATTCATATCAATTGGCCGCAAGCCTGTGACGAAGCCTGCACGAATCAGTGCGGCTGCTGCAAACCGTCAGTCATCCGGAAGCTATCCGACCGGCAGAAATTTCTCATTATGATCGGTGATTCGGTGACGGATGTCGAGGCTGCAAAGTTATCCGATATGTGTTTTGCGAGAGATTATCTTTTGACTGAATGCAAAGAGCTCGGTCTTCGGCATCAGCCTTTTCAAGATTTTCATGAAGTGAAAGCAGGCATCGAAAATATCGGGGAGGTGCAGTCATGGCTGCAAAAGAAGAACGCTGGCGCGAACTTGCCGAAGTAAAGCGCGAGCTGGCTGAAAGAGACTGGTTCCCGGCAACAAGCGGGAATCTTTCCATCAAAGTATCCGACGCACCGCTGACGTTTCTCGTTACGGCAAGCGGAAAAGACAAACGAAAAGAAACAGACGAAGATTTTCTCTTAGTCGATGAGAACGGGGAGCCCGCTGAGACCGGCCATTCCTTAAAACCCTCGGCAGAGACGCTTCTCCATACGTACTTATACCAAAAGACAGACGCGGGCTGCTGTCTGCATGTCCATACCGTTAATAATAATGTCATCTCAGAGCTCTACGGGGATGAAAAACAAATCACCTTTCAGGGGCAGGAAATGATTAAGGCGCTCGGATTGTGGGAGGAAAACGCGTCGGTGACCGTTCCGATCATTGACAATCCGGCGCACATCCCGGCATTAGCCGAAAGCTTCGCGCGCCATGCAGACGCCGGATCAGGCGCGGTATTAATCCGCAATCACGGCATTACGGCATGGGGGCGGACCGCGTTTGAGGCGAAAAGGGTGCTGGAAGCCTATGAATTTTTATTCAGCTGTCATATCAAGCTTCTGTCACTTCGGCCGCAGCTTGTAAAATAAAAGGAGGAACGCAAAATGGCGACAATCAGAATTCATGACGAAAAGAATACGATCATTGAACATCAGGAAGAAGTAGCGCGCTTTTTAGACGAACAAGAGGTGATCTATGAGCAGTGGAACATTGAAAAACTTCCGCCTGAGCTTTCGGAGAAATACGATCTAACCGAAGATGAAAAAAACCGGATTCTCACGGTGTTTGACAAAGAGATTCAGGATATTTCAGCCCGGCGCGGCTATCAGTCTCAGGATGTCATTTCTTTATCAGATACAACACCCAATCTTGATGAGCTGTTGAAAAATTTTCAAAGAGAACATCACCACACGGATGATGAAGTCCGCTTTATCGTCAGCGGGCACGGCATCTTCGTCATTCAGGGCAAAGACGGCACTTTTTTTGATGTCCGTTTAAATCCGGGGGATTTGATTTCGGTTCCGGAGAACATCCGCCACTACTTTACGCTTCAGGAGGACCGCCGGGTCGTCGCAATCCGAATCTTCGTGACGACTGAAGGATGGGTGCCGATTTATGAAAATGAAAGTGTGCAAAACGGATAGATGTCCGAACCTCTCATGCGGTCAGCCGCGTGAGAGGTTTTTTATTGTAATATAAAATCTCTGTTTTTTTATGCATTAAATGGGCGCATTTTGTTTATATCATTACCTGAATGGGTATTATTCTCGTAATCATACTAAAGATTCCAATATGAAATGAAAAATTAAGTTATTTAGTAAAAAAATGTTTACAAATAAAGTATAATCTGTAATAATGCTCAATAACCCAATCAAACTTGTTTCCTATTCTTTTAGCGGTGAGGGGTGAAGTGAATGGGCAGTTATTCTGAACAAGAAAAATTGCTAGTATCTATTGATGAAAAGAGGAAAATGATGATAGATGCGGCTAACAGGCAGGGGTTTACAGGATATGACACGATCAGACACAGCCAGGAACTGGACAGTCTGATGAACGCGTATCAGCAGCTGATAAACCGTGAACGCACACATCACCAAGGAATACAGGGCCTTGTGAAGAAAATAGGCTTGTTCTCCCGCGGTGACGTCATGCCTGCATATGAAGCAAACAAATGATTGATGATAAACAGATAACGAAGACTGAATGCGCTTCATGATTAACCGCCGCATCCGAAAGATGACCGCGTGCAGTCAGCGGGTTTTTCCGCTGGCACAGCTCACGAAGCGCCTCGTATCTATCTGCCGGCTATGTTGCCGTTCCCCGGTATATCCTCTTACACATATTCTTCTTATATAAAAAACACCCTGTTTCAGGGTGTTTTTTCATCGTGAAGCGGCAGGGAGGGTAATGGTGACCTCTGTGCCTTTATCGACTTCACTTTGAATGTCAATCGAACCGCCGTACATCAGCACGATCCGTTTACATACGACAAGACCGAGGCCGGTGCCTTTTTCCTTTGATGTGACAAACGGAAGGAAAATGTGCTCAAGCATATCCTCAGAAATACCCATTCCGTTGTCGGCCACCTTAATGACTGCTTTATGGTCGAGGGCCTCTAAATAGATGGACAGCCTGCCGCCTTCCTGCATTGATTCGAGCGCGTTTTTCGCGACATTTAAGATCACCTGTTTAATATGGTCTTTCGTGCAGTTGACCTTGAGCGGCCGATTGACGAGAATCTCCACATTCACTTCCACATTATAAAGATTCCCTTCCGAATAAATAATCGGCATAATCTCATCAAGGATATCCTGAAGCGAGTTCACTTCCAATCGTTCCGCGGTCGGTTTGCCGAGCACTAAAAACTCACTGACAATCTGATTGATCCGTTTAACCTCCTGCTCAATAATTGAGAAATACAGCTGATCTTCCTCCGTTTTATATTTTTTCTGCAAAAGCTGAATGAAGCCGCTGATCCCTGTAAGCGGGTTGCGTATTTCATGAGCGGTGCTTGCGGCAAGCGTTCCGATCAGCTCCAATTTTTGCGCCTCGTTTTGAGCGCGCTCCAGCTCGGTCTTGCGCTTAAGCAGATAATATTGAACGAGGATGAACAGAATATTCAGCAGCACGGCAATACTGGACATCGGCAGCAGCACGCTTTTGGTCAGCTCGTTCAGCTCTACCGGTTTCGGGTAAACATTGATATTCCAATTAATATCATCCAGATAGCCGCTGACCGGTTTCACGCCTTCTGACTGATCTGCCCGTCCGCTGGCAAATATCACTTTATCCTCATGGGTTGCCTTGACATAAACGTCGGGGCTCAGCATATTGATCATATTTCTCAAATAATCGACTTGTATGGCGGCCACTAAATAATCCGTGACCTCCCGGTTTGCGTCTAACACCGGCACGCAGATCGTAAAGATACGCTGGCCTGTAATTCTGCTGGAGTAGTCGTTTGTGATGACCGTTTTTTTCGTCTTTTTTGCCTTCGTAAAATACGGTCTGTCGGCCAAATTCACCTTTGTTTTCAGATCGGTCGTGCTTGCGATGACGTCACCTTTGGAATTCAGCATATACAATCCGCTGAATCTGGGTTCATCCTCAAAAGCCTGATCGAGAATTTCATTTATCTTTTCTTCATTGACAGGCTTATCGACAGCGATCGCAAGTGTTGTCATCCGGGCTTTTGTTTCACCGATTAAATAATTGAGCTTATTGCGGTGAAGATTGAGCATCATACTGGCTTCCTGTATGTGTTTATCGGCTATTTTCTGCTTTTCTTTTTCATATATGAAAAAGCTGATAATAAGTGCCGGGATGATCACCAATATGAGATAAAGTTTGATCTTTCCCCGGGCACCTTTAAATGTATTCACTCTGCATCGCTCCAACATTACACTTGAATAGAGGTATTATATCATTGTTTATACTTCTTTAATAAGAAAAAATAACCAAAATGCTATAAAAACAAATTATTTTATTAAGGTCCGTCAAAAAGAAGAGAAATTTTGGAAAGATTTTTGTTGACATTTTTCATTTTGTTTATTAATGTTTCTCTGTAACGGTTTCTTTTGCAAAAAGGATGATTGAATGTATGACGGATAAAACAGAAAACTCATTGAAATTATTTATTGTACTGTCGCGTGCATACCGGTCCATAAACGACCATATGAATAAACATATTCATAAGCACGGCCTGAATCCGACAGAATTTGCTGTGCTTGAGCTGCTGTATCATAAAGGCAACCAGCCGCTGCAGCAGATCGGCGACAAAATTTTATTAGCGAGCGGAAGTATTACATACGTTGTTGACAAATTAGAGAAAAAAGAACTTCTCATCAGAAAAGCCTCGCCGACTGACAGGAGGGTGACTTTCGCACAGATTTCCGAAAAGGGAATCCGTCTTTTGGACGATATTTTCCCTGATCATGCAGCCGAAATTAAAGAAATGATCAGTGTGCTGAGTGATGAAGAGATAGAAATGTGTACGGAAATGCTGAAAAGAGTGGGATTAAACGCTAAACATTTTCATCAGAAATAAAAAAGGAAGCCATTTGAAAGGCTTCCTTTTTTATATTACTGATTTTGGTCAGTCGCGGCGTTTCTAGGCTGTATCAATACTTCGACACGCCTGTTTTTGCTGCGTCCTTCCGCGGTTTTGTTCGACGCAGCCGGCTTATACTCACCGAAACCTTTGGCGCTGAATACTTTTGCATCAAGTTTCGGGTTTTCTGTAAGAATAGCCATGAAGTTGACAGCCCGCATGACGCTTAAATGCCAGTTTGATTGAAATTGTGAGTTTTTAATCGGCACATTGTCCGTATGCCCGCTGATGATAATGTTCCTTGGCGGATTCAGCACAAGGAGATTCGAGATTTCCTTGGCAAGCGGTATATCTTCCTGACGGATGTCCGCCCGTCCGGAATCAAAAAAGATACTGTCTTTAATGGTAATTAAGAGTCCTTCTTTAGTCAGCTTTGTTTCCAGCTGAGTTTCAAGCTTTTTGTTTTTTATAAATTGATTGACTTGCTTTTGCACGCCTTCAAGTTCTTCGCGGTCGGCTGCTTCTCTTTCTTTCTTTTTCTGTTCTTTATCTTTTTCCTTGTCTTTTTTTAACTGATCAACGCCGTCTTTTTCGTTTTCAGGAGGAGTGACGCTTGAATATTCAAGGACCCCCGTGCCTCCTGTAAAAACGGCGTTAAATGATTTAGACAGCATTTGAAATTTCGCCGCGTCGACAGAACTCATGGCGAACAATACAATGAACAGAGCCAAAAGAAGGGTGAGAAGGTCCGCGTACGGGATCAGCCAAGACTCATCCACATGCTCGTCATCATGCTTCTTCTTCTTTTTTCTCGCCATTGTTTGCCTCTCCTTCTTGTTCAATGACTTTTGCTCGTTCGTTCGCAGGGAGATACATGAGAAGTTTTTGTTCGATCACTTTCGGCGCCTGTCCTTCAAGCACCGACAGAACGCCTTCAATCATGATTTCACGCAGTTTGACTTCCTGTTTTGATTTCCGTTTCAGCTTGTTGGCGAAAGGATGCCATAGTACATATCCCGTAAAGATCCCGAGAAGGGTGGCGACAAACGCCGCACTGATGGCATGTCCGAGCGCCTCGGTATTGTTCATATTGGAAAGAGCGGCGATAAGACCGATGACCGCACCCAAAACGCCGAGTGTCGGCGCATATGTGCCGGCTTGGGTAAAGATAGCCGCGCCGGCCTGGTGTCTGTCCTCCATCGCTTCAACTTCCTCAGTCATAATATCTCTGATAAATTCTGCGCTTTGTCCGTCAACCGCCATGCTCAGTCCGTTTTTCAAAAACGCGTCATCCACGTCTTCGATGCTTGCTTCCAATGCGAGCAGACCTTCCCGTCTGGCGATTTGCGCCCATTGAGAGAACATGGGAATTAATTGCGCAATGGTCAGCTGTTTGTTTTCTTTAAACAGCACTTTAAAAAGGGCAGGCACTTTTTTGATTTCTTTTCCGGGGAATGCGATGATCACCGCTGAAATCGTACCGAACAAAATAATCAGAATAGCTGCCGGGTTAGCGAGTGCGCTTAAGCTGACCCCTTTCAGCACCATGCCCACGCTTAAAGCAATCAGGGCGAGGATGATACCGATAATCGATGTTTTATCCATAGTTTTCACCAAATCCTTTATACTAGCTTTCTATGGTTAATATCGGTGGCAGTGGATGGAACTTTAGGGTGAATGTGAAATTGTTGCCGAATTCTTCACAGTTTCTGCCTTCCGGCATGGAAAAAGATACAAAAAAGCGGCTCCCCAGACAGGGAACCGCTTTTTCTTATTGTGCACGGACTTTGATGCCGTCTTCTTCCATTACGACATGGAAGGCTTTTATTTCATTGTCATCCAATAAGAGATCTGTCATTTCGTCTTCGATCAATTCCTGGATGGTTCTTCTGAGCGGGCGTGCTCCGAAAGCAGGGTGATAGCCGATTTCAGCGATTTTTTCTTTCGCATCATCGGTGACGTTCAGGCTGATGCCGCGCTCTTTTAATGTGTCTTCAAGCTCTGCGAGAAGCAGGCTGACGATTTTCACGAGATGTTCTTTTTTCAGGGATTGGAATTCAATAATGTTGTCAAACCGGTTTAAAAACTCCGGTTTGAAGAACGCGCTCAGTGAATCAATCAGCGTTTGTTCTTCCATGACGCTTTCTTCAGATTGGAACCCGACCTTTGCTTGTTTTTCGCCGGTTCCCGCGTTGCTTGTCATAATCAAAACGGTATCTTTGAAGCTGACCGTTCTGCCTTGGCTGTCTGTCAGACGGCCGTCCTCCATAATCTGCAGGAACATATGCTGGACGTCAGGGTGCGCTTTTTCAATCTCATCAAGCAGCACGATGCTGTACGGATTGCGTCGCACTTTTTCCGTTAATTGCCCGGCTTCATCATGTCCGACATATCCCGGCGGTGAACCGATGATTTTAGAAACGGCGTGTTTTTCCATGTATTCACTCATATCGAGCCGGATGATGGAATCTTTTGTACCGAACAGTTCATCTGCGAGTGTTTTTGATAACTCGGTTTTTCCGACCCCGGTCGGTCCCACAAAGAGGAAGGAGCCGACAGGTCTGTTTTTTGATTTTAAGCCGGCGCGGCTTCGTCTGACCGCTTTCGCCACTTTTTTCACGGCTTTTTCCTGACCGATGACGCGCTCATGAAGGCGCTCTTCAAGTTCCTTCATTTTGACTTGTTCATCAGCCTGAAGTTTTCCGACCGGAATGCCTGTTTTCTGTTCAATGATGGCTTGAATATGCTCCGCCCCGATTTCTGAAGAAACGGCCGGTGTTTCATGCGCCAGCTGCTTTTCCAACGCCGCTTCTTCATCGCGCAGTTTCGCGGCAAGCTCATAATTTTCTTCCTGAAGCGCTTTTGTTTTCTCCGCGTCAATTGCTTTAAGTCTCTCAGCCGCATCTTCTTCATTTACGGTATCAAGCTCCAGGTTTGCCTTAGAACCGGCTTCATCTAACAAGTCGATCGCTTTATCCGGCAGATGGCGGTCCTGAATGTAGCGGGAAGAAAGTGTAACACACGCTTTGATCGCTTCATCGCTGAATGTGACGCCGTGGTATTTCTCGTATTTATCTTTAATGCCTTCAAGAATGCTGATGGCTTGTTCGATAGAAGGCTCGTGAACCATGACAGGCTGGAAGCGTCTTTCAAGCGCTGCGTCTTTTTCAATCTGGCGGTACTCTTTCAATGTTGTCGCCCCGATGACCTGCAGTTCGCCTCTGGCCAGCGCCGGTTTCAGGATGTTTCCGGCATCCATTGATCCCTCGGCAGAGCCGGCGCCTACGAGAAGGTGAATCTCGTCAATGAACAAAATGACGTTTTTCCGCTCTTTTAATTCGTTCATTAATTGTTTCATTCTTTCTTCAAACTGGCCTCTGATTCCTGTGTTGGCGACGAGGGAAGCGACATCAAGCAGATAAAGTTCTTTGTTTTTCAGTTTGTTCGGCACATCGCCTTCAGCGATTTTAAGCGCCAAACCTTCTGCAATAGCCGTTTTGCCGACACCGGGTTCACCGATAAGCACCGGGTTGTTTTTATTCCGGCGGTTCAAAATTTCAATTACGCGCGCCACCTCATCATCGCGTCCGATCACAGGGTCAATCAGACCTGCTTTTGCGCCGTTTGTGACGTTTTGAGCGAGCTCATCGAGCAGACCCTTTTTACGGCTGTCCTGCTGTTTATTTTGACCGGGAGCGAAGCCTTGCTCAAACGGGAATCCGAAAGATTGCGGACCCATGCTCATAGCCGGTTTGCGGGTTAATTCTGTATAACATGTTTCACATAAAACGAATTGTCTTTGAATGGAATTGACTTGCATGTTCAGGCGAATCGTCGCCTCGTTTTTGTGACAGTGTTGACAACGCATTTGCCAAAACCTCCTTGTTTGATCTTCTTTGACCAAATGAATTAGAAAATAAGGCCTTAACTTTGACCTTCTTTGATTAATAGTATACTCTGACCTTCTTTGACTTTCAAGTGTTTTGTTTTAAACCGCGAAAAATCAAAGTTTACAGCATGAAAAGCGGCATTTCCAAATGTTTGACCTTTCTTGATGAAGAGTATACGCCGGTCCTTTTTTTCTTTCAATATTTTTGCTTAAAGGGGAGAACTGAATTCGTTTTTGGGGAAGGATGATTTGTTCTTCTTTTCAGGCGACTTGTCTCATATGCTGATAAAAAGGCCTGGACAAATCTGCGCATAGCCGGAGGGTGAAATGGGACAAAGAAAAGGTTCTGCAAGTCAGCTTGCATTCGTATACGTAGGAACGGTTGTAGGAGCCGGTTTTGCCACGGGACGGGAAATCGTTGAATTTTTTCTGAGGTTTGGCTGGATCGGTCTGTTCGGTATTATGGTAAGCGGTCTGATGTTTACATATTTAGGCGCCAAAATCATGATTATTTCCAAACGGATTCATGCAGCATCTTATCAGGAATTGAACACATATTTATTCGGCCGGTCCATCGGCCGCGCCGTGAACATATTTATGATGTTTATCTTGCTGGGAGTGACCTCCGTCATGCTGTCCGGAGCTGGAGCGCTGTTTCATGAGCAGCTTGGCTGGCCCGCACAGGCGGGGATCCTTCTGACGATCGTACTGAGCTTTGCCGTCATGACAAGCGGTGTTAAAGGTGTGTTCGGCGTCAATATATTGGTTGTGCCGCTTTTAATTTCTTTCTCTTTTATCGTGACAGCTGATTCATTTGTATTTACAAGCACGAGAAACGCGGACGAATGGGTATGGCCTGACAAGTGGAACTGGCTTTTGTCCGCCGTCTCTTACGGCGCGTTAAATTTATCGCTTGCCCAAGCCGTCCTTGTGCCGCTTGCGAACGAAATGTCTTCAGAGAAAGTGATCAGAAGGGGGGCTTATTTAGGCGGCGCTCTTTTGACACTAGTGCTTGCCGCGAGCTTCTTATCATTATCGGTGCTGCCGGATGTACTGGAGTTTGACATCCCGATGGCTCAAGTTGTGTATTTGTATTCGCGCTCGCTTCATATCATCTATTTGTTTATTATTTTCGGGGAAGTGTTTACGTCAGTTATCGGCAATTTATATGGATTGGAAAAACAATTAAACAGTTTTCTTCATATAAAAAGTACATATATTTACGGCGGCATTTTGATGTTTGCGTTTATTGTCAGTCAAATCGGCTACGGACAGCTGATTTCTACCGTTTATCCGGTGTTTGGATATGTGAGTCTGGCTTTTATCGGCGCATTGGTTTGCAAAAAAGTCCCGAAAGAAAAACAACATAAATAAGGAAAATGTCTGTATTTTTGGGAATTCCCCTTCTTTTTTCCTGTCATTTCTGTATAATGAATTGGGAAATGATGGGGAGGAGTAAGGGATGAAAGATCGACGTGTATTATTGGGATTTATTTTTATTTGTATCGGCATTGCGTTTTTTTTACAGAAGGCGGGAGTTATACATCTTTCCGCGGGTTCGGCGTGGCCGTTTCTTTTCATTATAATGTCCGCGGGGTTTCACGCCGGATTTGTTTTTTCGAAAAAAACGCCTGAACAGACGGGACTGCTCGTTCCCGGCGGTCTTTTTCTTGTGCTGGGCTGCCTGTTTTGTTTTGAGACCGCAACGGGATGGGCGTATTCAGGCGTGACGTGGCCTGTTTATATATGGGCGCCTGCTCTCGGTCTGTTTGAGCTGTGGTATTTCGGCGGGAGAAAGATCGGCGTATTGATTCCTGCTATGATTTTGGCAGGGACGGGTGCCCTATGCTTTGCCGGTATGCTGTTGACAGGGCTGTGGCCGCTTTTGATCATTGCAGTAGCGGTTCTGTTTCACGCCGCTGCCTTCATGCAGCCGAAAAAAAGAACGGGCCTTCTCATTCCGGGCGGAACATTGCTTGTGATTGGCGGGTTATTATGGTTTGAAACTCTGACGGATTGGACATACGCAACTATGACATCGCCTGTCTACCTCTTTGCCGTCGCGTTCGGCCTGTTTGAAGCCTGGCTGTTCGGAAGAAAGAAAAGGGGGCTTTTGACTGCTGCGGCGGTTCTGTGCGCCGCGGGCATTTTCGGCATATTCACCAATGCAAATGAAGTCATCAGCGAACGCGGCTGGCCCGCGCTCATTCTTTTGCTTGCAGCCGCTTTTCACATTCCGATTTTCGGTCCGAAACTGGTCAAAAACGCAGGACTTCTTGTACCGGGCGGCATTTTATTGGTTACAGGGATCTTGTTTGTTTTTGAAACGGCGACCCAATGGACCTATTCCGGTGTGACATGGCCTGTTTACCTGTTGGCAGCGGCATTCGGTTTATTTGAACTGTGGCTGTTCGGCGGGAAACAAAAGGCGCTGCTCATTCCGGTTGCGGTTCTGACCTTGACCGCGCTATGCTTTACGATGATGTATCAGCCGATCATCCCGGTTTCTGTTTTCTGGCCTGCCTTATTTGTGCTGATCGGGATTGCACTGATGGCATTTCCGAAAAAGAAAAGCCGGGCTTAAATCGGTTTTTGCAGCCTGACACAAGTTTCAGGCTGTTTTTTTTATTGTCACGGGAAACAGCATTATGGTATGATAGCAAAAGTGAAAAAAAGAAGAAAATCCGTATTGATGCGGGAGAGGTTCTAGCTACACCCTCTATAAAAAACTAAGGACGAGCTGTATCCTTGGATACGGTTTTTTTATGTTTTTTAGGGCGCCTTCTCCGAGAAAGGCGCTTTTTTTATTGAATGATAGATAAGGGAGAGAAAGACATGAAAAAAGAAAAAGCGGTTGTGGTATTCAGCGGAGGCCAAGACAGCACGACGTGTTTATTATGGGCTTTGCAAAACTTTGAAGAAGTAGAAACCGTTACATTCCATTATAATCAGCGTCACCAAGAAGAAATTGATGTAGCTAAATCGATTGCCGAAAAGCTCGGTGTCAAAAATCATCTGCTTGATATGTCTCTTTTAAACCAGCTTGCGCCAAACGCGCTGACACGGGATGATATCGAAATTGAAGCGAAGGACGGGGAACTGCCGACAACGTTTGTGCCGGGACGCAACCTTGTATTTTTATCCTTTGCATCGATTCTTGCATATCAAATCGGCGCACGCCACATCATCACCGGTGTATGCGAGACTGATTTCAGCGGCTATCCTGACTGCCGGGACGAGTTTGTCAAGTCCTGCAATGTCACCGTCAACTTGGCGATGGAAAAGCCGTTCGTCATTCATACGCCGCTTATGTGGCTGAACAAAGCGGAAACATGGAAACTTGCTGACGAGCTCGGCGCGCTTGATTTTGTAAAGAATAACACATTGACTTGCTATAACGGCATCATTGCGGACGGATGCGGAGAATGCCCGGCATGCCTGCTCCGCAATAAAGGATACGATGAATATATGAAAATGAAAGGGGAGCGGAACTAATTGCTTTCTCAAATTTACCCGCAGGTTCAGCATCCTTATTCGTTTGAGCTGAATAAGGACATGCACATTTCAGCAGCGCACTTTATTCCCCGTGAAAGTGCCGGAGCGTGCAGCAGAGTCCACGGCCACACGTATACAGTAAATATTACAGTTGCAGGGGATGAACTGGATGATTCAGGCTTTCTCGTGAATTTCAGCGTGCTGAAGAAATTGGTGCACGGCGCTTATGATCACACATTGCTGAATGACCATGACGAATTTTCCGATGATGACCGATATTCGCTGCCGACAACCGAAGTCGTAGCCAAAACGATTTACGATAAAGTTCAGTCCTACCTTGAAACATTGGAGAATCAGCCGGTCTGCGTCCAGGTTTTTGTCAGGGAAACCCCGACAAGCTATTGCGTATACCGCCCGAAAAAAGGTGATTTGAATGGCTAAAGGAATCCCGGTTTTAGAAATTTTCGGACCGACGATACAAGGAGAGGGCATGGTCATCGGCCAGAAAACCATGTTCGTCCGCACGGCAGGCTGTGACTACTCCTGCAGCTGGTGCGACTCCGCCTTTACATGGGACGGCTCAGCCAAAAAAGATATCCGCTGGATGACGGCGGAAGACATTTACCGTGAGCTGAGAGAAATCGGCGGAGACGCCTTTTCCCATGTTACCATCTCAGGAGGAAACCCGGCGCTGTTAAAGCAGCTTGACGCGCTGATTCTGCTGCTGAAAGAGCATGGTGTGCGCGCCGCTTTAGAAACGCAGGGAACGGTCTATCAGGATTGGTTTACAATGATTAACGACCTGACAATTTCACCGAAGCCGCCGAGTTCAGGAATGACAACCGACTTTGCAAAGCTCGATCACATCGTATCTTCTCTTGATGCGGCTGAAAGGCTTAGCGCAGTCAGCTTAAAGGTCGTCATTTTTAATGATGAAGATCTGCAATTCGCGAAAACCGTGCATAAGCGGTATCCGAATATCCCGTTTTATCTTCAGGTCGGAAACGATAATGTCCACACGACGGATGACCGGGCATTAATTACGCATCTGCTCGAAAAATATGAAAAACTCGTTGATAAGGTTTCTGCCGATTCGGATCTGAATCTCGTCAGAGTCCTGCCTCAGCTTCATACATTGCTTTGGGGCAATAAACGGGGAGTTTAATAGAAAGGGAGAATTTACATGACAAGAAAAGAATCAGAATTAGAAGGAGTTACACTCCTGGGGAATCAAGGGACAAACTATTTATTTGAATATGCGCCGGAGGTTTTGGAATCATTCCCGAATAAACACGTGAACCGTGATTATTTTGTTAAATTCAACTGCCCGGAATTTACGTCGCTTTGCCCGAAAACGGGACAGCCGGATTTTGCAACCATTTACATCAGCTATATTCCGGACGAAAAAATGGTGGAAAGCAAATCGTTAAAGCTGTATCTTTTCAGCTTCCGCAACCACGGAGACTTCCACGAGGACTGCATGAACATCATCATGAATGACTTGATCGAATTAATGGATCCGCGTTATATCGAAGTGTGGGGTAAATTCACGCCAAGAGGCGGAATCTCCATTGACCCGTATACAAACTACGGCAGACCCGGAACAAAATATGAAAAAATGGCTGAACATCGCATGATGAATCATGATATGTATCCGGAGACGATTGATAATCGGTAATTTCAGACGGAGTACGGACTCGGACTATAACCTAAATACCCCCGATTGTGGTCCGAAGTGTGAAACGGAGTGAGGTCACGGTAAAACCCGAACATTCAGTGCTAATTTTCAGCGGAATTGTGACCGGAGTGTGACCTGGTCACACTAAAAGTGGGAAAAGTCACATCTGAAAATGGCTCTACTCATGGAATTGTATTAAAAAGTGTGACCTGAGGTGCAACCTGAACTGTGACTTTTATGCAGTGAAAAATTGATAGTACAGAAGCAGATAAAGGCGTACAATTTGTACGTCTTTTCTTTTTTATCCGAAAGAAAAAATGCCTATCTAGAGATCACAGGCATTAAATATTATTATCAATATCTTCATTTATTTTTTGGCTAAGTTTCTGAACCTTCTCTTTAACATTTGAAACAGCTCTTTTTTGAATTTCATCAAAGTTCTCCTGAATATGTCCATGACACTTCTTATTAGAACTTCACTTTCAAAATTGAATATCTCATTTATTTCTGACTGTTCTTCATCTGTTAGGTGATGAAGTTGTTTAGCATTTACTTCAGCAGCTACATCAATCCTAACTTAGTTGTTCTGGTTGTACAATTTCATATTCACCTTCTGCATACTCTTGCTCTGCATAATGGACTCCCCATTGACAGAGCTCCTGCAAGATAGGTTTAAGAGATTCTCCAAGTTCAGTGGATGAATATTCAACCTTCGGCGGTACTTGATTATACATCTTTCTGCTCACAAGTCCACTGGCTTCAAGCTCTCTAAGTGTTTGAATCAGCATTTTCTGAGTTATATTTGGGATAATGCGCTTTAATTCACTCGTTCTCTTTGGTCCATTCATCAAAAAGTATAATACAAGGCCTTTCCATTTTCCGCCAATAACTTCCTTTGTCACTTCAAACCCACAGCTAAATTTTTTCATGTCTAAAGCTCTCCATTCCACATTTATTACTTTTTAGTTACTATATCACAAAAAAGTGGGTACTTCCGATAATGTGCTTACTGAAGGATACTATATCTTGTAAGTTGCTCCTCAAGTACTTAAAGGTACTAGACATAAAATAATATTAATTCTAAAGGAGTGTTAAGTATGGTTAAATTTGAAGGTAAAATAGCGCTTGTAACGGGTGGAACAAGTGGGATTGGTCTTGCTACAGCACAAAAATTTGTAAACGAAGGTGCATATGTTTATATCACGGGACGTAGACAAAACGAACTTGATAAAGCTGTTAACCAAATTGGCAAGAACGTAACCGGTGTTCAAGGTGATATTTCTAAGCTTGAAGACTTAGACAAACTATATGACATTATAAAGCAGGAAAAAGGTAAGTTGGACATTCTTTTTGCTAATGCAGGCACCGGCAACTTCCTTCCATTAGGTGAAATTACTGAAGAGCAGGTTGATAGAACGTTCGACATTAACGTTAAAGGAACCATCTTTACTGTTCAAAAAGCGTTATCACTATTCCCGGACAAAGTAGGTTCTATTATTGTAACGGGCTCTACTGCTGGATCAATTGGCAACCCAGCGTTTAGTGTATATGGAGCATCTAAAGCAGCATTAAGAGCACTAGTTCGCAACTGGATTCTTGACCTAAAAGGCACTGAAATCCGTGTAAATGTGGTTAGTCCAGGAGTTATTCTTACACCTGCATACGATGAGCTTTTTGGTGATGCACTTGAAGGAGCCATGGAAAATACGAGAAATACTTTTCCAGCTGGAAAAGTTGGGACACCTGAAGAAGTAGCAAACGCTGTATCTTTCCTTGCTTCAGACGAAAGCAGTTACTTGACGGGTGTTGAATTGTTCGTAGATGGCGGGCTAGCACAGGTATAATTTCACTGCGCAGAGATTACAAATAGTCCCCAAAAAAGGTTAATGGGGATTTACTTGAAGAAGTCGTATAAAAAAGTCGTTCTCCTTAAAGGACAGGGAATTCGACTTTTTTATGTTTGAATTTGATTAACGTTGTAAATTCGCATTTTCCTGGGGCTACCACTAATGCTAATGGGAAATAGACTCACAAAACGGTAACATTTTAGGTGCTGGTCGTGTTGAAAGTGCTTCAAACTTCAAGGACTATGCTGAGTATTTTGAATCTGCAGATGGCAAAAAGATTGAAAGTGGATACCTTGTAACCCTTGAAGGAGATAAGATTCGCAAGGCTTTAAAAGGTGATGAGATGCTAGGTGTTATTCTGAGACAGCGGGCGTTGTATTAGGTAGTGCTGAGTTTTATTGGAATGACAGATACTTAAGAAATGATTTCGGTGGATTGATCTATGAAGAAACTGAAGTTGAATACACAGATAAGGATGGGAACATAAAAACTGAAAAGAAAAGCCTTGCTAAGCCCAATCCGGATATGATCCTGAATTAGACTACACTTCACGACAGGAGCGTGATGAGTGGCATATTGTTGGACTTATTGGACAGGGTTTGTAGATCAGCCACATCTTCAATTCAACTATAAAGGGTATGGTACTGATACATTCGGCAAAGCTTCATCTGCTAAACCAGTTAAGATTGAAGACCTTCTAAGCCATCAGGCATCAAATCGGTTGGTAAGATCAAAATTGTCGGTGTAAAAAGCGCTGCAATCGTTATGGACAAACCAGACCGTAATAACGCTAAGAACGTCGGTATTTTGGAACTTGGTGAGACAATTAACATCTCAGGCTCTGTAAGAGGTTCAAACAATGCTAAGGGTTATTGGGAAGTCATTTATGATGGGAAACGGAGATACATCTCTGGTCAATTCGGTAAACAAGTTTAAGTAAATAAATAGTTCCCTTGAAAATTTTCGAGGGAATTCTTTTATTTATTTGGAAAAAAGACCCAAACATTTGAAACTATTGTTTTAGTTGTCCCGTATATTAAGGATACTTATAGAGGGGGTAACAATTAATGGATAAATATGAAGAAGAAGAATTGAAAGCACGTATTTTAGGAGAAAGAGACATGTTTGCTTATTATCTGGAAGAAGTTTTGGCGAATAATTTGATTGAAAATCCCGTGGCATTAGGGATTGCCCGTTTGATTATTGATAAGGGTGCTGAAGGATTAACTGACAAGCAGTGGTATACATTTTTAAGACATGGTGTTGGAGACATCAATTATGTCCCACAGTGCCGAAGGGATTATGAACAAATTCCTTGGGAAGAAATGCTTTTAGCTGTTCACATTGAAGAAGATGATTTATGTGGCTACTGTAGACATAAAGAAGAAAAAGGAGAATAAAAGATGGTAATCGCAAAGTTTGATCCTCCTGTTGGCATGTAGACTGCCCAAACAAATAAACCCCTCACAATAATGTGAAGGGGTTTTTTTAATACTCGCATACTTTATCTTCGCACTCAGGCTTCTCGGTTGCATCCACAGTAAATGATCCTATTTCGTCATTAGTTTTGTCGTAAATTCCCCATATTTCTTTTTTCATATTTCCATTGAGATAACCATTGATTTCAATACCACCCATTGGATTCACCTCATAATCATCAGTGTAATCAATTCGTTCAATACCTTTATAGTTTGTTTTAATAAAGTCAGTCATTCTTTTTTTAGCCAAAGAGTACAACTCTTCCTTTTGTTGAGTTTCTTGGGCTTCCATTTTTTTGTCGTATTGTTCCTTCATAAATATCCCTCCAAGTGTTATAATAACCAGAGCTATAAGGATAATTATGTATTTTTTCATAAAACCATCCTTTCTGTCTTACATTTTACATGAGGGAAGGGGCATTGTACATGAATACAAAGACCGACATACCTAATTTATCTGATAAAGACTATTTTTTTCTCAGTCAAAATACATACAGTGAAAAGAAAATGAAAAAAGCCTATGAAAATAAGACTCCCATTGTAAATAGATCAAAAAAGGCTTTTTACGTGGAGAAAATCAAAAAAGACCCAGACACAGGCCTAGATGTTTACGTATTTGTCCAAGCCAAGAAAAAAGAAGGCAAATGGGTAAAACCAAAAAAACCAGAAAATGTCGTTATAGGTTTTCAAGGAACAAATCAGGAACAAATTAAAGCTGATGTTATAAGTGCAGATGGCGGCAACGTAGTCATGGGTAAAGACCCGAAAAAGAAAGTCCAATACATAATGAAAAAAGATGCGTCCGAAAACTCTAAAGCTATTGCCAAGTATAACGGCAGTATGGAACAAGCAATGATGATTAAGAGTGGAGAATACAAAATTGTCACTAAGACATCTCAATTTGATCAAGGTGATAAGCTCGTTGCCAATGAAGTGAAAAAGTATGCTGGCACTAACACAGTGATTTCGACAACAGGTCACTCACTTGGAGGGGCAGATGCGGAATACGCTGGTGTAAACAATAACGTTTACAGTGTAGCTTTTAACAACCCTTCCATTGTTAAACTGCACGATGAAGAAACACAGAATAAAATCAAAAATGGCGAATTTGATTTGTATCATAAGGCAATTATTAACCCTGATGATATGGTGGGCTCAGGATGGTTTTTAGAATACGACAGACACAACGGAACAACCATATATACGAAAGATCCAAGCATCGCACGTCAAGATCGAGCTCAAAGACTAATTTCTTCTTACGGAGTTCCTGGTATTTTGACCAACTTGATTACTTCTTTCTATGGCCAAGCATTTGCAAAAAATCCTGATACTCATAGTTTAAATGATTCGAATTTTAAATTTGATAAGAATGGTAATATCCAGAGTGTTGATGGCAGCAAAGGTATTTATAACCAGAATATCGAATCGTTCTCAGCTTATTCAGGTATGAATGGGCAAACCATTAAAGTGGATGCTAAATATGCAAAAGAATTAGCTAAACGATTACAGGCAGCTATCGAAGACTTAAAAACAAAGAAACAAGCAATTGAACGATTCCCTCATGATCACAGCAAAATGGTGTATGACGTAAAATCGATTTGTGGTAAGAGATTGGGAGAATTCAAGGATCTAGAACCAAGCGATGTTGATAAAGCTGTATTGTTTCACGCACCTTATGTGAAAGATGGGGCAGCATTTTATGACTCAGAAGAACAGTATCAAACTGAGGCTTCTCTTCATTATTTGATTAGAGATTTAGAGGATATTAGTGAGTTTATTGTTAAAATGGCTGAGGATTTAAAAGATAAGGATAATGAATTAGCAAGCTGGTTACGGTTATAAGGGGGATTTAAATTGCCATATGGAGTTAATATGGATGCAGATGAATTTTACAGACGGTTACAACAGAATGAGGAATTAAAAAAAATTGTGGGTTCAAGTTTAAAAACTCATTGCCAGAACCTAAAAGAAGACACAAAAAACGCATCAGACTTTTCTTCAGCACAACAGGTTATAGCTGAAGTGTATGTTGCTTTACTCTCTTCATTTGAAGGTAAAGCTAAAGAAGTATTAGTACAAAGGCTTAATGAAAATGCGACAATGCTGACAAATGCTACAGAGAACAGAAGTGCTTTTCTGAGGAGTATAAGGACTAAATAATTAAAACAACCTCTTCACTTTAGATGTGAGGGGGTCTTTTTAACTTATGATGTAGCAAAATTCGCAGACGTCTGCGAAAATACTCAGTTATTCAATCTCTCTTCTAATTCATGAATACGTCTTTCTAAACTAGAGAATTTCTTATCGTTATAACTATGATCAAGTTCGATGTTCTTGTTGATCAATTTGAGCATCGACATAACTTCTTCAGGTTCATTTTCCTCTATACGGGAAACTGTATCCTTGATTTCCTTTACATCCTGTTTAACTTCAGCAATATCCTTTGATAACTGCTGAATAGCTTCTAATATTTGTTTCTCCATCCCGTTCACCTCTCCTTACAGTATAACAGCTATTGCAATACTTTTGATTGTCCGAAATTTGGACAATCCAATATTTCAATGGTTTTGTTTAACGGTTTGTAGAATTCTCCTCTACAAACTCTACAACCTAAACCCCGCCTTTTAAGCGGGGGTATTTTTCGTCTGTGGCGCGCCGCCGGAAAGGTGCATGATATCCGCACAGACCTTGTATAATGAAAAGAGAAATCATCTGGACAAAAGAAAAAGACGAGTAAACCCGGGGGGAGTGTACTCGCCGCTTCATTACGTGACGGGTGCTGGATGGCAGCTCGTCTGTTTCATTATAAAATAGGGAACGTATGTTTGTAAAGGCCTGCGCCGTTTTTTTCTTATCCGGAGCGGATCAATTGTAAATGAATGATCATCATGATAGCATGTCCTGTAAAAAGAAGGAGTGTTTGTCATGGAGCCGTTAGAGTTAAACGGTGTAAGGCTTGAAATGTATGACTGTAAAGAAAGTGCGGGCAAAAACGGGCGCGTCATCTCATTTATATTGAAGGTGACCTCTGAAACGTATCATGACATTGCCGTCCTTTTGTATGAAAAAACATTTGAAATTAAGGCGCCCGATCGGGGTCTTGAATTCTGCGGCAAAATAACCAGCTACCATACATCCATCACAAATCTTTACAATAAAGATGAGACCGGAGATTTTTTCATTGAAATGACGGAAATCTGAAATCATTTGAAAAAGCTGCCGGGCGGCAGCTTTTGTGCGGGATATGTAAATGGTTCGGATTGTTCAGTGGGGGTTAATAGGAGTCTCTGATGATTTTATAATTTTTATGGTTGACGACAGTGAGGGAATCTAATTCAAGATCACGATAATTATCCATGATGGTTACATCAACGATGACGGAGTTTTCATTTACCTTTTCAACAACACCGGTTAATCCGTTTTTAAATTCAATGACGTTTCCAACCTTAGCAATTTTCACGAGCTTCCTCTCCTTTATCATAAATCCTGTTTGAAAATATTTTGCAGTATTTTCTTTAAGAAGTAAAGCGATATGGGTATCGGCCTGCTCGATCATTGTCCCAGTGGGGGAAAGATGGTATATTGATTTTCGGGAAAAAGCCGAGAAAAGGAGGCTGTGTTCGTTGCTGCCTGAAGAAATATCAGAACGTATCAACCAAATGCGCACCGGTGAAATCAAAGAATTCAGGGTGCAGAAAGAACATTTTCTTGCATTTCGAGCGGTTTTATCGAAGCAGGAAGATTTTAAGCATTTCCGCGGTATTGCACAGCAGGGCGGAGATGTTGTTTTCCAGTATTTAGAACAGCCAAGAAGCTGACGGCTCCTCGCATATGAGGAGTCTTTTTTTGTTTTCGCTGCTCATTTCATCTTGCTGTAACAGATGTAAACAAAATGTAAAATCCCTCCGATGGATACTTTTACTGTAATTTGGTTAATGTTGTGAAAATGACGGCCGTTTTTCTGCCAATAATAAGGCCGTTAACGAACTTCTTCCATCATAAAAGCTGATTGGGAGTGCTGGAAAATCTTTAACCGTGAATTTGCGCACTGCTCTTGTTAAGGTAGTGAAGTATTTAAGGAGGAAAGCGTATGACGACAAAATTTGCTGCCTTGGCTGTCTTTTTTCTTTGTTTTATGCCTGCAACAAAAATTGAACATACAGAAGCTCTGTTTACTTTAGCGAAGAAGCCAAAGCAAGAGTCCAGCACACTGGTTGCTGATTTAAATAGAAATAGTTCGGTTCCGAAGTTTTCAAAAACTGACCAGAAGCATTCGATCCATATGATAAAGCTGTCATCTCATCTTGAGCAGAAAGCCAAACCGGAGAAAACGGCTTATCAGCCGCCGAAAAAGACGTATTCCAGTGCCGACAGGGAACTTCTGTCACGTCTCGTGCACGCAGAAGCGAAGGGTGAGTCTTATAAAGGAAAGGTCGCGGTAGCCAGCGTCGTGCTGAACCGGACTGAAAAGAAAGGCTTCCCGGATACCATTCGGGGTGTGATTTATCAAAGGAATGCATTTGAACCGGTAGCAAACGGAAGCATTAATCAAAAGCCGGATAAGGATTCCATCGCCGCCGCAAATGAGGCGCTTAACCATCCGGGCAGAGAAACGAACGCATTGTTTTTCTACAATCCGAAAACAGCTTCTGACCATTGGATCCGTTCCCGAAAAATTATCGAACGGATCGGCAGACACGTATTTGCTATGTAAGCATAGCGGGACAAATATCCCGGCTATGCTTTTTTCAATTTTAAGAAATCGAAAATATTTTCAGAACTTGTCTCATATGATGATGAAAGAACGAGAGACAAGGAGAGACACCATGAATCGATTTGTGAAAGGGATCATTCTTTTATCCATCGCCGCCTTTTTCGCTGAATGTCTGGAATTTGTCGTGAATATGATACTGGCGCGGGAGCTTGGCGAGCATGGGATGGGGCTTTACATGAGCATTCTGCCCACCATTTTTCTCATTATCGTGATCGCCAGTCTGGAGCTTCCGATCTCCATCTCAAAATTCATCGCGGAATCCAATCAGAAGCTGCATGAAAGCATGCTCCAGCATGCCTTCAGAATGACCGCCGTATTTACCGCGTTTTCAACCGCGGCCGCAAGTATCGCGCTGCCGTTCATTCCTGTATTCGATACGTACCACCCTTTTATTAAAGGGATTGTCATCGGACTGATTCCCGTCGTCGCTTTTACATCCATCGCCAGAGGCTATTTTATGGGTGTGCAGCAGATGGGGAAAATCGCGGTTGCGAATGTTTTGAAAAAAATCATTCAAGTGCTTTGTCTGTTTATCTTTTTTCAATGGTACTCTTTTGAAATTGATATGGCCGTGCTCATTTCGTTATTTGTGCTGGTCGCAAGTGATGTCGTGGTGTTCGTATACTTGTATACGCAGTTTATTTTGGCGAGGAGGACGCTTTCCGGCCATCAGCACATTCATCTCCGCGGTAAGGATGTGCGGAAACGTCTTCTGGCGGTATCCATTCCGACAACGGGGCTTCGTATTTTTCACGCGGTGACAAATGCCATTGAACCTTTTTTAGTAAAAGGAGCGCTGCTGGCCTCAGGGGCGGCCGGGGCAGCAGCGATTGATCAATACGGCATGCTCGCCGGTGTAGCGGTGACGATCGGTTCGTTTCCCGCATTTATCGCTCATTCACTGATGGTCGTCATGATTCCGAGCATTTCAGAAGCGTACGCGCTGTCTCAATATGACATTGTACTGAAACGGCTGAGACAAGCGATTTTTATTACATTCGGCTATGGCATTCCGGCAGTCTGGATCATGTTTCAGTTCGCCGGCCCGCTGACCCATTTATTTTTTCAGTCTCCGGAAGCGCAGTATTTTTTGCAGCTTTTGTGGCCGTATTTTCTTTTTCAGCTGTTTGTGATGCCGCTTCAGGCCTGTCTGATCGGCATCGGTCATGTGAAAACGGCGTTTTATCATAATGTATGGAGCAGCATTGTGGGTCTTTCGATGATGTATGTGCTTGGTTCTATGCCGAATCTGCAAATGCTCGGCATTATACTTGGCATGAATACCGGCATGATTCTTCTGACAAGTTTACATTACGCGACGATCTGCAAAGACCTCGGTGTCTCCGTGTTCCTGACCGGCGGCGGAAGAACAGCACCCCGGATCGAGAGCTGAAAAGACTGATACATTTCAGTAAGGAGGGGCAAGCTATCCGAAACGCGTGAAAGGAAGATCTTATGCATAAAAACCGTCTTATTGCATGCGCAGTCATTTTGATAGCTGCCTCTCTCTGGATGCCTGAAGCAAAAGCCTCATCAGAAAAACAGGCAGTTCCCGCCGTGTTTCTGATGAAGACGATTGAAGGAGACGAGATATCGGTCCCGAATAAAGGGCAGAAAACCATTTTGCATTTTTGGACATCGTGGTGTCCGCCGTGTAAAAAAGAACTGCCGCAGTTTCAAACGTATTATGAACAGCATCAATCTGATGATGTAAGTCTTGTAACGGTAAATCTCATGAATGCTGAGCGAAACAAAGAGGCCGTTCAAAACTTTGTCAATCAGCACCATCTCACATTCCCGGTCGTTCTTGACTCTAAGGGCGAGCTTATGAAGGAATACGGGATCATGACGATTCCCACGTCATTTCTGCTGAATGAAAAAGGAGAAATCGAAAAAAAGATCATCGGTCCGATGACCGCTTCACAATTAAAAGAATGGGCTGAGAAATAAAAAGGTGCGGGGGATTTCCTCCCGCACCTTTTTTGCACATCATGAACAGCTGAAGGGTTTCTAATGATAATTATTATCAAAAAGAAATTAAAACAATTATAATTGAAATCTTTCGCCGGCATGCTATAATAAAGAAAAACACCGCGATATTACTGTGAAAATGCTGCCTGTAAGGCGGCAGTTTTTGCTTTTATCGGGGAAATGAAGATGATTTGCGTTCTCAATTAGAGAGGAGAATTCATAATGAATGAACAAGTGGTAACTCAAACCCCTTCACAACAGCAGACTCAAGAAGAGCGGTCCGGAAAAAAGTGGCTCCAGCATGCGGAACTCATTGCGGCTCTCGTATCGGGCGCCCTTATTCTTGCAGCCTGGTTTTTCACCGAAGCAAAAGGCCTGTCCGTTACTTTGTATATCCTGGCCTTTGTGATCGGCGGATTTGCAAAAGCGAAAGAAGGAATTGAAGATACGCTGGAGACGAAGGCTTTAAATGTTGAACTGCTGATGATTTTTGCGGCTGTCGGCTCTGCCCTTATCGGGTATTGGGCGGAAGGCGCTGTTCTTATCTTTATTTTTTCGTTAAGCGGCGCGCTGGAAACGTATACGATGAATAAAAGCAGCCGTGATTTAACCTCCTTGATGAAACTGGAACCGGAGGAAGCGACCCTGCTTAAAGACGGACAGGAAAAGCGGGTGCCGGCCGCTGAACTCAAGATCGGCGACATGATCGTCATTAAGCCGGGCGAACGCGTAGCGGCAGACGGGATCATCGAGTCAGGCGCGACGAGTCTTGATGAATCGGCGCTGACGGGTGAATCGATGCCGGCGGAAAAAACAACCGGAGACTCTGTGTTTACAGGAACGGTAAACGGAAACGGCTCTTTAACGGTCCGAGTTACGAAAACAAATGAGCAGTCTCTATTCAGAAAAATCATCCGGCTGGTGGAATCGGCTCAAAACAGCGTGTCACCGGCTCAGGCATTTATTGAGCGTTTCGAAAGTGTCTATGTAAAAGGCGTGCTTTTAGCCGTGGCTTTGCTTTTATTCGTTCCTCATTTTGCTTTAGGCTGGAGCTGGAGTGAAACCTTTTACCGGGCGATGGTGTTTATGGTGGTCGCCTCCCCTTGCGCTCTTGTCGCTTCCATTATGCCTGCTGCGCTTTCTCTTATTTCAAATGGAGCCCGCAACGGATTGTTGGTTAAAGGAAGTGTGTTTTTAGAGCAGCTGGGAAGCGTCCGGATGATTGCTTTTGACAAAACCGGCACGGTCACAAAGGGACAGCCTGCAGTTGCTGCATTCCAAGCGGCGGAATATGTGAATGAGGATGAGGTCATGCAAGCGGTGTATGCGATTGAAAAGCAATCAAGCCACCCGCTTGCAAAGGCGATAGCTGAATTTGCCGAAAGCCGGGGCGCTGTGCCTGCAGGCCATACATCGATTGACGAGACGTCCGGATTCGGTGTTCAGGCCGATATAGAAGGCGCCAAATGGATGATCGGAAAAGCTGGATTTGCAGGGAAAGAGGATGCAGACGCTTTTTTGAAAACATCGGGAAATGAGTTAAAAGATAAAGGCTGTACGCTGGTTTTTGTTAAGAAAGATGACAGGATAGCGGGCTGTTTTGCGTTAAAGGATCAAATCCGGCCAGAAGCAAAAGCCGTAATGGCTGAGCTTGAATCACTCGGGATTAAAACGGCCATGCTTACCGGAGATCAGCCTGAAACAGCGGCTGCCATCGCAAAAGAGGCTGGCATGACGACGGTTGTTGCCGATTGTCTGCCTGACCAAAAGGCAGAGGAAGTAAAGAAACTGAAAGAAACGTACGGCACAATCGCCATGGTCGGAGACGGCATTAATGACGCGCCCGCTCTGAAAACCGCTGACGTCGGTATTGCGATGGGAGGGGGAACGGACGTGGCTTTAGAGACGGCTGACTTGGTCCTGATGAAAAATGATCTTCATAAGCTTGTGAAAATGTGCAGGCTCTCACGGAAAATGAACCGGATTATTAAGCAGAACATCGTTTTTTCGCTCTCGGTCATCTGCCTGTTGATCTGCGCCAACTTCCTGCAGGTGATGGAACTGCCGTTTGGCGTTATCGGGCATGAAGGAAGCACGATTCTGGTCATACTGAACGGACTCAGATTATTAAAATAAACAAAACAGCCGCACATCGGGCGGCTGTTTTGTTAAATGTTCGTTCACAGCATAAACGCCGGAAAACTGATAGAATGAATAAAGAGCCACTTTGGTAAGGAGGAAAAACAAAAAATGAACAGATTACAACGTGTTTCAGATTGGCTGAAAAAAGAAGGACACGATGCGGCGTTTATACATACAAAGGAAAACGTATTTTATTTAACTGATTTTTATACGGATCCGCATGAGCGGTTAATGGGATTGTTCCTGTTTCAAGAACAGGAGCCGTTTTTCGTCTGCCCGGGAATGGAAGCCGGACAAGCCCGCAGCGCCGGGTGGGAGTATGAAATTATCGGCTACGGCGATCACGAAGACCCGTGGGAGCTGATCAAAGCCGAGCTTACAAAACGAAATGTGCGCCTTGATTCCATCGCGGTTGAAAAGGATTCGATCTCGCTTTCACGTTCAGAACAACTCAAACATGCTTCAGGGGGCGCCGCGTTCGCTTCGGCAGAAGAAACGCTCAACCAATTCCGTCTCGTAAAAGATGAGAAAGAAATCAGCATTCTCAGGGAAGCGGCAAAACTTGCGGATTTCGGAGTTGAAGTCGGTGTCGCAGCGCTTAAAGAGGGCGTGAGTGAAACTGAAGTGCTGGCGCAGATTGAGTTTGAGCTGAAGAAAAAAGGCGTGCAGGGCATGTCGTTTTCAACGATGGTGCTGTTCGGAGAAAAATCAGGCCAGCCTCATGGCAATCCGGGTACAGACCGTCTGAAAAAAGGCGATTTCGTTCTGTTTGACCTGGGTGTTATTCTTGACGGCTACTGCTCAGACATTACGAGAACATTCGCATACCAATCAATCAGCCCGAAACAGGAAGAGATTTACGAAACGGTGCTTAAAGCTGAAAAGGCGGCGCTTCAATTAAGCAAACCCGGTGTGAGAATCGGCGATCTTGATTTAAAAGCCCGCGGCATTATTGAAAAAGCCGGATACGGAGACTATTTCCCCCACCGCCTCGGCCACGGACTCGGGATTTCGGTTCATGAATATCCATCAATGAGCAGCGCGAACGACACGCTCCTCAAAGAAGGTATGGTGTACACGATAGAACCGGGGATTTACGTGCCGGATGTAGGCGGCGTGCGCATTGAAGACGATGTGTTTGTCACAAAAGGCGGCGCCGAAGCATTAACGCAATATCCGAAAGAATTAACGATCCTGAAATAGAAAGCTTTGTGATAAAAAAGGACGGTTCTGGAACGCAGCGTCCTTTTTTATCACCTTGTTAAATGAAAAAGTCATCAAAATGCTGAAATGGTTTGATATCATGCTTTTCCCGCAACGGCCGCATAGCAAGATAACTGCCGCCGAGTATAGCCAGACACAAACCGATTAAGCAAAGAATCCCCATCACCGTTAATCTCCTTTCAAATGAATAGGCTGTATTTGTTTTTAGCTTACTGTATGAAACGCATTCCAGATCAAGGAAAAAAAGAAAGGGGGGACGCCATGGCTACGATCAGAGACATTGCCGGCGCTGCCGGAGTTTCCGTTACAACGGTATCAAGAGTATTAAACGATCATCCTTATGTAAGCGAAGACAAAAGAGAAAGAGTGAAAAAAGCGGTACAATCGCTCGGCTATACGCGCAACATCCATGCTGTGCATTTATCCAAAGGCTTTTCCGATATGATCGGCGTTGTGCTGCCGTCGGTGAATCTTCCGTATTTTGCAGACCTTGTCGCCGGTATTGCCGAGGCTGCCGAAACGTCAGGCGTGCATCTTTCTTTATACCAGACGGATTATCAGCAGCAAAGAGAACGCTTTGCTTTATCACAATTACAGGAGCGCCAGGTGGACGGCCTCATTATCTGCTCCAAAGCAATTTCCGATGAGCAGCTGCTTACCGTGAAAGAACCGATTATCCTCTGCCAGCACACTGATGCTGCTGAGCTGTCCTCAATCAGTAATCCGCATGGGGAAGCATTTCGGCACGGCCTGGATTATCTGATAGAAAAGGGTCACCGAAAAATAGCGATCAGCCTGGCCAGAAAAAAGGGAAAAAACAGTCAAGTCCGCATTGCCGCATACAAAGAGGTGCTGAAGAAGATCGGCCGGCCTTACAGGGAAGAGCTGGTTGTGGAAAAGGCGCTGACGCTGCTTGACGGGAAAGCCCTTTTTCACAGATGGAAGAGCTGGGATGACAAACCGACTGCGCTGTTTGCGGCGAATGATCAAGTATCCGCCGGTCTTTACCTTGAAGCCAAGGCAAACGGGACGCGCATTCCGGAAGAGCTGGCGATTTTGAGCATCGACAATCATGATATCAGCAAGATGTTAGGTATTTCCACAATAGATATACAAACGAAAGAAATGGGAAAGCAGGCTTTTCACATGCTTAAGAACCGGATCAGCGGCGGGCCTCCGGCAAGGAAGATTCTTGATTACCGTCTTATTGAACGATCAACCGTCTAAAAAAAGAATTGACGCGCTTTCTGTTCGTTTTGTACGATATGAGGTATTGAATGACAAAGGAGCTGAGGATCATGAAGGGGTCCTTTACAGTTGAGAAGGTATTAAATAACAATGTGCTGATCGCAACACATGATAGATACAGTGAGGTCGTCTTGATCGGAAAAGGAATCGGCTTTGGAAAAAAACAAGCGGATGTCATTGAAGATAAAGGGTATGACAAGATGTTCATCTTAAAGGATGAAAAAGAACAAAAACAATTTAAAAAGCTCCTCGGTTATGTGGACGAGACACTTGTCGACATCTCCAATGACGTCATTTATCATATCAGGAACCGAACAAGCCAACCGTTAAATGAACATATCCATATTGCGCTGACGGATCATATCGCCTTTGCGGTAAAGCGGCTGCAGCAGGGCTTTGACATTAAAAACCCTTTTCTTATGGAAACCGAAACGCTTTATCCGGAAGAATTTCAGATTGCCCGTGAAGTCGTCGGCATGATTAATGAAAAGACTGGAATCTGCCTTCCGGAAGGGGAGATCGGCTTTATCGCTCTTCATATCCACTCCGCCCTGACGAATCGGTCCCTTTCAGAGGTCAACCAGCATTCGCAGCTGATGTCCCGGCTCGTTCAGGTGATAGAGGAATCTTTCCAAATGAAAGTCAATAAAGAAAGCGTCCACTATTTGCGGCTGATCCGGCATATCAGATTTACCATAGATAGGATTAAACGGGAAGAGCAGACAAAAGAACCAGAAAAGTTAATGTTATTATTGAAAAATGAATACCCGCTATGCTACAATACTGCTTGGAAACTGATAAAAATCTTACAGCAAATGCTGAAAAAACCAGTTCATGAGGCGGAAGCGGTTTATCTCACGCTTCATCTGTACCGATTAACCAATAAAATTTCATAATTTCAGTTGAGACCTTTAAAAACGTGTCACTGATTCGATCAGGCATGAGTGATTGAGGGTAAAAAACGGGAAGAACGGCCCCGTTATTTTGCACACCCTTTTTTACTCATGCTTTTTGTTGTGTAAAAGGGCAAATGTAAACGGTTAAACTGAAGACTTGCGCCTGTGAATTCGTTGTCATGAATTTTCGCTGTAAGGTCACACTAGCTAACAGGGGAGGTACATTCTTTATGTTTAAAGCATTATTCGGCGTTCTCCAAAAAATCGGCCGTGCTCTTATGCTTCCGGTTGCGATTTTACCGGCTGCGGGGATCTTGCTTGCGTTAGGGAATGCCATGCAGAACAAAGATATGATCCAAGTCATGCATTTCTTAAGCAATGATAACGTTCAGCTTGTGGCAAACGTTATGGAAAGCGCCGGCCAAATCGTATTTGACAACCTGCCGCTTCTTTTTGCAGTAGGGGTTGCGATCGGTCTTGCGAACGGAGACGGTGTTGCCGGAATCGCGGCCATTATCGGATACTTGGTCATGAACGTATCCATGAGCGCCGTGCTTATGGCAAACGGCAGTATTCCGTCTGACAAAATTGAACGCGCTAAGTTTTTTGCGGAAAACCATCCGGCCTATATTAACATGCTGGGGATACCGACTTTGGCGACGGGCGTGTTCGGCGGTATTATCGTCGGGGTTCTGGCCGCGTTATTGTTCAACAAGTTTTATAAAATTGAACTTCCGCAGTACCTCGGATTCTTTGCGGGTAAGCGGTTCGTTCCGATTATCACATCAATTTCCGCATTAATTCTCGGTCTTATTATGTTAGTAATCTGGCCTCCGATCCAGCATGGTCTGAATTCCTTCTCAACGGGACTTGTGGAAGCGAATCCAACCTTGGCGGCCTTTATTTTCGGAATGATTGAACGGTCATTGATTCCGTTCGGTCTTCATCACATTTTCTACTCGCCGTTCTGGTATGAATTTTTCAGCTATAAAGATGCCGCTGGAGACATTATCCGCGGAGATCAGCGGATTTTCATGGCTCAGATTAAAGACGGCGTACAGCTGACGGCAGGTACATTTATGACGGGGAAATATCCGTTTATGATGTTCGGCCTTCCGGCGGCAGCGCTTGCAATCTATCATGAAGCGAAGCCTGAAAAGAAAAAACTTGTAGCCGGAATCATGGGTTCTGCCGCTCTGACAAGTTTCTTAACGGGAATCACCGAGCCGCTTGAATTCTCATTCTTGTTTGTGGCTCCTATCCTGTTTGCGATTCACTGCGTATTCGCGGGGCTTTCCTTTATGGTCATGCAGCTGCTGCATGTAAAAATCGGCATGACCTTCTCAGGGGGTCTGATTGACTACTTCCTGTTCGGAATTCTGCCTAACCGGACGGCTTGGTGGCTTGTCATTCCGGTCGGCTTAGGATTAGCCCTTATTTACTACTTCGGTTTCCGGTTTGCGATCAGGAAGTTCAACTTGAAAACGCCGGGCCGTGAAGAAGAAGCTGCAGATGAAGGGGCAGGCGCATCAGGCGAAGCCGGCGACCTTCCTTATGAAATCCTTCAGGCGATGGGTGATCAGCAAAACATTAAACACCTTGATGCTTGTATCACGAGACTTCGTGTGACGGTCAACGACCAGAAGAAAGTGGATAAGGCCCGCCTGAAACAGCTTGGCGCATCAGGCGTCCTTGAAGTCGGAAACAACATTCAGGCCATTTTCGGCCCGCGCTCTGACGGTTTGAAAACTCAGATGCAGGATATCATCGCTGGACGCACGCCGCGCCCTGAACCGAAAGTATCCGCACAAGAAGAAGTCAGCCAGCAGGTTGAAGAGGTTATCGCGGATCCGCTCCAAAACGAGCAGGGTGAAGAAGTGTTCGCTTCTCCGATCACCGGCGAAATCCATCCGATTACGGATGTGCCTGACCAGGTGTTCTCAGGGAAAATGATGGGTGACGGTTTTGCGATTCTTCCGGAAGAAGGAATCGTCGTATCGCCTGTCCGCGGAAAAGTGCTGAATGTTTTCCCGACAAAACATGCGATCGGCCTCCAGTCTGACGGCGGAAGAGAGATTCTGATTCATTTCGGAATCGATACAGTCAGCCTGAAAGGTGAAGGATTCACTTCTTTTGTTTCTGAGGGTGACCGGGTTGAACCGGGGCAAAAGCTGCTTGAAGTTGATCTTGAGGCTGTTAAACCTCATGTTCCTTCATTAATGACACCGATTGTCTTTACAAATCTTGCTGAGGGTGAAACGATTTCCCTTTCGGCCGAAGGTACTGTAAAACGGGAACAAAAAGATATTGTGAAAATCGGAAAATAAGCATATAAATACGCCGTGCTTGTCAGATGACAAGTACGGCTGTATGATATAATATTGTGTAGTAAAATAGCTTTAATTTAAAGGAGAATGATAATCATGGCACAAAAAACATTTAAAGTAACAGCAGATTCCGGAATCCACGCTCGTCCTGCGACAGTTCTTGTACAGACTGCAAGCAAATATGATGCTGACGTAAACTTAGAATATAACGGCAAAACAGTAAACCTTAAGTCTATCATGGGCGTTATGTCTCTAGGTATCGCTAAAGGCGCTGAAATCACAATTTCCGCTGCAGGCGCTGACGAAAACGACGCTCTTAACGCTTTAGAAGAAACAATGAAAAGCGAAGGACTCGGCGAGTAATGCAAGAATTAAAAGGAATAGGCGCTTCAGCCGGAATTGCGATTGCAAAAGCATACCGGCTTGAAGAGCCGGACTTAACGGTTGAAAAGAAAAACATTGCTGATGCTGCGGCTGAAGTAAGCCGTTTTGATGAAGCGATTGTACGTTCTAAAGAAGAGCTGGAGAAAATTAAAGAGCATGCTTTAAAAGAACTGGGACAAGACAAAGCTGACATTTTCTCCGCGCACCTTTTGGTTCTGAGTGATCCTGAGCTGTTAAACCCGGTAAAGGAAAAAATCAGCACAGATTCAGTTAATGCGGAATTCGCTTTGAAAGAAACGGCTTCCATGTTCGTGACCATGTTTGAATCAATGGATAACGAATACATGAAAGAGCGTGCGGCGGATATCCGTGACGTAACAAAACGTGTGACAGGGCACCTGCTGGGCGTGGAAATTCCGAACCCGAGCATGATCTCAGAAGAGGTTGTCATCGTGGCTGAAGATTTGACACCGTCTGATACGGCGCAATTAAACCGTCAGTTTGTAAAAGGTTTTACAACTGATATCGGCGGACGCACTTCACACTCCGCAATCATGGCCCGTTCGCTTGAAATCCCGGCTGTTGTCGGAACAAAAGCGGCTACAGGCACAATTGAAAACGGTGTTACGGTGATCGTAGACGGCATCGATGGTGATGTGATCATCGATCCTTCCAGTGAAACGTTAAAGAAATATGAAGAAAAGCACAGTGCCTACCTGGCGCAAAAAGCTGAATGGGCTAAGCTCGTCAATGAACCGACTGTTTCAAAAGACGGCCATCATGTAGAGCTTGCCGCAAACATCGGCACCCCTGATGATGTAAAAGGCGTTCTTGAAAACGGAGGAGAAGCTGTAGGGCTTTACCGTACGGAATTCCTTTACATGGGACGCGACCAGCTTCCGACAGAAGACGAGCAATTCGACGCTTATAAGACGGTTCTTGAGCGTATGGAAGGAAAATCAGTAGTCGTGCGGACATTGGATATCGGCGGCGACAAAGAGCTTCCTTACCTGCAGCTTCCTAAAGAAATGAACCCGTTTTTGGGCTACAGAGCCATCCGCCTTTGCCTTGAAGAACAAGAAATCTTCAGAACTCAGCTGCGTGCGCTGCTTCGTGCAAGTACATACGGAAACTTAAAAATCATGTTCCCGATGATTGCGACAGTAAACGAGTTTAAACAGGCGAAAGCGATTCTTCTTGAAGAAAAAGAGAAACTCGTCAAAGCCGGCGTAACGGTTTCTGACGATATTGAAGTCGGTATGATGGTAGAGATTCCGTCTACAGCCGTTATCGCAGATCAGTTTGCCACAGAAGTTGACTTCTTCAGTATCGGAACAAATGACTTGATCCAATACACAATGGCTGCTGACCGCATGAACGAGCGCGTGGCTTATCTGTATCAGCCATACAATCCGGCGATTCTCCGTCTTATTACGCTTGTCATTGAAGCCGCTCACAAAGAGGGCAAATGGGTCGGCATGTGCGGAGAAATGGCAGGAGACGAAATTGCGATTCCGATTCTTCTCGGCTTAGGCTTAGATGAGTTCTCAATGAGCGCTACATCCATCCTTCCGGCAAGAACGCAGATCAGCAAGCTTTCTAAAAAAGAAGCTGAATCATTCAAAGAAACAATCTTGTCTATGAGCACGACTGAAGAGGTTGTCGCATTCGTTAAAGAAACTTTCAATAAGTAATACAACAGCCAGACGGTGTAAGCCGTCTGGTTTTTTTCATATTCGGAAAAAAGGGGGGAACAATAACTTTCAACAGGAGGGATTATCATGACAAAATCATTTGGAGCGGGGGATACGGTCTACGTCATTTACCGCAATCCGCATGCCGCCAATGTTGCCCATATTAAAGAGGCGGAGATCGTTCATCACCCATACCATGAGGGGGAACTGTCTCTATTTTTACACGAAACCTATCATCCGCTGGCCGAAGATGATGCGGTCTTTTCGACATATGAAGAAGCGGAAGCGCTTTACAGCGAGCTTTTTGAAGAAGACCGGCACCACTGATCAAAGGAAATGTTTACAACGCATATTCACTCTCTTTTGGACGGAAAGTAACAACGTGAGACTATGTAAAGGGAGTGTCTGTCTATGCTGAAGCCGTTTGTTCCCCAGCTTGTTTATATTGAACCGCGTGCGCTCGAATACCCGTTAGGACAAGAGCTGAAACATAAGTTTGAAAACATGGGGCTTGAAATCAGAGAAACGACATCGCATAATCAAGTCCGGAATATTCCGGGGAAAAATCATTTGCAGCAATACCGGAACGCGAAATCAACCTTGGTGATCGGCGTCCGGAAAACATTGAAATTCGATTCTTCAAAGCCATCCGCCGAATATGCTATTCCGTTTGCGACGGGCTGTATGGGGCATTGCCACTATTGCTATCTGCAGACGACGATGGGGTCAAAGCCTTACATCCGGACATATGTCAATGTGGAAGAGATTCTGGATCAGGCTGATGAGTATATGAAAGAACGGGCTCCGGAATTTACAAGATTTGAAGCCTCTTGTACGTCTGATATCGTCGGAATTGATCATTTGACACATACATTAAAAAGAGCCATTGAGCATTTCGGACAAAGCGAATTGGGAAAGCTCAGATTTGTGACCAAATTTCATCATGTCGATCACTTGCTTGATGCGAAGCATAACGGAAAGACAAGATTCAGATTCAGCATCAATGCGGATTATGTCATTAAAAACTTTGAACCGGGAACTTCTCCGCTCGACAAACGGATTGAGGCCGCTGTCAAAGTCGCTAAAGCGGGCTATCCGCTCGGCTTCATCGTGGCACCCATTTATATTCATGATGGCTGGGAGGAAGGCTATAAGGAACTGTTTGAGAAGCTGGATGCGGCACTTGATGAAGATGTCCGGCATGACATTACCTTTGAACTGATCCAGCACCGTTTTACAAAACCGGCCAAACGGGTGATCGAGAAGAACTATCCAAAAACAAAGCTTGAGCTGGATGAAGAAAAGCGAAGGTACAAATGGGGGCGTTACGGAATCGGCAAATATATATACCAAAAGGACGAAGAACTTACCTTAAGGGAAACGCTTGAGTCTTATATCGAAACCTATTTTCCGAAAGCGAAAATCGAATATTTTACGTAAGGCGGAGCTGTCGGCATGACGGCTCTTTTTTTTGCTGCGCCAAATGACGGAAATTTTTGATATTTATTTCAAGGTTTATTCATTTTCTTGGCCGAAAGACCGATATAACTCTCAGGAGGGGATGGTTATGTTTAAAAAAATGCATATCAAAATTGCTGTGTTTGTATCGGCAATGCTTATCGTAACGGTTGTTTTTTTAACGGTATCTTCATATTTGACATTAAAGCCGATGATGACAGATGAAGCAAAACGCACGACAGAAAATGTCACCAATTCACTCGGTCAGAACATTGAGCTTCAGCTGAAAAATGATGAGACTGTATTATTGAGATTAGCAGGCGGTGAATTGTCCCGCACGTTTTTAACAGATGGGAATAAAGAAACCGCGCGGCTCTTTAACGATGAGTTAAAGCAGATCGGGCAGAATGACAAATATGTCGCGCTTGCATACGTCGGAACCGCAGACAAACAAATGTTTACATATCCGAAGGCTGACTTTGCCAAAGACTATGATCCGACAAATAGAACGTGGTATAAAATGGCGGCCGAAAAACCCGATACGGTTGTCTGGACTGAGCCTTATAAAGATGCTGTGACAGGAGATATGATCGTGACGGCTTCAAAAGCCATTCAAAACAGCGGAACCGTCATCGGAGTGGCGAGCTTAGATTTGAAGCTGTCATCCATTCAGAGCATGGTCAATCAGCAAAAGGTTCCGTATAAAGGATTTGCGTTTTTAGCGGATGAAAACGGTTCTCTTCTGGCGCATCCGTCAAAACAGGGGAAAAATATTTCGGAAGATCAGGCGTTAAAAGACATCAGCTCAGACAAAGAAGGCATCAAAGAGCTGCAAGGGAATATGGTCGTCTATCAAACGATAAAAGAAACAGGATGGAAAGTCGGAACGCAGTTTGAAAAAGATCAGCTGATGGGAGTAGCCGACAAAATGAATACAGTGAGTATTTTTATGTCACTGATCGCCCTTGTGATTACGATCGGGCTCAGCTATTTCCTTGCGAAAACGATAACCGGGCCGATTCAGCAGCTGATCGCCAAAACAAATTCGGTCTCAGCGGGAGATTTAACCGTCCGCGCCCAGACTAAATCAAAAGATGAAGTAGGCGAATTAACAAAAGACTTTAACCAAATGGTTGAAAATATGAAAGAAATGGTCGAACAGGTCAAGACTTCTTCAGAAAAAGTGTCCGATACATCTGACCAATTAACCGTCATTTCACAAGAGACAAATGAAACGAGCGGACAAATCGCAAAAGCGATAGAGGAAGTCGCCGCCGGAGCGACTGAGCAAGCGTCAGAGGTTGAGACGATCAATGAAAAATCTGAAAATCTCTCAGTCAAAATAAGAGGAATCGCCGATCGCGCGGGGAGCATAAAACAACTCTCAAAATCTTCAGAGGACGCCAGCTACAAAGGATTAGACGCGCTCGGGCAGCTGCTGATGAAGTCAAACGAAGCCAATTCAGAAACGAAAAAAGTAGAGGCCATGCTGACCGATCTGGAAAACCAAACGAAAAACATAGAGGAAGTCGTAACGGCAATATCCGCCATTTCGGACCAGACGAATCTCTTGGCGCTGAATGCGAGTATTGAAGCCGCAAGAGCGGGAGAAAGCGGACGGGGTTTTGCCGTCGTCGCTGAAGAAGTCCGCAAGCTTGCTGAACAATCAGCTCTTTCCTCCGGACATATCAGTGAGACGGTCCGGCTGATTCAATCAGAGACGAAAGAAGCGTCGCACGCAATGATCGAGGCAAGCAGAATGAATGATGAACAAAACAGCGCCATTCATGAAACGGGCGAAGTGCTCAATCTGATTACGACGGAAATGCAGTCTCTCGTTCAAGGAATAGATCATATTTACAATGACATTCAAAAAATGAGTGAAGAACAAGCCGCGATCCAAGAAGCGATTCAAAGCATCTCCGCCATTTCTCAAGAATCAGCGGCAGCCGCGGAAGAAGTGAATGCCTCAACTGATGAACAGCTCGTTACGCTTGAAAAAGTGAAGCAATCGACCGACATGTTAAAGAGCGCGAGCGAAGATCTGATCAGCGCCATTTCTAAATTCACCTTGTAACGCGGACTCTATCAGCCTGTCATATGGTAATATAGACATGAAATCGTATATATGATTCGCAGCAGGGGAGGAAAACGCAGTGAACAAAACGGTCGGATTTATCGGTTTAGGCGTCATGGGAAACAGTATGGCATCGCACATTTTAGAAGCGGGCTATCCTGTTTTAGTCTACACGCGGACGAAACAAAAAGCGGAAGAGATTCTGAATAAGGGAGCGGTCTGGCAGGAGACGGTCAAAGACCTTTCGGAGAAAGCTGACATCATTATTACCATGGTCGGCTATCCGAGTGATGTCGAGGAAATCTATCTCGGTGAAAACGGCATTCTCCGTCATGCAAAAGAAGGGGCGTTTGTCATTGACATGACGACATCAAAACCGTCTCTGGCGAAGAAGATTGCGGAGAAAGCCAAAGAAAAATCGATTCACGCCCTGGATGCACCCGTTTCCGGCGGTGACATCGGCGCCCAAAACGGAACGCTTGCCATTATGGCCGGAGGAGAAAAAGAAGCGTTTGAAGCATGTCTGCCGCTTTTCTCCGTAATGGGGGAAAATATTCAGTATCAAGGGCCGGCAGGGAGCGGCCAGCATACGAAAATGTGCAACCAGATCGCGATTGCAGCGGGAATGGTCGGAGTGGCTGAAGCGATGGCTTACGCTGAAAAATCCGGTCTGAACCCGGAACAAGTGCTGAAAAGCATTACAACCGGAGCTGCCGGAAGCTGGTCATTGTCCAACCTCGCTCCCCGTATGCTGAAAGGCGATTTTGCGCCCGGCTTCTACGTGAAACACTTTATTAAAGACATGGGAATTGCTCTTGAAGAAGCGGAGCTCATGGGAGAAGAAATGCCTGGATTGTCGCTGGCCAAATCATTATACGACAAGCTTTCCGCGCAAGGAGAAGAAAACAGCGGAACTCAAAGCATTTATAAGCTTTGGGTGAAATAAAAAAGATTGCCCGAACGCGACTATTTTATGGATGCTGAGGAAGCGAATACTTACGGTATTGTTGGTAGTGTTTTATAAACAATGATCTGCAAATCTTGTATTCTTAGGGCCTTAATGAAGACAGGAACTTGGCAGGATAATGTATTAATGTGTATCCGTTTATAATATTCTACTGTTTGGAATCCCCCTCGTTTGTTTGATGCAGACTGTCTATTATAAATCAAAAGGGGGATTTCCGAATAATTATAAGGATTAATACAACTTTCCAACAGTAGGATGTATCATGTTTGATTCAACTATGAATTCGAGTAACCCAAATGTACATAGTAATAAATCGAGTTGATTCCCGCAATTAAAACCTAATAATTTGGCATCCAAAATTGAAATTCTATAGATTAGCCTTCTAGCAAAACTGAAAAATAAAAGAGGATGTATCGTAAAAATTCAAGAGATTTACGAAAACATCCTCGATTCAGAGATTTCATCATTACATGTTGTTTTTTGAGAATTCCAGATGAAATCAACGTTAAATCCATTTGTTAGCAATATGAATTTTAATGTTGTACAGTAATATAGTGTTTCAGTTCTCCTATATGGGTTTGAGTTCCCCAGGTCAATGCTACTTGCACATCATACTTGCCTGCTGGAATATTTTTCGTCAAAAAGCTTACTTTAAAATTGCGAACATTATGTCTATTAACATCTATATATTTGACTATATCTCCTTTTTTATTTTCAAGAAAAACTGTAACACCCCAGTTTACCTCATATTTTGAAGGCACAGTACCTGTTACGACAATAGAAGTAGCGTGTTTTGAGTAAGTATTAGCATCTGTTTGGAATTTAATTGCTCCTTTTGAAGTCATGGCTAACGCTTCTGAACTGTTTGAGAAAATCCCGAATGTCAAAAGAGCAACTGTGAATAGTGTCATTACAATTTTTTTCAACTGAAACTTCCTTTCTCCATTTTTATTTAGAAATCCATTCAATATATTACTAAATTTTGAAAAAATATTCAACGGAAAATAGGTAAATTCTACTTTTTATTATAAAAAAGTATTACTAAAGAAGTAAAGGGTAGCAAAACCATTTTAATCCTCACGTTTATGATTTTACAAAAAAGCTCCCGGCACCTCGTGCCGGGAGCTTCAAATGTTTATAAATTTATAAAGTGTTAGGCCCTTTTTTCGCCGTCTCAGCCACTTTTTCGACAGACAAAAGATTGCCCCGCGGGGCAATCTTTTTTTGTTTATTTTCCGATGAATTGCTGTGTCCAGATGTTTCCTGATTCTACATAACCGACACCGATTTGAGTGAACTCAGGATTCAGGATGTTCTTTCTGTGGCCTTCACTGTTCATCCAAGCTTTAACGACAGCTTCAGGAGTCGGCTGCCCTTTGGCGATATTTTCACCGGCAGTTTTATAAGTGATTCCGAAAGATTTCATCATATCGAAAGGTGAACCGTAAGTCGGACTTTGGTGATCGAAATAGTTTTTGTCTTTCATATCTTGTGATTTTGCGTGAGCTGATTTGCTTAGTTTATCATCAATCTGCAGAGGTTTTAAGCCTTGCTTTTGTCTCTCTGCGTTTGTCAATTCAACGACTTTCTTTTCATACGCACTGACAGATGAAGGAGTTTTCTCGCTGCTGTTGTTTGTGTTATCTGTCTGTTTTGCATTGTCAGCCGTCTGGTTTTGATCGGCTTTCGGTTTTTCAGCAGCTGCCGGAGCTTTTGCAGGTGTTTCTTTTTGAACGTCTTTAACTGTCATATCGGAATGCTTTGCGTGTTTTTGCAGCTGCTGTTTCAGTTCTTTCTCATTTTTAAAGCTCAGCTGTTTCGCGCTCTTTTTCATATGTAGTTTTTCAACAGCCTCTTGAAGAGTCAGATGCTGTACGGTGTTTCCTTTTTTCACAGTAACGACGTGCTGGCATGACAGCTCTTTGGCAGATGCCTGCTGAATGCCTCCGAATGTAATCAAACTGACTGCCGCGGCGGCAGATAAGAGAAATGCTTTCTTCATAAGTTTATAGCCTCCCAGAGAAGTTGTTTTTTTCTACATGAAAAATCTTATCACAGCTTTTTTGTCATAATGCAGGCATTCATTTCCTTTGACAACAAACTCTTGTCATAATTGTAATTGAGCATAGAAAAATGGCTTTATATCAGGAAAAACGATCTGTATTTATATTTTAAAATCCGTTACATTACTTCAAGTTATTTGAAGTGTTAGATATTTTTTAAGATAATTTGATCTTGACAGTTTTTTTTACCCGTTTTCGCTGTAACAACTTTTACAAAAATGTTACAATTAAAATCTGTTTATGTAAATATATTCAATGATTTGAGAGGTGTAACAGAAAGTGGCTGAAGTCGCGCGTGAACCAAAGAAAAAAACGAAACGTTACAGAGCGCTGAGAATGAATCTCTATTTTTTAGTTGTTTTCCTTCTCTTTACGGCACTGATTTTTAAACTCGGCATCGTCCAGATTGTCGAAGGGGATAAACACCGCCAGAATGCGGAGAAGGCAAATGCAAAAACCGCCTATTACCCGACACCGCGGGGAAAGATGTATGACAAGCGGAACAGGGTGGCGGTTGATAACCAGGCTGTGCCTGAAATTGTATACGTTTCTACCTCAAAAACCTCGGCAAAGGACAAATTGAAAACGGCAAAAAATCTCGCCGCACTGATCCATATTGATACTGAATTTATGAAGGATCGAAATATCATTGATTACTGGCTTGCCGCACATCCGAAGAAGGCGGAAAAGCTTATGAAGGATTCAGAAAACAGCCTGAAATCCCAAGAAGTGTACAAACGCCAGATTGAACGCGTCCCGAAGCAGGAGATTGATGCGATCAAAAAAGATAAAAAAGAGCTGCAAATTGCGGCGATTTATACGCGTTTTTCAAGCGGCAACGCCTATCAGCCGCAAGTCGTCAAATCAATGGACCCGAATAAGCTGAACGGAAACGGAAACAGCGGTTCACTGCTTGACGAACATGACAACAACAAGCAAAAACCGAAAAGCGACCTGACATATGAAGAAGTTTCCGTCGTATCCGAACACCTGAAAGAGCTCCCCGGCATTGACGTAATCAATGACTGGACACGGAAATATCCGTACGACAAAACGCTGTACTCTCTGTTCGGCGGTGTGACGACACCGGAACAGGGATTGTTAGGCGAACGGAAAGATTATTACGTCACAAGAGGCTACTCACTGAATGACCGGGTGGGAAAAAGCTACATCGAATATCAGTATGAAGACTATTTAAACGCACATAAAGAAAAAGTAGAGTATGTGGAAAACAGCAAAGGTGAAGTCGTCAGCCAAAAGCCCGTCGATGAAGGCAGCAGGGGCTACGATCTGCAGCTCTCGCTCGATATGGAATTACAATCGAAAGTCGAAAAAGTCATTGAAAAAGAGCTGAGAAGAAGCCGCGCCGCAGGCAACTATATGGTTGACAGAGGATTTGCCGTCATGATGGACCCGAACAACGGGGATATTCTCTCAATGGCGGGGAAACGCATTGATCTCGAAACAAATAAAATACAGGATTTTGCGATCGGAGCATTTACGACCCAATATGAGATGGGCTCTGCTGTTAAAGGAGCGACTGTTCTCGCAGGTTACCAAAGCGGCCTCCCGCATTGTAAAACGTTTGTCGATGCACCGCTTAAGTTTAAAGACGGCACGGAAAAGCAATCGTGGACACAAATGGGGACCATTACTGAGCTTACCGCGCTGCAAAGAAGTTCAAACATATATATGTTTCATGTGGCCATGCATATAGCCGGCATTACCTACATCCCGAACGGCACGCTGCCTGCCGGGTTAGACGATATTAAAAAAATGCGCAACTACTACGCCCAATTCGGCCTGGGTGTGAAAACCGGGATTGACCTTCCTCAGGAATCAGCGGGAATGCAGTCAAATCCGCAATTGGTCGGGGGATTGCTGCTGGATTTTGCGATCGGACAGTTTGATACGTATACGCCGCTTCAAATGGCTCAATATATTTCAGCCATCGCAAACGGCGGGTATCGCGTCCAGCCGCGGATCGTCACAAGCATTCATGAACCGGACAGCAAAAACAAAATTGGAAAAGCGATTGAACAGCGAGATATTAAAATTTTGAACAAAGTAAATAACAGCCCGAGCGATTTTGACCAAGTTCATAAAGGAATGAAGTTGGTCACAAGCTCACCTCAAGGAACGGCTTATTCAACATTCCAAGGTTCAGGCGCCGATGTTTCCGGTAAAACGGGAACCGCGGAGACGCACTATTACGGCACGAACAAAAACTGGTGGGGGAAATACACGTATAACCTGACCTTTGTCGGCTATTATCCGTCAGAACATCCACGAGTGGCATTCAGCGTTGTCGTTCCGTCTGTTCAGGATGATCACGATCATGTCAGCAAAAACATTGCCAAAGGAGCAATTGACGCTTACAAAGAACTTGAAAAGAAATACAATAAAAAATAACAAATGAAAGGGCGGCCGAACATCTCGTGCGCCCTTTCTTTCATTCAGGAAAATTGACGTTCACAATAAGAATAGAAGGAGAATGCTCATTTTTTAGCGAATCAATCTAGTGGAAATTCTTTTAATATCAGCCCGTGACCAGCCTGCAGTGTGAGTAAAATGCAAAGGAGGGATTCTGTGGAACAGGATACTCAGCATGTCAGACAGCTTCAATCGAAAACCGATCTTCATGCCGTTTTGACGTCTAATGGGCGTATTATGTATATTTCTGCAAACTGCAAATCGTATTTCAGTTATTCCCAGGAAGAAATGATCGGATCGTTTCTCAAAACGTTCCTGCATGAGGAAGATCAATTTTTGGTTGAAAGTTACTTCTATAATGAGCATCATTTAATGCCTTGCACCTTTCGCCTTATTAAAAAAGATCATACCATTGTTTGGCTTGAAGCAGGTGTGGAAATTGTCACACCGCAAATGGAGGGGACAGATCGGGAAATTATCCTTAAAATCAAGGTGCTTGAGGAGAAGACACCGTGCAGGTCTTATATGTATGAACAAAAGAAGCAAAAGGCGGAACAACAGTCAGCAGAAGCGGCTGGAAACGGCGAATTTGAGCGTCTTGTTGAAACGCTGCCGAATCCTCTATACGTCAGTATCAACGGCACAATCGCCTACGCCAATAACGCGATGCTTGCCATGCTGGGAGCCGACAGCAAAGATGAGGTGATCGGCAGACGCTCTTATGAGTTTATCGAAGAAGAGTATCATGACATTGTGAAAAACCGAATTGTGCGGATGCAAAAAGGGATGGAAGTCGGAATGATTGAACAGACGTGGAGAAGGCTTGACGGCACGCCCATTCATTTAGAAGTGAAGGCGGCGCCGACGACATATAAAAATCAGCGGGCGGAATTACTGCTTCTGATTGATATTTCTTCGCGGAAAAAATTCCAGACGATTCTTCAAAAAAGCAGAGAGCGTTATCAGCTCCTCATTCAGAATTCAATTGATACGATCGCCGTGATTCACAATGACAAATGGGTATTCATGAATGAGTCGGGCATTTCGCTTTTTGAAGCAGAAACCTATGAAGATTTAATCGGAAAAAACATCTATGATCAGCTTCATCCCTGTGATCATGACGACGTGAAACAGCGGATTCAACATATTATCGACCGAAAGACCGAGTCCGAAATCATTAAACAATCGTGGTTTACTTTTAAAAACCGGCTGATCTATACGGAAATGGTCTGCATTCCGACGACGTTTTTCGGAGAAACGGCCGTGCAGGTCATTTTGCGTGACATTTCTGAGCGGAAGCAGACGGAGGAATTAATGCTGAAGTCGGAAAAGCTGTCTATCGCAGGGCAGCTGGCGGCGGGAATCGCTCACGAAATCCGCAACCCGCTGACGGCGATCAAAGGATTTTTACAGCTCATGAAGCCGACGATGGAAGAAAACGAACATTATTTTGACATTGTGTTTTCTGAACTGAGCAGAATCGAATTAATTTTAAGTGAACTTTTAATGCTTGCCAAACCTCAGCAAAATGCCGTAAAAGAGCGTGTAAACTTAAAGAAAATTATAAGTGAAGTGACCGCTCTTTTAGAGACGCAGGCGAATCTTAAAGGGATTTTCATCAAAACGGATTACGAACGGGACAGCATGTTTATTAACGGTGATCAAAATCAGCTGAAGCAGGTGTTTATCAATCTGATAAAAAATGCTGTTGAGTCGATGCCCGATGGGGGAACGGTCCACATTCTCATGACAGAAGATGAGTATTCCGTCAATGTGACGATCAAAGACGAGGGTGACGGGATACCGGAAAACGTGCTGAAACGGATAGGCGAACCGTTTCTGACAACGAAAGAAAAAGGAACCGGCCTGGGGCTGATGGTCACATTCAACCTTATTAAAAACCATCAGGGAGCCATCCAAGTAGACAGCAAGCCGGATAAAGGCACGGCTTTTCACATTACATTCCCGAAACAATAAAAAACAACGGCGTAACGCCGTTGTTTAAATAGTCTGCATGGATTCTCTCGTTTTTAAAATAAATGCTTCCAGCCGGTCCAAACCTTCTCTCAATGTATCCAGTGAATATGCGAATGACAGCCTCACATACCCTTCACCCAACTTTGAAAACGAGCTGCCGGGCACTAGAGCCACACCTGCATCCTCTAAAAGAGCCATACTAAAATCAAACGATGACATTCCGAATGACTTAATGGAAGGGAAGATATAAAATGCGCCTGACGGCTTTACGACGTCAAGCCCCATTGACACAAGACGGTCATATACATAATCAAGCCGCTTTTTATACTGTTCTCTCATAATAAGCGCATCATCAACGCCGTTTGTCACCGCTTCAAGCGCCGCTTTCTGGGAGATCGAGGACGCGCATGTCACACTGTACTGGTGAACTTTTAAGATGTGCTTGGCAATGTCTTTCGGTGCGAAAATGAAACCGATTCTCCAGCCCGTCATGCTGTGTGATTTTGACAGGCCGTTGATCACGATCGTCTGGTCTCTCAAAAAAGACGCGATTGAGTAATGCGGTCTGTCATAGGTTAATTCGCTGTAAATCTCATCCGACAGTACAAAAACATTTCTGCCTTTCAGTACGGCTGCGATGTTTTTCAGCTCTTCTTCTGACAATGTCACTCCGGTCGGATTTGACGGATAAGGAAGAATGACGCATTTTGTTTTAGGCGTCAGCGATTCTTCAATGAGCCGCGCTGTCAGCTTAAATCCGTGTGTCGTCGTGTCCACATGAACGGGAACGGCGCCTGACATGCGGATAATCGGTTCATAGCCGGGATAAATCGGTCCGGGCAGAATGACTTCATCGCCGGGAGATAAAATCGTCCGCAAAGACGCGTCAATCGCTTGGCTCGCCCCGGTTGTGACGATGATTTCCGTTTCGGCTTCATAATTCAGATCCGCTTTTTTCTTCATATAAAGCTGTACGGCCTGTCTCAGCTCAAGACCGCCTGCATTCGGAGTATACGCCGTAGCGTTCTCGTCGATTGCTTTTTTGGCCGCCGCTTTGACATGGTGCGGCGTGAAGAAATCCGGCTGGCCGATCGTAAGCGAAATCACATTATCGTGCTGAGCTACAAGATTTGAGAATTTGCGAATTCCTGAAATTTCAATTTCTTTTACATTCGGATTAAGCAAATGTTCCATAATTCATCACCTTATACTATATATTGAGTTTATCCTATTTTACCACTAGCTGAGCATTTGTCATCTATTTAAGTGAACTATCCCGAGTATATGTCCGATATGTGAAAACATACCTTCTTTCAGAAAAAAATAAGACAACCAGCTGAAATGATTGTCTTCATTGTATCATGATCTATCTATTGTGATATGTGGCGAATGTCATTAATACCCGTATTCAAAGCTGATGTTTTCCCGCCATACAATATACGGAGCGGGCTTATCGGGACACTCTTCCGCTTCTTTTTTCATTTGCACGTAAGCCGTTTTGCTGATATCTTCTAACACCGTCATTTGATCTTGGTCGAATATGACTACTGTACCCATTTATTACACCCTTCTTCCTGAAAAATCCTTGACTATTTTACCACTCGATGTCAAAAAGTCAATGGGATATCAGAAAAAAGAATCTTTTTATAAAGAGTTAATGGCCAGTTGGCCCGAATACATTCACTTTTTCCGTTTACAGCCGATATAAACAGTACAATACTGAATGCGGATAGCGAGGGATTGAATTGTCTTTACAACAATACGATATTTTATTGGATTCAGGCACAAATGAATTAGAAATCGTCAAATTTGAAGTAGGCGTCAATACATTTGGCATAAATGTGATGAAAGTCCGGGAAATCATTCAGCCGGTAGATGTCACATCTGTGCCACAGTCTCACAAAGACGTAGAAGGGATGATTAAGCTGAGAGGCGAAATTCTTCCCGTCATCAGCCTGTACACCTTTTTCAACGTTGATGCCGAAGGGGCAAAAGACGATAAATATATCGTGACGGAATTCAACAAGCGGAAAATCGTCTTTCATGTCGGTTCCGTATCACAGATCCACAGGGTGTCCTGGGAGGCGATTGAAAAGCCGACTTCGCTGAATCAGGGCATGGAGCGGCACTTAACGGGTATCATTAAACTGGAAGATACGATGATCTTTTTACCTGATTATGAAAAGATCATTTACGACATTGAATCGGCATCCGGAGTTGAGACTTACCATGTCCATCAGGAAGGATTTGATGAAAGACGGGCGGGTAAAAAACTAATTATCGTAGAAGATTCGCCGCTTCTTATGCGCCTTTTGACGGATGAACTGACTGAAGCGGGGTACAGTGAAATCGTTACGTTTGAAAATGGAAAAGAAGCGTATGAATATGTCATGGAATTGACGGATAAAGGAGCAAATCTGTCAGACCATATTGACATGATCATCAGTGACATTGAGATGCCGAAAATGGACGGGCACCGTTTGACGAAGCTCCTTAAGGATAACCCGCAAAGCTCTGACGTGCCGATTATGATCTTTTCGTCCCTGATTACGGATGACCTGCGCCACCGGGGCGAAGTCGTCGGAGCGGATGAACAGATCAGCAAGCCTGAAATCAGCGAGTTAATTAAAAAAGTGGATACGTACGTGATTGAATAGAAAAAAGCCGATGCGTCATGCATCGGCTTTTTTGCGGCGGAATTAAAAATAACTCTCACCAAGTTTTTTAAACACGGGTTTATGATAAGCGGGCTGCTGCCTGTTAGCGGCTAGCGGTTTTTCCTTTAAGCCCACATATTTTTGCAATAAGTTTTTCGCTTTTGTCAAAGACATTTGTGCTTTAGGATTGCGGTACGATTGATTTAACGTACCTAAATGCGGAAGATGCTGGAAGTCTTCTTTTGTTGGAGGCATGTGAAAATAGTAGTCTCCGATAGAGATAAGTACGTCTGACTGCTGTTGGCTAAACCTGGGATTATTTGAAAAGTGAAGCCCTATTTTTTTCCCTTTGCCTTCTTTCACAAGCTTTTGTAATGCCCGTTTTTTCAGCAGATAAAGGTATTTAGGGTTGGGGGCGGTTTTTGCATGGCGGTTCACAGTATAAACAGCTTTTGAAAGATTCTCGATGGTTGGCTGCAGCTCTTTCGAATAAGCGTGGTCGTCCATTATTTCTCTCCTTTGCATTGATCAAGTTCATATATAGATTATACTTTTTTAGCGTTGAAATGCAAATATTGAATATAAAAATACGCCTTTTTCTGATGAAAAGGGCGCATTTTTTTCCTTTATTAGACAGGATTCGCATGTTTTTCAGAATCAGCTTTTAATGATTGCTGCACATCGATTTCCGCCGCCTCGGCGCTGTACTTCGGAAGGGCGATAAAATAGAACACAAATACCGCCAAAATCACGATTCCCATGCCGTAATAAAGGTAATCAATATTGGCAACGAATTTCGGAAATAACAGGGCCACAAGTCCGAGTGTAATCGATTGGGCAAACATCATAAAGGGATCCTGCCAGCCGCTGACCCGGCCCATTATTTTCGGATGAACGATTTTCGGCATCCAGCCGCCGATGGCGATATTGACAGGGCCGATGCACATGCCGAGGACAAAAGCCGCCGCATAATAAATCCACAGCTGATCCGTATAGCCGAGGACAAAAATGAGCAGTCCGGCAGCCAAAATCGGAAGCGACATCAAATGATGCGGTTTGACTTTTTTCGCGATCATCGTTCCGATCACACTTCCGGCAAGCAAACCGACGCCGAGTGCGACGGTGAAGATAGAAGTGTGTGATTCGTAATGATCGGGCGCAAGTCCGTATTTCATCGTAAACATCGGAAGTACGGCAAAGCCGCCATTGACAAATCCAAAAATAAAAAATCCGAAAATAAGAGAAGCAAGCAATTTGTTTTTAATAATATATACGATCCCTTCTTTAAAATCAGCGACCGAGTCTTTCAGAAACGAATCTCCCCATTTAAAAGGGCCGTTCGGCTGACGGGCTTCTATCGGAATGCGGCAGGCGCGGATCAGAAAGCCTGACACAATAAAGCTTACAAAATCAAGGATAATGGCTCCGTGAACACCGATCGTTTTATACATAAACGCACCCATACCGACGCCGAATACCATAAAGATGCTGAACAGGATCTGGTTAAGTCCCGCTGCTTTCGCATAATGCTCCTTAGGCAGAATAGCTTGTACAAGGCTGGCTTCCGCCGGGAAAAAGAACTTGGTCACGGCGCTTCTGATGAACAAAATACAGAATACGAGAGGAATATTTCCGCTGTATAATGCCGCAAACAATACGATCGTCAGTCCCGCTCTGATCCAGTCACAATTTTCTGCGACCTTTTTCCTGTCGAGCCGGTCAGCTGCGACACCGACAATCAGAAATACGAAAACTGTCGGCAGCGAATACATCAGCTCTGCCAAAGTCGTGTATGCCGGCTGGTTGGCAAAGCGATCCAGCAAGTAAAAAGCGAAAGCCATATTACCTACAGTCGTTCCCATTTGAGAAGCGAGTGCTGCGAAAAATAAACGGACAAAATTGCGATTTTTAAATATATCCATAAACACGCTCCTTACCCTAAAGGTCCCACTGTAATATATTATCATCAGCTCGTTCCATAAACAAATGAGATCTTTCTATCTTATAATCGTCACCCTTGTTCCATTAGGGACGGTAGCGGCAAGTTCAGTGACGTCCTGATTATACATGCGGATGCATCCTTTTGATACCGCTTTGCCGATGGAGGAAGGATTATTTGTCCCGTGAATGCCGTAATGGAGCTTAGAGAGGCTGAGCCAATAAGCGCCGAACGGACCTCCGGGCTTAGGCTGGCGATTCACGATGTAAAATTCCCCGGTCGGTGTGGTCGTCAATATTTTTCCGACTGCGATCGGATACGTACGGATGAGCCTGCCAAGGCGGTATAACTCAAGTTTCTTCGCTCCGATATACACGACAATGGAATAGGGAATAGTGGATGGGTCGGGAAGATTCGGTATGATAATATGCTGTCCCGCATAAATGACCGATTGGATTGAGGGGTTTGCCTGAAGGAGAGCGGCCGTGCTTATTCTGAAGTCTTGTGCAATGCTTGAGATGGTTTCTCCTTGTTTCACTTGATAGGTCAGCAGTTTCATCACCCTCCTTTTTGTTCTTTTCCATATACATATTAAGGAGGGGCTGTTTGTGCATCGGGATAAAAGTCTTATTTTTGTACAGTTTTTAATGTGAACAGCGTGATTTCCGGTCTTGCTAAAAATCGATACGGCAGCCTTGTCGTACCGAGCCCGCGATTGACATAAACGGTTGTGTCATGCAGTGTATACATGCCGTCGGTATACGTTTTTCCGTAAGGGGGCGTAATGAGAGGCCCGAAAAACGGAAGCTGCACCTGACCGCCGTGAGTATGTCCCGACAGCTGCAAGTTTACGGGATGTCCGCCGATCTTGAGTGCGGCATCAGGCTCGTGAACGAGTAAAATGGAAAACGCATCTTCGGAAAGACGGGATAGAGTGCCTTCATAATCAGGCTTTCCGAGCATTAAATCATCCAAAGACGCAAGTTCAATCCGGCTCCCATCTGCCAGCTGCACCTGACAATAGCCGTTTCGAAGCACTTGAAAATCAGCCGCTTCCATCAGGGTCTTGTACGTGTTCGTGCCGTAGCCTCCGTGGTCATGGTTTCCGTATACACAAAGTTTGCCGAAAGGAGCTTCAAGCCTTTGCAGCACGGCGAGCGCATGCTGATAATCATGATATAAATGCGGCTTATCAATTAAATCTCCCGTAAAGATAAGCAGATCAGGCTTCAGCTGATTGATCTTTTCCGCTGTTTTATTCAAGTCTTCGGTTGTAAACACGTCACTGAGATGCGTATCGCTGAATTGAACGATTTTAAAATTGTCAAAGCCGCGTGGAATCAGGCGGCTGGTAATTGTATGCCGGGTGATTTCAATCATACGCGGCTCAATATACCGGGCATAGCCGTAGCCTCCGCAAGCCGTCGCAAGAGCCGCGCCAAAAATGCCGAATCCTCTTTTTAAAAATGTTCTTCTCGTCATTTTCTCCATATGTAAAACCAACCTTTGTAAGAGTTTTTCTATTATATCATCAGCTTGGCCGGAAAATCCCTTCTCAGCATGTAATGACGGGCAGAGACATCTGTGATAGAATTATGAATGATTATTCATTCAATAAAAGGGGTGGGGTTGTTATGGATAAGAAAGCAGTAATCATTACAGGCGGTTCAAGCGGCATGGGAAAAGCAATGGCGAAAAAACAGGCTGAACTGGGATGGCACGTCATGGTGACGGGGAGGAACCAGGAAGCACTTGAGGAAACAAGAAAAGAAATTGAGACCTTTGAGGGACAGGTCGCCTGTTTTCAAATGGATGTCCGTTCTGAATCCGCCGCTTCAGACATGATGACAGAAGCGGTAAAAGTCTTTGGCCGGCTTGATGCGCTGATTAACAATGCGGCCGGTAATTTTATTTGCCCGGCAGAAAAGCTGACGCCCAATGGATGGAAAGCGGTTATTGAGATTGTTTTAAACGGCACTTTTTTTTGCAGCCAAGCCGCGGCAAGACATTGGATCGAGCAAAAGCAGAAGGGTGTCATATTGAATATGGCCGCCACATACGCATGGGGAGCGGGAGCAGGGGTCGTTCATTCCGCTGCAGCCAAAGCGGGGGTATTGTCACTGACAAGAACGCTGGCCGTTGAATGGGGGGGCAAATACGGCATCCGCACAAACGCGATAGCCCCAGGCCCGATTGAACGAACAGGCGGTGCGGAGAAGCTGTTTGAATCGGAAAAAGCAATGTCCCGCACTATGAACAGTGTCCCGCTTGGCCGGCTGGGCACACCGGAAGAAATCGCCGCGTTGGCAGCGTTTTTGCTTTCCGATGAAGCGTCCTACATAAACGGGGATTGTATCACAATGGACGGCGGGCAGTGGCTGAATCCTTATCCGTTTTAATTTTTCGTATATTGACTATTTGCAAAACAAGCGAACGTCAAAGCCGACCGTTCGCTTGTTTTATTTTCTATTCAAAATTATGATATAATTTTGAAAGATTAAGGGGCGATTAAGTGAAGAAATTATTAAAATGGTTCGTTGTACTATTTTTAAGCAGTTTAGTTATCATCTTTAATATTTGGTACTTTATTATTTGTGCTTTTACTCCACAGTATTATCAAAATACCCATCTTACATCTGATGAAATAATCAGATTTGAAAAGCTATATCACATCGATTTTCCTGATGAAACGAAATTTATTAAAGTCAGGGAGTATTTGAGCGGGCTCGGAGGCGATACATCGGCTGTATTATATGTGTCTCTGCCAACTAAGCTGGCGGAAACAATTTTATCTGATTATACGTATATGCCAATAAATCATACTGATCATGCCGGTTCAATGTATGGAGTTGACGTTTCCAAGAGTGTTGGCGGGTTCACAACCCTTACATTTGGCACGTTAGATAAAAAAGGAACTTTCTTTCAGTTGAAACATGATGATGATTGGGTGTTTAACAGTACCGATTGGAGTCATTACTTTTGGACAGCTGCCGGTTATAATGCTCTTATATTTATACTTTTATTTGTGATTGTGAAACAAATGAACAACGTCCTTAATGAACCGGTCTAAAGAGTGATCTTAAAAATGTCCCCCTTTTACTTTAAGCTGCTGCCATACTGCCTCCTTTTCCCCTAATCTAAACATTTGTGGTGCTGATATAATTGTGTATAATCAGACAAAGATAGAGAAGCAGGTGATAACATGTTGGACCCACTTGATATACTGACGAATATTGATGATGTCATTCCGTATTACCAAGCGATTTTTAACGCTGAGGAACAAAGAGTCGTAGGCTACGAAGTGCTTGGCCGGATTTTGGCAGATGCGGAGATTGAGAGCCTAGGGCCGTTTTTCTTAGATTCCGGCATTCCGGAAGAATATAAGCTTGAGGTCGATGACAGAGTCATCAGGCAGGCGCTGGAGAGGTTTAAAGAAGCTGATCGTGATCTGTTGATTTTTATCAATCAGGATGCGAATGTATTAATGCTTGACCACGGCGAAAGCTTTCTTGAGCTTTTGAAAGAATACGAAGAGCAGGGCATTGAATTGAACCGTATTGTGCTTGAGATCACCGAGCACAATTTCGAAGGCGACATTGAACAGCTGTACCATATGCTTGCCTACTATCGTACATACGGCATTAAAATCGCGGTGGACAATATAGGTAAGGAGAGCAGCAACCTGGACAGAATCGCGCTCCTTTCACCGGACCTTCTGAAAATAGATTTGCAGGCGCTGAAGGTATCTCAGCCGTCACCATCATATGAGCATGTGCTGTACAGCATTTCATTGCTGGCGAGAAAAATCGGCGCCGCGCTGCTGTATGAAGATATAGAAGCTGATTTCCAGCTCCAGTACGCATGGAGAAACGGAGGCCGATTTTTTCAAGGCTATTATCTGCAGGCGCCGAGCGGCGATTTTATAGACCGCAGCCTGTTAAAAGCACGCTTGAAAACAGAGTTTCAGCAATTTATCACAAGAGAAAAAAAGAAGCTCGAGACAGTATACGAACACTCTGAGAATTTTTATAAGCGGGTCAATCAGGCAGTTTCCGAGCTGAAGAAAACCCATCAGGCGGATGATGAGTTTATTAAGAAACTGGCGGAAAACCTGACGGACTGCTGTTTCAGAATTTATATGTGTGATGAAGAAGGCTATCAGCTGACGGGAAATGTGTTCAAGCAATCCGGCGAATGGCTTTATCAGCCTGAATACATGGAGAAAAACTGGAGCTGGCGTCCGTACTTTCTAGAAAACATCATGAAGATGCGTAATTCAAGAAAAGGCTTTTTCAGTGACCTGTACAGTGATATTGAAACGGGTGAGATGATCAGAACCTTTTCATACCCGATGGATGACAATATGTATTTATTTATTGATCTGCCTTACTCTTATTTATATGAACAGGACGGATTACTATAAAGCGGCTGCTGTAAGCCGCTTTTTTTTATAAATGTGAAAAAGTTTAAAAAAATGATTGACAATGATACTGATAATCATTATCATTTAGTTATAGAGAGAAGTTACTCTCTGTTCCCCAACCCCTCTATCAGATCAAGATCCGAAAAAGCTTGGCGCTACCCCCGCCAAGTTTTTTTATGCCTTCCTGCGCATAAAAAGGCTTCTTCTCACATACATCTGACAATGGCGGCTCAAAAAGCGAAAAATCATTTATAAAAGGTGTATGACATTCCGAAAAAAGCTTCAAACTATTCGAAAACACGGTTTTCCCGTTTATTTTCTTATTGAAAATCCAGCGGGAAAATGCCATCCCGGTCTACTTTATGGTATGATGCTCTGTAGAACTTGTATTATAATAAATACTTGTTGATTTGAAGTTGTTTTTTGAAAGGAGTCTTTTTTTAGAATGTCACAATTAATGGGTATCATCACACGGCTGCAAAGTCTGCAAGAAACAGCCGAAGCGGCTAATGAGCCGATGCAGCGTTACTTCGAAGTAAATGGTGAGAAAATATGCAGTGTTAAATATTTTGAAAAGAATCAAACGTTTGAGCTGACGGTTTTCCAAAAAGGTGAAAAACCTAACACATATCCGTTTGATAACATTGACATGATTTCTATTGAAATTTTTGAGCTCCTTCAGTAATTTGGTTTGATTTTTCAGGCTGACCAAGCTTCCCGTCTTCCGCAAGCGGAGCTTTATTAAATCATGCAAAGGAACCGTGCTCGTTCGTTTGGTTGTAGATTTTGGAAAGAGGAGTGTCCGTACATGGCTGATTCTTTTCTGTTTTATAATCTTTCTGAGGCACAGATGACCTTTCAAGACGTGATGGAGCGGCTGAAACGCTTTGTCAATAAAGACCCCCGATCAGCATACGTGCTGTCTGTGGGGACTGATTCACAAGTTTACCGCGACTTCACGAAGTTTATTACGGCTATACACTTGCACCGTACAGGCAAGGGAGCTTGGGGCTGTTTGAAAAATCACGATCTCGCCAGACCGATACATAGCCTTCGCGAAAAAATTTCGCTGGAAACCGCATTCAGCCAGGAGATGGCTGCGCATATCCTCGACGGACGTTTCATGGAAATTACCGATTTGCTCCTGCCTTTCGCTGATGAAGGAGCGGATCTTACATTTGAAGTGCACTTGGATATCGGCCAAAAAGGGCTGACAAAAGAATTGATACAAGAAATGACCGGCCGTATTACCTCGATGGGCATTGAAGCGAAAATCAAGCCCGATTCCTGCACAGCATTCAGTTATGCCAATCGTTACACAAAATAATATGTCATACAGAATCCGCAAATTGTCGAATTATGCGGTTGACGATTTTTTTCTGTTTACTTATCCTAGCGGTAGAGCTGAAAGCAAATATCATCTTGCTTTCAGAGGTATTCAGTTAAAAATAGGGGGCCTGATTACGTATGAGTCTTATCGGTGAACGATTTACGGAAGAAGAACAAAAACTTCTGCTGAATATCCTGATCAATCATGAATATGCCATTGAGCTTTTGACCAGCGAAATCAACGATATAGAAGCAGGGTCAAAAAGCGTTGATGGAACCACTTATAAAAAACTCGTAACGCTTTATGACCGTTTCCGGAACGAAAATTAATCAGCGGCCTATAAATTGATACTCGATTGCAAAGAGTATCTTTTTTATTGACGGAAACTTTTCGACAAAAAATGATAATGTTTATATTATTGCGATATAGGGAATACATGGTTTGATGAAAAATGTAAAGGGGTCGAAGTGACATGATTAGCTTACAATCAGATCAGCTTCTTGATGCAACAGTCGGACAATTTATGATCGAGGCGGATAAAGTGGCGCACGTACAAGTCGGAAACAACCTTGAGCATGCTCTTTTAGTGCTGACGAAAACCGGCTATACCGCTATTCCAGTCCTTGACGCTTCGTACCGTCTGCACGGTTTGATCGGCACAAATATGATTATGAACAGCATTTTCGGACTTGAGCGGATTGAGTTTGAGAAGCTGGATCAAATTACGGTTGAGGAGGTCATGCTGAAAGACATTCCCCGTCTCCACATCAATGATCCGATTATCAAAGGGTTCAGCATGGTCATTAACAATGGCTTTGTCTGCGTTGAAAATGATGAAGGCGTCTTTGAAGGCATCTTTACGAGAAGAGTCGTATTAAAGCAGCTGAGCAGTCATATCAGGTCATTGAATAAGTAGGCTCGCACGATCAGCCTATTTGTTCTTTGTATGTCAGAAAAAGAAAACGTATACATATTGGTCGCGCTTGCTTCGGCAGCCTTTAATTTATTAGAATGGTAGATAAGAAATACGAAAAGGCATTGAAAAGGAGGACGACATGCAGCTTCAAGAGCTTCATATGCTCGTAGTTTTAGCTGAGGAATTAAACATGAGGAAGGCTGCCGAACGGTTATTCGTGTCACAGCCGGCTCTGTCCCAGCGATTGCAGACCATTGAAAAAGCCTGGGGAACAAAGATCTTTCTAAGATCTCAAAAAGGACTCACGGTAACGCCGGCAGGAGAAAAAATCATACAATTTGCAAATGATGTCACGGACCGGCAAGAGAGAATAAGAGAAAATATTGATGAACTTGAAGGGGAAATTCACGGCACATTGAAGCTTGCCGTCGCCTCCATTATCGGGCAGCACTGGCTTCCGAAAGTGTTAAAAACATATGTGGAGCGTTATCCGAATGCAAAGGTTTCCCTCATTACAGGATGGAGCAGCGAAATGCTGAAAAGTCTGTATGAAGATCAGGTACATATCGGCATTATCCGGGGAAACCCGGAATGGAAAGGCCGAAAAGAATATCTAATGACCGATCATTTATATTTGGTCGATACGGAAATTTCCTGCATTGATGATATAGCCCATACCGACCGGCCGTTTATCCAGTTCAAAAGTGACAGTACATATTTTCAGGAAATTCAGCATTGGTGGCATCAAAAATTCAAAACCTCGCCGAAACAGACGATCCTCGTCGATCAGATTGAAACGTGCAAGCAGATGGCGCTGCACGGAATCGGTTATGCCATTTTGCCGTCAGTCACCTTAGCTGAGGAAGACAAAGTAAATAAAATGCCCCTGCTTGATGCAAAGGATCATCCGATCGGCCGCGACACATGGCTGCTCGGTTATGAGCCGGCATTTGAATTAAAACAGGTGCAGGCTTTCGTTTCGGTCATCAAAGATATGCTGAAGCAGGAGAGCCCTTTTTAGAAAGACAGCAATGAGGCTGTCTTTTTTTATTTTTTATTGACAATGAAAATCATTATCATTTAAAGTAATGTATATGTTATTGAAAATCATTATCAATTACGGGGTGATCATATGCAGAAAGCATTAATGATATACGCAAGCATGTCGGGGAATACGGAGGATATTGCCGGCATTATAAAAGAAACACTGAGCGAGCATCAGATTGCAATTGACTGTCTTGACATGGATGAGGCAGATGCGGATTGTCTCGAAGCATATGATTATGTTTTTGTCGGCACATACACATGGGGAGATGGTGATCTTCCTTACGAAGCGGAAGATTTTTATGAAGATATTCTGCACCGCCAGCTGAACGGACTGAAAACGGCTTGTTTCGGTTCAGGCGATCACGCCTATCCGAAGTTTTGTGAAGCGGTTACGCTGTTTTGCGATGCATTTGAACAGGCCGGAGCCAATTTATATCCGGAAACGCTGAAAATCGAATTGGCGCCTGAGACGGCTGAGGATCAGGAATGCTGCAAAGAATTTGTCCGCGGTTTTCTTGCATGGGCCGCTCACCATGGAGACCGGTGCCATGTTTCATAAAGGCGCGACGGCTGTCATGGCATCAGTGTCTTCAGGCTTTTTTGTCGCAGTAAAAGGCGAAGGCATTTTTCATTTTTCCGCAGAAGAAGGCTGGAAAAGGCTGTACCGGATGAAAAGCAAGATTCATGTGCTGACCTACATCGGGCCTTACATATTCGCGGCGGGGGAAAAAGGCGCCGTCCTCAGATCGGCCGATCAGGGAAAGACCTGGACGGCATCCCGATTTCCGACCAGCGCCTCCGTTTGGGCAGTTGCCGGGCGCAATGACGGGTTCGTCTGTGCGCACGGCACGCACTGCCTCTACTTATCTGATGATTTCGGCGTCACTTGGCATGTGGCTAAGCCCTTTTCACATTTAAAGGAGCCGCCTGTCATTCGCTCGCTTTGTTTGCACGGTCAGACGATTTATATCGGCACCCGGATTCATATGAATTATGGCGGCATTTGGGCGTACGATCTGACAGAAGACCGCATCCGGCGTATAAGCCGTGAAAGACAGCGCATGACGGCTTCCATGCTTATGTACAAGAAGGACTGGCTCATTGCCGCAAAGGGTGCGGCAAAGGGAGAACGGGGCGAGGTTGCCGTCCGAAACGTGCGGACGGACGAGGCGTTTGCCATTTCAGCCGCGCCTGCCGTACGGGAAAAATCATTTCTCGACGTTTCTGAGGATGCCGGTATTATTTATGTCACTTCGTCACAGGACGAAAACGGATTTTCGCGCATTTACCAAGCTGATTTCGCCGCCGGAGAATTAAAATGGTTTGATACGATCCGCGGTCACGGATGGCGGGTGGCCAATCAGAAAGAAAGCTTTTTTTGTGCGGGCCTTTACGAATGTAAGTTTGTCAGACCGTATGAGGCGGCCCGGCTCGCACATTAGTTTCTATACATAAAGGAGAGACGGAGATGGGGAAAGTATTGCTTGTTTATGCGACAATGTCAGGAAACACCGAGGCAATGGCGGATTTGATTGAAAAAGGGCTGATCGAAGCACAAGCATCTGTTGACAGATATGAAGCGATGGATATCCATGCCGAACTTTTTAATGACTATGAGTATATTTTATTAGGCACATATACGTGGGGAGACGGGGATCTTCCTGATGAAATGCTCGATATCGCTGAAGATATGGAAAACCTGGAGTTTGCAGGGAAAACATTTGCTCTGTTCGGTTCCGGAGATACGTCCTACGCGTTTTTTTGCGGAGCGGTTGACGAATTAGAAAAAGTGATCACGGCCCGGGGAGGACGGGTGGTGCTGCCACCGGTCAAAATTGAAAACAACCCTGAAGGCAGCGAGGAAGAAGAGCTCAGGGAATTCGGAAGACAGTTTGCCGCACTGTGCAGACAGCCGGCAGAATAAAGGCTTGTTCCTTTTTTTCTTGTTTTTGCATCCTTCCTTTGTTACAGTAATGAGGTAGAAAATCAGAGGAGGACAATACATATGAAAATGATGGATGCAAATGAAATTATTTCATTTATTCAAAATAGTACAAAATCAACGCCTGTAAAAGTGTATGTAAAAGGCGATCTTGAGGGAATCAGCTTTGGCGATTCCGCTAAAACATTCCTGAACGGCCAATCCGGCGTTGTTTTTGGCGAATGGGCTGACATTAAAGCGGCAATTGAAGAAAACAAAGACAAAATTGAGGATTACGTCATTGAAAATGACCGCCGCAACTCTGCGATTCCGATGCTTGACTTGAAAGATGTAAAAGCGCGCATCGAGCCTGGCGCTATTATCCGCGACCAAGTCGAAATCGGCGACAATGCCGTTATCATGATGGGGGCGTCCATTAATATCGGTTCAGTCATCGGCGAAGGCACAATGATTGATATGAACGTTGTGCTCGGAGGACGCGCGACTGTCGGAAAAAACTGTCACATCGGAGCGGGTTCTGTATTAGCGGGTGTTATTGAGCCGCCAAGCGCTAAGCCTGTTGTCGTAGAAGATGACGTTGTAATCGGCGCAAATGCGGTTGTGCTTGAAGGCGTAACAATCGGAAAAGGCGCGGTTGTCGCTGCGGGAGCTATCGTAGTAAATGACGTTGAGCCATATACCGTTGTAGCAGGAACACCAGCGAAAAAAATCAAAGATATCGATGAAAAAACAAAAGGCAAAACAGAAATCAAACAGGAATTACGCCAGCTGTAAGGAATGGTTTGATAGAATGGGCGTGGATGATAAAATCCACGCCTTATTCTTATCTTAAGGAGGAATACATATGGAAAAAGAGCGGCTCATAGCGATCCGGAGAGATCTGCACCGCATCCCGGAAATCGGCTTTCAGGAATATAAAACACAGCAGTACCTGCTGAATATATTGAAACAATATTCGGAAGAACGAATTGAAATCGAAACGTGGAGAACCGGCATCTTTGTCAAAGTCAACGGCACGGCTCCGGAAAAAATGCTCGCCTACAGAGCGGATATAGACGCTTTGTCGATTGAAGAACAGACGGGGCTTCCGTTTGCATCTGAACATCCCGGTTTTATGCACGCATGCGGCCACGATATGCACATGACCATCGCGCTCGGCATTATTGATCATTTTGTCCATCACCCGGTCAAGCATGATCTGCTCTTTTTATTCCAGCCGGCTGAAGAAGGACCGGGCGGAGCAGAACCGATGCTTGAAAGCGATGTGCTGAAAAAATGGACGCCGGATTTAATCACGGCTCTCCATATAGCACCTGAACTGCCGGTCGGCACAATCTCTACCAAAAGCGGATTGCTGTTTGCCAATACGAGCGAGCTTGTCATCGACCTTGAGGGGAAAGGCGGACATGCGGCATATCCGCATACAGCAGACGACATGGTCGTCGCCGCAAGTACGCTTGTCACGCAGCTGCAGACGGTCATATCCAGAAATACGGACCCGCTTGACAGCGCGGTAATTACTGTCGGAACGATTACCGGAGGCACGGCGCAAAATATCATCGCAGAGCGTGCTCATCTGGAAGGAACGATCCGGACGCTTTCTGAAGAATCAATGCGTATGGTGAAAAAGCGGATTGAAGAACTCGTCAAAGGAATTGAAATCGGCTTCCGCTGTAAAGGGAAGGTCACGTACCCGTCCGTTTATCATCAAGTTTATAATACAAGCGGCCTGACCGAAGAATTTATGCAATTTGTCAGTGATCATCGTCTTGCAGAAGTGAAGACGGCGAAAGAAGCGATGACCGGAGAAGATTTCGGGTATATGCTGAAAAAATATCCCGGCTTCATGTTCTGGCTCGGTGCCGATTCTTCCCACGGGCTTCATCACGCAAAGCTGAATCCGGATGAAGCTGCGATGGAAACCGCAGTAAATGTCATGGTCGGATATTTTTCGGAGTATGCCAATTAAATCCGAAAAGAAGAATAATCTAACAAAACTTGAGCATTCTACGTAACGGAGGTGTTCAATATGACGAAAAAAATTGGAATTGAACAATCTTTATCGGATGTAGAACAGGCGTTAAAACAAAAGGGATATGACGTAGTGATGATGAAGACTCCTGAGGATGCGAAGGATTGTGACTGCTGTGTCGTAACCGGACTTGACAGCAATGTCCAAGGCATTGCCGATACGTCAACTCAGGCTCCCGTCATTACGGCTTCCGGAATGACAGCTGACGAAATCTGCAGCGAAGTAGAAAAAAAATTTCATTAAAAAGAAAAAACCGAAGCTTACGCTTCGGTTTTTCTATTCGGCAGAAGAGGCGCTTTTCAACCGGTCGAGCGCGATTTTCATTTCTCTCCGCAGCACGCGTTCAACCCGCCATTGCTCCATATTTTCTGTTTTGGCGATGATTCTGATGACCATTTCTGATGTGCTTAAATCCTGAACCCCGATGACGTCCGGTCCTTCCTTAATCTGCGGAAGCTCAAGGGCTGCTTTGTCACAGGCGTTTTGCAGGACTTGAATGGTTTCATCAAGATTTTTTTCAAGCGGCACCTTAATATCGACAAGCGCCTGCATCGTTCCGCGAGAATGGTTGCTCACATTTGTGATCCCCCGGTTGGGAAGATAGTGAAGCGTGCCGTCAAAGCTCCGGATTTGCGTCGTACGCAGACCGACCTGCTCGACAATGCCGCTGTAGCCGGCAACTGTAATATAATCACCGACATCGATCTGTTTTTCCAAAAGGATAAAAAATCCGGTGACAATGTCACTGACAAGTCCCTGAGCGCCGAAGCCGACTGCAAGACCGACCACGCCGGCACCGGCAATGAGAGCGCTCGGATTGTAGTGGAATAAATCCAATATCATGACGATAAAAACGAAAATCAGTATGTATCCGTACACATTAAGCGCGAGACTCCGCAAAGTATAAGCGCGGCCTGTGGAGAGGTTGTTTTGCTTCTCGAATTTCAGAAACAAATGCTTGATCAGCTTTTTGCCTGCCGTTCTGAAAATAAAATACGCTAAAATAATAAGTGCCAGCTTTATGATGAAAATCCCCGCAGAAGTGATGAGCCCGGCCCAATCAAAGTGTTTTAAATCAATCATAGTGATGTCTTCCTTTCAAGTCTATTGCAGAAAAAGCTAAAAGTTATTTACCCGTTTTACAATAGGATAAACCTTTTAATAGAAATCAGTTATTTACAGTTATGATTTATTCTATTGAACGGTTTCAATCTCATTATTTTCGTGAAGATACTAACTAAAGAATCTCCGCTCTCATTTTAACATGTCGGTTCAGCCAAATCATTTACTTTGGAGGGAAAACAGCCGGATGTTGCCCGAGCGAAGTGAGAGTGCGGACGAAAGATCACAAATCTTTTTCATAAGGAGGGACATCAGATGAAATTACATCAGCAAATGCCTGAATTGACAGGCGCCAAAGCCTGGATTAACGGAGAAGTCACGAAGGAACAGCTGATCGGTGAAAAGCCGGCATTGATTCACTTCTGGTCCGTCAGCTGCGGCATGTGTAAAGAAGCGATGCCTGAGGTGAACGGGCTTCGTAATAAATATAAAGATCAGCTGAATGTGGCAGCCGTTCATATGCCCCGTTCCGAAGATGATCTTGACCTTGAGAAAATCAAGGAAACAGCGGCTGAACACGATATCTCTCAGCCGATTTACGTGGACAGCGATCATACGCTGACTGAAGCATTTGAGAATCAATATGTGCCGGCTTATTACGTTTTTGATAAAACCGGACAGCTCCGTCATTTTCAAGCGGGAGGAGCCGGGATGACAATGCTTGAAAAACGCGTCAGCCGCGTACTTTCAGAAATGGAGCAGGCTTCTGAATAATTGGGACAATCTCCGTCGGACTATTGTCTCGGTTCTGCAAACCCTTTGCCGTTAGGTAATAGGGTTTTTTTGTGCTTATTGGATAAAAAATTCCAAAATGACATGTGTGATTGTTGAGCTGGAGTGAAAACGAAAATGAAGAAAAACGGGAGAAAACACGCTGTATCGCATGTTTTCTCCATATCTTTAGCTTTTACATATTATAGTCGAAAATTGTAGATATTACGCTAATTTTCATTAAACAAGTAATTTCAAGTTATATTTTGAAGGGTTTGAATAAAATGGAACATCGCCCAGAATCCCCTATATGACGAGGGTTTTTGTATAGAAAGTACCATTTTCAGAAAATAAGCAATTTTTCATAGAGTAAATAAAATAGTAAAATGCTAAAATAATAGTTGATAAAATTACTTTTGTAATCTAATATCTAAATAAAAGCGTTTAAATTTTTGACAGGGGGTTTTACACATGTTTAATGAAAGAGAAGCGCTGCGCTTACGTTTAGAACAATTGAACGAGGCAGAGGTAAAAGTCATTCGTGAATATCAAATAGAACGAGATAAAATATATGCAAAACTGAGAGAATTAGACCATACGGGCAGCCTGTCTGATACAAAAAAAGAGTTTCGTCCGGAGAAAAAAAGCGACTCTCTCCCAGTGCTTGCAGAGCTTGCGGCACAGGAAATGAGAAGCTACCAAAAGCCGCAGACACAGCCTCAATCCTCACAGCCGCAAATGCAATCTATTACGTCTCTTCCCGCTGGCATTCCGGACGGTTCTACAAGAAGAAGAAGAGGGACGGCAAGACCGGGTTCAAAAGCGGCAAAACTGCGCGAAGCAGCCATTAAAACTTTGAAGCGCCACAATGCGGCGATCAAAAGTTCGGAGCTGCAAAAGGAAATTGAGAAGGAAAGCGGCCTTGAAATTCCTAATATGACAACGTTTATGCAAAGTTTAATTAAAATGTATCCGGAAGTGAAAAAACCATACCGCGGCCAATATATTCTTGAGGGAGAAATTTCTCAGGAAACAGAAGAAACGGCAAATGATACGGCTGCTGAATAAAACAGTAAAAAACTGCTTGCGTTACTCAAGCAGTTTTTTTGTGCTGTCCCGCGTATCTTTTAACGCCTTTTTTTCAAGCTTGACGACATATTTCTGGAACGGTTTTTCTTCATCAGCCCGTTCTTTCACCGCGTCCAGCTTTTCTTCAAACGACTGATCACGGGACTCTGATTGTGCAAACTGTTTTTGCAGGGAGATGACTTGTTCGGTGACCGCTTTAAGCAAGTCTTCTGCCTGAACAGTCTCGGCCGCAGCAGAAGGAAGTTCCAGCTCTTTTTCTGCCGGTTCCGCCGTCCGGCTGTCAATATCAGCAAAATGACCGGCAATCCAAGCATCACTTTCGTCCAGCTGCCTTTTGTACGAGAGAATGGTTTCTTGAAATAACTTTTCTTTTGTTTTTTCTATTTCTACAAGCCGTTCTTTTGTTTCTAGTATTCGATCTCTCATATGATTAATTTCTATTTTAATATGTTTGAGCTGGTATTCTTTTTCTGTCATTTGTGTTTGCAGCCGGATATTTTCTTCTGCAGCAGCCTGAAAACGCCGTTTCGTATCTTCGTGAGAAGTCTGTTCCGTTTCCATTGCGGTCTCAAGTGAGCGGATACGGGTATGTAAGTTTTTATTTTCTTCTTCAAATTTTACATTCGTAAGATGGAGACGGTGTTTTTCTTCCATCTCATTTTTCCGCCGAAACGTTTCCTTCTGCAGCAGTTCTTGCAGAATGACGATTTTATCGAGCAGCCCGGCCCTGATTTCATGCAGAGACCGTTCCGTGTTACTTGTCTGTTTGTGTTTTTGAGCCATTGCTTCCAGTTCGTCAGTAAGCTTGTGAAGCCGCTCTTTAATATTGGCGTTTTCCTCCTGAAGCTTATTGTTTTTTTGATGAAAGTAGCTTGCTTCAAACTCCGAAATCAGTTTTCTGCATCTCGAAAGTTCAGACTTCAAATAAAGGTTCTCTTGAGAAGTGTCGTGGAAAAACGGACCTGATATTTTCATAAGAACCATCTCCCTCATGATGTTAACACTACAATATGGGATAGGACAGACGGCTATTCCTCTTAATTAAACTGACAAGCACTGTAATATTGTATTTCGGCTGAGGCGTTTGCTATGCTTTTATATAGAATGGGGAGAGATGACATGAAACGGGTGAATGTAATATTAGCAGGGGGAGCTTCCCGAAGGTTCGGGGAACCGAAAGCTTTTGCAAAGTGGAAGGGCGGCATGTTTTATGAGCAGGCGAAAAAAGCCTTCGGCTGCGGAGAGACGGTGATTATCAGCCGCCCTGAGCATATAAATAAGTTCTTAGCAAACAAAGAGAGACATGTTTTCTCCGATGTGCCGCAGTTTCGGGGAATGGGGCCGCTGGCCGGCATATATACGGCAATGAAACAAACGGAAGGCGAAACATACACGGTCATATCCTGTGACACGCCGCTCGTGACTAGAAAGACCATGGCAGCGCTTGAAATGAAGCTGACCGGAAATGTGGACGCTGTCATTCCGATTTGTGAAAACAGAGCGCAGCCTCTCTTGGCTGTTTATCATAAACGGGTGCAAGAGGTGCTTTTTGATCAGCTGGCACAAAACAAGCTGAAAATGGCAGACACGCTGAAACATCTGTCTGTCTGTTATGTGCAGGCTGAAGACATCGGCGCCGGGCCGGAAGAGTTCGTCAATATCAACACCCGGGATGATTACGCCAGACTTTTGGCGCTTATCGAGTCTTCACATCAGGACTGATGGTGAGGAAACATGGTATGATGGAAATAAAAATGCAAGGGGACAACACAGATGGAAGAGCGCTATTCGCGGCAGACAAGATTTAAGCCGATAGGGGAAAAAGGGCAGAAGGCGCTGGCTGACAGCAGTGTCCTGATTGTCGGGGCCGGGGCCCTCGGAACAGCCGCAGCAGAGGGGCTGGCAAGAGCCGGAGCAGGCCGTATGGCGATTATTGACCGGGATTATGTGGAATGGAGCAATTTACAAAGACAGCAGCTGTATACAGAAGAAGACGCGAGGGAGCGCCTGCCGAAAGCCGTGGCGGCAAAGACGCGTCTTTTGGCGATAAACAGTGACATACATATAGAGGCTTATGCGGCCGAAGGTACGGCGGAAACGCTCGAACCGCTGATCGAACAAGCGGATTGCATCGTGGATGCGACAGATAATTTTGAAACGAGAATGGTCATCAATGATCTGGCGCTGAAAACGAAAACGCCTTGGATTTACGGTGCCTGTGTCAGCAGTCAGGGGATGAGTATGACGATTATCCCGGGGGTTACGCCGTGTTTATCCTGTCTGTTTGAGCAAATACCGGTGGGCGGAGCGACATGTGATACAGCAGGCATCATACCTCCGGCCGTTCATATCGTCTCTGCTTATCAGCAGGCTGAGGCGCTGAAATTGCTGACAGGTAACCATGAAGCGGTAAATCGGCGCTTTTTTACGTTTGATGTGTGGAATAACACCAATATGAGCGTAAATGTGGATCAGACCAAACGGGATCATTGCCCTTCCTGCGGCGCGGAGCCCGTATACCCGTACCTGCAGCCTGAAAATAGGCCAAAAGCAAGCGTGCTGTGCGGAAGAGACACCGTTCAAATCAGATCGGAAGCGTTAAAGAGGCTGGACAAAGAAGAGCTCGTCAAACGTCTGAAGCAGATCGGCAAAGTCGAAGCAAATGAATTTCTGCTGCACATGGCGTACGAACGCTTCAGGATCGTTATTTTTCAAGACGGACGGGCTCTGATTCACGGTACAAACGACATCAAAGAAGCAAATTCAGTTCTGGCCAGAGTGATCGGACTGTAGTAAGGGGAGGTATTGCTATGCTTGAAAAAAGAACGCCGATTCAGGTGGGCGAAGCAGTCCGCCGGGTGAGCCGGTATAAAAAACAGGGGGATACCGAATGGGTGCCGCTGGAGGACAGCCTTCACCGCTATTTGGCGGAAGATGTTAAGGCGGACCATGATGTGCCTGCCTTTGACCGCTCTCCGTATGACGGTTTTGCCATCAGGGCGTGCGATTCAAAGACGGCTTCCCGTGATAATGCCGTCACGTTTGAAGTCATTGACCATATCGGAGCCGGCGCCGTGTCAGAAAAAGAGCTCGGACCATATGAAGCGGTCCGCATTATGACAGGGGCGCAGATTCCAAAAGGCGCGGATGCCGTAGTGATGCTTGAGCTGACAAAAACGTATTCTGAAAACGGCACGGATTACATGTCGGTGAAACGCCCTTTCCATGCGGGTGATAATATTTCATACCAAGGAGAAGATGCAAAAAAGGGCAGCTCGCTTTTAAAAAAAGGAACGAAAATCACGCCGGGCGTCACCGCTCTTTTGGCAACCTTCGGCTATGCTTCTGTTCCTGTGGTGAGAAAGCCGGTGGTCGGAATTATCGCCACGGGAACCGAACTTCTTCATGTAAGCGATCCGCTTGAACCGGGCAAAATCCGCAACAGCAACGCGGCCATGGTGTATGCCCAGATCATTGAAGCGGGTGCGGTGCCGCTGAACTTAGGCAAAATTTCCGATGATTTTGATGACAGTTATGCGGCGGTGAAGGAAGCCATGAAAAAAACCGATTTTCTGATCACGACCGGCGGCGTATCAGTCGGTGATTTTGATTTTCTTCCTGACATTTATGCTAAGCTCGGAGCGGAAGTTTTATTTAACAAAGTGGCAATGCGCCCGGGGAGCGTGACAACTGTCGCACGGGCCGATGACATGCTGCTGTTCGGCCTTTCAGGCAATCCGTCAGCATGTTACGTCGGTTTCACCCTGTTTGTCAAACCGATGATTCAGTCTTGGCTTCTGAATGAAAAACCTCACGCCGGATGGGCGGAAGCCGTGTTAACAAACGACTTTCCGAAGCCGAATCCGTTTGCGAGATTTGTGAGGGCGTTTGTTTATCATAAGGACGGAAAGATGATGGCGTCACCGGTCGGTCTCGACAAATCAAGCTCAGTCACATCTCTTGCCGAAGCAAACGCGTTTATCCTTCTGCCGGGAGGAACGAGAGGATATGAAGCGGGACGGACGGTTCACGTGCTTCTCATCCGCGACGAGAATGGAAGTGAGTGGCCGTGGTCAATTCTTTCCCGATCGTCCAGATCGTAGGGTTTCAAAACAGCGGTAAAACAACGTTTATCGAACGTATACTGAAAGCGGCGCCGAAAGAATGCACGGTTGGATGTTTAAAGCATCACGGACATGGCGGAGAGCCGGAACCTTTTTCTGACGGAAAGGATTCAGAGCGCTTATCAAAAGCCGGTGCCGCGGTTACGGCAGTAGAAGGGGACGGGGTCTTGCAGCTTACGGCGCGAAAAAAATGGGATCTGGCTGGTTTGATCGGCCTGTATGAATATTTGGGAATCGACTGTCTTCTCATTGAGGGTTTTAAACATGCGCCGAATCCGAAAATCATTATGATTAAAAGCAGCGAAGATTGGCAAAAGCTGAAGCATTTGGAGCGCGTGCTCGCGGTTGTCAGCAGAAGTACGGAGCATATGCCTGCAGATGCGGGCATACCCGTATTCCATGCGGATGATCCGGCTGCCATTATGTTTGTGCTTTCGCAGCTGAAAGGGGGATCTGCATAAATGGAACGTTTTCAAATTACAAGGGAACCTATCATTGCGGAAAATATCGTAAAAAAAGTTGAAAAGCGCGAAGCCGGGGCCATCACAACGTTTATCGGCACAGTCAGAGAGTGGACTGCCGGACGGCGGACGGTGCGTCTTGAATATGAAGCATATGAACCGATGGCTGTTCAAATGCTTTCTCAAATCGGCGATGAAATCAGCGCGAAATGGGAGGGAGCCGAAGCTGCGATCACTCACCGCGTCGGCGTCCTTGATATCGGAGAAGCGGCGGTCGTAATCGCCGTGTCTTCTCCGCACAGAAAGGCGGCATATGAGGCGAATGAATATGCCATTGAACGGATAAAACAGATTGTTCCGATTTGGAAAAAAGAAATCTGGGAAGACGGCGAAGAATGGATAGGCGATCAGCTGGAAACGACGCCTTATCCGAACGGAAAACCGAATTTAAATAAAGGGGAATCACGATGATTAAAGTGCTTTTGTTTGCCGGACTTGCGGAGCAGGCGGGAACGCCGGTCATTGAACTTGACGAAAAGGAGGCGGCAGCGTCTGCTGTAAAAACGCTGTTAAAAGAACGATACGGCCTTCAGACGATAGACAATGCCATGATCGCAATCAATGAAACTTACGTAAAAGATAACAGCATCGTAACAGAAGGCGATACCATTGCCTTTATCCCGCCTGTAAGCGGAGGGTGAATAAAAGCCGGATGTGCATCATTGCCATCCGGCTTTTTTGCACAGTACGCCGATAACATCGGCAAGAAAGGCTGAATTCCAGGGGGAGACCAAATGGAATTTAAAGGGGATTTTTAATTGTGCGGTTTTCTTTACATACACAGGCTTAAAACGGCGTCACACAAGATTTTTAGCCTGCTTTTATATCAGTCCGGCGCTGGTTGTTTTTTACATAATTATGGAACTTACATTTAAGATTTTGTGTTACAATTTAGCATAAATACGCAAACGGCAAAAAAATTGAAACTTTTATAAGCCGGATGCGTACGTATAAACAGAATAATACATAGGAGGCATCAGCAATATGGAACCAAATCTGGAAAAAAACAATACGGCAGTAACGGAAAAGCCGTCAATTTTCGGCGTCATTACAAGTCCTGTTGTGCAGTTTAAAAGATTAAAAGAACACCCGGTCATCGGCCTTCCTCTCCTGATTGTCATCATTCTCATCGCGGCGGGGAGTATTTTGCGCGGGCTCGGAATGAATTATGAAGAACTGCTGAACAGCTCATCTCTTGACGGACTGACCGATGATCAGATTGAAATGACCAAAACCATTGCGAAATTCGGCTCGATTTTCGGAGGAATTTTCGGGGGCATTATCGCTCTCTTTATCGTTCCGCTTATTTATTGGCTGTGCGTCAAAATTTCAGGCGGCGTGACAACTTATAAAAAAATGCTCTCACTCGGCCTCTTTACTGCATTTATTACCAACATCGGTTTAGTCATTAACGGACTTGTCATTTATTTTACCGGTGCGGGCTCACTGTACCCTGTCACATCTTTGGCGAGTGTCATACCGGCCGGAGACGGCGTATCGGTCTTTTTAAGCGCGATCGATATTTTCAGCATCTGGAGCTATATTCTGCTCGCGTTAGGTCTGCGCTATACTGGCGGCATTTCTAAAAAAGCGGGCTGGATTTCCGCAATTGTCCTGTTTGTTATTATGCTTTTGGTATCGGCAGTCGGAGGACTGTTAAATTCAGCGGTAGGTGTATAATATGAAAAAACTTTTGATCGGAATCGGCATTGCAGTGATTATTGCAGTATTCATGGTTATCAATATTTATCGGTCTGTCTCTCCCGCGGGCGGCAGCGCCGGGGAAAAAGTCGATACCGGGACTATGGAAAAAAGAGAAATCTCCTCTGCGGTCATGGTTCCGGGAACACTTAAATTCTCCAAAGAACAGTATGTTTTTTATGAAGCGGATAAAGGAACCCTTGATAAAGTAAAAGTAAAAGAAGGCGACAAAGTAAAAAAAGGGTCGTCGCTAGTCACTTATACAAACGACCAGCTCAACCTTGATAAAGAGCAAAATGAGTTGACAGAACAATCAAAACGGCTGCAAATGGAACAAATTCAAGAAAAACTGCAAGCCTTAAACAGTAAAGAAAAAGATCTGGCAAAACAAGCGGGAGAAGCGGAAGCCAAAAAACAAATTGATTCCGAACGGACTGATCTGCAGCTTCAGCAAAAAACGGCTGAAATTGAATTAAAGCAATCTGACTTGCAAAAGCAATCTCTTGAAAACCAGGTGGCGAACCTCAATGTCAAGAGTGAGATGGACGGAACGGTTATCTCGGTAAATCAAGAAGCCGCTTCTAAGAAATCGGATATTCAAGAACCGGTAATACATATAGGCGACCCGGAACACCTGATCGTTGCCGGCAATTTGTCTGAATACGACACACTGAAAGTGAAAAAAGGACAAAGCGTTACAATAACCTCAGACGCCATTCCGGATAAAACATGGAAGGGAAAAGTGACGGCTGTCGGTCTCGTTCCGGAACAAAAGTCAGGAGCTGCTTCTGGTGAAAGTACGGAACAAGCCGTGCAGTATCCGTTTCAGGTCAAGCTGATCGGAAAGCTTCCGGAGGGCAAACCGGGGTTTAAACTCATTATGAACATTGAAACCGACAAGCGGAAAGCCGATACGCTGCCGTCCTCCGCAGTCAAAAAAGACGGAGATGAGCACTGGGTCTTTACGGTAAAAGACGGGAAGGCCAAACGCGTGAAAGTCAAAGTCGGCGACACCTCGAATCAGTTAACGGAGATAAAAGAGGGACTTTCAAAGAATGATAAAGTCATTCTGAATCCGGCTGACGGTTTGACTGACGGAACGGATGTGAAAGCATAGATGATTCAGCTTTCAAAGGTGAAAAAAAGCTATCAGATCGGCAAGGAAACGTTTGATGTCCTCCGTTCAATCGACCTGACGATTGAAGAAGGGGAATATGTATCCATTATGGGACCGTCGGGATCAGGTAAATCTACGATTATGAATATCATCGGCTGTCTGGACAGACCGACATCAGGCAGTTACAGACTTGCGGGAGAAGATGTATCTTCATGCACGGAAAAAGAGCTTGCGGCGGTCCGGAACAAATCAATCGGGTTTGTTTTTCAGCAATTTCAGCTGCTGCCGCGATTGAATGCAAGAAAAAATGTCGAACTTCCCATGATTTACGCAGGTATCGGCAAAAAAGAGCGTGAGGAACGGGCGGAATATGCGCTGGAAAAAGTCGGCTTAGCGGATCGGATGCTTCACATGCCGAATGAGCTGTCCGGCGGCCAAAAGCAGCGTGTCGCGATTGCAAGAGCCATCGTTAACGAGCCGAAGCTCATTTTGGCTGATGAGCCGACCGGCGCGCTGGATACGAAAACAAGCATTTCCATTATGGAGCAGTTCACAGAGCTTAATGCAGAGGGCGTAACCGTGGTGCTTGTCACACATGAGCCTGAAGTGGCGGATTGTACAAACAGAGTAATTTTCGTCCGTGATGGCAGTATCGTTTCCCGCGATTCTGAGCAGAGGAGAGTGGGGGAATGAGCCTGTTAGAAAATCTCCGGATGGCTCTCAGTTCCGTCAGAGCTCACAAGATGAGATCGATTCTGACGATGCTCGGCATCATTATCGGCGTCGGTTCAGTAATCGTTGTTGTGGCTGTCGGCCAGGGCGGAGAGCAAATGCTGAAGCAATCCATCAGCGGGCCGGGCAATACGATTGAATTGTATTATATGCCGAGTGATGAAGAATTAACAACCAACCTGAACGCTTCGCAGCAAGTGAGTTTTACAGAAGAAGATATTGAAGGATTAAAAGGAGTGGACGGCGTAAAGCAGGTTGTCGCTTCCGCAGTAAAATCAATGACGGCTCGTTATCATCAAGAAAAAACGGACATTACGCTGAATGGCATTAACAGCGGCTACACGGACGTAAAAAAACTGGACGTTCAGGATGGGCGGACATTTACGGATAACGATTTCCTTTCCGGGAAAAGAGCGGGCATCATCTCGAAAAAAATGGCTGAAAAGCTGTTCGGGAAAACATCTCCGCTCGGAAAAATCGTCTGGGCCGGCGGACAGCCCGTAGAAGTAATCGGTGTATTAAAAGAAGAGAGCGGATTTTTATCATTAGGGCTCAGTGAAATGTATGTTCCGTTCAACATGCTGAAAACGTCTTTCGGCACAAATGACTACAGCAACGTTTCGATTCAGACGGAATCCGCTGATCAAATCAAAACGACAGGAAAAGAAGCGGCCCGCCTCTTAAATGACAATCACGGCACAAAAGAGGCCTACCAAGTCATGAATATGGAAGAAATCGCCGCGGGCATCGGTCAGGTCACGACCGTCATGACGACAATCATCGGTTCGATCGCCGGTATTTCTCTCGTTGTCGGCGGAATCGGGGTCATGAATATTATGCTCGTATCGGTAACGGAACGGACAAGAGAAATCGGCATCCGCAAATCGCTCGGTGCCACGAGAGGACAGATTCTGACACAATTCTTAATTGAATCCGTTGTGCTTACTTTAATCGGCGGCTTAATCGGAATCGGTCTCGGCTACGGGGGAGCATCACTCGTTTCCCTTATCGCGGGCTGGCCGTCGCTCGTTTCCTGGCAGGTGGTTTGTATCGGCGTGCTGTTCAGTATGCTGATCGGTGTCATCTTCGGCATGCTGCCGGCCAACAAAGCATCCCGCTTAGATCCGATTGAAGCGTTACGGTATGAATAGTGAAACCTCCCCATGCAGTCCGCATGGGGTTTTTTCTGTGTTTTAAAGATTGAATGAATATAATAGACTTTTTTCATTTATGATAAAAAGAAATGTCATACAATTGTCCCCCTTTTTGTCGAATTTACAGTTTACAAACCCTATGTACATACGTTAATATGAACAAATGTGAAAGATTTTGATAGTTATTGAATGAATTTGAGTGATTTTAGTTGCTCAAAGTAAAAAAAGCGTTTACAATAATCTTGTAGGTGAAATGAATACGTTTTCAAAGGAGGCGGAATATGCTCACTCCTGAAAGGTATCAGCTGATCCTTGATCAGATTGAAAAGCGTGACGTGGTAAAGATTCAAGAGCTGATAAGCATGACAAACGCTTCTGAATCAACAATCAGAAGAGATTTATCAACGCTTGAAGAGCGCGGGTTTTTAAAGCGCGTTCACGGCGGGGCATCTAAGCTTTCCAACAGCCGGCAAGAACCCGATATGCTTGAAAAATCCTCCAAAAACCTTCAAGATAAGCTGAAGATTGCAGAAAAAGCGGCATCTTTATTAGAAGAAGGTGACTGTATTTATCTTGATGCGGGAACAACTGCATTGCATATGATTGATTTTATAGATCAAACAAAGGACATTGTGGTTGTCACAAACGGAGTTATGCATATCGACGCTTTAATAAGGAAAGGAATCCCCTTTTATCTTCTCGGAGGATATGTGAAGCATCGAACAGGTGCGATGATCGGCGGCGCCTCATTATCGGCGGTCAGCCAATACCGATTTGACAAAAGCTTTCTCGGAGTGAACGGCGTGCACATTGAAGCCGGTTATACAACACCCGATCCGGATGAGGCTCTTCTGAAGACAAAGGCTGTGAGACAGGCGAAAAACGCGTATGTTTTAGCTGACCCTTCCAAATTCGGCGAGATTTCTTTCGCAGCGTTCGCCGCTTTGGGCGATGCCGTTATCATTACCACTGAATCTGAAGAACTTGCATTCGATAATTACCAAGAAAAAACTGTCGTAAAGGTAGTGAAATCATGATTTACACTGTAACCCTCAATCCGTCTGTTGACTATATCGTTCACGTTGAAGATTTTGCCGTAGGCGGTTTAAACCGTTCCAGCTATGACACGAAGTACCCCGGCGGGAAAGGCATTAACGTTTCGAGATTACTGAAAAGACACCATGTGCCGTCAAAAGCATTGGGGTTTGTCGGCGGATTTACCGGAAATTATATCACGTCATTTTTGCAGCAGGAAGGTCTGGAAACGGCTTTTTCTGAGGTGGATGAAGACACGCGTATAAATGTAAAACTGAAAACGGGCGATGAAACGGAAATTAACGGTCAGGGCCCGACGATTTCAGACGAAGTGTTCAGTGCCTTTTTAGAACAGTTCTCCGCTCTGAAAGAAGGAGACATCGTCGTTTTAGCGGGAAGCATCCCATCTTCTCTTCCGCATAACACGTATGAAAAAATTGCTGAGGCATGCAGAAAGCAGAATGCCCGGGTGGTGGTAGACATCTCTGGTGAAGCGCTTATGAAAGCGACAGAAATGAAACCGTTTTTGATGAAGCCGAACCATCACGAGCTTGGCGAAATGTTCAATACGGTCATTGACTCAGCCGAAGCAGCCGTTCCGTACGGCAAAAAATTAATTGAACAAGGCGCTGAACATGCGATAGTTTCGATGGCTGGCGACGGTGCGCTTTTATTTACGAAAGAGGCGGTTTTCCTCGCTAATGTTCCTAAAGGAAAGCTGGTCAATTCCGTAGGCGCGGGTGATTCCGTTGTCGCGGGATTCCTTGCGGGAATCTCAAAACAGCTGCCTTTGGAAGACGCGTTCCGTTTAGGTGTTGCTTCCGGAAGCGCGACGGCGTTTTCTGAGGAGCTCGGAACTGAAGAGTTTGTACAGCAGCTTCTTCCTGAAGTTAAAGTCACACGTCTATAGAGGAGGAAAGAAAAGTGAAGATAACTGAGCTGTTAACAAGAGATACAATTCATCTCAATATAGAAAGCAAAGAGAAAGAAAACGTTATCGATGAAATGGTGACAGTGCTTGACAAAGCCGGCAGATTAAATGACAGAGAGGCTTACAAAGCAGCCATTTTAAATCGTGAAAGCCAAAGCTCGACGGGAATCGGCGAAGGCATTGCCATTCCTCACGCGAAGACGGCGAGCGTCATTAACCCGGCCATCGCATTCGGACGTTCAAAAGAAGGTGTGGACTATGAATCATTAGACGGTCAGCCGGCACACCTGGTCTTTATGATTGCGGCAACTGAAGGAGCGAACAATACGCACCTTGAAGCATTATCAAGACTTTCAACGCTTCTCATGCGTGAAGAAATCCGCAAACAGCTTCTTGAGGCTGAATCAGAAGATGCGATCATTGACATCATCAATCAGCATGACAAAGATGACGATGAGGAAGAAGAAGAGCAGGAAGAACAGGCAGCGCCGTCAGGAAAGGGCAAAATTCTTGCGGTTACTGCATGTCCGACAGGTATCGCCCATACATTCATGGCTGCTGACGCACTGAAAGAAAAAGCGAAAGAGCTCGGCGTCGACATTAAAGTAGAGACAAACGGCTCAAGCGGAATCAAGCATAAGCTGACGGCTCAGGAAATTGAAGATGCGCCTGCGATTATCGTAGCGGCTGATAAACAGGTTGAAATGGAGCGCTTTAAAGGCAAACATGTTCTTCAAGTGCCCGTAACGGCCGGTATCAGACGTCCTCAAGAACTGATTGAAAAAGCCGTTAATCAAGATGCGCCGATTTACGAAGGCAGCGGCGGAGGATCTGCCTCTTCTAATGAAGACGGCCCGAAACAGAAATCAGGCACAAGCATCGGAAGCACTTTCTATAAACACTTAATGAGCGGTGTCAGCAACATGCTGCCATTTGTCGTCGGCGGCGGAATCCTCGTTGCGATTTCATTCTTCTGGGGAATTCATTCAGCTGAGCCGAAAGATCCGACATATAACACGTTTGCTGCAGCGCTGAACTTTATCGGCGGCGATAATGCGTTAAAACTGATCGTTGCCGTTCTTGCCGGATTCATCGCAATGAGTATTGCGGACCGTCCGGGATTTGCGCCGGGTATGGTCGGCGGATTTATGGCTACGCAGGCGAATGCCGGATTCTTGGGCGGACTGATTGCCGGGTTCTTAGCCGGTTATGTTGTAGTCCTGCTGAAAAAGCTGTTTGTCTTTATTCCTCAGACTCTTGACGGATTAAAACCTGTATTGATTTATCCGCTGCTCGGTATTTTTATCACCGGTGTCCTGATGCAGTTTGTCATTAACACACCTGTAGCAGCGTTTATGAATTTCTTAACAAATTGGCTTGAAAGCCTTGGAACCGGAAACCTTGTCTTAATGGGGATTATTTTAGGCGGTATGATGGCTATCGACATGGGCGGCCCGCTCAATAAAGCGGCGTTCACTTTCGGGATTGCGATGATCGGCGCCGGAAACTATGCCCCGCACGCAGCCATCATGGCGGGCGGAATGGCTCCGCCGCTTGGAATTGCACTGGCGACAACATTCTTTAAACATAAATTCTCTAAACGTGACCGTGAAGCCGGTATTACGTGCTACTTCATGGGAGCTGCTTTCGTTACAGAAGGCGCCATCCCGTTTGCGGCGGCTGATCCGCTTCGCGTCATCCCTGCAGCCGTTATCGGTTCTGCGGTAGCGGGCGGACTGACAGAGTTTTTCCGGGTAACGCTCCCTGCACCGCACGGAGGAATATTCGTTGCATTCATTACGAACCATCCGCTGCTTTACTTAATGAGCATCGTGATCGGAGCGGTTGTAACGGCGGTTATCTTGGGAATCGTCAAAAAACCGGTAGTAGAGAAATAAACAAAAAGCGTCCTTTACGGGCGCTTTTTTCAATCATATGCGCATAGAAGCGTTATGTATTTTGTGATGAGTTGTGATAAAGTAAAGATAGTACATGAACCGTAACAGTGATCGTCTAGGAGGAACCACGTTGACTGAAGAACAAAAACCTACTTCTGAAAAATCGGTAAAAAGAAAATCCAACACGTATTGGGAATGGGGAAAGGCCATCATAATAGCGGTCGCTCTTGCGCTTTTAATCCGCCATTTCCTGTTTGAACCGTACTTAGTGGAAGGATCATCAATGTACCCGACATTACATGACGGTGAAAGGCTGTTTGTCAACAAAAGCGTCAATTATATCGGAGAAATCGAGCGGGGGGACATCGTCATTATTAACGGTGATACATCGAAAGTCCATTATGTAAAGCGGCTCATCGGAAAACCCGGAGAAACGGTGGAAATGAAAAATGACACGCTTTATATAAACGGCAAAAAAATCGATGAACCGTACCTCGCGAGCAATAAAAAAGAAGCGAAAAAACTGGGAGTCAACCTGACGGGAGATTTCGGCCCCGTAAAGGTTCCGAAAGGCAAATACTTCGTCATGGGCGACAATCGGCTGAACTCAATGGACAGCCGGAACGGACTCGGTTTAATTGCCGAAAAACGGATCGTCGGCACCTCGAAGTTTGTGTTCTTCCCGTTTCATGATATGCGTCAGACAAAATAAAAACGCCGCGCTGCCCGATTCGGACGGCCGGCGTTTTTTATTTGGCAAACGAGGCGGCGATGGCAATGAACATTACCGTGGCCAGCACTGATCCGACAATGGCCAGAACGCTGAAAAAAAGATTCACCTGCTGCTTCTCTTTGCCGCGTTTTTCAAGCATCCGTTTTGAAAAGAGATGCGAAAACGTGTAAATGAGGGCGATTCCGACGTACAAGCCGATGTCACGTGCGGTAAAGCCTGTGACGGCCAGAAAAACCCCGGTAAAGAAAATCATAAGACAATATTCTGTGAGTGTTAAAAGCTTCAACTTGTTCCTCCGTGATGAATATGTATATATATCTATTGTATCACAGGGCTTCGGGTTTGGCGCTTGCGTCTTTTCAAAACCCTTATATTCGCAGGGAAACATTTCTCTTCCCCTTTATTCATGGTATACTTTTATTGATGTTAGACACGATGGAGGATTATAAATGATTGCTGTAAATAATGTGAGCTTGCGTTTTGCGGATCGCAAGTTATTTGAAGATGTCAATATTAAATTTACGCCGGGCAATTGCTACGGATTAATAGGCGCAAACGGTGCCGGAAAATCAACATTCTTGAAAATTTTATCCGGTGAACTGGAGCCTCAGACCGGCGATGTCCATATGAGCCCGGGCGAACGCCTTGCCATCCTGAAGCAGAACCATTTTGAATATGAAGATTACGAAGTTCTGAAAGTCGTCATTATGGGACATAAACGTTTATACGAAGTCATGCAGGAAAAAGACGCGATTTATATGAAACCGGATTTTTCTGATGAGGACGGCATCCGCGCCGCTGAGCTTGAAGGAGAGTTTGCGGAATTAAACGGATGGGAAGCTGAAAGTGAAGCCGCTATTTTGTTAAAGGGTTTGGGCATCTCTGAAGACCTGCATACGAAGAAAATGGCGGACTTAGGCGGATCAGAAAAGGTGAAAGTGCTTTTGGCGCAGGCGCTGTTCGGCAAGCCGGACGTTCTGCTGCTTGATGAACCGACGAACCACTTGGATCTGAAAGCGATTCAGTGGCTGGAAGAGTTTCTGATCAACTTTGAGAACACAGTCATCGTCGTATCCCACGACCGTCACTTTTTAAATAAAGTGTGCACGCACATCGCCGATCTTGATTTTAATAAAATTCAAGTGTATGTCGGCAACTATGATTTCTGGTATGAATCCAGCCAGCTTGCATTAAAGCTTTCTCAGGAAGCCAATAAGAAAAAAGAAGAGCAGATTAAACAGCTTCAGGAGTTCGTGGCCAGATTCAGCGCCAACGCCTCTAAATCAAAGCAGGCGACATCAAGAAAGAAACTCCTTGATAAAATTACGCTTGATGATATCAAACCGTCATCACGCCGTTATCCTTATGTCAATTTCACGCCGGAACGCGAGATCGGAAATGACGTGCTGCGGGTAGAAGGCTTAACGAAAACGATTGACGGCGTTAAGGTGCTTGATAACGTCAGCTTTATTATGAACAGAGAAGACAAAATCGCGTTTACGGGCCGCAATGAGCTTGCCGTTACGACATTGTTCAAAATCATTTCCGGGGAAATGGAAGCTGACAGCGGCACATTCAAATGGGGCGTCACCACTTCTCAGGCGTACTTCCCGAAAGACAACAGCGAATATTTCGACGGCAGCGATGCGAACCTTGTAGACTGGCTCCGCCAATACTCGCCGCATGACCAAAGCGAAAGCTTTCTGCGCGGCTTCTTAGGACGCATGCTGTTCTCTGGGGAAGAAGTCAACAAAAAATCAAACGTTCTTTCCGGAGGAGAAAAAGTGCGCTGCATGCTTTCAAAAGCGATGCTTTCCGGCGCGAACATTTTAATTTTGGATGAACCGACAAACCATTTAGACCTGGAATCCATTACAGCGCTTAACAACGGTTTAATCAGCTTTAAAGGCGCTATGCTGTTTTCATCTCATGACCATCAGTTTGTACAGACAATTGCCAACCGCATCATTGAATTAACGCCTAAAGGCATCGTTGACAAACAAATGTCTTATGACGAATTTCTTGAAAATGCGGATGTGCAGAAAAAGCTTGAGGAGCTATACGCGTAATAAAAAAGCAGAGGAGACTCTGCTTTTTATTTGTGAAAAAAGTTTTCAATCTTCTGACTTCCCGTTACAATAAGGAACATATGAATTGAAAAGAGACGGAGGAATGCATCATGAAGTTTTTAGTTGTCGGAGCAGGGGGAGTGGGCGGTTATATCGGCGCACGTCTTGCAGAGAAGGGAAATGACGTTACGTTTCTCGTCCGTCAGAAGCGGGCGGAACAATTAAAAGAGACGGGATTGACTGTCAAAAGTGCAAATGGTGATGTTTCAATCAAGCCGAAAATAATCATGGCGGGCGAAGAAGGAGAGTTTGACGCCTTTATCATCGCATCAAAAGCGTATTCTTTGCAGGACGTCATTGGGGATGTCAAGCCGTTTGTCAAACCTTCGTCGGTCATTATTCCTTTTTTAAACGGGTACAGGCACTATAACGAGCTGTTCGAAGCTTTTTCAAAACGGCAGGTGTTAGGAGGCCTCTGCTTTATTGAGAGCGCCCTTAACGAAAAAGGGGAAATTCTTCATACGAGCGCTGCCCACCGCTTTGTGTTCGGTGAATGGAGCGGGGAACGCACAGAACGTATAAATGAGCTGGAAAAAGCGTTTGCGGGTGTGAAAGCGGATGTCATCATCAGCCGGGATATTGAAAAGGATATTTGGAAAAAGTACATGTTCATTGCCGCGCAGGCGGGAGTAACCACTTTGTTTCAACAGCCGGTCGGACCTATTTTAGATACAGAAGGCGGCCGCAATACGGCAAAGCGTCTTTTTGCAGAAATCGGAGCCATTTTCAAGGCTGCGGGCATTCCGAAGGACGCTGACCTTGAAGAAGAGAGTTATCGTACGTTGACAAGCATGTCTTATCATATGAAATCGTCGATGCTGAGAGACATGGAAAAGGGCCGGGTGACAGAAGGTGATCATTTACACGGTTTTCTGCTTGAGAAAGCGAAAGGCTTGTCAGTTGATACCCCTGTTTTGGAAACCGTCCTTGCCAACCTGCAAATGTATGAAGCAAAATAAAAAAGGAGGCCGAAGCGCCTCCTTTTTTATTAAAATGCCCAGTTTCCGTTTCTGAAGATCGGTTCTCTTTTGCCGTCAGCTGTAATTCCGTCGATATTCATATCTTTGGAGCCGACCATGAAATCTACGTGCGTAATGCTTTCATTTAAGCCCTCTTTAACAAGCTCTTCCCGTGTCATTTGTTTGCCGCCTTCGATATTAAAGGCATACGCGCTGCCGATCGCCAAGTGGTTTGATGCATTTTCATCATACAGTGTGTTGTAAAATAAAATATTTGATTGTGAAATCGGTGAATCGTACGGCACTAAGGCCACTTCTCCGAGATAATGCGAGCCTTCATCGGTTTCGACGATGCCTTTTAAAATCTCCTCGCCTTTTTCAGCTTTCACATCAACGATGCGGCCGTTTTCAAAGGTAAGTGTAAAGTTATCAATAATGTTGCCGCCGTAGCTCAGCGGTTTCGTGCTGGAAACCGTGCCGTTCACCCCATCACGCTGCGGAAGAGTGAAAACCTCTTCTGTCGGCATGTTGGCCATGAATTCGTGCCCGTTTTCATTCACGCTTCCCGCGCCCGCCCATACATGTTTTTTCGGCAATTCAATGGTTAAGTCTGTTCCTTCAGCTTGATAATGCAGGGCGCTGTAATGTTTTTTGTTCAGGTGTTCCACTTTCTCATGAAGGTTTTGATCATGTTTTTTCCATGCTTCCACTGGGTTTTCTTCATTTACGCGGGTCGTTTTGAAAATTTCTTCCCATAAAAGCTGAACGGCTGTTTCTTCCGGCTGATCCGGGAACACTTTTTTCGCCCAGCCTGTTGAAGCGGCTCCGATCACCGTCCAGCTGACCTTATCTGATTGAATATATTGTCTGTATGTATGCAATGCTTTTCCGGCGGCTTTTTGGAACGCTGCAATCCGTTTCCCGTCAGTGCCTTTTAACAGGTCGGGGTCGGATGAGACGACAGAAATAAACGCAGCTCCTTTTTTCGCGAGCTCTTCTTTGCCTTTCGCTTCCCATTCAGGATATTCTTCAAACGCTTCAAACGGGGCCATTTCGTATTTTAATCTGGACAATTCATCGTCCTGCCAATTTACGGTGACGTTTTTTGCGCCTTTTTCATACGAATGTTTAGCCAGCAGTCTGACAAGTTCCCGGACATCGGTTGAGGCATTGATTACGACATGCTGTCCTTTTTGGACATTGACGCCGACTTCTACCGCCAGCCGAGCATATGTATTTAACTTTTCAGTAAACGAACTCATCGTTCATTCCTCCTCATCGGTTTTTCTCATCATATCAAATATCGCCTCATAAAGAAAAGAAAGGAGCGTAAATGAAAAAGACACAGCCTTTGCTGCGTCTTTACGGATGATTCAGTTTTACGGTGCTGCCGGCCGGAGAATGGGGCATATTGGCCAGCGAAATGCTCATCCCCCCCAAGATAATTCCGCTTAAAATGACAGCTACCGCTACGCGTCTTCCCACATCTCTAAGCATATGCTTCCTCCTTAATGTTTCTCCAGTTCTCACAATATGAGCCGGCAGGAGAAAAAAGAAGCACAATCTTATTATTTAATCGCTTTTTGCAGCTTGTCGATGACGTCTAACGAACGCCCCGTGCCGATAGCGACTGATTCAAGCGGATTTGCGGCCAAATGAACGGGAACGACGATTTCTTCTGTCAGCCATTCTTTCATCCCGTTTAAAAGCGAGCCCCCGCCGGTTAACACGACGCCGCGGTCAACGATGTCCCCGCTGAGTTCCGGCGGACAATCTTCAAGAGTCGCTCTGATGGCTTCAAGAATATGTAGGAGCGATTCACGCATCGCGTGCTGAATTTCATTTGACTGCAGTCTGATCGTCTTCGGCAGACCGGTTACGAGGTCACGGCCGCGGATTTCCATCGTTTCCGGCACATGTTCAATCAATGCAAAACCGATTTCCATTTTCACTTGTTCTGCCGTACGTTCTCCGATCAGCAGGTTGTATTTTTTTCTGACGAACGAAGCGATATCTTCATCAAGCTGGTCGCCGCCGATTCTGATAGAGTGGCAGGACACGACGCCTCCGAATGAGATGATGGCGACTTCAGTCGTACCGCCTCCGATATCCACGACGACGTTTGCGACCGGCTCGTCAACCGGGAGGTCGGCTCCGATTGCAGCTGCTACGGGTTCTTCAATTAAGTGAACATTTTTTGCTCCGCAGTTTTTGACAGCGTCACTGATGGCGCGGCGTTCAACGGCTGTTGATCCTGAAGGTGTGCAGACGACGACATTCGGTTTGCGGAAGGTCATCCCGATTTTTTTTCCGGCTTTTTTCATAATGTGTTTTAATAAGTCAGTTGTCATATCATAATCAGCAATGACGCCGTCTTTCATCGGCCGTACGGCGACGATTTTCCCCGGCGTCTTTCCGATCATGTTTTTGGCATCTGTTCCGATGGCAAGCACCGCTTTCGTTGTTGTATCTACAGCGACAACGGAAGGCTCGTTTAAAATAATTCCTTTATTTTTACTGTAAACAAGTATATTAGCGGTTCCTAAGTCGATTCCGATCTCAGTTGATTGAAACATATTTTCACCCAATCCCTATCCTGATTTAATTGATTCTACATTTAAAGTTTCTGAGAAAAACCACGATTTTTGGGGGTTTCCGCCGGGAATGAAATGTTTTTGTAAAAAAGGAGGGAAAGTCTGTATCCCGTATTTCAAAAAGGCTTTCTTCTGTAAAAAAACATTCATTACTGGATGCGGAGAAACTTTTGCTCCGTTACTTTCGTCTACGTTTATGAAGGATTTTCCTTGGACATATATAAGAGACATTAAAGGAAGTAGGGGATTTCTATGAAATCAATTGGTGTAGTAAGAAAAGTAGACGAACTAGGGCGTATTGTCATGCCGATTGAATTGAGAAGAGCATTGGATATCGCTATTAAAGATAGTATTGAATTTTTTGTTGACGGAGACAAAATTGTCTTGAAAAAATACAAACCGCACGGCATTTGCTTAATGACCGGAGAAATTACCCCCGACAATCAGGAATACGGCAACGGTAAAATCATCTTAAGCCCTGAAGGAGCGAAAATGCTGCTTGAGGAAATCGAGGAAGCGTTAAAAGATAAATCATAATGATAAAAAGGGCGGAGCGTCATTCCGCCCTTTTATTATGAACTTGTGCAAAAACTCACGGTAAAATCAAGCAAACCTGCTCAAATAATTGGGAATAGTTATCATTTTTTAGTCAATAATGCGGTCAACAATGTTACAATATATGTAGAAATGCTAGCGGCAGGTGGGACTATGGGAAAATATCAAGCGCGTATCATTTCATTAATCTTGGCAATGATTTTTATTATGTTTTGGGATTATTTATTTTATATAATTGAACGGAATCCGATTAACTGGCCTGTTGATATCACTTTTACCACTGTCACGTTAATCAGCGTCTGGCTGCTGGCTTATTATGTAGATCATAAAAAGCAGCTGCTGGCGGAGCTGAAGGACAGCGAGCAGAAAGCAAAGGCGCTTTCAGATGAGAAAAACCGGATCATGGACAATCTGCAGGAAATTGTTTTTCAGACGGATTCACAAGGGAATATTACATATTTGAATCAAGCTTGGACGGCGATTACGGGCTATTCCATCAGCGAATGTATGGGCACGATGTATAATGATTATTTTATAAAAGAGAAACATATCATTGATTATATTATCTCCCAAATTAAGCAGCAGTCTCCGTCAGGAATGTTCACGGCTAAATATATTAAAAAAGACGGCACTATCTTTTGGGGAGAAGTTCATTATAAGCTGTATTATGACCGCAGACAGAAATTTGTCGGAAGCCTGGGGACGATGTCTGATATCAGTGAACGGAAAAAAGCGGTTGATGAGCTTCTGGAAACGAACGAACGGCTCGCCATGCAATCTCAAAAGCTGGCTATCGCCGGTGAACTTGCGGCAGGAATCGCCCACGAAGTAAGAAATCCTTTAACATCAGTCAGCGGCTTTCTCCAGCTGATGAAAGCTCAGTATCCGGAACGAACGGATTATTTTGATATTATTTTTTCGGAAATTAAAAGGATAGATCTTGTGCTGGGAGAGCTGCTTCTGCTCGCCAAGCCGCAGACCGTGACGTTTACCGCCCATCATCTCAACCATATTTTAAGGCAGGTGGCGACGCTTCTTGACACAAACGCGGTGCTGTCAAACACTGTGATTGAGAAGGATTTCAGGCAGACTGAGTCCTGTATGGTCAACGGTGACGAAAACCAGCTGAAACAGGTATTTATCAATATTATTAAAAATGCGATTGAGGCGATGCCTGACGGCGGGAATATTCATATTTACACAAAACGGGATGAAGAATACGCGGTGATCAGCATACAGGATGAAGGAAACGGCATGTCGAAAGAAAAGCTTAAAAACATCGGGAGACCGTTTTTCTCGACAAAAGATCAGGGAACAGGCCTCGGTCTTCCGATTTGTTTACGAATTCTCAAGGAGCATAATGGTAAACTTAACATTAAGAGCAAAAATGGAGAAGGCAGTACGTTTCAGGTATTTCTGCCTTTAGAAGCGGCTGCTGTCCAAAAGGAGGAAAACTAACTTGCTTCTTTTTGTATACGGTTTGTTACGGAAGCGTGAAGAAAACCATGAGCTGCTGAAAGGCGCTCCGTGTGTGTGCGAGCAGGCCGCGATAAACGGCGTGCTGTATAAAACAGAAAAAGGTCAGCCCGCGGCGTCTTTAGCAGAAACAGCTTTTGTATACGGAGAATTGTATGAAACAGATCATCAGATGATCCGTAAGCTGGATGCGCATTATGCCGATTTTGACCGGGAGGAAGTCGCCGTGACGACGGATCTCGGGAATAAAACCGCCTTCGCATATGTCGTAAAGCCTGAGCAGTGTGCTTCATTCAGCCGGATCAAAAGCGGAGACTGGAAAGAATATCGTTTTATGAAACGGGAGGATGACAGCCCGGTTTATTATTTCGCTTACGGTTCATGTATGGATAATGCCCGTTTTAAACAGGCTGGTGTCGATCACTTTTTTGCCGAGCCGGTCGGAGGGGCGGTTGCTGAAGGGTATTCGACGAGATTCACGTTAAGGCGTCCTGACGGTTCCAGAGCCGATCTTGTTGAAGACGGCGGCCGTACTGAAGGTGTGCTGTACAAGCTCCCGTTTGAAGCGGCAACCTATCTGTATAAACGGGAAGGTGTTGATAGCCATACATATCGTCCCGCGTTCATAGAAGTGAATGCCGGCGGCCGTATTTACAGGGGCTGCCTGACGTTTCTTGTGCTTGATAAAGCTGAGGAAATTGCGCCTCCGGGTCACTATCAGGAAGAAATCGAACGCGGAGCAGACCTGTATTTATCGCCCGCCTTTTCAGAAAAGCTCAAACGCCATATGAACTCATTGCCGAAAATGTGATACTATTCCTATTAGAGATATTGTTTAAAGGAGTACTGTTATGAGAAAAGAGTTTGCCGTTATCGGTCTCGGACGCTTCGGCGGGAGTATTTGCAAAGCATTAAGTGAAGAAGGCCTTGAGGTCATGGCGATGGATATTGATGAAGATAAAGTAAATGAATATGCCAAAATCGCATCACACGCCGTCATCGGCGATTCAACCGATGAATCGGTGCTGAAAAATCTGGGGCTGCGCAATTTTGACCACGTCATTGTGGCAATCGGCGAAAATATACAGGCGAGCATTTTAACGACGCTCATCTTAAAGGAACTCGGCGTGAACACGATCACGGTCAAAGCGCAGAACGACTATCATGAAAAAGTGCTTGCGAAAATCGGGGCCGACCACATCGTCCACCCTGAACGTGACATGGCAAAACGCATCGCCCACAACATCGTATCAAATAATGTGCTTGATTATTTAGAGCTGTCTGACGAACACAGCATCGTGGAGATCGTAGCCAACAGCAGGCTTGCGGGCAACACACTGCTTGATCTGGACATACGCGCGAAGTACGGCATTAACATCGTGGCCATCAAGAGAGAAAAAGAAGTAATCGTATCTCCGCTGGCGACTGAAATGATCCAAAAAGACGATATTCTCATTGTTATCGGCTCTCTTACGGACATTTCCCGATTTGAAAAAAGAGTGCTTCATACAAAGTGAAAAGCCGTCCGTAAAAGGACGGTCTTTTTTATATGTCAGAATAGAAAGACATTTATCGTGTAAGCGGTATATTCTGCAGTTTTTATTGACTATGATCAGGCGATCCGATAGCATATTGTACCATATAAAGAAAAAGAGGAGGCCTCATTTTGAACAAAGAAACACTGGCTGAACGGCTGAATGCATCGGCCGGCCGACAAAAAGCCGATACCGTCATTAAAAACGGAAAAATCATGGATGTATTTAACCAGGAATGGATTTCTGCAGATATCGCCATTACGGACGGAGTGATCGTCGGGTTGGGCGAGTATGAAGGGGAAGAAGTCATTGATGCAGAAGGCCAAATGATCGTTCCGGGCTTTATTGACGGACATGTTCATATCGAGTCCTCTATGGTTACTCCGATTGAATTTGCAAAAGCAGTCCTCCCTCATGGAGTGACGACTGTCATTACTGATCCTCACGAAATCGCGAACGTTTCGGGGGCAAAAGGCATTTCATTTATGATAGAGCAGGCGAAAAAAGCGCCGCTGAACATCCGTTTCATGCTTCCTTCCTGTGTTCCCGCCGCAAGCTTTGAACGCTCGGGAGCCGTATTAAAAGCCAAAGATTTAAAGCCTTTTTATCAGGAAAAAGAGGTGCTGGGACTGGCGGAAGTAATGGACTATGTGTCTGTTGCGGAAGGTGAAGAGGATATGCTTCAGAAACTGCTTGATGCCAAGCATTATGGGAAACGGATTGACGGGCATTTAGCCGGACTGTCTTCAGATATCATCAATATATACAGAACCGCGCTAGTGTCAAATGATCATGAAGTGACGACAAAAGAAGAGGCGCTGGACAGAATCAGGCGGGGAATGTATGTCATGCTGCGCGAAGGATCGGTGGCCAAAAATACGCTCAATGTGCTGCCGGCGGTGAACGAAAAAAATGCGCGCCGCTTCTTCTTTTGTACGGATGATAAACATGTAGACGATCTGCTTTCAGAAGGAAGTGTGAACCACCAAGTCAAAATGGCAATAAAAGCGGGACTTGATCCATTCCTTGCGTATCAGCTCGCCAGCTTAAATGCGGCCGAGTGCTACGGTCTTGAAACAAAAGGCGCGGTGGCACCGGGTTTTGATGCAGATCTCTTGTTTATTTCGGATTTGCGGGAGGCTGCCGTCACAAAGACCTTGGTCGCCGGCCGGACCGTTGCCGAGAACGGCTGCCCGGTTTATGAGCAGTCTGCCGGCTCTTATTCTCCGGGTCAGGCGCTGTTGGATACAGTACGGCTGAAAGCGCCGCTGACTGAATCAGATTTTCATATGCCGATTCAAGAGGGCAGGTTAATGAATGTAATCGAAATCATACCAAATCATTTAGAGACGAGGAAAAAAGAAGTCTCTGCACCGTCTGCCGGCACATTTTGTCCTGATACAGAAAATGATTTATTAAAAATCGCCGTCGCTGAACGCCACAGCGGAGAAAAAATGATAGGTCTCGGGATTGTACAAGGGTTTGGATTAAAAGAAGGCGCCATTGCCACAACCATTTCTCACGATTCCCACAACATCATCGCTGTCGGTACAAACGATGCCGATTTAGCAAAAGCAATCAACAGACTGCGTGACACCGGAGGAGGGCTGACAGCCGTGAAAAACGGAGAATTGCTTCACTCTGTCGCGCTTCCGATCGCCGGGCTTTTGTCTGATAAGTCTGCGGAATGGGTGAATGACAGCCTGGGCGTGCTTCATGAAAAGCTTCCTTTGCTCGGATTCACCGGTAATTTCAATCCGTTTCTTACATTATCGTTTTTAGCTCTTCCGGTGATTCCGGATATTAAAATGACGGCAGCCGGTCTGTTTGATGTCAAAGCCTTTCAGCATATTCCGCTGCAATAAAAAAACTGCACTCATCATGAGTGCAGTTTTTTTTAGACCTCCATAATGATCGGAAGGATCATCGGGCGGCGTTTTGTTTTTTCATATAGGAACGGAGCGAGCGTGTCGGTAATTTCGTTTTTAATTTCGGACCACTGCGTTGTTTTCCGATCCATTACTTTCTCAAGATGGTTCGAAATGAGCTGCTGTGCGTCGTTGATTAAATCACCGGATTCTCTCATGTATACAAAACCTCTTGAAATTAAATCAGGTCCTGCCGATACTTTAAAGTCGTCCATGTTGATGCTGACAACAACGATAACAAGGCCTTCTTCTGAAAGAATGCGGCGGTCGCGGAGCACGATATTGCCGATGTCACCGATTCCGCTTCCGTCAATGTACACGGAACCGGACGGGATTTTGCCTGCCACAGCTGCTTCTTCGCCTTTGAGCGCCAGCACTTCGCCATTGTCCATAATAAAGCAGTTTTCTTCAGGAATGCCGCAATCAGTCGCGAGTTTGACGTGCATTTTCTGCATTCTGTATTCCCCGTGAATCGGCATGAAGAACTTCGGTTTAATCAGGCGGAGCATTAATTTTTGTTCTTCCTGTCCGCCGTGTCCGGATGTATGGATGTCATTCAGCGAACCGTGAATGACTTCTGCGCCCGCACGGTACAACTGGTTGATGGTGCGGCTTACGCTGATTGTGTTTCCGGGAATCGGAGAAGAAGAAAAGACAACCGTATCTCCGGGATTAATGGATATCTGACGGTGCGTGCCGTTAGCGATGCGTGATAGCGCCGCCATCGGTTCACCCTGGCTGCCCGTACATAAAATCGTTACTTTATTGGCAGGTATACGGTTGATTTCGTTATGCTCAATAAACGTATTTTTAGGGCAGCTGATGTAACCGAGAGTCTGTCCAATTTCAATAGCCGATTCCATACTGCGTCCGAATACGGCAACTTTTCTGCCGTTTAAAACGGCAGCTTCAATCACTTGCTGAAGACGGTGAATGTTCGAAGCGAATGTCGCAAATATAATTCTGCCGTCCACTTTTCGGAAAATATCGTGAATACTTTCGCCTACACGGCGTTCTGACATGGTGAAATCGGGCACCTCACTGTTCGTGCTGTCAGAAAGCAGGCACAAAACGCCTTCTTTCCCGATTTCGGCCATCTTTGTCAAGTTTGCCGGTTCGCCTACCGGTGTGAAATCGAACTTAAAGTCTCCGGTATGTACGATATTGCCCGGCGGTGTTTTGACGACGATTCCGTATGAATCCGGAATGCTGTGTGTCGTTCTGAAGAAGGATACAGACGTCTTCCGGAACTTAACGATGTCGTCTTCACCGATGATGTTTAATTTTGTCTGTCTTAATAGCCCGTGCTCTTCAAGTTTATTCCGAAGTAAGCCGATCGCGAGTTTACCGCCGTAAACGGGAATATTTACTTGTCTGAGCAGGTACGGAATACCGCCGATATGGTCTTCGTGACCGTGGGTGATAAACAGACCTTTAATTTTGTCTTCGTTTTTTACTAAATATGTGTAATCGGGGATTACGTAATCAATGCCGAGAAGTTCATCTTCAGGAAACTTAATTCCCGCATCAATCAGTACAATCTCATCCTGAAACTGCACCCCGTACGTGTTTTTCCCGATCTCGCCCAATCCGCCGAGGGCAAAAACGGCAGTCTGGTCATTTTTTACAAATTTCATTCCGCTCATAACTCCAATACTTTAAAATTTTCGCTCTGCTTCTCATATTCTAAAAAAGCACCGTCCACAGGCTGAACAAATTCAATGTTGTATTTCTTATCTTTCAGTTTTGTTCTGACGTCCCGTTCTGAAACGCCCTCAATGTAAAGTGAATCTGTATTTTCCCGTACAGGTACTTCGTCAGCCTTCTTTTGATAAAATACCTTATAAATCATCCAAATCTCTCCTTAAATGCCGTATGTTAGACTCGCTTATTCTATTATATTCGAAAACGGATTATAAGGAAAGTCTCGAGCAAAAAAGGGACTTTCAAAAACCGAAAGATCCCTTCTACGCGATGACTTTTTTCCGGAGCATTCCGCCCCACTGTCTTCTGAGTTTCTTCCGTAACCGGCGCAGCATCATATACCTCCTTTAAAGCCCTTTATAGCAGTAGTATGCGGCAAAACCGGATTTGTTTTCGTGGGTAAAATTGGAATTTCGTCAAGGCTGTTTGCCGGAAGAAAAACTTTCTGTATGATGAGATTGAACAAGACACGACTGATAAACGGGATAAAGGAGAAATTGACATGAAACCAAAACTGATCTTTTTTGATATTGACGGCACGATCTATGACCATGATAAACATATCCCCGATAGCGCAAGAAACGCCGTGGCGGCGCTTCAAGAGGCCGGCCATCACGTTTTTATCGCCAGCGGGCGGTCTCCGTTTATGGTAAAGCCGATTCTGGAAGAGCTGGAGATTGAATCATTTATTTCATACAACGGCCAATATGTCGTGTTTGAAGGCGATGTTATTTATAAAAATCCGCTGCCGGAAGATGCAGTCGCGCGTTTATTAAAGCAGGCGGCAGAAGGGGAGCACCCCGTCGTATTCATGGCGGAAGACACGATGAAAACGACCGTTCCGGGACATCCGCACGTCTCCGAAGGAATCGGCAGTCTGAAAGCGCCTTATCCCGAAGTTGATGAAACATTTTATAAAGGAAAAGATATTTATCAGCTGCTTTTATTCTGCCGCGGACATGAAGAAAAAGCATACGCCGCTTTTCCGGAGTTTGATTATGTCCGCTGGCATGAACTGTCAACGGATGTGCTTCCGAAGGGCGGTTCAAAAGCGGAAGGCATTAAAAGAGTGCTTGAGCGCCTTCCGTACAGCATAAGCGACACTTATGCCTTCGGCGACGGACTAAATGATCTAGAGATGATCCGTTTTGTCGGCACCGGGGTGGCGATGGGAAATGCAGTTCCGGAATTAAAGGCTGCCGCTGATTTCGTCACAAAGCCGGTGGATGAAGAGGGAATCAGCTGGGCTGTCAAAGAACTGGGGCTTTTGAAATGAAGAAAACCGGCACTTAAAGAAGTGCCGGTTCTTTTTAACGGTCAATAGCAATGGCGTTTTCAGGTTCTTTTAACGGATTTTCTTGATCGATATGATCGTAAAACATCACACCGTTCAAATGGTCGATCTCATGCTGGAACACGATGGCCGGAAAACCTTTGAGGCGGATGTCAATCTGTTCCCCTTCAAGCGTCGTCGCCTTTACTCGGATGCGTGCGTAGCGCGGCACATAGCCGGGAATGGGTTCATCTACTGACAGGCAGCCTTCTCCGCTCGTCAAGTAGCTTTTTTCTACTGAGTGGCTGACGATTTTAGGGTTGAAAAGGGCATAGCTGTATAAAGTGCCTTTCGCATCTTCAGCATGAACGGCGATCATCCGTTTTTTTACGTTTATTTGAGGAGCGGCAAGACCGACTCCGGGACGAAGGTTGTATTTCTCGGCTAATTCAGGATTTTGGCTGTTTTTCACAAACTCAATCATATCAGCAAGTTGCTGTTTTTCTTCGTCAGAAGCGGGAAGCCGGACCTCTTCAGCGATCTCTCTGAGCACGGGATGTCCGTCGCGGACAATATTTTCCATAGTAATCAAGAAACTTCACTCCTAAAGCTTAATATGTAAATTATAGCGAACTTCCTTATCGCGGCGCAACGAAACAATTGGCCGGCCATAGCAGGCCGGCCGATGTTCATGGTGTATAAGGTCAGCAGCCGCAGCCTAAATAAGCGGCACCGACGATGATTAATAAGATAAACAATACGACGATTAATGCGAAGGTGCGGCCGTAACCGCCTCCGCAGCCGTATCCGTATCCGCCGCCATAACCGTATCCGCCGCAGCAACCGCCGCCAAATCCGCCGCCAAATCCATATCCGTACATAAAAAAACCTCCTCTTTTAATTACGCTGACCCTTTTCAGCAGGGCCGGCGTCTACTATAAACTATGTAAAAGCCAAAAAGATGTATGGTCATCCGCCCTGTTTTCTCAATTTTTTACGCAAGTACGCTCTCACGGCGCCATAAATGTCTTTGCCCGAAATTTCCGGGAATACCAATTACAGCTCAGCTATTGTCAAAAGGCGTTCTGGCTTCTATAGTGGAAATTGTCAAGATTGGGGGATTTTAAGTGAATATGTTACAAAAAAAGATGCTGGCGGGAATCGGAGCGCTCGCCGCCGCAAGTATGCTGCTTGCAGGCTGCGGGGGGAAAGACCCGGTTGAAACGATTCATGATTCGATGGAAAAAGCCGTACAGGCAGAAAAACCGTTTCAAAAAGAGCAGAAAACATTAGAAAAATTGGAGAAAAAGGAAGATGAGCTGTATAACGAAGTCATTCAGCTGAATATGAATGATTACGAAAAAATCGTCTCTCTTTCGGATGAAGCCCTTAAAAACGCGGAACAGCGCAAGCAGCATCTGAAAGCGGAAAAAGACAGTATAGACAGTTCGAAAAAAGAATTTGAAACCGTCACACAAACAGCCGGATCGATTAAAGACCGGTCCATTAAGAAAAAGGCGCAAGCAGCAGCCTCACGTATGGAAAAACGCTATGATTTATACGGCGGTCTCTATAAAGACTATATGAAAGCCATTCAATATGATAAAGAATTGTACAGCGCCATTAAGAAAAAAGACCTGACTGCAGAAGACCTCGACAAGAAGATCGGCAAAGTGAACGATTCCTACAAAAAGGTATTAAAGCAGGGCGGGGCGTTTAACAAGCAGACAAAAGAGTATAATCAGGCCAGAGAAGAGCTGTATAAAGAGGCCGGCTTTCATGTCAATGAAAGCTGAAAACGATGAAAGGTGCCGGATGTCCGGCCCTTTTTTTATGCGGAAAAAAGGATTCTGAATTCTATTGTAGTACAGCAGATGTATGTATACTAGTACAGTTTCGGCGGATGAACAGCTTGTCCCGCCGGAAAAATATAAAGCGAATACATTTATTTAAAATCAACATTTAAAACGATTGACGGGTCTTCTTTATTTAGTGTAAACTTATCCATGTTAAGCGGTGTTGTATCAGTCTTTTACAACTCCGAAATAATACAGTTCAGATCAGATAGTGATGATCCTACATAAAGGTTTCGGCAAACTGGGGATAGGCTAAATATATACGACTTGCTGCTAATACTTTAGGGTATCCTAAGTTTGTATGTATACAGGAATGCACGTCTAATGACTGTTTAAAAGAAAGGAAGAGGTGACTTTAGTATGGCTGCAAAAACGAAAAAAACAATCGTTGACAGTAAGAAGCAATTTGATGCCATTAAGAAGCAGTTCGAAACGTTCCAAATTTTAAATGAAAAGGGAGAAGTCGTGAATGAAGCGGCGATGCCTGATTTAACAGATGATCAATTAAAAGAGCTTATGCGCCGCATGGTATACACACGCGTGCTTGATCAGCGCTCTATCTCATTAAACCGTCAGGGACGTCTCGGTTTCTACGCTCCTACTGCCGGCCAGGAAGCTTCACAAATCGCAACGCATTTCGCGCTTGAAAAAGAAGATTTCGTTCTTCCGGGCTACCGCGATGTGCCTCAATTAATCTGGCACGGTCTGCCGCTTTACCAAGCGTTCTTATTCTCCCGCGGACACTTCCGTGGAAACCAAATGCCAGATGATGTGAACGCCCTTTCTCCGCAAATCATTATCGGTGCTCAATACATCCAAACTGCCGGTGTAGCGCTCGGTCTTAAAAAACGGGGTAAAAAAGCCATAGCTATCACATACACAGGTGACGGCGGCGCCTCTCAAGGGGACTTCTACGAAGGAATCAACTTTGCCGGAGCTTACAAAGCCCCAGCGATCTTCGTAGTGCAAAATAACCGCTATGCGATTTCAACTCCTGTTGAAAAACAATCAGCGGCTCAAACAATCGCTCAAAAAGCAGCCGCAGCAGGTATTGTCGGCGTTCAGGTTGACGGTATGGATGCCCTTGCGGTGTACGCTGCAACTGCTGAAGCGCGCGAACGCGCAATTAACGGCGAAGGTCCGACACTGATCGAAACACTTACGTTCCGTTACGGTCCGCATACAATGGCCGGTGACGATCCGACTAAATACCGCACGAAAGAAATCGAAAACGAATGGGAGCAGAAAGATCCGCTCGTCCGTTTCCGCGCTTTCCTTGAAAACAAAGGCCTGTGGTCTGAAGAAGAAGAAAGCAAAGTCATTGAGGCTGCAAAAGAAGAAATTAAGCAGGCCATCAAAAAAGCAGATGCTGAACCGAAACAAAAAGTGACTGATTTAATCAAAATCATGCACGAAGAATTGCCTTACAACCTAAAAGAGCAATTAGAAACTTATACACAGAAGGAGTCGAAGTAAGCCATGGCGCAAATGACAATGATTCAAGCAATCACGGATGCGTTACGCACAGAACTGAAAAATGACGAAAATGTCTTAGTTTTCGGAGAAGACGTTGGTGTTAACGGCGGCGTATTCCGTGCGACTGAAGGATTGCAAAAAGAATTCGGTGAAGACCGTGTATTTGATACGCCGCTTGCTGAATCCGGTATCGGCGGTCTCGCTCTTGGTTTAGGGTTAAACGGTTTCCGTCCGGTTATGGAAATCCAATTCTTCGGATTCGTATATGAGGTAATGGATTCAGTTTCAGGCCAAATGGCCCGTATGCGCTACCGTTCAGGCGGCCGCTGGAGTTCTCCGGTGACAATCCGTTCTCCATTCGGCGGCGGGGTTCACACTCCTGAACTTCACGCTGACAGCTTAGAAGGCCTTGTGGCTCAGCAGCCGGGTATTAAAGTTGTTATTCCGTCTACTCCGTATGACGCAAAAGGACTTTTAATTTCTGCAATCCGTGACAACGACCCAGTCGTTTTCTTAGAACATATGAAACTTTACCGTTCTTTCCGTCAGGAAGTTCCTGAGGAAGAATACACAATTGAGCTTGGAAAAGCTGACGTGAAACGCGAAGGTGCTGACCTTTCTATCATCACATACGGCGCAATGGTTCATGAGTCGCTTAAAGCTGCTGAAGAGCTTGAAAAAGAAGGCGTTTCTGCTGAAGTTATCGACCTTCGCACTGTAAGCCCGCTTGATATCGATACGATTATCGCTTCTGTTGAAAAAACAGGCCGCGCAATTGTCGTGCAAGAGGCTCAAAAACAAGCAGGTGTCGGCGCCAACGTTGTAGCTGAAATCAATGACCGCGCGATCCTGAGCCTGGAAGCTCCGGTACTGCGTGTCGCAGCGCCTGATACAGTATTTCCTTTCTCGCAAGCTGAGAGCGTATGGCTTCCAAACCATAAAGACGTTCTTGAAACTGCGAAAAAAGTTCTTGAATTTTAATCAGGCTTCATAACAGGAGGGAAAGACACACGTTCTTTTCCTCTATTATAAACCTGTTTTTAAAGGTTCAATGCTTGCGTATGCATAACTAAAATTTGCTTAATCAACTAGGAGGTCGAAAACTGTGGCATTTGAATTTAAACTTCCGGATATCGGGGAAGGTATCCACGAAGGCGAAATCGTAAAATGGTTTGTTAAGCCAAACGACGAGGTAGAAGAAGACGATGTACTGGCTGAAGTGCAAAATGATAAAGCAGTGGTAGAAATTCCTTCACCTGTTAAAGGAAAAGTATTAGAATTAAAAGTTGAAGAGGGAACGGTTGCAACTGTTGGACAAACGATTATTACGTTTGACGCACCTGGTTACGAAGATCTTCAATTTAAAGGAAGCGACGAATCCGGCGATGCGAAAACTGAAGCGCAAGTTCAGTCTTCCGCTGAGGCAGGACAGGACGTAGCGAAAGAAGAACGCGCAGCAGAGCCTGCAAAAGAAACTGGCGCAGGACAGCAGGACCAAGCGGAAGCTGATCCGAACAAACGCGTGATCGCTATGCCTTCTGTACGCAAATATGCACGTGAAAAAGGCGTTGATATCCGAAAAGTAACAGGTTCAGGAAATAACGGACGTGTTGTAAAAGAAGATATCGACAGCTTTGTAAACGGCGGAGCTCAAGAAGCGGCACCGCAAGAAACAGCGGCGCCTCAGGAAACGGCTAAACCTGCAGCGGCTCAGGCTCCTGAAGGCGAGTTCCCTGAAACACGCGAAAAAATGAGCGGTATCCGTAAAGCGATTGCTAAAGCAATGGTGAACTCTAAGCATACTGCACCGCACGTAACTCTTATGGATGAAGTTGACGTAACAAATCTTGTTGCTCACCGCAAACAGTTCAAACAAGTTGCTGCTGATCAAGGCATCAAGCTGACTTACCTGCCTTACGTCGTAAAAGCCCTAACATCTGCTCTGAAAAAATTCCCTGTTTTAAACACATCTATTGATGATAAAACAGATGAAGTGATCCAAAAACATTACTTCAACATCGGAATTGCAGCGGATACTGAAAAAGGCCTGCTTGTGCCGGTAGTGAAAAATGCCGACCGTAAAGCCGTTTTCGAAATCTCTGATGAAATTAACAGCCTTGCTACAAAAGCGCGTGAAGGCAAGCTTGCACCTGCGGAAATGAAAGGCGCTTCTTGCACAATCACAAATATCGGTTCTGCCGGAGGCCAATGGTTCACACCGGTTATCAACCACCCAGAGGTTGCGATTCTCGGTATCGGCCGCATCGCTGAAAAGGCGATCGTCCGCGACGGTGAAATTGTAGCTGCTCCTGTCTTAGCTCTTTCTCTCAGCTTTGACCACCGTATGATTGACGGAGCAACTGCACAAAATGCGTTAAACCACATCAAGCGTTTACTGAACGATCCACAACTTATTTTAATGGAGGCGTAATGTTATGGTAGTAGGAGATTTCCCTATTGAAACAGATACTCTTGTGATTGGTGCGGGACCTGGCGGCTATGTAGCTGCCATCCGCGCTGCTCAGCTTGGACAAAAAGTAACAGTCGTTGAAAAAGCAACTCTTGGAGGCGTTTGTCTGAACGTCGGCTGTATTCCTTCAAAAGCGCTTATCAATGCAGGCCATCGTTACGAGAATGCAAAACACTCAGATGACATGGGAATCACTGCTGAGAACGTAAAAGTTGACTTTACAAAAGTCCAAGAATGGAAAGCTTCTGTTGTAAATAAGCTTACCGGCGGTGTTGCAGGTCTTTTAAAAGGAAATAAAGTGGACGTTGTAAAAGGCGAAGCTTATTTCGTAGACAGCAACTCTGTACGTGTAATGGATGAGAACTCTGCGCAAACATACACATTTAAAAACGCGATCATTGCTACCGGTTCTCGCCCTATCGAATTGCCAAACTTCAAATATAGCGAACGTGTCCTGAACTCTACAGGCGCACTGGCGCTTAAAGAAATTCCGAAAAAACTCGTTGTTATCGGCGGCGGATATATCGGTACCGAGCTTGGAACAGCGTATGCAAACTTCGGAACTGAATTGGTGATTTTAGAAGGCGGAGATGAAATTCTTCCGGGCTTCGAAAAACAAATGAGTTCTCTCGTTACCCGCAGACTGAAGAAAAAAGGCAACGTTGAAATCCATACAAGCGCTATGGCTAAAGGCGTTGAAGAAAGACCTGACGGCGTAACAGTTACGTTCGAAGTAAAAGGCGAAGAAAAAACGGTTGATGCTGATTACGTATTAATCACTGTCGGACGCCGTCCGAACACTGATGAGCTCGGCCTTGAGCAAGTCGGTATCGAAATGACTGACCGCGGTGTCATTAAAACGGACAAGCAGTGCCGCACAAACGTACCGAACATTTACGCAATCGGTGACATCATTGACGGCCCTCCATTGGCTCACAAAGCGTCTTACGAAGGTAAAATCGCTGCGGAAGCTATTGCGGGAGAGCCTGCTGAAATCGATTACCTCGGTATTCCGGCGGTTGTATTCTCTGAGCCTGAACTGGCTTCTGTCGGTTACACTGAAGCACAGGCGAAAGAAGAAGGCATTGAAGTCGTTGCTGCTAAGTTCCCGTTTGCTGCAAACGGACGCGCGCTGTCTCTTAACGAAACTGACGGCTTCATGAAGCTGATCACTCGTAAAGAAGACGGTCTTGTGATCGGTGCGCAAATTGCCGGCGCGAGCGCTTCTGATATGATTTCTGAATTGAGCCTGGCGATCGAAGGCGGAATGACTGCTGAAGATATCGCAATGACAATTCACGCTCACCCGACATTGGGCGAAATCACAATGGAAGCTGCCGAAGTGGCAATCGGAAGCCCGATCCATATCGTAAAATAATCATTGCAAGAAAATGAACAGCCCCCGCTTTTAAAAGCGAGGGCTGTTTTTATTGTGCAAGCACATGCTGCATAGGCTTGATAATATCCTCTTTTTTCTTTACCGCGCCTTCAATCTTCATGACGACATGCCGGTGATTGACTACCATCAGTGCCGGGAATGTGTTGATTTCTTCTTCCCAGCCCTTTCTGTTGTCATAAACTTTCATTTGATCAACATGATGGGGGTATTTCTTTTCTAAATCAAGAATCGCATCGTAGTAAGGAACTTCTTTATCTATATGATTTTCATCGGAAAAAAACAAGATTTGAGTGTGATGAATGCTGTCGATCCGGTTATTTTTGAACGGACTGACAGTAGAAACCGAACAGCTTGACAGAACGAACAGCATCAAAAAAAAGGGAATCACCGTACGGTAGCGCATCTATCTTACTCCTCTGTTTTATATAATATATTGGTTCATCCATTTATAAGGACTATATCAAGTGTATCACGAGAGGTGAAAAACCTAAGGCTTGTTACTTAATTGTTATATAATTGAAACCGTTTTTAATGAAGAAATAATACGTGTGACAACTTGTGAAGCCGATGTGTAAAAAAGGCACATTATTTTTCGTGAGAGCGCTGTTTTTTCGTTATACTGTGGGCAAAACCATATCAGGAGGGATTGTCATGTATAAAGCCGCTGTTGCCGTCATATGGATGTGCTTGCTCGTCGGCTGCCAATCAACTGAAAAAACGCAAACAAATAAACAACCCCATTCTCAAGCTGCGGTCAATCATGCTAAACAGGAAAACACTCATACAAAAGAGGAAAAACGGAAAAAACAGAAGGCAGAGCCCCGTTACTATATCAATCCGAAAACCTTTGCCGTGGAAAAACTAGATGACCAGAAAGACAAAAAACCGATTGCATTGTTAACGATAGATGATGCACCCGATCAGCATGCCGCTGAGATTGCGGACAAACTGCATGATCTCCATGCATCAGCGATCTTTTTTGTGAACGGCCAATTTTTGAAAAAAGATGAAAATAAGAAAGCGCTTCAGCATATTCATGAGTTAGGCTTTATGATCGGAAATCATACAATGACTCATCAAAATTTAAAAGACCTTTCCGAACAAAAACAACGGGAAGAAATCATCGGCGTCAATAAAGCCGTTGAAAAGATAACCGGGGAGAAACCGGCGTTTTTCAGGGCGCCTTTCGGAAGCAATACGGACTACAGTGACAAACTTATAAAACAAGAAGGTATGGTGAAAATGAACTGGACCTTCGGCTACGATTGGGATCAGAAATATCAATCCAAAAAAGCGCTTACCGATATCACGCTGAGCAGCCCTTATCTGCGGGACGGCGCCAACATATTGATGCATGACCGGAAGTGGACGGCCGAAGCCATGCCGGACATTGTAAAAGGATTGCGTAATAAAGGATATACCGTGATTGATCCTCGAGCTATAAAAAGACCGTAAAAAATAAATGTGTTATACAATTTATCGGTTGACATATTAAATGTGACATAATAATATAATAACAACAAGTAAGAATTAAGCGTTTTCAAATTCTGAGAAATGGGGAATGAGAGATGGGTACGATTGTTTGCCAAGACTGTAACGAAGCGATTCATTACTTTGAGGATGAGAAGGTAACGACGTTATACGGAACATGCTGCGGACAATGCCGGTGTCATCTTGAAGAAGAGTAAAAAGCGTAAAAAAGCCCGAAACGATTTGGTTTCGGGCTTCTTTATGTTTATTGGATGGCTTTTTGTTCTTTGATGACTCTGATCATTTCAAGCGTTGCGTCTTCCGGACCCTGCACGGGAAGGCCGGCGTCCAGGTTTTTGAAAATGTAGCTGATGTTTTCTTCAGTAATGATTTCGCCCGGAATAAAGATCGGAATTCCCGGTGGATACACCATGACAAACTCTGCAATGATCCGTCCTGCGGATTCTTTTAACGGAATGACTTCCGTATTTGCGTAAAACGCGTCTCTTGGCGTCATCGCTAACAGAGGAATTTCAGGAAGCAGAACTTCCGTTTGCTGATGAGCATATTCATTGGCAGCAGCCTGCTTTGAAATGTCTGTAAGCGCGTTTACAAGGCGGTCGGCATCTCCTGCTCTGTCTCCGGGAGTGAAAATACATAATATGTTATACAAATCGGACAGCTCGACTTCGATATTATATGATTCGCGCAACCATTTTTCAATGTCATGCCCGGTCAGGCCGAGGTTTTTGACCGAAATGATTAATTTAGTCGGATCATAACTGAAGGCGGCCTTAGATCCTGTGATTTCTTCGCCGACACAGCGGATGCCTTCAATTTGATTGAGGCGTTCCCGTGTCTGATTTGCCAGCAGAATCGTATCTTCAAGAAGGCCGCGGCCTTCTGTAGCGAGCCGCTTTCTTGCGACATCCAGTGAAGCGAGAAGCAGATAGGATGTTGATGTTGTCGTCAGCATGCTTAAAATCGACTGCACTCTTTCTTTGGACACAAGGCCTTCTCTCACATTTAAAATGGAGCTCTGCGTCAGAGAGCCGCCTAATTTGTGCACGCTTGTGGCTGCCATATCAGCGCCCGCCTGCATGGCGGACAAAGGAAGCTTATCATGAAAATGAATATGCACGCCGTGCGCTTCATCGACAAGAACAGGCACATTGAAAGAATGCGCGAGCTTGACGATGCTGCTCAGGTCAGCCGCCACACCGAAATACGTCGGATTGATGACAAGCAGACCTTTTGCGTCAGGGTGCTCAGTCAAAGCCCGCTCGGCAGACTCAAGCGTGATGCCGTGAGAAATCCCGAGCTCATCGTCAATTTCCGGGTGTATAAAAATCGGCACCGCTCCGGAAAATACAATGGCCGTCATAATGGATTTATGAACGTTTCTTGGGATGATGATTTTATCTCCGGGTCCGCATACGGCCATGACCATCGTCATAATGGCGCCGCTCGTCCCTTGTACGGAAAAGAAGGTGTGGTCTGCGCCGAATGCTTCTGCGGCCAGGTCCTGCGCTTCTTTAATGATGCCCTTTGGCGCATGTAAATCATCCAAAGGTTCAATATTAATTAAATCTATGCTTAACGCGTTTTCTCCGATAAATTGTCTGAATTCCGGATCCATTCCCGCGCCTTTTTTATGGCCCGGAATGTGGAATTGGACAGGCTGTCTGTCCGCGTGCTTTTTCAGTCCGCTGTACAGGGGTGTTTCATGTTGCGGCAATTGTTTTCCCACCTTTATCATAATACCTACGGATTAGTTTGTATTACATTCAGTATGATTACCCGTTTTTTAAACGTAAAACAAATGAATTATATTATGAACTTGAAAGAAAGTAAAGAACAATTTATGATCTATGGAAGATGCTTATTTTGAGCATGATTATAAAGGAGTGAAGACATTTGGAATATCAATATCCGATGAATGAAGACTGGACGACAGAGGAGGCCGTGGATGTCATTGCGTTTTTTCAGCAGGTGGAAAACGCCTATGAAAAAGGAACTGACCGCAACAGACTTCTGGATGCGTACCGCCGCTTTAAAGAAATCGTTCCCGGAAAGGCGGAGGAAAAGAAAATCTGCAGCCAATTTGAAGCGGACAGCAGCTATTCCCCGTATCGGACTGTGAAAGAGGCGAAACAATCAGATCAAGCGGTTATCAAAATGTAAACAAAGCGAGCCGGAAACCGGCCCGCTTTTTTATGTTATGAGACTTTCTGAGTCAGCGTGTATAAAAAGGAAAGCTTCTTAAAAGTATCTTCAATGGTTTGCAGGAATTCATTGTTGTTCATGTTGATCACGTCTTCTTTTTGCAGCTGAATGCCGCACAAAAGCTCTGCTTTCTTTACGGTCTGCAGACGTTCAAATAGTGTTTTCAGCTGTTCCCGATCCATCTCCGACTGCTTGTACGCTCCTGGCTTCGTGTGATCCGGCGACCATACAAAATGACCGGGAATCTGTTTTGTGATTTCATCCTGCTTCGCTTCCAGCAATCTGCCGTATTCCTCTTTTATCGGAGACTCATAAATGATGGCAAACCATACAAACATATGAGTGTCCCATAGTCCGACCTGAAAGTGGGGGAGCTTCTTATAGCCGCGTTTGCTGTTTGCAAAGGCAACCCAGCTGTCAGCCGGCGGGTTGACAGATCTTCTCGCGTGCTTGGCGACATGCGGGAACATTTCATCTCCGGTCAATGCCGACAATGTCGGTGCGAAATGTTCTCCTAACAGAGTCAGCTTCGGACGCACCTGTTCTTTTAACACCTCCATGCGCGGATCTAATCCTTCTATTGTAAATGTGTCAAAGTCTTCTTTTGTAAAACGCATCTGAGTCATCTTTTTCCTCCTTATCGTAAGTATTCATATTTTACCACAGCCCCTGCCGGCCGCAAAAACATTGAGAACGTTTGAGCGGAGAGGAGTGGTGGTAAAAAATGAATAGGTAAACACACAATTTTAAGAATGTTGTTACAGCCGAATATAAGTTTCCATAGGATATAAGAAGTATCATTAATAATGAATTGGAAAATGGGATGCTTTTTTAACAAATGATCTCTGGAAGGGGCGAAAGACAATGAGGCAAGTGGTGAAGGAAGGATTCAGGGAGGAAAAAAATAACCGTGTAGCTGTCTGGAGACTAGAGGTTGATTATGAATTGGCAACCCTTTATGAGGCCATACAAAAAGAGAATGAAGATCAAATCGATCTCAGTAAAAGAAAACTGGAACGTCTCAGAAAAGAATGGATTCGTCTTAACGGATAAAGAATAGTAAAAACGAACCGCAGGAAATGGTTCGTTTTTACGTGAGAAGGCATTTTTTTCATTTTCCTTGCTTTTTAATTGTTTTTATCAGTATGCTATAGAGTAAGCTATACATAGAAAAGAGGTACACGGTATGACAAATTGGACGGAAATTGATGATATCGCAAAACAATGGGTAAAAGAAGCCGGAACGAGAATCAGACAATCCATGCAGGAAAGCTTGACGATTGAAACAAAATCAAATCCGAATGATTTAGTCACAAATATGGATAAAGAGACGGAACGCTTTTTCATTGACCGTATACAGGGAACTTTTCCCGGACACCGCATCCTCGGCGAAGAAGGGCAGGGAGATAAGCTCCGCTCCCTTGACGGAATCGTCTGGATCATTGATCCGATTGACGGGACGATGAATTTTGTCCATCAAAAGCGGCATTTCGCAATCTCCATCGGTATTTTTGAAGACGGAAAAGGCAAAATCGGCTTAATTTATGATGTGATGCAGGACGAGCTGTATCATGCATTCAGCGGAAAAGGGGCATATCTGAACGACACGCCGCTTGCTCCTTTAAAAGAGGTTTCTATTGAAGAATCGATTATTGCAATCAATGCCACATGGGTGACGGAAAACAGAAGAATCGACCCGAGTATTTTGGCGCCGCTCGTAAAACGGGTAAGAGGAACGCGTTCCTACGGCTCGGCGGCACTTGAGCTGGCCAGTGTTGCGGCCGGCCGCATTGACGCATACATCACAATGAGGCTCGCGCCGTGGGATTACGCTGCCGGCTGCGTGCTGCTGAACGAAGTCGGCGGCATTTACACGACAACAGACGGCGAACCGTTTACGTTTTTAGATAACCACAGCGTGCTTGCGGGAAATCCGGCGATACATAAAATCATCTTTGACGACTATTTACATGCTGACAGATAGGGAGTTTGAAGAAGAAGATCTGGAATTTCTGGAGCAGCTGGCGGCGGCACACCCGGTGTGGAGAGCCGAAGAATTCGGAACAAAAAATGCGGCGGAGTTTATGCTTGCATACTCCATGTACAATGGAACGTGGCTCATATGGGAGCTTGACGGCGCTCCTGCCGCCGTCAGCTTTCACTTAGAATGGGCGCCCTCAAACGGAAAACCGTGGCTCGGGACTGTAGCCGTCGCTCCAGAGGCAAAAGAGAAAGGAATCGGTCGGGCGGTCATTGAAGAGATTGCCGGCCGGCTGAGAGCGGAGCATAAAGCGATGTTTGCAGCCGTTCCCCTGGACAGGCAGGAATGGTTGCTGTTTTTAAGCAAATGCGGTTTTGAACAGCTGAAGCTTGAAAAAGACGATCGGGAAAAGACATATATGATCATGGTAAAGCCATTGTGAAATGTATCAGATATAAAAAAGAGACCGGACATCCGGTCTCTTTTCTAGTTTACAAGCCGACTGAATTCCAGGCCGCTTCTACACTTGCAGCATCCTGAGAGCCGTAAAGGTCCCGCGCTGATTGAATCAAAGCTGCTTTTGCATCTTTAAAGGTTGATGACGGAGTGAGGTATACCGTCAGGGCGCGATAGTAAATCTGCTCCGCTTTGTTCACGCCGATTTTTGTAATCGTATTGTAAGCGGCTTTGTTCGGAATTCCGCTGTTTGTATGCACGCCGCCGTAGTCGCCGGCATCAGTGTTCGGAAGGTTTTTGTAATTTTTGTAGTTGTCAGGCTGTCCGTATTTTGTCGGATTTGATAAGCTGCGGAGAGCCGGCTGGCTGACCGTAATATCTTCACCGATATCCCAGTCCTCAGTATCGTTGAAGTACCCGAATACATCAGAGAAGGATTCATTTAAAGCGCCCGGCTGATTTTCATAGTTCAGGTTGGCTGTTTCCTGTGTAACGCCGTGTGTCATTTCATGGGCCGTTACATCCATTGAACCGGAAAGAGGCGAGAAGAATGAACCGTCACCGTCTCCGTAAATCATTTGGTCGCCGATCCAGGCCGCGTTATTGTATCTGCTGCCGTAATGAACGGAGGATACGATCTTGCCGCCTCTATTGTCGTAGCTGTTGCGTTTAAACTTCTGATAGAAATAATCATACACTTTGCCGAGGTTGTAATGCGCATCAACGGCAGCGCGCTGAGAAGAAGTTGTAAACTGGTTTGTGGTGCTGGATACGAGTGTGCCCGGCAGGTTATACTCGCGGTTTTGCAGATCGTACGTAATAATTTGTGTTCCGGTAGGTTTAGAAAGATCGCGCAGCACATATTTGCCGCTTTCAGAAGAAATATTTAATGAGACCGTTTTTCCTTTAAGAGTCGTACCTGTTCCGGTTGCAGCCGCATGTTCCACTTTGTTTTGCTTTTTCAGGATTTTCCCAGTTTCTGCATCAACGGTTACTTCCCAGTTTGCAGGTTCCGGTTCGATATAGCGGATCGTTACATCATAGGCGAGGCGGTATTTTCCGTCTTTTGTAGCTGCTGCTTTGAGCTCGGCTTTATTTTTGTTTGCGACGTTTCCGTTAGAAACGGCTTCAGGTGATTTGCCGATTGCTTTAAAAGCATGGTCCAGCGCCTGATTTGCAGATAATTTTTTGCTGTTTGCCGTTTTGGCAGAAGCATCGTTGTTTAATTCACCGTTAATCGCATAGACGTTGTTGGATTTATCAACGTGAATAATGACTTGAGAGTCTTTCACAGGCACACCGTTCACGACAGGCACATAACGGAAGTGTTTATAGCCGAGATCATCGGTTGTTTGGTCAATCAGCTTCAGCCTTTCAGAAGGATTGCCTTTAAAGACTTTACCGTTTTGTTTCAAATATTGCTTGATTGCTTTGTCACTGACAGAAGGCAATTCAGATTGCACCAAAGAATGCTTCGGCACAAAATTTGTCATGTTTTCTTTAAGCTGAGGATTCTCAGCGGCCTGAACACCCGGCAGACTGATCGTTAAACTCATAAAAGAAGCGGCGACAGCAACAGACAATTTCTTACCTAAACCCACAATAAATCCCCCTTTTTGAAAATAATGAAAACTTATATTGTTATAATAAACCAGCAATCTCTCATTCTGCAATATAAAACTAGACTCCGCAGCTGAATTGATAGAATCGTCCCGTACAGGCTCCTGGGAGGCGGTGTCAGGGGATAAGCCGAGAGGCACGTGTCGGAATAGACATGAGTCGAATGACGCGATTTCTTCTGAAAAAAATGACAGATGAAGACGGGAAAAATGATAGGGGAAAAATGTTAGGTTCTTTAAAACTTTTTTTAATGCCGGTTGTCTAAACGGGTGAGGCCTTAATAAACGTAAAGGATTGTTACAGATGTCAGAGATTTTCAGTCATTTTATTCAGCATTTCGACAGATATTTCATTTTGAGCAGACAGAGTGTGTTGATCATCCAGTGGTCGTCCGTCTGCCTTGCTGTTTTATACGGGCTGACTTTCCATCCGAAAATCAGCCCTGAAAGAGTTTGGTTTTATGGCGGGATCATGCTTCGGGCCGTATTATTGGCGGGCATAACGATTGAATTGGTTCATCAGGTGCAGAGCACTCACTTTAGCGCGCACTATTTGACAACGGAAGAAAGAGAGCTTCTTCCGATCGTTCATCTCTTAATGTACGGATATGTGCTGCTCACCGCGTTTCACTATATGCTGATGCCGCAGGAGCAGAGGGGAAAAGGCATGTTTTATACGTTTGATCTCACTGTGGTGACACTGCCCGTCATTCAGCTGATCTTCAGTTTTTTTGCTTTCTGGAACAGCAATCGTGACACGATTGCTGCAGAGGATTTAGTCTCCTCGCTTTGTTCCGTTGCGGTTGTTTTACTCCTTCTGATTTCTATGAATGTTTTATTTTTTAAAATGTATTGGAAACCGAGGCCGGTTTTTATCGGCGTGTTTTATGCAGCGGTCATCGGGCTATTGGTGTGGGTGCTCTCTCCGTCCTCGGCCGGGGTATCAAAAGATTACGGCAGGCTTCTCCCGTTTACGGTGTATTTAACAATGGCGGGTTTTCTGATGACCCATCATTTATTTCATCGGTCAGACAGGATCAGACGGCGGACGAAAAGCTTTCTTGCGGCGGCCGTTGCCGCTGGTTTTATTGTCTTTTTGAATCCGGTGTACAACGCGGGAGATGCCGCATTTGCGGTTTCAAAACCGATAGCTGAAGATTCTGTTGATTATGTGGGCGAACATATTACTTCAGACCAGGCGGAACGGATCCTTACGTCATTTTTTCCGGCTGAGAATCCGATTTATTTGACAGAAACCAATCAGGATCTCCATTACTTTTACCGCTTTAAAACGGAAGATTATGAAGCGGAAGTGGACGAGGTTTCCCGAATGATTACAAATTATCAATATCTTAAAAAACCGGAAGGCCGGACATTAACAGAAGAAGAGTACCGGAAAAAGTCGCTGGATTTCTTGTCGGTACACGGCCGAAAACTAAAAACACAAGGCATTCAGACAACAGTGAGAAAAGAAGACGGACAGTTTGTCGTGGAGATCGCGCCGAAAAGACAAGGGAAGCATCACGAACAAACGGGTGCTGTATTTTACTGGGAAAAAGAAACGATCATGGGTTTTTCAGAAGACCCGTCTATTTATCAGCTTCAGTCGCTGCCGTAGGTGCACATGAAGGAAAAAGACATAATGAAAGCATCAAAAGCCGTCTTTCATACGCTTCAAATGCCTGGTCAGACATTTGAAATCACAAATACAGATATCAACAGCCTGATCGGCAGCAGTGTGACCGTAACAGCGAATAACGGGGCGGAGCTGGTATTTGATGCCGAATCCGGGCGCCTTGTGAAAATCAGAATCTCATCAGGCAGCACCGTTTTGACAAAAAAAGAACTTCAGAAGAGGCTTTTTACATTGCTGGGCGCGGATACTTCAAAGTTTAAGCAAATTGACAAATCGGAAGACGGTCTCGTTTTTGAAAACCTTGAAGGAACATCCGTTTTTACGCTCCGAAATGAAGAAGGCATGATAGAGGCCTCATCCTGCGGACAGGTAAGCGCCAAAACATTCCCGCATACATACAGAGACGGGGAAACAGCCTTCAAAAGAGTGGCGGGGGCATATAACGGCATCATTTATAAAAAGCGGGTGAAGCCTGTCAAAGCGGTGAAAGACGGCGTAACATATAACGCATGGCTCGTTATTATTCAGCCGTTCGGTTCAAACCGCCATGACGCATATGTAGTAAACGCGGATACTTACGAGGCGGTGAACCTTTATGAACAATAAAGAAAGAAAGGCTGTCTTCTTCGATTTATACGACCTGTATAAGGAAGGGGAACTTGAAGGCGGTACGCTTCAATGGATGAAAGAACATGAACCTGAATTTGGAGCAGAGGCGGAAAACAGAAAAAGACAGAATGAACATGATATGAAGCCGCCGCCGGGCGACATCCGCCAAATTAAATATATGAAATGCCTGACGTATGGACTGTATGGTTTCTTCATTGTGCTCTCAATCTGGATGACAGTGTGGTTTTATTTTTAAATGAAAAACAAGGTGTCAATTGAACAGTTGTACCGTGAACATTATCAAGATATTATGTATTACCTTTACAGACGCACACATCACGCTGAGACCGCTAAAGATCTCGCTCAGGATACATTTATGAAAGCATTTAACGGGCTTGAGTCATTTAAGGGGCACTCGTCTATCCGCACGTGGCTCTATGCAATTGCCCACCATACCTTCATCAATTGGTACAGACGGGACAGAAAATACCAATTTTCAGATATCACCTTGAATGAAGGGCTTCAGCAAACAACATATGAACTGCCGGAGCATTACGTTGACCGGACAGACACAAAGAACGCGCTGGCCGGGCAGATTCAGCGTCTGAAAAATGATCAGCAGACCGTTTTAATTTTAAGGGAATTTCAAGAGCTGTCATACGAAGAGATTGCTGATATTTTGGGTTGGAGCCTGCCGAAGGTGAAGAGCACCTTATACAGGGCGAGAATGCAGCTGAAACAGCACTTGGCGGAAAAAAGGAAGGACGGACACATATGACTTGCTGTTTAGTGAGAGATTTACTCCCTTTATATATTGAAGGCGATTGTGAAACAGAAACAGAGCGGTATATTTTCCGCCATCTTGATACATGCGGTGAGTGCAAAAGGGTATATCATATGATGAAGGAGCCGCTTGACTTTGGCGAAGCTGAGATGAAGGCGCCGGACGGTTATGAAGACGAGGAGAGGCGGTTTCAGGAAAGATATTACGGGAGGCTGCTGACAAATGCCGCCTGTATGTTCGGAGCTGTATTTCTCATCATGCTTGCGCTTAAACTGCTGAATTAAAAAAACGCCCGGCTGAATGACCGGGCGTTTTTTTCGTTTACTCAGCCGGGTGAAAGGCTGTATAAATGCTTTCAAGTAATTCCTGCGGCAGTGAATTAAAGAATTCAGCACACAGCTTCGCTTCTTTTTTACCTGCACCTGCTTTTTCAGCAAGCTCCTGATCAAACGTATACACGCCGTCTTCTTCAACCAGAGCAGATTGAAGAATATGAAGACTCTGGGAGAAAGCGGTGAACAGCTGATCAACGATAAGAGCTTCTTTTTCCGTAAAGCCGAGCTCCACTGCTTTTTCTTTATTAAATGTATATTCGCCGTCCGTTTTCTCGATACATTGGGAAAGGACGGTTAAAAATTCCGTTGAGCTGTCCCACAGCTTTTGAATGGTCTGTGCGGCTTCTTTATCTAATCCCAATTCAACCGCTTTTTCACCGTCAAAATAATAGACGCCGTCTTTTTCGTAAATGGATTGGCTGATGATGTCTAAAAGCTTTGCCGCATCTTCCGGTGTTTTCTCGGCAAAAGCCTGCAAGACAGGCGATTCATTTGCCTGAATTGTTTTTGCACCGGCAGACTCAAGCGGACTGAATGCAAGCAAGGCGGCTGAAGCAGTTGCAGCGGCAGTTACAGCGGTTTTCTTCAAAAAAGATGTTTTCATTTTGTTCTCTCCTTGTCATGTGTATTTGCTTACAGCCACAAGTATAAAAATCCAGTGATGGAATTGAAATAGGAAGTTTGGTATTTTCTTCATAACAATACCGGACTAATTCCGGCTGCCTTTTCTGAGGGACTCTGCTGTTGTCACTAGGATGCATACTGCTGTTTCCGGCTTCTTGACTAGGCGGCGGGGGAGATAAGCCTTACATCCCACCGGTTTTGAGGATGCAAAAAAGCCTGAATGTTTCATTCAGGCTTCATACAATATTGTGCTTTTCATGTTTACGGAATTTTGCAAAGGGTCATGCTTTTAATCAAGCAGTCCCTGTTCGCGCATTTTTTTCTTTACAGTGAAACCGCTTCCCATCATGGCGATAACGAGAACAATGCTTCCGATGACACCCCATGCGCTTTTCTCAGCGATTGATACGCCGATCAGCATCATGCTGAAGACTGCTGCGAATGCAAATAATAATAAGAGCCAATTCAATTTTTTCATATTTCCATCCCCTTTAACGTCATACTTTCAGTTTACAGAAAAACGTGACGCTTTTAAAGAGGATGTGTGGTATAATATGAAAGTTATCTAATTTTTTTAGGAGATGAAAATGTGAAACTTCGAAACGATCTTCGCAATATCGCGATTATTGCCCACGTTGACCATGGGAAAACGACTTTGGTAGACCAATTGCTTCACCAAGCCGGAACCTTCCGTGCCAACGAAAATATTGCCGAACGCGCAATGGATTCAAACGATCTTGAACGTGAACGCGGTATTACAATTCTCGCGAAAAATACTGCGATTAACTATAAAGATACACGCATTAATATTTTGGACACTCCGGGACACGCCGACTTCGGCGGAGAGGTTGAACGGATTATGAAAATGGTTGACGGCGTTCTGTTAGTCGTTGACGCATATGAAGGCTGCATGCCGCAAACCCGTTTCGTTCTGAAGAAAGCCCTTGAGCAGAACTTAAATCCGGTTGTCGTCGTAAACAAAATCGACCGTGATTTCGCCCGCCCGGAAGAAGTTATCGATGAAGTGCTTGATCTGTTCATCGAGCTGGATGCAAACGAAGAACAGCTTGAGTTCCCTGTCGTCTACGCTTCTGCGATTAACGGAACGGCAAGTCTTGATCCGAAAAAGCAGGACGAAAACATGGAATCACTGTATGAAACGATTCTTGAACATGTCCCTGCGCCGGTTGATAACGCCGAAGAGCCTCTTCAATTCCAAGTGGCGCTTCTTGATTACAATGACTATGTCGGCCGTATCGGTATCGGACGCGTTTTCCGCGGCACGATGAAAGTCGGCCAGCAGGTTTCATTGATGAAACTTGACGGAACGGTCAAATCATTCCGTGTAACGAAAATCTTCGGTTTCCAAGGATTGAAACGCGTGGAAATTGAAGAAGCGAGAGCGGGAGACCTCGTTGCCGTTTCCGGTATGGAAGACATCAACGTCGGTGAAACGGTTTGTCCGGCTGACCACCATGAGCCGCTGCCGGTTCTGCGTATTGATGAGCCTACGCTTCAAATGACATTTGTCGTAAACAACAGCCCGTTTGCAGGCCGTGAAGGCAAATATGTCACAGCCCGTAAAATTGAAGAGCGTCTGAACGCACAGCTTCAAACAGACGTCAGTCTTCGTGTCGAACCGACGGCATCGCCTGACGCATGGGTTGTTTCAGGACGCGGTGAGCTTCACCTGTCTATTTTAATTGAAAACATGCGCCGCGAAGGTTATGAGCTTCAAGTGTCTAAACCTGAAGTTATCATTAAGGAAATCGACGGTGTAAGCTGCGAGCCTGTTGAGCGCGTGCAGATTGACGTGCCTGAAGAGCATACCGGTTCTGTTATGGAATCAATGGGTGCGAGAAAAGGCGAAATGCTCGATATGATTAATAACGGAAACGGCCAGGTCCGCCTGATCTTTACCGTACCTTCACGCGGGCTCATCGGCTATTCTACTGAGTTTCTGTCACTGACACGCGGTTTCGGTATCCTGAACCACACGTTTGACAGCTATCAGCCGATGCAAAAAGGCCAAGTCGGAGGCCGCCGTCAGGGTGTGCTCGTTTCCATGGAAAATGGAAAAGCGACATCTTACGGAATTCAAGGTATTGAAGACCGCGGCGTGATCTTCGTTGAGCCGGGCACAGAAGTATATGAAGGCATGATTGTCGGCGAACATAACCGTGACAATGACCTTGTCGTCAATGTCAGCAAAATGAAACAGCAGACAAACGTCCGTTCCGCAACGAAGGATCAAACGACTACGATTAAGAAAGCGCGCATTATGTCGCTTGAAGAATCACTCGAGTACTTGAACGATGATGAATACTGTGAAGTAACACCGGAATCCATCCGTTTAAGAAAGAAAATCCTGAACAAAAACGAACGTGAAAAAGCGGCGAAAAAGAAAAAAACAGCAGGAATGTCTTAATCACTTGCAGAATTTGAAAAGATAGAACCCGAACGGAAAAGGGGAGGGGATCTTTTTGAATGAAGTAAGTGAACGGCTGTCGTTCTTTGCTGCGCTTTACCAAGTGGATGAGCATCCGCTGACGGGAATGTGGCTGTTATACGGAACGATCGTCGTGCTCTCGGTGATTGTATTTAAACTCGGCTTTGCCAAAAGGCTGCCGGTTTTAAAGGCTGCGGCAGTTTATCTCTTTCTCGTACTCGGCTGCACCGTGCTGACTTTTTTCGGTGTGTTTCTGCCGGTCGGAGAAGGGCTTGTTGTCGCCGCCTTGATTTTGATCATTTACAAAATCCGTCTGCACCAGTCCAAAAAAAGCCAGTCAGCTAAACCGCAATAAAAAAATGACCCTGCCTTTCGGCGGGTCATTTTTTTATTGGTTTATTTTTTCACTTTATCTTTTTTCGTTTTTTGCCCTGGATGAAAGGAGAAGTGTCCGGTATTCAGCCGCGCCTCTGTTTTGACTTTGATTCGGTCATGGCATTCCTGGCACATATATGTATGAATCGGACGGTTGCGGAGGCGTTTGGCTGTCAGTGTTTCATCATCAATTTGTTCAATTTTGTCGCAAATGGAACATTTAACTCTCATTGATTTTTCACCTCTTTCACTATGACAAGCATTATATCATGGATGACCCGCCTGCCAAAGGGAAAGAAAGCAGCGCCCTTCCTTTGTAGCGGGCGCTGCTTTTTACCGGCGGTTATTCATGTGATGATCCGATTGATCATTCTGCTCGTTTTGCAGCTTGTTCTGATCTCTTTGATTCAGCTGGTCATCATTCGATTTAGTCGGTGATTCTTTTTCATTGTCGGTCACATCATTCGGAACTTCCGGCATGACACGTCCGACGATTGCGGCGAGTTCGTCCAAAATGCCTGAAACCGGACGTCCGGCCTTAATATCGCTGCCCATGCCTCTCAGGCGGGAGACTGTATCAGGATCAGCGACGACAACGGCATTGGCGCCGTAAGGATCGTTTTTTAATGCTTGGGCAACGGTGTATTTAATGCTTTCCACTTTGCTCCGTTCTAAATTGTCATCCACATCGATTCCGACGACTGAGTATCGCCCGAGTACGACCGCGGTGGCGTCTGTAATGCCTGGGATTTTTTCAGTCACTTCGACTAGATGCTTTGCAATATCTGTCCGGCCGGGATTCGCAGCTGTTTCAGGAGCTGTATCACTCACATGAATCGGTTTTGCTCCGCCCTGATCGGTTGATTCGTTTTGGATATTGCTGCGTCCGCGGCTATCCTGTACAGCTGTGCAGCCGGTCAGAATAAATAAAGCTTGTATGATAATGAAAAGAATTCGCACGTCAGATTCCCTCCTTAATGCTTTCATTTCTTTTATTGTTGAATTAACCTTCTATCTTTATTCACCAAATCATATATTTTAGCAGGCATCCCCGTTTTTCACGAAAAGAGAAGCACACGCTGGGCTTTGATCCTTATTTTTCAGGAGGCTGAGACTTGAGTAAAATTTATGTGTTAGATACGAATGTACTTTTGCAGGATCCTAACGCCATTTTTTCTTTTGAAGAAAACGAAGTTGTCATCCCCGCCGTCGTGCTGGAAGAGGTCGATTCAAAAAAGCGGTATATGGACGAGGTCGGGAGGAATGCGAGGCACGTATCTAAGCTGATAGACGGGCTCAGGGAGAAAGGAAGGCTGCACGAAAAGGTTCCGCTTGAAAGCGGAGGAACGATCAGAATTGAACTGAACCACCGGTCATTTCATCAGCTTCAGGAAATTTTTATCGAAAAAACAAATGATAACCGCATTTTGGCGGTGGCAAAAAATTTAAGCCTTGAGGAGGAAACGAAAGAAAACGGCCGCCCCGTCATCCTGGTCAGTAAGGATGTGCTGGTCAGGGTAAAGGCGGATGCCATCGGGCTTTTGGCGGAGGACTTTTTAAACGACAGAGTCGTTGACCATGATGAGATATACAGTGGGTACAAGGATATATTTATGAATAAAGAGCGGTTTGACTTGTTTTATAAAAACAAACAAATTTCAGTCAAGGAGCTTCAGCAGCATCAGGTTTATCCGAATCAATTTGTGCTGATGAAAGATGAATTAGGAGGATCTTCTTCTGCGGTCGGCATGACAGATAAGAAAGGGGAGACCGTAAAAAGACTCGTCTTTGATGATGAGCACGTATGGGGCATCAGGCCGAAAAACGTCCAGCAGACAATGGCGCTTGAACTCCTGCTGAGAGAAGATATCCCGCTTGTCACCCTGATCGGAAAAGCGGGAACGGGAAAAACTTTGCTAGCTCTCGCAGCGGGGCTTCTGCAGACTGAGGATCTCGGTATTTATAAAAAACTGATCGTCGCACGTCCCATCGTCCCGGTGGGCAAGGATATCGGATATTTGCCGGGTGAAAAAGAGGAGAAGCTCAAGCCGTGGATGCAGCCGATCTTTGATAATCTTGAATTTTTGTTCAATGCGAAAAAGCCGGGTGAACTTGAAGCGATTTTAGCGGGCATCGGATCAATTCAGGTTGAGGCGCTGACATACATTCGGGGAAGAAGCATTCCGGATCAGTTTATTATTATCGATGAGGCTCAGAATTTGACGAGGCACGAGGTCAAGACGCTTTTGACACGGGTGGGAGAAGGCAGCAAAATTGTCCTGATGGGTGACCCGGAGCAAATAGATCACCCATATTTAGACAGTTTAAATAACGGACTTGCTTATGTCGTAGAGCGGTTTAAAGGACAAACCGTCTCCGGCAGCGTGAAGCTTATGAAAGGCGAAAGATCCGGCCTTGCACAGCTTGCGGCCGATTTGTTATAGAACTTCGATTTCTGTGACGCCTGTTATCGGTTTTTCAAAGTTTCCGTTCACGTAAAAATGGACCGGACCGCCGTCTTGAAGAGGCTTCCCTGACTCACAGAAATGGGCGATTGCGTCCATCGCCTTTTCAAGCGGCACCTCGGTTCTTTCAGATCCTGAAATAAATACGCAAAGGACAGCGCTTTCTTTCGGCTCGGCATTTGCTAAGACAGCACCGAGCTTCATGGCGAAACTGCCGTTCATTAATCTTTCTTTTTCAAAACGTTTTTCGCTTTTTAAAGTCGGCGGCGAAATGCGCCCTTCTCTGATCACCCGTTCCGGATCGAGTGTATGCTCCTTAGTTTCTGCCGAGCCGTCTGAGTGAACGGGCTGATTGTTTTCAAACGGAAACTTGCGGTCATCGAAAATCCAGACACTCGGATCAATTGTAATCGGGTATGTAACATTGCCTTTAACTTGAATAACGCTCATGGTGAAGCCCCCCTTTACTTAAAGTATAAAAGTTTTCGCATGAATTGTCACTTTGCGTCGCAAATTAGACGTAACCAACGGCAGCAAAGTGAGGGGATCGAAATGGTATGCCGGCATTACCAGGAGCTGGACGCACTCGTTCAAGAAGCGAAAAAAAAGACCGGAGAAGGCAAAGTGGCAGACTATATTCCGGCTTTGGCAGAATCGGGGCAAGACAGCCTTTCAGTCACGATTTATCATGCGGAAAATACATGTCTGACGGCAGGAGACGCCGACCGGACATTTACGCTGCAGAGCATTTCGAAGGTGCTTTCTCTGGCGCTCGTCCTGATGGATTACGGAAAGGAAAAGATATTCAGCTGCGTAGGGCAGGAGCCGACCGGCGACCCGTTTAATTCCATTGTGAAGCTTGAGACGGTGAACCCGGGCAAGCCTTTAAATCCGATGATTAATGCGGGCGCTCTCGTCGTTACAAGTTTTATTAAAGGGCATACGCCGAAAGACCGTCTGGATTATCTGCTCGGATTTATCAGAAGGCTTGCGAATAATCAGGAAATTACATATTGCAGACATGTCGCAGCATCAGAATTCGGTTCCTCCATGATCAATCGGGCAATGTGTTATTACATGAAGCAGTATGACATTTTTAAAGGCGATGTTGAAGAGGTCATGGATTTGTATACAAAGCAGTGCGCGATTAAGATGAGCAGTCTGGATTTAGCCAAAATCGGCTGCGTATTCGCACTTGACGGCAAGCATCCGGAGACCGGGGAACAGGTCATAAAAAAAGATGTGGCGAGAATCTGCAAGACGTTTATGGTGACATGCGGCATGTACAATGCGAGCGGGGAATTCGCGATCAAGGTCGGCATTCCCGCCAAAAGCGGGGTTTCGGGAGGAATCATGGGCATTTCGCCATACAATTTCGGAATCGGTATATTCGGCCCGGCGCTTGATGAAAAAGGCAACAGCATCGCGGGTGTGAAGCTTCTGGAAATCATGTCTGAGAAATACAGGCTGAGTATTTTTTGAAACACTTTTTATCATGACATCTGCTTAAATCCTCTTGCAATTTCACCTGATACCCTTTATGATAAATAGAAGAATTAGGTACTCGCCTGGGGAACGGAGGGATACTTTTGGCTTCAGAGATTATAGTTGACCATCAGCAGAAAGCATTCGAACTGTTGAAGTCAGATGCTGAGAAGATTTTGAAGCTGATCCGAGTACAAATGGATAACTTAACGATGCCTCAATGTCCTCTGTACGAAGAGGTCCTGGATACTCAGATGTTCGGACTGTCGAGGGAAATCGATTTTGCTGTCCGCCTGGGATTAGTTGATGAAAACGACGGAAAAGAGCTGCTGGACAGACTTGAAAGAGAACTGTCTGCACTGCATGACGCGTTTACAGGAAAATAAATGATCAAACTCAAACTATTCAACGGTTTGGGTTTTTTTATAACCGTAAACCGTTTTTTTGCATCTTCTTTTCGTGAGACGGTCTATTAATCTGCATTTCATCCGAAAAACTATAAAGAAACTGCGTAAATTGTTTATGAATTATAGTAAAATATAATACGCAATAGGTATTAAACGTAAGCTTTAAGCAGGAAAGAGGATGTTATGTTTAAAAGAATGTTAAAATCTTACGATTATTCATTGATAAGCGCTATTATTCTGCTGTGCAGTTTCGGATTGGTAATGGTATACAGTTCAAGTATGATTACCGCCGTTATGCGTTACGGCGTGAGCAGCGACTATTTTTTTAAACGGCAGCTGTTCGCCGTCATTGCAGGGCTCGTGCTGTTTATCATCGCGGCCGTTTTCCCGTACAAAGTGCTCGCCCATCAGAAGGTCCAGAAAATATTACTGCTTGCGTCAGTGGCTGCGCTTTGCGCGCTGTTTGTTTTCGGACATGTTGCCGGAAACGCGCAAAGCTGGTTTAAAATCGGCGGAATGGCCATTCAGCCGGGGGAATTTGTCAAGCTGACCCTGATTCTGTATCTTGCCGCGGTGTACGCGAAAAAACAAAGCTATATCGATCAGCTTTTGACAGGAGTTGCTCCGCCGGTGATCGTCACCGTAGTCATTTGTGCGCTTATCGCCATTCAGCCTGACTTCGGAACGGCGATGATTATCGGTCTGATCGCGTTTTGCGTCATTATGTGTTCGGGATTCAGCGGAAAGACGCTGCTCAGGCTGGTGATCATGGCGGGAATCGTATTACTTCTTGTCAGCCCGATCATTTATTTGAAATGGGACGATATTTTAACGCCTGGGCGCATGAGCCGGTTTGAAAGCCTTGAAAACCCGTTTAAATATGCCGGCACATCAGGCCTGCAGATTATAAATTCGTATTATGCGATCGGCTCAGGCGGTTTTTTCGGCCTCGGTCTCGGAGAAAGCATTCAAAAATACGGATATCTGCCGGAATCGCATACAGACTTTATCATGGCGGTTATTTCAGAGGAGCTCGGCATTTTCGGCGTCCTGTTCGTCATTGTGCTGCTTGCTTTTGTTGTGTTAAAAGGTTTTTATATTGCGAGAAAATGTGAAGATCCGTTCGGCAGTCTCCTGGCAATCGGGATATCCAGTATGATTGCGATTCAGACCTTCATCAATCTCGGCGGTGTCAGCGGTTTAATTCCCATTACGGGTGTTCCGCTGCCGTTTATCAGCTACGGAGGCTCATCCATGTTTTTATTATTGACGAGCGCCGGTATATTGGTGAACGTCAGTATGCATGTCAAGTACTCAGAAAAGAAGAAAAAGAGGGAACCCGTTCCGTCTAAGGGGGTAAAAAGACGGCAGACGGAAAAATCTGTGTATCTGTAAAAAACAAATGTATACACAGGACGGATATTCCTTTATTATAAACTACATATTTACTAGGCCAAGGGGGAGAGAAATTTGTCACAACAATCCATCCAAAAAGTGTTAGTAGCAAACAGGGGAGAAATTGCGATCCGGATTTTCCGGGCGTGCACAGAATTGAACATCAGAACGGTAGCCGTTTATTCAAAAGAAGATTCGGGTTCCTACCACCGCTATAAAGCGGATGAAGCCTATCTTGTCGGAGAAGGCAAAAAACCGATAGACGCGTATCTTGATATTGAAGGGATTATTGAGATTGCGAAAAGAAACGGCGTTGACGCCATCCATCCGGGTTACGGATTTCTGTCTGAAAATATCCAATTTGCGAGACGCTGTGAAGAAGAGGGCATCGTATTTATCGGACCGACGTCAGCGCATTTGGATATGTTCGGAGATAAGGTCAAGGCCAGAGAGCAGGCTGAAAAAGCCGGCATCCCCGTTATCCCGGGGAGTGACGGGCCTGCTGAAACATTAAAAGATGTCGAACAATTCGCAAAAGTTCACGGGTATCCGTTTATTATTAAAGCGTCGCTCGGAGGCGGCGGCCGGGGGATGAGAATCGTCAGAAGCGAGGGCGAATTGAAAGATTCGTTTGAGCGGGCTAAATCAGAAGCGAAAGCCGCATTCGGAAACGACGAAGTGTATGTTGAAAAACTGATCGAAAATCCTAAGCATATTGAAGTTCAGGTGATCGGAGATAAAGAAGGCAATGTCGTCCATCTGTATGAGCGGGACTGTTCCGTTCAGAGACGCCATCAAAAGGTCATTGAGGTGGCGCCGAGTGTATCCTTACAGCCTGAATTAAGGGACGAGATCTGTGAAGCGGCTGTCGCCCTTGCGAAAAATGTCGGCTATATCAACGCGGGAACCGTGGAATTTCTCGTAGCGGATGGTGAGTTTTACTTTATTGAAGTGAATCCCCGCGTACAAGTGGAGCATACGATTACGGAAATGATTACGGGGGTTGATATCGTACAGACGCAGATTCTCGTTGCGCAGGGCCACGGACTCCACAGCCGTGCCGTCAATATTCCTCAGCAAAAAGACATTTTTACAATCGGGTATGCGATACAATCACGTGTGACCACTGAAGATCCGCTGAATGACTTTATGCCTGACACGGGTAAAATTATGGCTTACCGCTCAGGCGGCGGCTTCGGCGTCCGTCTTGATACAGGGAACAGCTTCCAGGGCGCGGTTATCACGCCTTATTACGATTCACTGCTCGTCAAACTGTCGACATGGGCGCTGACGTTTGAGCAGGCATCGGCAAAAATGGTCCGCAACCTGCAGGAATTCAGAATCAGGGGCATTAAGACCAATATCCCGTTTCTTGAAAACGTGGCAAAGCATGAAAAATTCCTGACCGGGCAATATGATACATCGTTTATCGACACAACGCCCGAACTGTTTGTTTTTCCTAAACAGAAGGACCGCGGAACAAAAATGCTTTCTTACATCGGCAATGTAACGGTAAACGGTTTTCCGGGAATCGGGAAAAAAGAAAAACCTGCGTTTGATAAGCCTCAGGCTATTACGTTAGGTATCGGAGAAAAGCCGGTAAACGGCACGAAACAGATTCTCGATGAAAGAGGCGCTGAAGGGCTTGCTGACTGGGTGAAAGAGCAAAAGTCCGTACTCCTGACTGATACAACGTTCAGGGATGCCCACCAGTCTCTGCTTGCGACCAGAATCAGAACAAATGATTTGAAAAAAATCGCGAACCCCACGGCTGTCCTGTGGCCTGAACTGTTCAGCCTTGAAATGTGGGGAGGCGCGACATTTGATGTAGCGTACCGTTTCTTAAAAGAAGATCCTTGGAAACGCCTTGAAGATCTCCGCAAGGAAGTGCCGAACACATTGTTCCAGATGCTGCTTCGTTCATCAAATGCCGTCGGTTATACCAACTATCCGGACAATGTCATCCAAAAATTTGTCCGGCAGTCAGCAGAGTCAGGTATTGATGTATTCCGGATCTTTGACAGCCTGAACTGGGTGAAAGGGATGACGCTGGCCATCGATGCCGTCCGTGAAACCGGAAAAGTGGCAGAGGCTGCGATTTGTTATACGGGAGATATTCTTGATAAGAGCCGGACGAAGTATGATTTGAAATATTATCTTTCCATGGCGAAAGAACTTGAGGCATCTGGTGCGCACATTCTCGGCATTAAAGACATGGCAGGTCTTTTGAAACCGCAGGCCGCATATGAACTTGTCTCCGCGCTGAAGGAAACGATTGATATTCCCGTTCATCTTCACACGCATGACACGAGCGGCAACGGCGTCTTTCTCTATGCCAAAGCTGTTGAAGCGGGTGTGGATATCGTGGATGTCGCCGTCAGCTCAATGGCGGGGCTGACTTCACAGCCGAGCGCAAGCGGATTTTACCATGCGCTTGAAGGGAACAGCCGCCGTCCTGAAATGGATGTCCGGCAGGTTGAAAGACTGTCACAATACTGGGAATCTGTCCGTCAATATTACAGTGAATTTGAAAGCGGGATGAAGTCTCCGCACACTGAGATTTATAATCACGAGATGCCGGGCGGGCAGTACAGCAATTTGCAGCAGCAGGCAAAAGGCGTCGGCCTGGGTGACCGCTGGAATGAGGTGAAAGAGATGTACAGCGTCGTCAACCGCATGTTCGGCGACGTCGTTAAAGTAACACCTTCTTCCAAAGTCGTCGGAGATATGGCGCTTTACATGGTGCAAAACAATTTAACAGAACAAGATGTTTATGATAAAGGCGAAACGCTTGATTTTCCGGATTCTGTCGTTGAGCTTTTTAAAGGGCAGATCGGCCAGCCGCACGGCGGATTTCCGGAAAAACTGCAAAAGCTCGTGCTGAAAGGGCAGACGCCGATTACGGTAAGACCCGGTGAGCTGCTCGAACCGGTATCTTTCGAAGGCATTAAAGAAGAATGGAAAGAAACACATCAGATGGAATTGAGTGACCAGGACGCAATCGCATATGCGCTTTATCCGAAGGTTTTCACTGAATATGTACAAACAGCTGAACGCTTCGGTGATATTTCCGTATTGGACACACCGACTTTCTTCTACGGCATGACGCTCGGTGAAGAAATCGAGGTGGAAATCGAGCGCGGAAAAACGCTGATCGTGAAACTTGTATCTATCGGTGAACCGCAGCCGGACGCGACACGGGTCGTTTATTTCGAATTGAACGGCCAGCCGCGTGAGGTAGTCATTAAAGATGAAAGCATTAAATCGTCCGTACAGGAAAAATTAAAAGCCGATCGGACAAACCCAAGCCACATTGCGGCATCAATGCCGGGAACCGTTATTAAATTGTTAACTGAAACCGGCGCGAAGGTGAACAAAGGCGATCATCTGATGATTAATGAAGCGATGAAAATGGAGACGACGGTGCAGGCGCCGTTCTCCGGGACGATTCAGCAGATCCATGTGAAAAACGGAGAACCGATTCAGACAGGCGATTTACTGATCGAGATTGAAAAAGCGTAAAAGAATGAACATTAAAAAACCTGATCCATGTGCGATCAGGTTTTTTGTATGTAAAAAGACCGAAGCTCTGATGCTTCGGTCTTTTCATGTGCCTCAAATGTTCCGCTGTTTTGATTCACAACGGAAGCGGGCGATTAATAATAAGAAATAGCATAGAACACCGAACAGCCCGGCAATAAAGAGTGAATGGGCAAGTGCAAAACCGGTGGCCATTTCTGAATAAACAACCATGATTCCGGAGAGCGCCTGTAATAAAACAAAGACAAGAGCCGCCGTCCAGCCACCAAGAATCTGTTTTTGGTCTTTGTAGGAGCGCACCGCATGCACGAAAGCGATAAGGACCCATATGAACAGAAGCAGCGCTGCCGTTCTGTGGCCCATCTGCACCCACTCCTGAAATTGGGACGGAAGCCCGTGGTGCAGTCTGCTGCAAAGCGGAACATCAGGACAGGCAAGGCTTGATTGCGTATGGCGTACATAAGCCCCCGTATAAACGACGATATACGTGTAAATCGAAAGGCCGATCATATGAAACTGCATTTTCCTGCCGATTCTGAGCGGCTTGACGAGCTTTTTGTCTGATTTATCCGCTTCAAATATGAGCAGCGTCAAAATCAGTACAGAAGCGAAAGAAATCAGCGATATGCCGAAATGAAGCGCCATAACAAGCGCATTTGATCCGAAAACAACCGCTAATGCGCCGAGAAGCGCCTGTAAAAATAAAAAGATAATGGACATAATGGCGAGAAAGGTTGTTTCACGGAAAACAGGCGTGACTTTTCTCCATGCCCAAAACGCGAGGCTCAGCACGAGAACGATTGAGACACCGCTTGCGAGTCTGTGGCTCCATTCAATGATAGAAGCGGCATTAAGCTCCGGGAAAAAGCGGCCGTGGCAAAGCGGCCACTGTCTTCCGCATCCTAGACCCGACCCTGTCTTTGTGACAAGAGCGCCGCCGATCAGCACGACGAGCATGACGAATGTCGTCAGCACACCGAGTGCTTTTAAAGCTTTATTCATTTTACATTCACCTTCTTAACAAACTGGACAAAATGATATACGTACCAAGTGTAAGCGAATATGTGTTTTGTGGCAATTCTCAATTCTGTTTGTTCACAAAAATATAATAGAATCAGGACTTCTTAGATAATGGGGTTGATTATTCCAGATGGGTCTGATAGAAATAAAGTAACCGCTTTATTATGCAATCGGCGGATGTGGTAAAATTCATAAAACGTTCACAAATAAATTCCTGTTTCTCGTTTAATATTTAAGAGGATGTTTTTTTACAGGTCATTATCTTGTATGATAGAGTTGCAGGTCTTAAAAAACCTGCTTTAGGTTTGTAAGGGAGGTTTACGTTATGGCTAATTCCAGAATTTTAAACGATACAGCTATAGACGGACAGATTGAAGAGACGACGGCATGGAAGGATTTCCTTTCGCTTATTAAAATAGGAATCGTCAATTCGAATTTAATTACGACTTTTACCGGCATGTGGCTTGCGTTACATATATCCGGTCTGAGTTTTTTAGGCAATTTAAACACCGTGCTTCTTACATTAATAGGATCTTCACTGATCATCGCCGGTTCTTGTGCGGTTAATAACTATTATGACCGTGATATTGATCATTTAATGGAACGCACGAAAGTAAGACCGACGGTTACCGGAAAGATTCAGCCGAATCAAGCGCTGTGGTCAGGAATTTTACTCATTGCTTTAGGACTTATCATGCTTTTAATGACCACCGTAATGGCGGCAGTCATCGGTTTTATCGGGGTGTTTACGTACGTTGTTCTTTATACAATGTGGACGAAACGCCGCTATACGATTAATACGGTTGTCGGAAGTGTATCGGGCGCCGTTCCGCCGTTAATCGGCTGGACAGCGGTTGAAGGGCACATCGGTGTTGTCGCATGGGTATTATTCATGATTTTATTCATCTGGCAGATTCCGCACTTTTTAGCGCTTGCGATTAAGAAGACGGAAGATTACAGAGCAGCGAACATTCCGATGCTTCCGGTAGTGCACGGCTTTGAGGTGACGAAAAGACAGATTATCGTCTGGGTCGCATGCCTGCTGCCGCTTCCGTTTTTCCTCGGCAGTCTCGGTCTTCCGATCGTCATTCTCGGCACTCTGCTGAATATAGGATGGCTTGTTCTCGGATTGATGGGTTTCCGTATGAAAAACATTATGAAGTGGGCAACTCTTATGTTTGTCTATTCGCTTAATTACATGACCATTTATTTCGTAGCAATGGTGGTCTTCACGCTGTTTTAATTGAATAATGAGCTTGTTTGATCGCCAAAACAAACAATGACAACTAGTAAACGCCGCCTTGACCTTTTGTTTAATCAGGCGGCTTTGCTTTTATACATAGATGGAATTTTAAGTAAAAAATCTCATATTTTAAGAAATGAGGAAATGAAGTATTTCAGCTGGAAGCAGATTTACTGCTCGTGCATTTTGTACTGATTCAAAAAAGGGGTTGGGTGAAATGTTAAAGCGTTGGCGTCTTTTATCATTATTAGCCTTAGTGCCGCTTTTATTGAGCGGCTGTGGAAAACCGTTTCTGTCCACACTCAAGCCTGCCGGCGAAGTGGCTGATAAACAGTATGATCTGACGGTGCTCAGCACACTTATCATGGTTGTCGTCGTTGCGGTCGTAGCAGTTATTTTCTTTTACGTCATTGTGAGATTCAGACGGTCGCGTGTAGGGGAAGACACGATACCGAAACAGGTGGAGGGAAACCGTTTTTTGGAAATCACCTGGACCGTTATTCCGATCCTGCTTCTGATTATTCTTGTCATCCCGGTTGTCATCGAGACACTGGCGCTGGCGGATACGTCGCCGATGGATAAGAAAAACCGTAAAGCAGAGGATGCGCTCGTGATTAATGTAAGGGCGAATTTATACTGGTGGGAATTTGAGTATCCTGATTACGGGTTTGTGACCAGTCAGGAGCTGATCGTTCCCACAGATGAACGCGTTTATTTCAAGCTGAAGTCCTCAGATGTGAAACACTCTTTCTGGATTCCGTCAGCCGGGGGAAAAATCGATACGAATACGGATAACGACAATACTTTCTTTCTGACCTTCGATTCTAAACGCAGCAAAGAAGCGGGCAAATATTTCTTCGGGAAATGCGCGGAGCTGTGCGGCCCTTCACATGCGCTGATGGATTTCAAAGTGAAACCGCTGCCGTCAAAAGAATTTAAACAATGGACGAAAGCGATGAAAAATTATAAGCATACAACAGATTCCGATTTAGCCGCGCAAGGAGAAGAGCTGTTTAAGGAAAAAAACTGCCTGAGCTGTCATGCGGTTGAGCCTAATGATAAACGGGCTGAAGCAGCAAGAACGGCTCCGAACCTGGCTACCTTCGGCGAACGTGTCAAAGTGGCCGGCATCAAGGATGCGAATAAAGAGAACATAAAAGCTTGGCTGAAAGATCCGGACAGCATTAAACCGGGCAATAAGATGACAGGCACTTATCCGAAGCTTTCGGACTCTGAAACGGATGCGCTGTATGAATATTTAAAAGGGCTGAAAGCGGAGAACAAGTGAGGACAGGGAGATATCAGGGGGGAGGTCGCAAATGATGAATACGCTTACAGGGCAGCGAAGAAAAGGCTCTATGCTTTGGGACTATTTGACGACGGTTGACCATAAGAAAATCGCGATTTTATATATGATCGCCGGGGGATTTTTCTTCGTCGTCGGCGGACTTGAGGCCATGCTTATCAGGATTCAGCTCTTGAGACCGGGAAACGATTTTGTGAATGCGCAGCAGTTTAATGAAATTATGACGATGCACGGCACGACAATGATCTTCCTGGCGGCAATGCCGCTGTTATTCGGGCTGATGAACGCGGTTGTGCCGCTTCAGATCGGGGCGCGTGACGTATCATTTCCGTTTCTGAATGCGCTTGGGTTCTGGCTGTTTTTCTTCGGGGGAATCTTCTTGAATCTGAGCTGGTTTTTAGGAGGCGCTCCAGATGCAGGCTGGACGGCGTATGCGTCGCTTGCGCTGAATTCGAAAGGGCACGGCGTTGACTTTTTCGTGCTCGGCCTGCAGATATCAGGCTTAGGGACGCTGATTGCGGGGATCAACTTTCTGGCAACCATTATTAATATGAGGGCGCCAGGTTTGACGTATATGAGACTGCCGCTGTTTACGTGGACGACATTTGTGGCGTCGGCACTCATTTTATTCGCATTTCCTCCGCTCACCGTCGGTTTAGCGCTGATGATGCTGGATCGTCTGTTCGGGACGAATTTCTTTAACCCTGAATTGGGCGGAAATACGATTATCTGGGAGCACTTGTTTTGGATTTTCGGGCATCCGGAAGTATACATTTTAATTCTTCCCGCTTTCGGGATTTTTTCAGAAATCATTCCTGTGTTTGCGAGAAAGCGTCTGTTTGGTTATTCCTCTATGGTTTTTGCGATCGTGCTGATCGGCTTTCTCGGATTCATGGTATGGGTTCACCACATGTTTACGACTGGACTCGGACCGATTGCCAATGCAATATTTGCGGTTGCAACGATGGCGATTGCGGTGCCTACGGGCATTAAGATTTTCAACTGGCTTTTGACGATTTGGGGAGGAAACGTTAAATTCACGACGCCTATGCTGTATGCCGTCGCCTTTATTCCGTCTTTCGTGCTCGGAGGTGTGACGGGTGTCATGCTGGCGGCCGCAGCGGCAGATTATCAGTTCCATGATACGTATTTTGTCGTAGCGCATTTCCACTACGTCATCATCGGCGGCGTTGTGTTCGGCATCCTGGCGGGCGTGCATTTCTGGTGGCCGAAAATGTTCGGGAAGGTGCTTCATGAAACGATGGGGAAAATTTCCTTTGTCTTGTTTTTTATCGGGTTTCATCTTACCTTCTTCATTCAGCATTTCCTCGGCTTAATGGGAATGCCGCGGCGCGTTTACACATATCTGCCCGGCCAGGGGCTTGATACCGGCAATCTGATCAGTTCAATCGGCGCGTTTTTCATGGCGGGCGCGGCTGTATTGCTCGTCGTTAATATTATTTATACTTCTGTAAAAGGGAAATACGTCGGGAATGACCCATGGATGGACGGACGTACGCTCGAATGGGCGGTCTCTTCGCCGCCGCCTGAATATAATTTTAAACAGCTTCCGTTTGTGCGGGGACTTGATCCGCTGTGGATTGAAAAGCAGGCCGGAAATGAAGGGATGTCGCCTGCAGAGCCTGTAGAGGACATTCATATGCCGAACGGCTCCATCATGCCGTTTATCATGTCCTTCGGGCTGTTTGTCGCAGCGTTCGGGTTTTTATACCACTCTGACTATTCATGGGGGCTTCCGGTTATCTTTATAGGCCTCGGCATCACATTCTTTACCATGCTGCTTCGGTCCTTGGTCGATGATTACGGCTATCATATTCACAAAGAAGATCTGCCGAATGATGATAAAGGGGTGAAGGCGTAATGCAGCTACAGGAAAAAATGACGGCTGAAACCTTTCCGGCTTCTCCTGAAAAAGCAACGCTTGAAGGGAAAAATAAGTTTTTAGGATTTTGGCTGTTTCTCGGCGGGGAAACGGTTCTGTTCGCCTCGCTTTTTGCGACATTCCTCGCTTTGCGGGAATCTAAAGCGGGCGGGCCGTCAACGGCTGACATGTTCGAGCTGCCGATCGTGTTTATCGCCACGATGCTTCTGTTAACGAGCAGCTTAACGAGTGTGTATGCAATGTATCATATGAAAAATTTCTCCTTTAAAAAAATGCAGGTATGGCTTTTGATTACCGTTTTATTGGGAGCGGGATTTTTAGGGGTGGAAATTTATGAATTTAAGCATTACACTCACGAGTTCGGCTTTACCATTACTAGCTCTGCGCTCGGCTCGGCGTTTTACACGCTGGTCGGCACACACGGAGCACACGTGGCGTTCGGTTTATTATGGATCAGCGCACTGATGATCCGGAATGCTAAAAGAGGGCTCAGCCTTTATAATGCGCCGAAATATTATGTGGCCAGTCTATATTGGCATTTCATTGATGTCGTGTGGGTCTTTATCTTTACCGTTGTATATTTGATGGGGATGGTGGGATAACGATGGACGATAACAAAAACAGAGGGACTGTCAGTACGGATCTCGAATATCGGAAAAAGAAAAATGCCGAGGAGATGAAATATCAGGTCATATCCTTCGGTTTGATGATCGGCCTTACGCTTGTCGCGTTTTTGACGGTGGCTGCAGACGGCATTGCCGGATGGTTTACGATGCCGTTTCTTATCCTGCTTGCGGTCATCCAGGTCATCTTTCAGCTGTTTTACTTTATGCATATGAGCCAGAAAGGGCATGAAGCGCCGTCACTATTTCTGTATTCGGGAATATTTGTCGCGTTTATCACCGTGCTTGCATTTGTCACGATTATTTGGTGGTAATCGGGGCGGCGGGGAGTGAGAGATTTGATTAATTTGGAAATGTTCGGGTTTCGCGCCATGTGGAGCCCGTATCTGTTTTGTATAACTGCCGTGATAACAGGTGTTTACTTTTACTGGTGCAGCCGGCATAAAGGACGTGTGTCGGTTAAAGAGAAGGTGCTGTTTGTGCTTTCCGCACTGTTTTTTTACGCGGCTGCGGGAAGTCCGGTTGACTTATTGGGCCACGTGATGTTCAGCGCTCATATGGTGCAGATGGCGGTTCTGTTTTTAGTTGTGCCGCCGCTCTTGATTTCCGGAATTCCCGGCTGGGCATGGAAAAAACTGATTTTCCGTCCCGTCGTAAAGCGGCTGTTTTCATTTTTTTCACAGCCGCTTATCGCTTTGCTGCTGTTTAACGGCATTTTTTCACTGTATCACATTCCGTTTATATTTGATTTCGTCAAAACGGATTCGCTGTATCACGCGCTGATGAACGGACTCATCTTCGTAACGGCGTTTTTTATGTGGTGGCCGCTTGTGCATCAGGTGGACGGTCTGCCCCGGCTCAGCGGTTTAATGAAGCTTGGGTACATTATGGCGGACGGGATTCTGTTAACGCCGGCGTGTGCACTCATTATGTTCAGCGGGGCGCCCATGTATGCCACGTACACAGATCCGGCGGCTTGGGCCGAAGCTATGAAGCTTTGTGTCCCTTTAGACTTGGCGGAGAAGATCCCTTTATCCGGTCCGGAGATATTTAACACGCTTCCTCCTCTGGAAGATCAGCAGCTCGGGGCAGTACTGATGAAAATCATACAAGAGATTGTTTACGGAACATATTTGGCTGTCGTCTTTTTTCAGTGGGTCAGAACGGAACGGGAAAAAGATACGCTTTCAGAGCCGCCGTATATCGAGCATACCGTCTCATAAAAAAAGTACAGCATATTCTGCTGTACTTTTTTATTACATTTGCACTGTTTTTAAAGACTCTGCCAATTCAAGCAGTAATGCCTTGCTTTTTGCGACGACATGTTCCGGAAATTCTTCATCGCTGCCGTATTCTACGCCGTGCGGATAATAATGCTTTCCTAAAAGAGGGGCCTTCAGCTGAATCACGGCACGGCTGCCGCCTACATCGCCCTCTTTTGCCGTTCCTTGAATCCGCAGATAAAATGTCCCCTCAGCAACTGAAAACTTTTTGTCGTAAGTCACTCTTTCATAATCCCATTGTCCGGCCAGAATGAGCCCTTTGCTTTCCATCAGATCATTCAAGCGGCTGAGCTCCGCAGTTACCCCTTCAAGACCGCTGTTTTCAAACTTCAAACCTTCCCCCTCCTTTTAAAATTTACCTTTCCTGACAATCATAGTATGAAAGCGTTGCACATTCAATGATTCATACGGTGAAAGTATGCAAAAAGAAAAATTTGACGACAATAGTAGCAGAAAAAAGGAGGAATTCCGCAATGACAAAGATCAATAAGCTCATGACGTCAGACTTGCAATATTGTACAGTATTAGATAATGTATATGAAGCTGCGGTGAAGATGAAAGACGCGGATGTCGGCGCTATTCCGATAGTGGATGAGGACGGAGCGACCCTTGTCGGGATCGTGACAGACAGAGATCTCGTATTACGGGGAATTGCTTCTAAAAAGCCGAACTCTCAAAAAATAACCGACGCAATGACAGAGCGGGTTATCAGTGCAGAAGAAGACGCTTCTGTAGAAGAAGTGCTCCATATGATGGCTGAACATCAGCTCAGAAGAATCCCCGTCACAAGGGATAAAAAACTGGTCGGCATTGTCACGCTCGGCGACCTTTCCTTGGCTGAGCAATCAAATGAGCAAGCAGGCCGGGTGCTGTCTGACATTTCTGAAGACGAAGGTCCGGAAGGGTTTATCCATTAAACATAAATGACGGACGCTGCAAATAGGCTGTACTGTATAAGAAAAACAATAATAGAACGGTTTGATTTCATGGGGGTGAGAGGTTGAAAAATATCGCCAGGGCTCTCGTTATCCTTTTGCTTATTTACGGAGCGTATGTTCTGTTTATACAATATGGATCGGCTCCTCAGAAAAAAACGAATCAGGAGGAGCCTCAGGTTTCCAATGAGGAGGCGAGCGGAAAACGGCTGAAAATACCGTCATCCGGACTGCTTTCTCTCATGGGGAAATCTGCTGCCGATGTGAAAAAGAAACTCGGGGAACCGTCCCGGAAAGATCCTTCTGCCTATGATTATGAATGGTGGGTGTACAACCAGGGGAAAGACCAATATGTACAAGTCGGTATTCTGAATGATAAAGCCGTGACTTTATACGCTTCAGGAAGCGGCATCAACGCAAAACCGTTTAAGATCGGCGAATCGACGGGCGAAGTCTTTAAAACGACGCAGGTTGCTCCGTTTGTCAATGTGACGGATAAGGGTAACACGTACCGGTTTGAGTTTTCTGAAGAAGATATCAATACCCGTCCCACTGTTAAGATCGGCGGTATGTATGTTCAGCTGTACATGGACAAATTTGACGGGAATCTGTCAAGCATCAGGGCATTTGATGCGGAAACGCTAGTAAAACAAAGGCCGTACGAGGTTATGTACAGAGGAAGACTCACAGAACCCGAGCCTGTTTCCGATAAAAAATGGGACAGCATTGAACGGGCGAGCGAACAGCAGATTCTCGATATTACAAATGTCATCCGCGTGAAACACGGACTTGCAAGGCTGAAATGGGACGAAGGCGCTGCAAAAGTGGCATTCGGCCACAGCCAGGACATGAAGGACAACAAGTATTTCTCCCATGTCTCAAAGAAATACGGGACTTTGAAGGACCGCTTGGAAAAAGGCGATGTGAAATACCGTGAGGCCGGTGAAAATATTGCATACAACTATGTGGACGGTCCGGCGGCAGTGGAAGGCTGGCTGAACAGCGAAGGACACAGAAAAGCGCTGTTAAGCCCTGATTACACACACCTCGGGGTCGGCGTGGACCGGAAATATTATACGCAAAACTTCATTAAGCCTTGGCAGTAAAAACCGCAGAGGGGCGCAGCCCCCCGCGGTTTTTTTATGTTTTTTCGCGAGCGGGCTCCTGCCGGGAAAAATTATTTTTGCATATACCTGCTTTTTTTCGCAATTTAGGCGAACATTAAGGCGCCTGAACCGATACATTATAGCAGGCAAAACTTTTCGGAGGGGGTGAGAATTGTGGCGAATCAGCAATCACGGCAATCAATAGATGATTTTAAACAATTCGTAAAAAAGCATCCCAAACTGATCCAAAATGTTCGCAAGGAACAAAGAAGCTGGCAGGAAGTCTATGAAAATTGGGTTCTCCTCGGCGAGGACGATTCGATGTGGGACCCTTTTAAAGACGAGGCCGTTCAGTCTGCTTCTGAAGCGGAAACCAAACAGGAACCAGCTGAAAAGAACGATTTCGTTTCAAAAATGGTCACTGCCGTCAAAAAAATGGATATCAACCAAATGAATGAGCAGATCAATAAAATGAGCCAGTCTATTTCATCATTGCAAAGCCTTTTAAGCCAATTTTCGAGCAGCGATACGAAGCAGCCCCGGCAAGGCTCCGGACAACATCCTTTTTCGTTCAGGAAGGATTAAAGAAGGGGATCGTGTATGCGAAAAGAGGTTCAGGAATTCATATCTGCAGATGAGGAACGGAAACAGTTTATACGGCAGCGCCCCGTCTGGTACCGAAGACTCGCGAGAAAGCCGGACGATCTCAATTCATTTCAGCTGGACATGATGAATTTTTATGAAAAAACGATACCGCACCGGGTAAGCCAATTCTCAAACGGGATTCAGATGGCGCAGATGATGATGCAGATGGTTCACGCCATGCGTTCGCAGGATTAAAAAAGCATTTAAACGCCGCATTTTCCAATTGGCAGGTTTCGTGGTAAACTAACAACTGGAGGTGCGTATTAATGTATGCAACAATTGAGTCCGTCCGGCTTCAAAGTGAAGCGGAGCAGCTTGCCGGCATGATTCTGCAGTCTGAGACGGCTGAAAATTACCGTGATTGTTACAAGCGTCTCCATGAAGATGAAGAGGCAGGGCGGATTATTCGTTCTTTTTTGAGCATTAAAGAGCAGTATGAGGATGTGCAGCGCTTTGGCAAATACCATCCTGATTATAGAGAAATTTCCCGCAAAATGAGAGAGTTGAAGCGGGAGCTGGATTTAAATGATAAGGTGGCCGAATTTAAAAAAGCGGAGACTGAGCTTCAGTCGCTGCTTGACGAGATCAGCATCGAACTCGGCACGGCCGTTTCGGAGCATGTAAAAGTTCCGACGGGGAATCCTTATTTTGACGGCCTGTCATCCTGCGGCGGCGGCTGCGGTTCCGGCGGCGGCTGCGGATGCAAAGTTTCCTGACGAGACGGCCGTCTCGTCTTTTACATAAAATGAACAGAGAGTCAGGCGGTGATCATGATGGAAAGCAAGCGCCAAGGCATAATCGTATATCTGCATTCTTTAAAACACAGTAAAATGCTGAGAAAATTCGGCAACGTTCATTATGTTTCCAAGCGGCTGAAATACGCAGTGCTGTATTGCGATATGGGCCAAATCGAAAAAACGATGGAAAAGATTTCTTCTTATTCATATGTGAAGAAAGTAGAGCCTTCATATAAGCCCTTTTTAAAGCTGGAATTTGAATCAAAGCTTGATAAAGCAAAAGAGTACGATTATAAGATCGGCATATAAAAAAATCCCCGCAGAAACCTGCGGGGTCCTTCTATTCCTTAACAAGTTAAGGAGAAGGCAAAGGGAGAGGAGAAACCGGAGGAAGAACTTATGGGGAAACGTAAGTCTTCTCCGCGGTTGGCAACAACATCATTTATTGATGCTGTTACACGTAGTTTTGACAAGAATGTGAGCATGTATACATGATTTCACGCTCATTGTTTGAAAGAATGCTTTATGATAAGATAGGGATTGTTTTTGTACATAACGGCTCAGCCGATGCGAAACATCAAAGTTTTCAGAAAAAGTGGTGTGAAAAATGAGAGTAATTTCCGGTTCAAGAAAAGGACGAGCCTTAAAGGCTGTGCCGGGCACATCAACAAGGCCGACGACGGATAAAGTAAAAGAGTCTATTTTTAATATGATCGGCCCGTATTTTGACGGAGGAACGGGGCTGGATTTGTTTGCGGGGAGCGGCGGTCTCGGAATTGAAGCGCTGTCGCGCGGATTTGACCGCTGTATCTTTGTGGATCGTGATTTCAAAGCTATCCAAACGGTAAAAGCGAATTTAAAAGCGCTGGATCTGCTGTCTTCAACGGAAGTATACCGCAATGATGCAGAGCGGGCCCTCTATGCCGCGGCGAAACGGGAAAAAGGTTTTGACGGAATTTTCTTAGATCCTCCGTATAAGGAACAAAAGCTGAAAGCGCTTATCGAAATGATTGATGAAGAGAACATGCTGAATGAAGGCGGTTTTGTCGTAGCCGAGCATGATAAAGCGGTTGCGCTTCCTGAAGCCGTCGGCACGCTTACTGTAACAAGAAGGGAAATTTACGGGCTTACAGGAGTGACGATATACCGAAATAGGGGGTAATGATGTGGCAAGTATAGCTGTATGTCCCGGAAGTTTTGATCCCGTCACCTACGGACACATGGACATTATCAGGCGGGGAGCAAACGTGTTTGAGCATGTGTACGTATGCGTGCTTAACAATTCTTCCAAGCAGCCGCTGTTTACAGTCGAAGAACGCTGTGAGCTATTGCGGGAAGTGACAAAAGACATACCGAATATTACGGTCGAGACGTCAGGGGGACTGTTGATCGACTACGCCAAAAAAAAGCAGGCGAATGCGATTATCAGGGGACTCAGAGCTGTTTCTGACTTCGAATATGAGATGCAGGGAACCTCTGTCAACCGCGTGCTTGACGAGTCAATAGAAACCTTTTTTATGATGACGAACAATCAGTACTCTTTTTTAAGTTCAAGCATTGTAAAAGAGGTCGCAAAATATAACGGGCCTGTTTCAGAGTTTGTTCCTCCGGAAGTCGAACAGGCGCTGCAGCAGAAATTTAAAGGATGAGAAGCGCGTTTGGCGTCTCATCCTTTTTTTATCCGTGCTGACAGCCTGTAACAATAAATCAGTGCGTATACGGTGAGGGCAGCCAGGGTTACGGCGGGGCCGGCTTCAACAAGTGTGTTCCATCCGCTGACGGCAGCCGAGGCCGCACTCTGATCGCGGAGCGGAAGGAATACGGACTGGTAAGGTTCGTCCAATGCAAGATAAAGCGGCTTCCACAGTAAAAGAATAAAAAGGGCGGCATAAATGCCTTGAAGGATACGTGCCGCAAAAAACGGTTTAAAGCGGATATCTGTTTCCGATAAAATGCCGGCCACTTGGGCCTGTACGGAAAGGCCGCTGAAACCGAGAATAAAACTCACAATCATCGCTTTCGGCAGCAAAGCGGCATCCGCTTCACTGACCAGCTTGCTCCCAAGCGTAATCTCAAACATTCCGCTGATAAGAGGAATGTCCAGACTTACGGGAAGATGGAAAAGCGAAAGAAGCGCGTTCGTAAATACAGAAAGCACATCCATGACTTGTACGATTGATAATAACCGGCTGAAAACCGAAAACAATATAATAAAACCGCCCACCATCAGCAAGGTTTGTACAGAAGACGTGACGGCGTCGCTTAAAATTTTTCCGAGCGGCCGCTTCTCCGAAAGCCGCGCTTTGTGCAGCGCCAGAAATGCTTCTTTCAGTGAAGGAAGAGCGATCGTCTTTTTACCGCTATACGCCGTTTCTTCTTTCCGTCCGTATGAACGCATCGTCAGGCCGACGGCGATGTTTCCGAGATAGTGAGCCGATGCTAAAAGAATGCCGAGAGAGGCGTTATGAAAAAAGCCGACCGCCACAGCCGCGAATATAAATAACGGATTGGATGAATTGGTAAAAGAGACGAGTCGTTCAGCCTCCACTCTGGAGATCTGTTTCTCCTGGCGCAGCCGTGCAGTCAGTTTCGCGCCGGCCGGATTTCCTGAAGCCATGCCCATAGCCAGTACAAATCCGCCGACCCCCGGCACTCTGAAAATGGGGCGCATAAAGGGTTCGAGTAAAAGGCCGACAAACCTGACAATACCGAATCCGATTAAAAGCTCAGATAAAATAAAAAACGGAAGCAGCGAAGGAAAAACTACCTCCCACCACATGGAAAGACCGGTTTTGGAGGCTTCGAATGAGGCCTGCGGGTGTGAAATAACCGTCGCCGTCAAAAAAATAAAAAACAATGAAATCAAAAATGTATGAAACTTAGACAAGTTCATTCTTACCTCCCCGATGCTAAAATTGCACACTGACATTTATATCATGATAAAATATAGAACAGACCTTAAGGACGGCCGGGCAAGTACCTATTTGTCATCCTGTACTAATATACGAGCATAGGGGTTCAATTTAGACCATAGAATTCATGTATAGGATGTCTATAGGGGGTTCGTCGCGTTGGCCAAACCTACAATCGGGTTAGCGTTAGGTTCGGGAGGGGCAAGAGGCATTGCCCACCTCGGAGTGTTATCCAGTTTACATAAGCATCAGATTCCAATTGATATGATTGCCGGCAGCAGCATGGGAGCGTTAGTCGGAAGCTTTTATGCGGCCGGGCATGACGTGGCCACGATGAAAAAAGTCGCCAAAGCATTTAAGCGGCGGCTGTATGCGGATTATACGATGCCGCGTCTCGGATTTTTGAAAGGGGACCGCATCAGGCAGCTCGTACATGCGTATACGTACGGCAAGCCGATAGAAGAACTGCGGATCCCGCTCGGCATCGTGGCATGCGACCTCCAGACCGGAGAAAAACTCGTTTTTACAAAAGGCTCCGTATCCGAAGCCGTCCGCGCGAGCATCAGCATACCCGGCGTTTTCGTCCCGCAAAAAATGAACGGGCGCATGTTAGTCGACGGCGCGGTGGTTGACAGAATCCCGGTTTCCGCGGTAAAGGATATGGGCGCTGATATCGTTATCGCCTCTGACGTATCGCGGGTGAAAAAAACGGAAAAAGCGGCACATATTTTTGATGTAATCATGCAAAGTATGGATATACTGCAAAATGAATTGGTCCGTCACCAGACCATTGCCGCAGACGTCATGATCCGCCCTTCTCTTGAATCATTCAGTTCAAGCTCTTTTGCCAACATTGATCATATGATCACAGCGGGCGAAGAAGCCGCAGACCGCATGATCGGCCGGATTAAACAAGAAATAGAGAACTGGGAGGGCTAACTCATATGAAAGCAAAACATTTTCGCTGGGTGTTTATCATCCTGATCTTATTAATCGCTGTTACATTTATTAAGCTTCCGTTTTACATCACACAGCCGGGAGAAGCATCAGAGCTGAGGCCGCTGATTAAGGTGGACGGAGGATATCCTGAAAAAGGAAGCCTTTCCTTGATGACTGTCAAAGTAGGCCCAGCCAATCCGTATACATATCTTTGGGCGAAAGTGCATCCTTACGATGAAATCGTCCCGGATGAAAGCATAAAAGAAGAGGGCGAAACAGATTCAGACTATATGAAGCGCCAGCTGCAGATGATGAAAAGCTCTCAAGAAAACGCGGTCATTGCCGCTTATCAAAAAGCCGGCAAACAGGTAAAATACTCATTTAACGGCATTTACGCCAGCTCAGTCGTTTCCGGCATGCCGGCAAAAGGAAAAATAGAGGTCGGTGATAAAATCATCAGCGCGGACGGAAAAAAATACGAATCCGCTGAAAAGCTGATTGATTATATCAGCAGCAAAAAAGCGGGGGAGAAAGTCACGTTTCACATTGAACGGGACACGAAAGAAAAGACCGTTGACATTGGGCTGAAATCATTCCCGGACGACCCGAAAAGAGCGGGTATCGGTGTCGCGTTATATACGGATCGGAACGTGAAAGTGAAGCCCGATCTTCATTTCAGCATTGAAAACATCGGCGGGCCTTCTGCGGGTCTCATGATGTCTTTAGAAATTTACAACCAGCTGACAAAACCTGACGAAACAAAAGGCTACAATATAGCCGGAACGGGAACAATCGATGTTGACGGCAAAGTCGGGCCGATCGGCGGAATCGATCAGAAAGTCGTCGCCGCAGACAAAGCGGGGAAAGATATTTTCTTTGCGCCGAACCAAAACGGTGCTGAAAACTCTGATTATAAAAATGCGGTAAAAACGGCAAAAGCTATCAAGTCCGATATGAAGATCGTTCCGGTCGACACCATGCAGGACGCACTTGATTATTTGGATAAGCTGAAAGTAAAAAGCACCTGATACAGTCAGGTGCTTTTTTTACGCATTCAAAAAACGTTTTTCGTCTTCATCATAGCGGATCGGCGCTTGTGAAAATTCCTGTTTCTCAAACCATGTGCGTTCAGGTTCTTTTATCGGCAGGCTGTAAACCCGTCCCGCCGATATGTCCAGATCCAGAGCGGGATGGGAGAAAGAGGAGAGCTTGCTGACGAGCGGCGCGGTAAGCTCTTTTTTCTTTGCCGACAGGTATGCCTGTCCTTTTTTCGTCATTCCGAGAAGACGGATATAAGGTGCGCTTGCAGGCTTTAAAAGCCGGTGCATGTCTTCTTTCTTCGTCCGTGTCAGAATGTGCGTATTCATCCGCTGCAGCCTCGTCCACGTGTATCTTTTTGTTTTCAATAGTTCCATCATTTCCTGGTAGGAGCGGGCTTGTCTGATGGTGCGCAGAATTCTGTGCTCAAGGCCTTCTTCCACTTCATAGATTCGGCTTAATTCTTCAGCAGACAGAGTGCTGAGACTGTATTTTACATATGAAAAATAGTCTTCCGTGCTATGCCATAATCCGTATGAGTTTCTGTATGCGTCCAGCTCGCGCACAGACGCTTCAGGGAGAAAGCTCTTTACGGCCGCCGTTCCCTCTTCTAGCAGCGCTTTTCTGATGCTTGTGGCGCTGGCTATCCGGCTGTCATCCCCGGGAAGCTCGGCGTCATGATACCCGGAAGCGACCCTGGCTGTCGTATAAGGCTTCATGGCGGAACCGGAGGCATGTATCGCTTTGACGTAGTGAAAACCGAGAATATTATTCGGCTTAGACAAATCAAGCATGTCCTGTCCTTTGAATATGTGTGAAAAAGCTTTTGAGGCGGCGGCCGGATAGCTGAGCCCCTTTTTCAGCTCCTCTTTCAGAATCTGGCTGCAGTCAGATTCCTTTCGGCTGAACGCTTCAGCGGCTTCAATAAAGGGGTCAATCCGTCCGTTTTCACTGCCGAAAAATAAGCTGCTGCATCCTAATTGGTGAAGAAGCGAGACACTGCCGCGCGCGAATAATTCCGCTTTTTGTACGGCATATATATAAGGGAGCTCAATGACGATATCCACGCCGTTTTCCAGCGCCATTTTTGTCCGGGCCCACTTTGAGACGGCGGCCGGTTCCCCGCGCTGCAAAAAAGGGCCGCTCATCACCGCTGCCGCGACGCTGCTGTCCGTCTTGATTTTTGCTTGTTCCGCATGATAGCGGTGTCCGTTATGAAAGGGATTATATTCAACAACCAGGCCGACTGCTTTCATATTTGTTCCGCCTTTCTTGCTATGTTTTGCTTCGTATGGTACATTTGCAAATGAAGTGCATATTTTCGTCCGTTTTGTTTAGTGTATGATTAGCCTATCCGGCTGTCAACGATTGCATGACGGCGGCATTATGCTGTAAAGAAAAAATATTGACAAAAACATTCTGAAAAGCTATAATCATGTTTGTTGCTTTCCTGAGGTGATACAAATGAAATGGACGATTTATCAGCTTCATCAAATGGCGAAAAAGAGCTTTGAATTTGATGAAACAGTTGAGTTGAATGAGCTGACAAAATTGAATTCTGACATCCGCCGCATTTCTCCCGTCCGGGTGAAGGGCCGTGCGGAGATTGAATCCAAGCAGGTTTCGTTTGACTTTACGATTTCAGGCGAAATGGTTTTGCCGTGCTCAAGAACTTTAGTTGATGTGCCGTATCCATTTACAATCGCGACAAAAGAACTGTTTAGATTTCATAAGACGGATGATATAGAAGATGAGGACGTTCATATTGCTGAAGACGATACCGTCGACTTGACTCCGATCGTAAAAGAAGAGATTCTTTTAGAAATTCCTATGCAAATCTTTTGTGAAACTGAACAAAAAGAAGGGGCCGCTCCCCAAGTGGGAAAGGATTGGCAAGTGATTTCTGAGGAAGAGAAGAAAAATCAGATCGACCCCAGACTTGCGGATCTGAAAAAGCTCTTAACACAAGATGATGAATCTTAACTCTTTAAGGAGGTGGGAATAATGGCTGTACCTTTTAGAAGAACTTCTAAAATGAAAAAAAGATTGCGCCGTACACATTTCAAACTAAATGTACCTGGTATGACAGAATGCCCGTCATGCGGAGAGATGAAATTGTCTCACCGTGTATGTAAAGCATGCGGATCATACAACGGCAAAGACATAAATGTAAAAAGCAATTAATGTATGAAGAAAAGCGCGGGAATTTCGGTTCCTGCGCTTTTCTTTTTTTCTCCCTCCAGCCTGCTTCCGCCGAAAAAATTGTGAGCGCCAATAGTCTATCTAATCTATCAGCGGCATATGTATGAGGTAAATGAGCAAATATGGAGGGAGATACGATTGACGATTACGAGACAAGATGCGTGGACGCAAGATGAAGATTTGCTGCTGGCCGAGGTGGTGCTCAGGCACATACGGGAGGGCGGGACCCAGCTTTCCGCTTTTGAAGAAGTCGGCAGAGCGCTGACGAGAACGGCTGCCGCCTGCGGGTTCAGGTGGAATTCTTATGTCAGGAAACAATATCAGTCAGGGATAGAACTGGCGAAAAAACAGCGGAAGGAATTAAGAAAGCAAATCGGGGTGCATTCCGCCAATCTGCCGGGAACCGTCAAGCAGCCCCCGATCCGCAGGGCGGAAGGAGAAAAAGAGCTGTCCATTGATGATGTGATTTTGTTTCTGCAGCAATTTAAAGAGTCGCCGGCCGCAGCGGATGTGCGTCATGAAAAAGAAAAACTCACAGAACAGCTGACCGCGCTGCAAAAAGAAGTCGAGGATCTGCGTGAGGAAAACGAAAGCCTGAGAAACAAGCTGGAGATGACGGAAGAAGATTACAAAGCGTTAATTGATATTATGGACAGGGCGAGAAGGATGGTCAATTTGAAAGATGATGAAAGAAAATCGGCGCAGAGCCTGTAAAATCAACCGGCCTGAGGGCGTTGTCCCGGCCGGTTTTTTATTATGCCGTTTCCCCGGATGTCATTTCACCGTCCATATCAGGATGCCAGATGTAAGGGTTTTCTCCTTTGTCGCGCGCCATATCATATTTAACGGGCTCGAAATTCATCTTATCCCAGAATTCTGCTGATTTCATGCGTGAATTCGTCCTGATCGGCATTCTGAAGGATTTTGCAAAATCGACAAGCGCTTTGCCGTATCCGTTGTTTTGATAGCCAGGAAGAACCTCAAGCTTCCATAGTTCCAAAAAGTCCTGACGCTGATCAAAATACGGATTCGTGCTTCCGCTTACCTGATATAAACTCATTCTCGCCACTAGTTTATCCCCGAAGTAAATCCCGTAAAAAGGCGAGGTGCTGTCATTTTCAATGATATTATCCTGCAGATCTTCAAGCATGGACAGCTCCTGCATCCCGTATTCTTTAAACCTTTTAAATTCTTCGAGTGTCTTAAAGTTGATGAGCAGGCGCTCTATTTTCAACACAAACTCCCCCTTTGTTGTGTTCTACTTATTATTGTAAACGCTTTAATTGAAAATTCCAACTATAATATGTTCGTCTGTCATTTTGTTCAAAACGAAATTGAAGTAATTTGCGGCGGCTTCTGCTATGATAATATGGAAAAAAGCAGATATAGGGTGTGAAAGTGTGAAAATCGGAATTATCGGCGGCGGAGCGGTGGGCCTTTTATGTGCTTACTACTTATCGTCCCGCCATCAGGTAACGGTCATCACGCGGCGGACGGAGCAGGCTGATGCGATTAACTCAGGCGGTATACGGCTGGTGAAAGACGGAAAAGAATTTACGGCGTCATGCAGAGCGCAAACTGGCATCACTTCCGGATTCGATCTCTTAATCGCAGCTGTTAAACAGCACCAGCTCAGCGATGTTTTGCCGGATCTTAAGACAATAAAAGGGACGAATGTGTTGTTTTTGCAAAACGGCATGGGACACATACACGACATCAAAGATTGGCATACAGATCATTCGCTTTATGCCGGCACGGTTGAGCACGGGGCAAAAAGGATATCAGATCATGCCGTTGAACATACTGGGACCGGTGCCGTAAGATGGAGTGTATTCCGCGCATCCCGGCCGGAAACGCTCATCAACATCTTTTCCGGCATGCACCGGGATTTTCCCGTATATGATGAAAACGACTGGTATCAGCTGTTAACGGGAAAACTGATCATAAATGTATGCATCAACCCGTTAACTGCATTGCTGCGCGTGAAAAACGGAGAGCTGTTAACAAATGCCGCTTACAAAAAATATATGAGAAACGTGTTTGAAGAAGCGGAGACAATTCTTGGACTCGCGGATAGAGAGGAAGCGTGGAACAGGGTTTGCGACGTTTGCAGCCGGACGGAAAAAAATCATTCTTCCATGCTTGTCGATATCTTGGCGGGAAGACGGACGGAGGCCGATGCGATTATCGGCTACCTTGTGAAAGAAGCGGAGAGCCGGGGATTGCCGGCCGTTCATCTCCCGTTTTTATACCGCAGCATAAAAGCGTTAGAAAGAAACTGAAACAAAGTCTTTTGAGGTTTTCCGGTAACATGCTATACTCATTTCGGAAACCTAACTATTTATTGGAGAAAGGAAGTTCCAGACAGATGCAGCTAACTGAACTTTCCATCAAAAGTCAAAATACGTTTGTGCAGCACTATATAGATGGAGAAAACATGTCTTCATTTTTTGATTATGATATTCATTCTGAGGATGTATGGCAAAAGCGGCTTCATGACCTGTCTTCAAGGCCGTTTGCCAGAGAGGAATTAGCCGATTACCTATCCTCGTATCACGAAAAATTTAACTCCGCCGCCATGCAGGCCTCCATCAAAAAACTGAGAGATCCAAAAAGCGCAGCAGTTGTAGGCGGACAGCAGGCCGGTCTTTTAACAGGACCCCTTTACACCATACATAAGATTATCTCCATTATCGTACTTGCCAGACAGCAGGAAGAGGCGCTCCGGATTCCTGTCGTTCCGATTTTCTGGGTGGCGGGTGAAGATCACGATCTGGAAGAAATCAATTATGTGCATACGTCAACAGAGAAAAAAGGCCCGGTGAAACAGAAGCTGCCGCAGTCTTACTGGAAAAAAACATCGGCGGCCAATACCTCTCTTGATCAGGAAAAATGTGCGGCGTGGATTGATGAAGTGTTCGCTTCTTTTGAGGAAACGGATCACACAAACGCACTCCTTCAAAATGTGAAGCGATGTTTACGCTCATCAGAGACATTTACGGACTTTTTCGAACTGTTAATTGCCGGCTTGTTTCAAGAAGAAGGACTTATTCTGATGAATTCCGGAGATCCCGGGATTAAAAAGCTGGAAACGGTAATGTTTCAGCAGATTTTAAAGCACAATAATGAACTTGCCGAAGCAGTGTCAAATCAGCAGCGTCTTATGCGGGAAGCCGGTTATCACCCGATTATTGAGTCGGACAAAGAACAGGCCAACTTATTTTACGAGTATGAGGGAGAGCGCTTCTTAATTGAAAAAGAAAATGGCGTTTTTGTCATTAAGGAGCTAGACCTCGAGTGGACGGACGACGAACTTCATACTCATATGGAAGAAAAACCGGAATGTTTCAGCAATAACGTTGTGACAAGGCCGCTGATGCAGGAGTTTCTCATCCCGACTCTTGCGTTTATCGCAGGGCCGGGGGAAGTCAATTATTGGGGCGAGCTGAAGCAGGCTTTCTCATTAATGGGCTTTTCTATGACTCCGGTAGTGCCGAGATTAAACATTACGATTCTTGAGCGCCATATTGAAAAGAAGCTTTCAGAACGGAATATCCCGCTTCAGGAAGCGATCGAACACGGCACCGGACATCTGAAGGAGACTTATTTTAACGAGCAGATTCCTGAAGAATTTTCTTCTGTGATGGAACAGGCGAAGTCGCAGATTGAAGCTGCCCATAAAAAAGCAAGGGACGAAGCGCTTAAAGTCGATTCAAGCCTTGAGCCGCTCTTACAGAAGAATGCCGCCTTCATTCAAGATCAGCTCTTGTTTCTAGAACGGACGGTAACAAAAAGAATTGAAGAAAAAGAAGGTTTTGTGCTTCGTGACTATGAAAGAATCCAAAACAGCATCAGACCGCTCGGCGCTCCGCAGGAACGGATCTGGAATGTAATGTATTATTTGAACCGTTACGGTCCAAAATTCTTCACAACCTTCAAACATCTGCCATTTTCTTTTCAAAACCAACATCAGATTGTCAAACTTTGAAACAAAGTTTTAAAGAACCCTGAATAGTTCAGGGTTTTTTTTTATGTTTAAACAGTGTAAAATGAGGTTGTGGAGAGAAGTGGCGGATAGTGGTGAGTTTAGGGGAGAAAGTGGGGGTCCTTATCATGTTTATGGGTGAATACCAGCATACAATTGATGCAAAGGGCCGCATGATCGTACCCGCAAAATTCAGAGAAGGCCTCGGTGAGCAGTTTGTGCTGACAAGAGGACTTGACCAATGTCTTTTCGGCTACCCGATGAATGAATGGAAGCTGATCGAAGAAAAGCTGAAGGCGCTGCCGCTCACCAAAAAAGACGCCCGCGCATTTACCCGTTTCTTTTTTTCCGGTGCGACCGAATGCGAACTGGACAAGCAGGGAAGGGTTAATATTGCGTCATCTCTTCTGAATTACGCAAAACTGGAAAAAGAATGTGTTGTCATCGGGGTTTCCAATCGAATTGAATTGTGGAGTAAGGTAATCTGGGAACAATACACAGAAGAGCAAGAAGATTCATTCGCTGAAATTGCTGAAAACATGATTGGATTTGATATATAATGGATCTTCGTGCATCACAGCAACTGACAATTCAATTCATTCCTGATAAAGGTGGGACCGACACAAATGTTTCAGCATAAGACAGTACTTCTACGTGAAACCGTCGACGGTTTAAATATCAAACCGGACGGAACCTATGTGGACTGCACCCTGGGAGGCGCCGGGCACAGTACATATTTATTGCAGCAATTATCGGAAAAAGGGCGTTTAATCGCCTTTGACCAAGATGACACGGCGCTTGAAAACGCAAAGCAAACATTGTCTGAGTACAAAGGACAGCTCATTTTGGTGAAAAGCAACTTTCGTTATTTAAAAGAATGTTTACACGAACACGGCATTACGAGTGTCGACGGAATTTTATTTGATTTAGGAGTATCCTCACCGCAGCTTGATACACCGGAACGGGGATTCAGCTATCATCATGACGCACCGCTGGACATGAGGATGGACCAGTCGGCCGCCCTTACGGCGAAAGAGGTCGTAAATGAATGGCGGTATGAGGATCTTGTGCGGATTTTCTTTAAATACGGAGAAGAAAAATTCAGCAAGCAAATCGCCAGAAAAATTGAAGAGGCAAGAGAGAAATCGCCTATTCAAACAACCGGCCAACTGGTCGATCTAATAAAGGACGCGATACCGGCTCCGGCGAGAAGAAGCGGCGGTCATCCGGCCAAACGCGTATTTCAGGCGATTCGAATCGCCGTAAACGATGAGCTTCAAGTATTTGAAGAGGCTCTCTTGCAGGCGATAGAGATGCTGAAGCCGGGCGGAAGGGTATCTGTGATCACTTTTCACTCACTGGAAGACAGAATGTGCAAGACGACATTCAAGGAAAAATCATCACTTCCCGAACTGCCTCCGGGTCTTCCTGTGATACCGGAAGAATTTGAACCGGAATTAAAACTGATTACGAGAAAACCCATTACGGCATCAAAAGAGGAGCTTGAAGAAAATAACCGCGCCCGCTCAGCGAAGCTCCGCATTGCGGAGAAACGAAAATAACGGGCAGCAAATGACAACATAAAGGAGGTCATCAGCCTATGAGCAACTTAGCTTACCAGCAGGAAAAACAACAACGGCCAGTGATAAGTCCCGAAAAAAAGGTGATTGTCAAAAAAAGGGCTTCCATTACACTCGGGGAAAAGGTGCTGCTCGTCCTGTTTGCCATTGCCGTTCTCTCCACTTCAATGTTTATCGTATCAAAGGCATACGCGGCGTACCAATCCAATATTGAGGTGCAAAAACTGGAGGAGAAAGTATCAGAGAAGAATAAGCAGATCGGTGATCTCCAAAAAACGGCGGGTGATTTAAGCCAGCCGCAGCGATTGATGGATATCGCTAAAAAGCACGGTTTGAACCTGAAAGATAAAAAAGTGAAAAACATACAGGAATGATAACCCATGCCTAAAAAAAATAAGTTTATGAACAGAGGAGCAGCGATACTGAGTATTTGTTTCGCTCTCTTTTTCTTTGTCATTCTCGGGAGAATGGCGTACATTCAATTAACCGGTAAAGCTAACGGGGTGGAACTTGCAACAAAAGCGACCGAGCAGCACGAAAAAAAGCGGACGATAGAAGCGAGCCGCGGCTCCATTCTTGACCGGAACGGCAAAGTGCTCGCTGAGGACACGGCGACTTATAAGCTCATTGCCATACTTGATAAAAAGATGAAGCCTCAGTATGTCAAGGATAAAGAGAAAACAGCGGAAAAGCTTGCGAGTGTTATTAAACTTGACAAAAGCGAGATTCTGGACATCTTAAACAGGAATGGCGCGAAGCAGGTGGAATTCGGTTCAGCCGGCCGCGATATCTCTTATGCGAAAAAGCAAAAGATCGAAAAAATGAAGCTTCCAGGTATTTCTTTCTTAAGAGATACGAAGCGCTACTATCCGAACGGTGTGTTTTTATCAAATGTTCTCGGCTATGCCGATGTAAATGAAAAAACAAACCAGATACAAGGATCTTTAGGGCTGGAAAAAATACTGAACAGCTATCTGACGGAACGCGACGGATCCGTCACGTATGAAAGTGATAAATCCGGCTGGAAACTTCCGAACAGCAAAGAAAAAATCACCGCACCTAAAAACGGTGACAATGTATATTTAACCATTGATCAGAAAATTCAAACCTTTTTAGAAGACAGCATGACGAAAGTGGCGGAAAAGTATAAACCGAAAAAAATCATGGCGGCTGTCGTAGAACCGAAAACAGGCAAAGTGCTTGCGATGGGGCAGCGTCCGAGTTTTGATCCGAATCTCAGAAACGTCACCAATTATTACAACGACTTAGTGTCGTACGCGTATGAACCGGGATCGACGATGAAGATCTTTACGCTTGCCGCGGCGATTCAGGAAAACGTGTTTTCTGCAAACGAGAAATATAAATCAGGAACATATAAAGTAGGCGGCGGAACAGTACGAGATTGGAACGATGGAGCCGGCTGGGGCATGACAAGCTTCCATGACGGCCTCATGAGGTCGTCAAATGTTGCTTTCGCCAAACTGGCAGACAAAAAACTCGGGTTTGACCGGTTTAATGAGTATCTGCACAAATTCGGGCTCTATCAAAAAACAGGGATTGATCTGCCCGGTGAAGTATCAAGTAAAATTAACTTCAAATATGATTTTGATAAAGCGTCCACGGCTTACGGCCAAGCATCGGCGATAACGCCGATTCAGCAGCTTCAGGCAGTCACGGCGATTGCCAATAACGGCAAAATGATGAAGCCTTACGTCATTGACCATATCGTCGACCCTGATACGAAAAAAGTCGTCAAGCAGACAAAGCCCGAACAAGCAGGCACGCCGATTTCGGCTGATACGGCCAAACAAGTCCGGGACCTGCTCGGAGAAGTTGTGACGTCAGACATCGGAACGGGAAAACCTTATAAAATTGAAGGTTTTGATGTTGCGGGGAAAACGGGAACCGCGCAAATCGCGGGGACGGGCGGATATTTAAAAGGAACGAGCAACTATGTGTTTTCATTCATGGGCATGGCACCGAAAAATGATCCTAAGCTCGTCATCTATGTAGCCGTGCAGCAGCCGCAATTAAAAGCCGGCCAAAGCAGTTCCGATCCTGTCGCGGAAATCTTTAACCCGACGATGAAAAACAGTTTGCATTATCTGAACATCGAGCCGACGGAAAAGTCAGATTCCGGCCAGGAAGAAACGAAAAGCCAAAAGATCCCTGACCTGACAGACAAGACGGTTACGAATGCTGAGAAGGAAGCGAAAAATGAACATCTCACACCGATTGTCATCGGCAGTGATGTTGCCGTAAAAGAGCAGTATCCGAAAGCCGGGGAAGATGTGATTACCAATCAGAAAATCTTCTTAAAAACAGACGGAAAGATGATAATGCCTGATATGTCCGGATGGTCGAGACGGGAAGTGCTTCAATTCAGCAAGGTATCAGGCATTCACATTGATGTGAGCGGCGAAGGTTACGCTGCCAGCCAAAGTGTCAAAAAAGGCAAAGAACTGAAGGGAAATACCGTGATCAAGGTGAAATTTAAAAATCCTGATTAACGGGACAGAGAAGTCCGCGGATGCCCGCGGGCTTCTTTTTTATGCGCGCCGTTCTATGTATCCAAGCTGAGGCATAAAATGAAACAAGCCTAAATAAGGAGTGGACGGTCCCTTGCGCGTTTCAAATGTAACGGTTCGAAAACGTTTATTACTGGTTTTGCTTTTTGGCGTGATCATTTTTTTGATCATTGACAGCAGATTAGGCTATGTCCAATTTGTAATGGGGGAAAAGCTGACTTCGCTGGCTAAGGATTCCTGGAGCCGGAATTTGCCGTTTGAGCCTGAGCGGGGAGAGATCCTTGACCGGAACGGCGTGAAGCTGGCTACTAATAAAAGCGCGCCGACCGTCTTTGTCGTACCGCGCCAGATTCAAAATCCCATAAAAACGGGCAAGCTTCTCGCGTCAGTTTTAAATATGTCGGAAGAGAAGGTCTATAAACACATTACAAAGAAAACTTCCATAGAAAAAATCTCACCCGAGGGCCGGAAAATTTCAAATAAAAAAGCGAAAGAAATCAAAGCGCTCGATTTAAAAGGGGTTTATGTAGCTGAAGACAGCATCCGTCATTATCCGTACGGAAGCTTTTTGTCCCATGTTCTCGGTTTTGCCGGTATTGATAACCAGGGCCTTCTCGGACTGGAGGCTTATTATGATGATGACTTAAAAGGTGTAAAGGGCTCCGTGAAATTTTATACGGATGCCAAGGGGAAGAAAATGCCTGATGAAGCGGATGATTACACCCCTCCGAAAGACGGACTTGATATGAAATTGACGATTGACGCTAAGGTTCAGACGATTATAGAACGAGAGCTCGACAATGCAGCAGCGAAATACAACCCGGACGGAATGATTGCGGTCGCAATGAATCCGAAAAACGGGGAAGTGCTGGGAATGTCAAGCCGTCCTGATTTTGATCCGGCTGACTATCAATCAGTGGATCCGTCCGTTTACAACCGGAATCTGCCGGTATGGAGCACGTATGAACCGGGTTCGACCTTTAAGATTATTACGCTTGCGGCGGCGCTCCAAGAGCAAAAAGTAAACTTGCAAAGAGATCATTTTTATGACAAAGGATTTGCCGAGGTGGACGGCGCCCGCCTCAGATGCTGGAAAAAGGGCGGCCACGGTTCGCAGTCTTACCTTGAAGTCGTTCAAAATTCCTGCAACCCTGGGTTTGTACAGCTTGGGGAACGGCTCGGAAAACAAAAGCTGTTTCAATATATTAAGGACTTCGGATTTGGAAAGAAAACAGGCATCGATCTGCAGGGGGAAGGAACGGGGATCTTATTTCCGCTTGACAGAGTCGGCCCGGTCGAACAGGCGACAACCGCTTTCGGACAAGGGGTTTCCGTCACGCCGATTCAGCAGGTGGCAGCCGTATCCGCAGCAATAAACGGCGGAACGCTTTATACTCCTTTTATCGCCAAAGAGTGGGTTGATCCCGTTACGAAAAAAACCGTTAAGAAACAATCGCCGATTGCGAAAAGACAAGTTATTTCCCAGGAAACGTCAAAGCAGATCAGATACGCTTTAGAAAGCGTCGTCGCGCAAGGAACGGGGCGGAATGCCTTTGTAGAAGGATATCGCGTCGGCGGAAAAACAGGAACGGCGCAAAAGGTCAAAGACGGCAAATATCTCGAAAACAATCATATCGTCTCCTTTATCGGTTTTGCGCCGGCTGATGACCCGAGCCTTGTCGTATATGTCGCGGTTGATAATCCGAAAGGCACGATTCAATTCGGGGGAACCGTCGCCGCGCCGATTGTCGGAAATATTATGAGAGACAGTCTGCCGGAGCTCGGCGTCAAACCGCGAAAAAATCAAATCGAGAAAAAATATCAATGGAACGACACAAAAACAATAGAGGTTCCGAATGTTGTAGGGATGTCTGTCTCTGATCTTGAGTCGCTGCTTGTCAATTTGAATATAGACTCCTCAGGAAAAGGAAGCAAAATTGTGAAACAATCACCTGCAGCCGGAACGAAAGTAAAAGAAGGCTCAAAGATCCGTGTTTACTTGAGTGAAGAATGAGTCTTTTTGAGGCAGCCGATTGTTTTCGGCTGCCTTTTATCATAAAGAGAAAAAAAGAAGATAACTTTTAAGATTAACTGGATGTATCCTTTTATTTACGCTAAAATATGAACTGTATGTTTAAAAGCCATTCTGACTTTTATAAACAATTATCATGATAAAAGAATGAATAGAATTTCTGAGAGGTTTGATACAATGAAACTTACAAAGCTGCTTACATATTTAATGGCCGAACCTGTTCAAAATGACTTTCATGACCCTGATATAACTTCAATTGAGATGGACTCCAGGGAAGTGAGAAAAGGGAGTCTTTTTGTGTGTATAAAAGGGTATACGGTGGACGGACATGATTTCGCCCAAAAAGCCGCAGAAAACGGCGCAGCGGCCATCGTCGCCGAGAAAGAGCTTGACGTCGATATTCCTGTCATTATCGTCCGCCGGTCACAGCGGGCGCTCAGCGTTCTTTCTGACGCGTTTTACGGGCAGCCGACAAAGAAACTTCAGCTTATCGGCATCACCGGCACAAACGGCAAGACATCAACGACGCATATGGTGGATGAGATTTTCAAAAAAGCGGGAAGACAGACCGGTTTAATCGGAACGATGTACATTAAAATCGGTGATGAGACATTCCCGGTCAAAAATACAACACCCGAAAGCGTCACACTGCAAAAAACGTTCAAGAAAATGAATGACGAGCATGTTGATACAGCTATTATGGAAGTATCTTCTCACGCTCTGTCACTCGGCAGGGTTCACGGCTGCGATTATGATATCGCCGTGTTCACGAATCTGACGCAGGACCATTTAGACTATCACAAGACGATGGAAGACTACAGACAGGCTAAAAGCCTCCTGTTTTCGCAGCTGGGCGGCTCTTTCAACCATGAAAAGCCGAAGCGGGCCGTTTTAAACGCAGATGACAAAGCCAGCGCTTATTTTGAAAGAGTGACGGCGGCGCACATCCTTACATACGGAATCGAAAACGATGCCGATGTCATGGCGAAACAAATTGAGATCTCTGCGCAAGGCACAAGCTTTGAACTCGTTACGCCAAAAGGAACAAAGCAGATCACGGTTTCACTCGTCGGCCGGTTCAACGTGTATAACGTACTGGCTGCAGCGGCGACAGCGATCGCAGCGGGTCTCCCGTTCGATACGATCACAAGCGCTCTTGAAGAGCTGCAAGGTGTCAGAGGCCGGTTTGAACTGGTGAATCACAATCAGCCGTTTCCTGTCGTCGTCGATTACGCGCACACGCCTGACAGTCTGGAAAACGTCCTGAATACATGCAAAGACATGACAGAGGGCAAGCTTTTCGTCGTCGTCGGCTGCGGCGGTGACCGGGACAAAACAAAACGCCCGAAAATGGCGGAAATTGCGGTGCGGATCGCCGACGAACCGATCTTTACCTCAGATAACCCGAGAAGCGAGGACCCGCTGGCCATATTAAGAGATATGGAAAGAGGGGTAGAAGGAACTTACTATCACAGTATCGCCAACCGCGAGCAGGCCATCTTTTTTGCCATTGCCAACGCAAAAAAGGGTGATGTGGTCCTGATTGCCGGAAAAGGGCATGAAACCTATCAGCAGATCGGCAATGAAACATTCGACTTTGATGACGCCGAAGTAGCGGGAAGAGCTATCGTTGAGCTGAATAAAAAGTAAAACAGGAAAGAGTGTTAGAATGAGGGAAATGAAAAGAATTACGGGGAAACAATCTGAATATGATAAATACGTATGTCGTTTGAACGAAACGGGAGGAGAAAAGAGCAATGCTTGAGCAAGTGATTTTATTTACAATAATAATGGGATTTTTAATCAGTGTTCTGATATCTCCGATTCTTATCCCGTTTTTAAGACGTTTAAAATTCGGCCAGAGCATCAGAGAAGAAGGGCCGAAATCACATATGAAAAAATCAGGGACGCCGACGATGGGCGGGGTCATGATTATCGTATCCATCGCCATTACGGCGATTGTCATGACGCAGAAATTTTCGCATCTGAGCGCGGAAATGTTTCTTCTGCTGTTTGTCACGATCGGATACGGCCTGCTCGGCTTTTTGGATGATTATATTAAAGTGGTGATGAAACGGAATCTCGGATTAACATCGAAACAGAAATTGATCGGCCAGATCATTATCGCCATTGTATTCTACGGAGTATATCATTACTGCCATTTTTCAACCGGCATCAGGGTGCCGGGAACACATCTGTCAATCGATCTCGGCTGGGGATACTTTATCCTCGTTCTCTTTATGCTTGTCGGAGGTTCAAATGCCGTCAATCTGACAGACGGTCTGGACGGTCTCTTGTCCGGTACCGCTGCTATCGCATTCGGCGCTTTCGCCATCCTTGCGTGGAACCAGTCACAATATGACGTTGCAATTTTCTCGGTTGCCGTTGTCGGCGCCGTTCTCGGTTTTCTTGTATTCAACGCCCATCCCGCCAAAGTATTTATGGGGGATACCGGTTCGCTTGCGCTCGGAGGAGCGATCGTGACCGTTGCCATTCTGACGAAGCTTGAAATTCTGCTCGTCATTATCGGCGGAGTTTTTGTTATTGAGACCTTATCTGTTATCTTACAAGTCATCAGCTTTAAAACGACAGGAAAACGAATCTTTAAAATGAGTCCGCTTCACCACCATTACGAATTGGTCGGATGGTCTGAATGGAGAGTTGTCGTCACATTCTGGACTGCGGGACTGCTGCTTGCCGTTTTAGGAATTTACATCGAGGTGTGGTTATAAGTGGAAAACGAACTTTTTTTGCAAAAACAAAACTTTCTGGTCCTCGGACTGGCGAAAAGCGGATATGCGGCTGCGTCGATTCTTCATGAAAAAGGCATTAACGTCGTCGTAAATGATCAAAAAGCCTTTGAAGAAAACGAACCTGCCCAAAGGCTTTCAGAAAGAGGAATTGAGGTTATCTGCGGTGAACATCCGACATCACTTTTTGATCAGCATGATATAACCATTCTGATCAAAAATCCGGGAATCCCGTATGAAAATATCATGGTGGAGGAAGCGCAAAGAAGAGGCATCCCGGTCTGGACGGAAATCGAGCTTGCGTATTATATCACCAATGCAAAATTCATCGGCATTACAGGCTCGAACGGGAAAACAACAACGACGACCCTGGTCTACGAAATGCTGAAGGCTGACTCGATAAAGGCGCTGATCGCGGGGAATATCGGCACTGTGGCCAGTGAAGTGGCTTATCGTGCTGACGGTGATGAATGGATCGTCACGGAGCTTTCTTCGTTCCAGCTGATGGGGACTCATGCGTTCAGACCTGAAATCGGCCTGATTTTAAATGTATTTGACGCTCATTTGGATTATCACCACAGCCGTGAAAATTACGAAAAAGCCAAGCAGAAGGTGTATCTGCATCAGTTTGAGAGCGATACGGCCATCGTGAACCAAAGCGATGAAACAGTCGTGCGGCTTGCCGAAGGCGGAAAAGCCGGCACCGTTCCGTTTTCAGTTCATCAGGAACTGTCCGGCGGCGCATTCATTAAAGACGGAATGCTGATGTTCGGCGATGAAGCGATTCTGCCTGTTGATGATATCGTACTGCCGGGCGCGCACAATTTAGAAAATATTCTAGCTGCTGTAGCCGCTGCAAAAACGGCGGGCGCATCCAATAAAGCGATTCAGAAGGTGCTGACAAGCTTTACCGGTGTTAAACACCGTTTGCAGTATGTGACTGCGATTCAGAATCGTAAATTTTATAATGACAGCAAAGCGACGAATATTTTGGCCACAAGCAAAGCGCTCTCCGCGTTCAAAGCTCCGGTTATACTGCTTGCAGGCGGACTTGACCGCGGCAACGGCTTTGACGATCTGAAACCGTATATGGACAATGTCAAAGCGGTCCTTACGTTCGGCCAGACGGCGCCGAAGATAGAAAAACTGGGCAATGAGCTGGGAATACAACATGTCAAACGTGTCGATAATGTTGAACAAGCAGTATCTGCGGCGTTTGCGCTCTCAAATGAAGGAGACGTCATCCTCTTGTCACCTGCGTGTGCAAGCTGGGATCAGTTCAAAACATTTGAAGAACGCGGTGACATGTTTATAGATGCCGTGCATATGCTTAAGTAAGGGCTTGTCTCTGTTCATCGGCAGCCCTAAATGACTTATGCTTGGGGTGTCGATTGCTTTGACTACTAAAAAAACAGCGCCTGATTTGTTATTAGTTATCATTACGTTATTGCTTTTAACAATAGGATTAATTATGGTTTACAGTGCAAGTGCGGTTTGGGCGGATTATAAATTTGACGACTCGTTTTTCTTTGCGAAACGGCAGCTGCTGTTTGCGGGAATCGGCGTCATTGCCATGTTTTTCATTATGAATGTGGATTATTGGACATGGCGCACATGGTCGAAGCTGCTTCTGATCATTTGTTTTTTCCTGCTTGTGCTTGTACTGATTCCGGGAGTCGGAATGGTGCGGAACGGTTCAAGAAGCTGGATCGGAGTGGGCGCGTTCAGCATTCAGCCTTCGGAGTTTATGAAACTCGCGATGATTGCGTTTCTGGCTAAATTTCTTTCTGAAAAACAGAAGAACATTACGTCATTCAGACGCGGATTCGTTCCCGCGCTCGGAATCGTGTTTTCTGCATTTATTATTATCATGTGCCAGCCCGACCTTGGAACGGGGACGGTGATGGTGGGTACGTGCATCGTGATGATATTTGTTTCCGGTGCGCGAATCGCTCATTTCGCGTTTCTCGGACTTATCGGTTTAAGCGGATTTGCGGCGCTTGTTCTGTCCGCTCCTTATCGGATTAAACGGATCACCTCCTACTTAAACCCGTGGGAGGACCCGCTTGGAAGCGGATTTCAGATCATTCAGTCGCTCTATGCCGTAGGTCCGGGCGGTCTGTTCGGAATGGGGCTCGGCCAAAGCCGGCAAAAGTTTTTTTACCTGCCGGAGCCGCAAACCGATTTCATTTTTGCTATTTTATCTGAGGAACTCGGCTTTATCGGCGGCTCGCTCATATTGCTGCTGTTCAGTATTTTATTATGGCGGGGCGTCAGGATTGCGCTCGGCGCTCCGGATTTATACGGAAGCTTTGTCGCCATCGGTATTATTTCTATGATTGCTATTCAAGTCATGATTAATATCGGTGTTGTGACGGGGCTGATCCCGGTAACAGGAATTACGCTGCCGTTTTTAAGCTACGGGGGGTCATCATTGACGCTGATGCTTGCAGCGGTCGGCGTGCTTTTAAATGTCAGCCGGTACTCGAGGTATTGATCTGTATCTTGCCTCATCACTCATGATATATTCGTCATTTATAAAAAAACAGACAACATCAATAACCCTGTCCTAAAAAACAGGGTTATCGCTATGTGATTAAGGGGGACATACGAATGCGTATTGCAGTAAGCGGGGGCGGAACCGGAGGACATATTTATCCGGCTTTGGCCTTTATTAAAGAAGTTCAGCGCCGGCACCCGGACGTGGAATTTTTATATATCGGAACAGAGAACGGTCTTGAGAAAAAAATTGTTGAAAGGGAAAATATTCCGTTTCGCGCCATTGAAATTACAGGTTTCAAACGAAAACTTTCTTTTGAAAATGTAAAAACGGTCTTGCGTTTCTTAAAAGGCGTGAAGAAAAGCAAATCGTATTTAAAAGAATTTAAACCAGATGCCGTTATCGGCACAGGCGGCTATGTATGCGGTCCAGTTGTATACGCGGCGGCAAAAATGGGAATTCCGACGATCATTCATGAGCAAAACAGCCTTCCGGGCATCACGAATAAGTTTCTCTCGAAATATGTTAATAAGGTGGCGATTTGCTTTGAAGAGGCAAAATCGCATTTTCCTGCTGAAAAAGTTGTTTTTACGGGAAACCCGAGAGCCTCTGAAGTCGTCTCAATTAAGACAGGCCGCTCGTTAACTGAATTCGGGCTGAAAGAAGATCAAAAAACGGTGCTCATTTTCGGCGGAAGCAGAGGTGCGGCTCCTATTAACCGTGCCGTTATTGATATGCAGGAAGAATTGAAAACGAGACCTTACCAAGTGCTTTATATTACCGGGGAAGTGCATTATGAGAAGGTAACGGCTGAGCTGAAAGGCGGAAAAGCCGCTGATAATATGGTGACAAAACCGTTTTTGCACCAAATGCCGGAGTACTTAAAATCAATCGATGTTATTGTGGCCAGAGCCGGGGCGACAACGATTGCGGAAATCACCGCACTCGGCATTCCGAGTGTGCTCATTCCGAGCCCGTACGTGACAGCCAATCACCAGGAAGTCAATGCGAAGGCGCTCAGCCAGCATGACGCTGCAATCGTACTGAAAGAAACCGAGCTCAGCGGAGAAAAACTGATCGCTGCGCTGGACAAAATCGTAATGAATGACGAAACGCTAAAAGACATGAGTGAGCGGACAAAATCACTCGGTGTTCCCGATGCGGCAGCCAGACTGTACAGTATCATGGAAGACATTAAAAAATAGAGCAAATGGAATGCGGAGGTTTACGATGGAGAACGTAATTCAGGAATTAAGAGACCGCGAAGTCGGCAAAGTGCTGGAACAAGAACCGCTCGCGAATCATACAACGATGAAAATCGGCGGTCCGGCGGATATTTTAATCATCCCCAACCGTGTGGAAGCGGTCAAAGATATTATGGATATTGTGAAGAAACATGACCTGCCATGGACGGTTATCGGCCGCGGTTCAAATCTGCTCGTGCTTGATGAAGGCATAAGAGGAGTTGTTATTAAGCTGGGAGCGGGTCTCGATCATTTGGAGATTGACGGCGATCAGGTGACGGTCGGAGGCGGTTATTCAGTCGTCCGTCTTGCGACTTCGATGAGTAAAAAAGGAATGTCCGGACTCGAGTTTGCAGCAGGCATTCCGGGATCAATCGGCGGAGCCGTCTATATGAATGCGGGGGCGCATGGATCTGATATGAGTGAGATTCTTGTGAAAGCCCGTATCTTATTTGAAGACGGCACGATCGAATGGCTGACGAACGAAGAGATGGACTTCAGCTACAGAACGTCTGTATTGCAGAAAAAACGTCCCGGCGTGTGTCTTGAGGCAATTCTAAAGCTTGAGCAAAAGGAACGGGAAGCCATCACGGCGCAAATGCAGCAAAACAAAGATTACAGAAAAAATACTCAGCCGTACTCAAGCCCCTGCGCGGGAAGCATATTCAGAAATCCGCTGCCGGATCATGCCGGAAACCTCGTTGAAAAAGCGGGATTAAAAGGATATCAGATCGGCGGAGCGAAAGTGTCCGAAATGCACGGGAATTTTATCGTCAATGCCGGCGGGGCGACTGCCAAGGACGTCCTTGACCTGATTGAGTATGTGAAAAAGACCATCCGTGAGCAGTATGATGTTGACATGCATACAGAAGTTGAAATCATCGGCGGGAATCGCTAAAAGGTTCTCTGATTTCCGTGAGCTCATGTGATATACTTTTAACAAATGTCAAACGGCATCACAGCATGCCGTTTGTTTTTCAATCAGACGAATGTCAAGCTGTTTCATTCTTAGCGAGGTGGACAGGCAGTGAACCCGAATCATGAAAGAGAAAAAATCGTAAATATTGAAGAACGGATTCCGAAAATCAAAGAGCAGCGGAAACAAAAAGCAAACCGCCGGCTGATTTCATTCATTGTGCTCTTTTTTATGATGGTTTTAATCATCGTGTATTTGCAGATGCCGATCAGCAAAGTCTCTTCTGTCACCGTTTCCGGAAACGAAAACGTGTCTGTAAAAGAGATCAGCGCGCTTTCTGATATACATAACGGACAGACCGAGTTCTGGAGTCTGAACAAGAAAAAAACAGAAGAAAAGATTGAGCAGAATAAGCTGGTGAAAAAGGCGGAGCTTTCAAAAGCATTTCCTAACAAAGTCAGAATTCACATTGAAGAATATAAGACCATCGCGTATCTGCAGCGGAATGATGTGTATTATGAAGTGCTGGAGAACGGCACCGTGCTGCCGAACGAAGTCACGCCCGATGACGCGGGTCCGATTTTGGTAGACTGGACAAACGCGAAAAAGCGGGTCAAAATGGCAGATCAGCTTGATAAGCTTTCAGGTTCGTTAAAGCAGTCGATTTCTGAAATCTACTACACTCCGGTAAAAATGGATCAGGACCGGATTAAGCTGTATATGAACGACGGATATGTGGTGACCGCTTCAATTAAAACGTTTGCCGCCCGGATGAAGACCTATCCTTCTATCGTTTCTCAGCTGGACGGCGGAAAAAAGGGAATTATCCACTTAGAAGTCGCTACATATTTTGAAGAATTTAAAAAAGGTAAATCCGGCAAGAAAAAAGAAACTGATCAATAGTTCTAAAGAACTAATTTTAAGGTGATTCAAAAGGGACTGTTACAATCAGCATGGCAGCCGATATAACCGATAGCGGAATAGTTATGACTATGTTTGTTTTTTGCCGGGGATTCCGGCTGCCGGACAAGCGGAAAATTCTTAATGCAATGGGCGTGTCTTCTGCAGTGATCATTGCATTTGGAATTTTCCTCCTGTTTCTTCTTTTTTCGGATGTTTCTGGCAATATCTATCGCTTTTCTGAAGGTTCATCTTAGTGTAGACTAATGGAAAGCGGGTATATTTGCATCTGGATTGCACAGGATGACCCCGTGACAAGAAATCTTACGGTAAGGTGGGCCATCTCCAAAAAAAATAAAAAAAATGCGATATAAAAGAGGATATACATAGAATATAACGAATAGTTTCATTAAACATAAATTGTGAGAAATCAGATGAAAATTTGTTGATGCTGTTGTTTTTGTTACACACTTGTAAAGCCACATCCATTGTATTGTTGTTCCGCAAATAATAGAATAGAATTTGATCGAAATGTGAGGAGGTGCCATAGAATGAACAACAATGAACTTTACGTCAGTCTTGACATCGGTACGTCCAATACAAAAGTGATCGTCGGAGAAATGACAGATGATTCCCTTAACATTATCGGAGTGGGAAATGTACCGTCTGAAGGGTTGAAAAAAGGCTCAATCGTTGATATAGATGAAACCGTTCATTCTATAAGAAAAGCGTTTGACCAAGCTGAAAGAATGGTAGGTTTTCCGCTGAAAAAAGCCATTGTCGGCGTTAATGGAAATTATATTCATATTCAAGATACGAACGGCGTTGTCGCTGTTTCCAGTGAAAACAAAGAAATTCACGTTGAAGACGTCCGCAGGGTAATGGAAGCGGCACAGGTCGTGTCAGTTCCGCACGAGCAGCTGATCGTTGACGTCGTTCCGAAACAGTTTATCGTTGACGGAAGAGACGAAATTACCGATCCGAAAAAAATGCTCGGCGTGCGCCTGGAAGTAGAAGGCACGCTGATTACCGGCTCCAAAACGATCTTACATAATTTGCTTCGCTGTGTGGAGAGAGCGGGCGTCGAAATTACAGATATCTGCCTGCAGCCGCTTGCGGCCGGTTCAGCGGCTTTGTCAAAAGACGAAAAAAACCTCGGAGTCGCCATGATTGATATCGGCGGCGGCTCGACGACGGTGGCGGTATTTGAACAGGGGCACCTGAAGGAGACAGCCGTCATTCCGCTCGGAGGCGAAAACATCACGAAAGATGTATCGATCGGATTGCGCACTTCCACCGAAGAGGCTGAAAGAGTAAAGAAACAATTCGGACATGCATTCTACGATGAGGCTTCAGAAGATGAAGTATTTGAAGTCACCGTCATAGGAACGAATCAAAAGCAATCTTTTACACAGCAGGAAATTGCCAATATTATTGAAGCAAGAGTGGAAGAGATTCTTGAGATTGCCGCAGCCGAAATTGAGCATATGGGAATTACAGATCTGCCCGGCGGCTTTGTGCTGACCGGCGGACAGGCCGCAATGCCCGGCGTGCTTTCATTGGCACAGGAAGTGCTGAGGCACAATGTCAGGGTCGCAAGCCCGAATTATATCGGTGTAAGAGACCCTCAATATATGACGGGTGTCGGCTTGATACAATTTGCCTGCCGAAATGCCAGAATTCAGGGAAGAAAAATAGGCTTTCATATGCCGGAAGAAGCCGTGCAGGAAATCGCGGTCTCTCACGAAGAAGAACATCATCAGCGGCCTGAGGCGCAGCAGCGTCCAAAAGCAAAACAAAAAACACAAGCCGAACACAACAAACCGAGCAAAATGAAAAAACTATTAAGCATGTTTTGGGAATAGATTGATAGTCATTCGGCAGATTAGGAGGATTTAGCATGTTGGATTTCGAAACAAACATAGACGGCTTAGCATCAATTAAAGTAATCGGAGTAGGAGGCGGCGGTAATAACGCGGTCAACCGAATGATTGAAAACGAAGTACAGGGTGTAGAGTACATCGCGGTAAATACGGACGCGCAAGCTCTTAACCTGTCAAAAGCAGAAGTGAAAATGCAGATCGGAGAAAAGCTGACCCGCGGTCTCGGAGCGGGAGCGAATCCGGAAGTCGGCAAAAAAGCCGCTGAAGAAAGTAAAGAACAAATCGAAGAAGCGTTAAAAGGCGCTGACATGGTGTTCGTTACAGCCGGAATGGGAGGCGGTACCGGAACGGGAGCCGCACCGGTTATTGCGCAAATCGCAAAAGACTTAGGCGCTTTGACTGTCGGAGTCGTAACAAGACCGTTTACATTTGAAGGACGAAAACGCCAGCTGCAGGCTGCCGGCGGGATCACGGCGATGAAAGAAGCCGTTGACACGCTGATCGTTATTCCGAATGACCGGATTTTAGAAATTGTCGATAAAAACACACCGATGCTTGAAGCATTCCGTGAAGCTGATAACGTGCTTCGCCAAGGGGTGCAAGGTATCTCAGACCTTATCGCGACGCCTGGTTTAATCAACTTAGATTTTGCCGATGTTAAAACCATCATGTCCAACAAAGGTTCAGCATTGATGGGTATCGGGATCGCTACAGGCGAAAGCCGTGCTGCCGAAGCCGCTAAAAAGGCCATCTCCAGCCCGCTCCTTGAAGCGGCAATCGACGGAGCGCAAGGTGTTTTAATGAACATTACGGGAGGTACAAATCTGAGCCTCTACGAAGTGCAGGAAGCAGCCGATATCGTCGCTTCTGCGTCTGATCCTGATGTGAATATGATTTTCGGTTCAGTTATCAATGAAAATCTGAAAGATGAAATCGTCGTTACCGTCATCGCGACTGGTTTTATCGAACAGGAGAAAGACGACTCAAAACCGCAGCGTCCGAGTTTAAACCAAGGCTTGAAGTCTCAAAGCCAGCCTGCTGCGAAACGTGAGCCGAAACGAGAAGAAACACAGCATCAAAACACGGTAAACCGCCATACTTCACAGCCGGCGGATGATGCCCTTGATATTCCTACATTTTTAAGAAACCGCAACAAACGCGGCTGATGCAAAAAGGACAAAACCACATGGTTTTGTCCTTTTTCTTTTTTCGCTCAGTCTTCCTGCCTATCCCCATGATCTATACAATGAAAATAGAAACTTTATACCTATGACCAATTGATTGTTTTCTAGTTTCGTCCGGCTTTCTGACAGAATGTGACAATATCTGAATAGAAGATTGTCTACATTTAACGTGCAGCATCGAAATGACAAACCATTCCAATTGAGAGGGGAGGAATACAAATTTATATTGCGTTTCCAAATAAGGAGGGATACGATTGAAGAAAAAAATGAGAAACAGATGGACAGGCTCCGTTTTAAGCGCGATTGTCGTCAGTTCACTGCTGTTTCCGGGTGCAGCCGCAGCGGAGACCACACCGGGAACAGTTTCTGCCACCAAAGATCTTTCTTCCTCTAAGAGCGTTCAGCATAAGATTTCCGATTCAGTCAAGAAGCGTTTTGAGAAAAATGATAAAGTCACATTTCTCATCAAATTTAAAGAGAAAGCCGATACGAAAAAAGCGGTTAAAGAAGCAGAGAAAAATGCCAAGTCCCAATCGCTTTCGGCAGCAAAAACAGAATATCAAAAGCGGTCAGCGGTCGTCTCTTCTTTAAAACTGGCGGCTCATGATGCCCAGCAGAATATAAAAACATATTTGGAAAAACAAAAAAAGAAAGGCAAGGCGGACCGCATCCATTCCTATTATATTGTCAACGGAATGGCAGTCACGGCTTCGAAAGAGGTGATGGAGAAAGTTGCCTCATTTCCTGAAGTAGAAAAAGTTCTCCCGAATGAAAAGCGACAGCTTACTCAATCAAAAGCTCCTTTTCAATTGAAGAAAAAACAAAAAGAGATCAAGGCAAAGGGAGGCGTTGAATGGAACATCAGCCAAATTGATGCGCCGAAGGCCTGGGCCTCTGGTTACGACGGCACCGGTACGGTTGTCGCCTCGATTGATACAGGGGTTCAGTGGGATCACCCGGCGCTTAAGGAAAAATACCGGGGGTACGATCCTGAAAATCCCGCAGCGCCGAACCATGAAATGAACTGGTATGATGCCGTGTCTAAAAAAGACGCGCCCTACGATGATCTTGAACACGGCACTCATGTAACAGGCACGATGACGGGTTCAGAACCTGACGGCTCAAATCAAATCGGTGTCGCTCCGGGCGCGAAATGGATCGCAGTAAAAGCATTTTCAGATGACGGAGGAACCGATGCCGATATTTTGGATGCCGGTGAGTGGGTGCTCGCGCCAAAAGATAAAAACGGCACTCCGCATCCCGAGATGGCGCCGGATGTTGTCAATAATTCCTGGGCAGGCGGTTCAGGAATGGACGAGTGGTACCGCGATATGGTGAATGCATGGAGAGCAGCCGAGATTTTTCCGGAATTCTCTGCGGGAAATGAAGATTTATTTACACCGGGAGGACCTGGTTCAATCGCAAATCCGGCCAATTATCCGGAAGCATTTGCGACAGGCGCGACTGACATCGACAAGAAACTTGCTGATTTCTCACTTCAAGGCCCCTCACCGTATCATGAAACTAAGCCGGATATTTCGGCTCCAGGAGTGAATATCCGTTCCTCTATTCCTGGGGGAACATATGAAGGCGGCTGGAACGGAACTTCAATGGCCGGGCCGCATGTGGCGGCGACGGCGGCTTTGTTAAGGCAGGCGAACGCTTCTATTACGGTTGATGAAATGGAAGACGTTTTGACGCGCACCGCTGAAAAGCTGACAGACTCCGTTTTTCCGGAATCACCGAATAACGGCTACGGCCACGGTTTAGTCAATGCTTTTGACGCCGTTTCTGCCGTAACAGACGGAATCGGAAGCGTAGAAGGCAAAGTATCTTCTGCGGGCGAAGATCACAATCCGCCCAGCTGGCATCATGAACCCGTCCAAGTAGCTTACAAAGGGGCAAATCTGCCGTTAACGGTTACAGCAGAAGACGATGTAAGCGTGACTGAGGTGTTACTTTCCTATCAATTTGATAAAGGAGAATGGAAAACGATCGCCGCCGTTCAAAAAAGCGGTGATGAAAAAAAGGGGCTCTACCAGGCAGAAATTCCGCACGTAACGGGCAGCACGGTAAGTTATAAATGGACAATAAAAGATTTCGGGGGTCATTCTGCAGAATCTGATACGTACCGGGCTGACGTAAAACCGAGCATTACGGCGGGGTACAAAGAAGATTTTGAATCACAGCCGGCCGGCTGGTCCAGTTACGGGACACATGACCAATGGGAATGGGGGATTCCGAGTTCAGGCCCCGGCGCTGCATTTTCCGGAGATAAAGTGTATGCGACGAATCTGTCCGGACCGTATGCCGATTCGGCCAATATGAATTTAGTGATGCCTCCGATCCAGGTTCCAGATTCAGGACGGTTGTTTTTGCAATTTAAAAGCTGGCACAAGCTCGAAGAATTTTTTGATTACGGGTACGTGTTCGTTCTGCCGGAAGGAAAATCGAATTGGGAGCAGGCAGCTGTTTACAATGGTGACTCCGCAGGATGGAATGATGAAGAAGCAGACTTATCCGCGTATAAAGGCCAAAATATAAAGCTTATGTTTAATATGCAGTCAGACGAAGTACTCAATGAAGACGGATGGTATATTGATGACGTCCGGCTTTCAAGCAGCCCTCTCGGCAAGGCGGCCAAAAAAAGCAAACACAATAGACAAACACCGCCCGGACATCTGAAGAAAAAAGCCGTCAGTCCGAAACTGGCCAAACCGGCGGTGAAATCATCCGGAAAACCGGTGAAACGTGAAACGAATCTCCTGCCGCTCAGAGCGCAAATCAGTGTCGCCGAGACGGGGAAATCCGTGTATTCCGACCCCGCAACCGGAAGCTACAGCCTGTCTCATAAAGCGGGAAACTATACGCTGAAAGCCGAGGCATACGGATTTAAACCCGCTGCAAAACAAGTTTCTGTTCAAGCAGACAAAACCGCACAGGCAGACTTTACACTGGAACAAATGCCGTCCGGCACGCTAAAAGGAACCATCACCAATCAGTCGACAGGCGAACCGGTGGAAGGGGCCGCGCTTTATGTAGTGGAGGACGCTGCAATTGAGCCTGCGGTGACAAATGACAAGGGTGAATATTCGCTTCGGGCGTACGAAGGCTCATACACCATTAAAGTAGCCGCAAAAGGCTTTTACAACAGCGAATTTTCTGTTGACATCAAAGGGGATGCTGAAAAAAACGCCAAGCTTAAGCCGTATATCGGCTATGAAGGGGAAATTGCTTATGATAACGGGACTGAAGAAGCCGGACTGTCCTATTTTAAGGCAGGCAGCAAATCTGCCGTTAAGATGACGCTTAAAGACGGAAAAGAACACGGTATGCTGACAGGAGGCCTCTTTAAATTTTGGGGCGCGGACTGGCCTGATCCGGGCGGTACCGAATTTCAAGCAGAAGTATATGATGCATCCGGCCCTGACGGGAGCCCGGGCAGCAAAATTGCCGGCCCGTTCCAAGCTGAAGCGCTTCGAAACGGAAAATGGACCAAAGTGGATCTCAGCTCAAAAGGAATCGAGGTCGGAAAGGATTTTTATCTTGTGCTCCGCCAGACGAAACCCGATCCTTATTCACCTGCCCTGTCATCTGACGACGGCAGTCCATATTCGAACAGAAACTGGCAATACCTCGACGGCAGCTGGTCAAAAGCCGATAAATCAGACGGAAACTTTATGATCAGGGCTTTAGTCGACTACGAAGCTTCCGTGCCTGAGATCACGTCGCCTGTTGACCGGTCATTTACAAACAAGAAGTCAATCACGGTGCAAGGAACGGCTTCGCCAAGAACCGCAGTCCGCCTGACCAATAACGGTAAAACCGCCGCTGAAACGAAAGCAGATGCAGACGGCCATTTCCAGGCTGATGTCACACTGCGTAAAGATGCCAATCGGCTGACGGCGGCATCTGTGACGGACAAGGGATCAACCGATGAGTCACGCCCTGTCACGGTCATACTCGATCAGGATAAGCCGGATGTGACGATTGACAGTCCGGCAAACGGAGATAAAACAAATAAAGAAGCGGTGACTGTAAAAGGAAAAGCTTACGACGCCCATTTAAAATGGGTGAAGGTGAACGGCAAAAAGGCCGAGGTGAGTGACGGCTCTTATCAAGCAAGAATCCTTTTGGAAAACGGCAGCAACGAAATCAAAGTCACGGCCTCAGACGAAGCGGGTAACAAAACAACGAAAAAGACGGTGATTGATGTCAATTATCACGCTCCCGTCATCTCCGGATTGGTTCCCGGAGCGGATAAAAAATTAAAAGCCGGAGAATCAGTGAAAATCGCTTTTTCAAGCGGGAAGAAATTAGACGCCTCATTCGTGATCCGTATGCCTCTGACAAACGCCCGGGCAGGGACCCAAAACGCGACGGAGCTTCCGCTGAGAGAAATTTCTCCGGGACGATATGAGGGTTACTGGACGGCGACTTCTTCCATCAAAGCAAGCGGAGCAAAAATTGACGTTATTGCAAGAGATGATTATGGAAATGAAACGAGACAGACAGCAAAAGGAAAACTTTATATCAATGAGTAAAACAGAGCGCTGCCGGGACACGGCAGCGCTTTTTTGGCTGAGACGGTCAATAGGAAATCAATCTCTTCGACCCTCGACAAATAAAACGGTTATCCCTTAAAAATTGTACTTTCCCCTCAACATTAATTGACAGACTTTCCCACAGAGCTTGCTTTATACTTATGAAACAAGAGAGAGAAACAGATATGTAAGACAAAAGAGGAAAGGGGTCAGATGTGAAAATCTATCTGGATGTCATTTGGCTGTTGAACTTTTGTTTTGATTCTCTTTTGCTTTTATTAACCGCCTTTATTTTAAAACGCCAGGTGAAAAAAAGAAGAGTGGCCGCCGGCGGTTTCATCGGATCAGCCATTGTGCTTCTGATGTTTACGCCTGTTTCTCCCTTTGTAGAGCATCCGGCGGGAAAAATGGCATTTTCAGTTGTCATCGTGCTTACGGCTTTTGGCTTTAAACGGTTTCGGTACTTTTTTCAAAATTTGTTCGCCTTTTATTTCGCGACCTTTCTCGTCGGCGGGGGAATGATCGGCGTACATTCCCTGCTGCAGACAGAATCAATTGTAAAACACGGCGCCATGGTTACGAGCCAGACCGGCTTCGGCGATCCGATCAGCTGGATATTTGTTGTCATCGGATTTCCGGCCGTATGGTTTTTTTCGAAAAAGAGAATCGAAGACATCGAGACGAAGTCCATTCAGTACGATGAACTTGTCATGGTTCAGGCAGAATTCAGCGGACAGACAATCCGCGCAAAAGGCCTGGTGGATTCCGGGAATCAGCTGTATGACCCGCTGACAAAAACGCCGGTCATGATCCTTCACATTGACAAATTCGCTCCGATTCTCAGTGAAAAGGAAACGGACATCATCAAATCTGCCAGTCCGCTTGAAGTGATAGAGCAGCTTGATGATTCATTCCGCCATGCGGATAAGCTGAGGCTGATTCCATACAGGGGCGTCGGCCAGGACAATCAATTTTTACTCTGTTTAAAGCCGGATTACGTCACGATTATAACGAAAGACGAGATGATTGCATGTGAAAAATGCCTGATCGGCATCAGCGCGAAACAATTATCAGCGGACGGTGAATTTGACGGAATCGTTCACCCGAAGATGCTGACCGGGAAGGCTGTGAAGCATGTATCCTGACGAAAAGTCTGTTATTCATCATACTCAAAACGCATTGTATTTAGAAGGGGGAGGAAGATGAAAAAACTTAAGCTGCGTCTGACATATTTGTGGTATAAATGGCTGATGAAACTCGGACTGAAAAGTGATGAAGTATATTACATAGGAGGAAGCGAAGCGCTGCCGCCGCCTTTGTCTAAAGAAGAGGAGCAGGTGCTCTTATTAAAGCTGCCGAGCGGGGATCAGGCGGCGCGGGCCATCCTGATTGAGAGAAACTTACGCCTTGTCGTTTACATTGCCCGCAAATTCGAAAACACCGGCATCAATATCGAGGACTTAATCAGCATCGGCACAATCGGTTTGATCAAAGCGGTAAACACGTTTAATCCGGAAAAGAAAATCAAACTCGCAACCTACGCGTCGCGATGTATTGAAAACGAAATTTTGATGTACTTGCGCCGAAACAATAAAATCCGTTCAGAGGTGTCCTTTGATGAACCGCTGAACATTGATTGGGACGGAAACGAACTGCTGCTTTCGGATGTGCTCGGCACAGATGATGATATTATTACAAAAGACATTGAAGCCAATGTGGATAAAAAACTTTTGAAAAAAGCGCTTGAGCAATTAAATGATAGAGAAAAGCAGATCATGGAACTGCGATTCGGGCTTGTCGGTGAAGAAGAAAAAACACAAAAAGATGTAGCCGATATGATGGGGATTTCACAATCTTATATCTCCCGGCTCGAAAAGCGGATTATTAAAAGACTGAGAAAAGAGTTTAACAAAATGGTGTAAAATTTTTTCCATCTGACGGTCCTTACTGCTGCAAGGATTGCCGGCGCCGGATGTTTATTTCTGTAAAATAGCGGTGCATATTTTTCCCACCCGAGGAGATACTTAACGTTGTACAGCAGCTCCTAGTGGGAGGGAAAAACGTGTCAAGAAATAAAGTCGAAATTTGCGGGGTGGATACCTCCAAATTACCGGTGCTCAAGAATGAAGAGATGAGAAAGCTGTTTAAGCAATTGCAGGATGAGGGCGATGATTCAGCGAGGGAAAAGCTTGTAAACGGCAATCTGCGCCTTGTCTTAAGCGTCATTCAGAGGTTTAACAACAGAGGAGAGTATGTTGATGACTTATTTCAGGTCGGCTGCATCGGACTAATGAAATCCATTGATAATTTTGACCTAAGCCATAATGTTAAGTTTTCAACATACGCTGTACCGATGATTATCGGAGAAATCCGCAGATATTTGCGGGATAACAATCCGATCCGCGTCTCGAGGTCGCTTCGCGATATCGCATATAAAGCGCTTCAAGTAAGGGAGCGGTTAATCAGTGAGACAAGCAGGGAGCCGACAGCAGAGGAAATCGCCAAAGTTCTTGAAGTGCCCCATGAAGAAATTGTGTTTGCCCTTGACGCCATCCAAGATCCGGTATCACTGTTTGAGCCGATTTATAATGACGGCGGCGATCCGATTTACGTGATGGACCAGATTAGCGATGAGCGCAATAAGGATACACAATGGATTGAGGAGCTCGCTCTGAAAGAAGGCATGAGAAGACTGAACGAACGGGAAAAAATGATTTTGCGAAAGCGCTTTTTCCAGGGGAAAACCCAAATGGAAGTCGCAGAAGAAATCGGCATATCCCAAGCTCAGGTCTCAAGGCTTGAAAAGGCAGCCATTAAACAAATGAATAAGAATATCCATCAATAACGGAGAAAGCCTTTAAACATTGTTTTAAAGGCTTTTTTCGTGCGCCGGTTTACGTTTGCGAAAAAGTGATGTATTCTAATGTGTAAAAGTTTTAAGAAAATTGAAACAAATAACGGGGGAACTGCAATGATTTTACAGCTGGACAATGTGTCATTAAAAAGAAACGGCCAATGGATTTTGAAAGATATCAACTGGCGCGTTGAGAAAAACGAAAATTGGGTGCTGTTCGGACTGAACGGAGCCGGAAAAACAGCCTTGCTGAATATGTTATGTTCTTATTACTTTCCCACTTCAGGAGAGATGCAGGTGCTCGGTCATCAATTCGGCAAAACAGAGCTCGGTGACAGGCTCAGAAAAAAAATCGGTCTTGTTTCAGCGGGTCTGCAGCACAAATTATATGCCGCGGATTCCGCTTTTGAAATCGCCCTCAGCGGCGCGTACGCTTCAATCGGGCTTTATGAAACACCGAGTGAACAAGTGAGGGAAAAAGCGATCGGTCTTCTGAAAGATTTAGGCGCCATCAGCTACGCGGACAGACGGTATGAAACGTTATCTCAGGGGGAAAGGCAAAGAGCGCTGATTGCGCGGGCGCTTATGGCTGATCCGGAACTGCTGATTTTGGATGAGCCCGTGACGGGTCTCGATTTTATGGCAAGAGAGCAGCTGCTGGATACGATAACGTCGATCGCTGAAAAAGAAAATGCGCCGTCCATCCTTTATGTCACTCATCATGCTGAAGAAATTCTGCCGGTATTTGATCAGGCGCTGCTTTTAAAACAAGGCGAGGTGTTCGCTGCCGGGAAAATCAAGGACATGCTTTCTGACGAGCGGCTTACAGCGTTTTTCGATATGCCTGTCAATGTCTTATGGAACAACGGCCGTCCATTTTTAACGCGTGCAAAAGCGGCATCATCCGTCAAATAAAATCAATTCACCCTGGGGGTGCTGCTGACATGCAGCTGAGAGAGACGTTGGTCTCAACTCTTAACGGACCTGATCCGGATCATGCCGGCGGAGGGAAGCGGTGAAAAAAGCGGAGGAAAATCCGTTTTTACCCGTTTCATTTGATGAAACGGGTTTTTTAATACAGCAAAAGGAGAGATGTTCAATGAACCAGCTTGACATGCTGCTGCAGCAGGCGGATAAACGGCGGGACGATTTAATACATATTGCTGAAAGGTTGATTGCTTTTCCGACACCGGCTCCGCCTGCAAGAAATACAGCAGAAGCTCAGAAGTGGGTGGCCGGATTTTTAAAAGAAATGGGCTGCTCGGTCGATATGTGGGATGTGTACCCGGAAGATCCGAACGTAGTCGGTGTTTTAAAAGGGACAGATTCAAGCGGGCATCAAAGCCTGATTTTAAACGGACACATTGACGTAGCCGAAGTCAGGGATGAAGACTGGGACTCTGACCCGTTTCAGCCGCTCGTTAAAGCCGGCATGCTGATCGGAAGAGGCGCCGCTGATATGAAAGGCGGATTGGCGTGTGTTCTATTTTCTCTGAAGCTGATACATGATGCAGGCATTGAGCTTGCGGGCGACCTCATTGTACAGTCTGTGATCGGAGAAGAAGTCGGCGAGGCGGGGACGCTGGAATGCTGCAAACCCGGCTATCACGCGGATTTTGCGGTTGTCGCGGATACGAGCAGCCTGCATATTCAAGGGCAGGGCGGAGTCATCACCGGCTGGATAGAATTGAAAAGCAAACAAACATTTCATGACGGCATGAGGCGCAATATGATTCATGCGGGCGGAGGCACATTCGGAGCGAGCGCAATCGAAAAAATGGCGAAAATCATCACTGCCTTGGGAGAGCTGGAACGCCACTGGGCAGTAACGAAAAGCTATCCCGGCTTTGCGCCAGGCACCAATACGATCAACCCCGCCGTTATTGAAGGGGGAAGGCACGCAGCGTTTGTCGCCGATGAATGCCGATTATGGATTACTGTCCACTTTTACCCGAACGAAACGCACGAACAAGCTGCGGCAGAAATCGAAGACTATATCAATCGTGTCTCTGACGGTGATCTGTGGCTCAGGGAAAACAGGCCGGTATTCAAATGGGGCGGGTCTTCCATGATTGAAGACAGAGGAGAGGTGTTCCCGGCGCTGGAAATCGACCCGGACCATCCGGCCGTTTCTGTTCTGGCGGAATCGCACTCAGCCGTCAAACAACAGGAGCCCGTCATTGATGTTTCCCAAACCGTAACAGACGGAGGATGGCTTTATCATGCCGGGATTCCGAGCGTCATATACGGACCCGGCGATTTAAAAAACGCCCATTCCGTAAACGAAGAAGTGTCCGTCGATGAGCTGATGGACTATACGAAAATCATGCTGAGATTTATCCACACCTGGTGCAGCCGCAAAAAAGATTGCCCGATGTGACAAGGTTCAGCCCGGCCGCTCATATAATAGGAAAAAGAACGGGCAAAGGGCGTGATACAAATGATCAGCATATCTGAATTTCAAATAAAAGATGTAGTCAACGTGTCGAACGGAAAAAAACTCGGAAGCATCGGTGATATTGATATTAACGTGACAACGGGAAAAATTCAGGCGATTATTTTAGGCGGCAGCGGAAAAGTTCTCGGTTTTTTCGGAAAAGAAGAGGAAATGATCATTCCTTGGCGAAATATAGTTAAAATTGGGGAAGATGTCATCTTAGTGCGTGTAAACGAACCAAAGGGGGGAGCATAATCCTCCCTTTACTTGTAAAAAGCCGGAAATCTCAATGTTTCCGGCACATTTATTTATCTCATTTTTCAATCAGCCGCTAAACGTATGCTTAAAATTGTGTTAAAATGAGTGGGAAATTCGCTTTTTAATGTTTGTCGAAAGGTTGGATCTTCATGAATACATATCACCCGTTTAGTTTTACCACCCCCTCGGCACTCATGATAGAAGACTGGAACCGTGTGAATCAGCATAACACAAAGGTCATCGCCGGATTCACAACGAAAAACGGCGGTGTCAGCAATCCTCCGTATGAGTCATTAAATACCGGATTGCACGTCCGGGACGAAGCTCATGATGTTGTGAAAAACCGTGAAATCATAGCGTCCTTATGCGGTACTGATCTGGATTCCTGGGTATTCGCCGATCAGACACATGAAAACCGCGTCCGATGCGTGACAGCGGGAGATAAAGGAAAAGGGGCGAGAGACTATTCCTCCGCATTCCGCGGGACGGACGGGCTCTATACGAAAGATACAAATCTTTTTTTGGCCCTGTGTTTTGCAGACTGTGTGCCTTTGTATTTTTATGACCCGGTGAAATCAATGATCGGCGCTGCCCATGCCGGATGGAATGGGACGGTCAGACAAATCGGGCGCATCATGACGGAACGCTGGGTAACCGAAGAAGGCTCCCGCTTAACAGATATTCAGGCCGTCATCGGTCCGTCCATCAGCGCGGACAGCTATACCGTCGACGACCGCGTCATCAATGAAGTCCGGGCGCTGCCGTTTTCCGCAGAATCCGCCATACGCGAAACGGAAAAAGGCCGGTATCAGCTTGATTTAAAAGAGGTCAACCGCCTTCTTCTGATACATTGCGGCATTCCGGAAGAAAACATTTCAGTCAGCGGTTTATGCACCGAACAAGAGCGTGAACTATTCTTTTCACATCGCCGCGACAAAGGAAAAACGGGACGCATGATGTCCTTTATCGGAATGAAGGAGGCATAAGTTATCTTGCGTGTTGCTGATCAATTACGACATATAAACGAAAGAATAAACGAAGCATGTAACAGATCGGGCCGAAGCCCCGAAGATGTAACTGTCATCGCGGTTACAAAATACGTATCAGCCGAAAGGGCTCAAGAGGCCGTGGATGCCGGTATTACAAGTCTGGGAGAAAACCGGGATGCCGAGCTTATCCGTAAGCAGGATGTCATTAAAGGCAGCCCCGTGTGGCACTTTATCGGCAGTCTTCAGTCCAGAAAGGTGAAGGCCGTCGTTGACCGTGTATCTTATATACATTCCTTAGACAGACTGTCATTAGCTAAAGAAATTGAAAAACGGGCGCAGCATGCGGTTCGCTGTTTTGTGCAGGTGAATACTTCGCTTGAGCCGTCTAAGCACGGTTTGAAAACAGAGGAGGTCATTCCCTTTATCAGAGAGCTTTCTGAGTTTAGAAACATTTCTGTAGAGGGCCTGATGACGATGGCTCCCCTGACAGACGATACAGAAACGATCAGAGCCTGTTTCCAGCAATTGCGTGATCTGAGGGACCAGGTGCAGAAGCTGGACCAGACAAACGCACCGTGCCGGGAACTGTCAATGGGCATGTCAAATGATTATGAAATCGCTGTTGAAGAGGGCGCTACTTTTATCAGAATCGGCTCTTCATTAGTCGGAAATGAAACGGGGGGTGTAAACAAATGAGCATGAAAAATAAACTGAAAAACTTTTTCTCGATGGATGAGGAGGAGTACGAATACGAATACATTGAAACGGAGCAGGATCGTCCGGAAGAGCATGAACAGCAGAAAGATAAACAGAATGCCTACGCTCAGAAGCCTGCGGGCAAACAGAACGTAGTAAGCTTGCAAAGTGTTCAGAAATCCTCTAAAGTGGTGTTGAGTGAACCGCGTGTATATGCGGAAGCGCAGGAAATCGCCGATCATTTAAAGAACAGGCGGGCGGTTGTCGTCAATCTTCAGCGCATCCAGCATGATCAGGCAAAAAGAATCGTCGACTTTTTAAGCGGAACCGTCTATGCCATCGGCGGCGACATTCAAAGAATCGGTTCGGATATTTTTCTGTGCACGCCTGATAATGTCGATGTTTCCGGCACGATTTCGGAGCTTATAAATGAAGACGAACATCAGAGGTGGTAAAGCAGGATGATTCTTTATCAAATTTTTTCCGTTCTGAGTTATTTAATTTACATCTACTCGTTTGCCCTGATTATCTACATCTTTATGTCATGGGTGCCGAGTACGAGAGAAACGGCGGTCGGACGGTTTCTCGCATCGATTTGCGAACCGTATTTAGAGCCGTTCAGAAGGATCATTCCGCCCATTGCCATGCTGGATATATCCCCGATTGTAGCGATTATCGTGCTTCGGTTTGCCACGACGGGACTTTGGGGCCTATACCGCATGATCGCAATGTATACTTGAATGCGACAGTTTGATACGGGCTTGGCACCAGCCAAGCCTCTTTACATAGAAAGGAAAGAACATGAGCGATATTTACCAGCACTTCAGACACGACGAGCGGCCTTTTATCGACCAGGCGCTTGAATGGAAAGAGATTGTCCTGGACCAATATCGGATGAAGCTGACCGATTTCTTAGATCCGCGGGAACAGGTGATTGTAAAAGCCGTCATCGGCGATACGTGCGGTCTTGCCTTTTTCGGGGGATATGACAGAGCTGAGCGCAAACGCGCGATTTTATACCCTGAATATATGGAACCTGGACAAGATGATTTTGAGCTTCAGGCCTTTGACGTTCAATACGCTGAAAAATTCGTCAACATCGATCACCGCTCTCTTCTCGGATCATTAATGGGGATCGGCTTAAAGCGGCAGAAATACGGCGATCTGATTTTCTCAGAGGAGGCCGTGCAGCTTATCGTTTCCGGTGAAATCGCCGATTTTGTCGGCACTCAGCTGACCAAAGCGGGCAAAGCGCCGGTAAAGCTTGAGAAAATCGAGCTTTCGGCCCTTCACATTCCCGCTTCAGATGTCGAAATAAGGGATGACACGGTTTCTTCATTGCGCCTCGACGCTGTCTGCGCTTCGATGAGCAGGCAATCCCGGCAGAAAGCGCAGACCCTTGTGAAGAACGGGCTCGTTAAGGTGAATTGGAAAGCCGTTGAGGATCCGTCCTATCAGGTTGCTGAAGGGGACATGCTCTCGATTCGGGGCTTCGGACGATGCAGTTTGACAAAAGTAGACGGAAAAACGAAAAAAGACAAATGGAAAGTCACATTCGAACGGCAAAAATGAGTCGTTTTTTCAGATTTTTTCTCCATCTATGGCCGTATTTGTTTTATAATGTGAACTAGATAACCGTACTGAAATGTAAAATGGAGGTGGCAATATGCCATTAACGCCGAATGATATCCATAACAAAACGTTTACAAAAGGTTTTCGCGGATATGATGAAGATGAAGTAAATGAATTTTTAATGCAGGTCAGAAAAGATTACGAAATCGCACTCCGTAAAAAAACGGAGCTTGAGGCGAAAGTGAACGAGCTGGATGAAAAAATCGGCCACTTTGCCAATATTGAAGAAACGCTGAATAAGTCAATTCTCGTAGCTCAAGAAGCGGCAGAAGACGTAAAGCGCAATTCGCAGAAAGAGGCGAAGCTGATCGTCCGTGAAGCAGAAAAAAATGCTGATCGAATCATCAATGAGTCGCTTTCCAAATCAAGAAAAATCGCAATGGAAATTGAAGAGCTGAAAAAACAGTCTAAAGTGTTCAGAACGCGTTTCCAAATGCTGATTGAGGCGCAGCTCGACCTGCTGAAAAACGATGATTGGGATCATCTGTTAGAATACGAAGTCGACGCGGTATTTGAGGAAAAAGAATAATTTTCAGATTTTCTTGACATTCTCCGGCCCGTTCGAATATAATACGTTCATAAATTCAGATGAAAAGACGATGAAAGGGACCGGCATGACTCAAAGCGGGCCATAAAGCGAACCGGGGAAGGTGAAAGCCCGGGATGGCCGGAATCATGCAGATCAGCCCTTTAGTTTCCTTTCTGAACCGAGAGTAGGAAAGGACGTTCCATCACGTTACGATGTTCGAGAGGAAAAGACGGATGATCGTTTTTTCTAAAAGGGTGGTACCGCGAGATAAGCTTTCTCGTCCCTTATGGGATGAGAGGGCTTTTTTTATTTTCTGAAAAATGTTGTGGAGGAATGAAAATGGATTACAAAGATACGCTGTTAATGCCGAAAACAGATTTTCCGATGCGCGGAAATCTGCCGAACCGTGAGCCTGACATGCAGAAAGAATGGGAGGAGCAGGATATTTACCGTCTTGTTCAAGAACGGACGAAAGACCGCCCGAAATTCGTACTGCATGACGGACCTCCTTATGCAAACGGAGACATCCACATGGGTCATGCCCTGAATAAAATCCTGAAAGATTTTATCGTCCGCTATAAATCAATGAGCGGCTACAACGCCCCGTATGTGCCGGGATGGGACACGCACGGTCTGCCGATTGAAACGGCACTGACAAAAAACAAAAAAGTGAACCGGAAAGAAATGTCCGTAGCCGATTTCCGCAAGCTTTGCGAAGAATATGCATGGCAGCAGATCGAAAGACAGCGCGAACAATTCAAGCGTCTCGGCGTCAGAGGCGATTGGGAAAACCCTTATGTTACGCTCCAGCCTGAATTTGAAGCGCAGCAGATCCGCGTTTTCGGCGAGATGGCGAAAAGAGGCTATATTTATAAAGGCCTGAAGCCTGTCAACTGGTCGCCTTCAAGTGAATCTGCCTTAGCAGAAGCGGAAATTGAATATCAGGACAAACGTTCGGCATCCATTTATGTTGCATTTAAGGTGAAAGACGGTAAAGGCGTTCTCGAGAACGGAGAAAGCTTTATTATCTGGACAACGACACCGTGGACAATGCCTGCCAACCTCGGAATTTCCGTTCATCCTGATCTTGAATACAATGTCATCAAGGTTGGAGACAAGCGTTATGTAGTAGCGGCTGAATTAATCGAAAGCGTAGCGGAGGCATGCGGCTTTGAAAATCCTGAAGTTGTCGCATCGTATAAAGGCAGAGAGTTAGAATACATCACTGCAGAACATCCGCTGTACGGCAGAGATTCACTCGTCATGCTCGGTGACCATGTTACAACCGATGCCGGAACAGGCTGTGTTCATACTGCTCCGGGCCACGGGGAAGATGACTTTATCGTCGGCCAAAAGTACGGCTTAGAAGTACTTTGCCCTGTCGATGAAAAAGGCAACATGACCGACGAAGCGCCGGGCTTTGAAGGAATGTTTTACGATAAAGCCAATAAACCGATCACGGAGAAGCTTGAAGAAAACGGCGCGCTCTTAAAGCTCGAGTTTATTACACACTCTTATCCGCATGACTGGAGAACAAAAAAACCGACTATCTTCAGAGCGACAGCGCAATGGTTTGCGTCAATTAAAGATTTCAGACCGGAGCTGCTTGATGCCATCAAACAAACGAAGTGGGTGCCGGAGTGGGGCGAACAGCGCCTTTACAACATGGTGCGCGACCGCGGCGACTGGTGTATTTCAAGACAGCGCGTCTGGGGCGTTCCGATCCCGGTATTTTATGCTGAAAACGGTGAGCCGATCATCACCGACGAAACGATTGAACACGTTTCTGAGCTGTTCAAACAGCACGGCTCAAACGTCTGGTTTGAAAGAGAGGCAAAAGACCTTCTGCCGGAAGGATTTACACATCCGGGAAGCCCGAACGGAATCTTCACGAAAGAGCAAGACATTATGGATGTATGGTTTGATTCAGGTTCTTCTCACCAGGCCGTTCTTGAGGAACGTGATGATCTCGTCCGCCCGGCTGATTTATACCTTGAAGGCTCTGACCAATACCGCGGCTGGTTTAACTCATCTCTTTCTACCGCCGTTGCAGTCACCGGCAAAGCGCCGTATAAAGGCGTATTAAGCCACGGATTTACACTTGATGCAAACGGCCGTAAAATGAGTAAATCACTCGGCAATACGATTGAGCCGACAAAAATCGCAAAACAGCTTGGAGCTGAAATTCTGCGTTTATGGGTTTCTTCCGTAAACTATCAGGCCGATCACCCGGTTTCTGAAGATATTCTGAAGCAGGTCGCGGAAGTATACCGGAAAGTCCGCAACACGTTCCGTTTCCTTCACGGCAACCTGTTCGATTTCGATCCAAGCGTCAATGCGGTTGATGTAAAAGATCTTCGTGAAGTGGATCAATATATGCTGATCAAGCTGAATAAGCTGATCGATAAAGTGAAAAAAGCGTACGATGAATACGAATTTGCGGTTGTTTATCACAGCATTCATAATTTCTGTACGATCGAGCTCAGCTCTTTCTATCTTGATTTCGCAAAAGATGTCGTGTACATCGAGCATGCGGATCATCCGGACCGCCGCAGCATGCAGACCGTCTTTTATGAAACGCTGCTGGCGTTAGTGAAGCTGACAGCACCGATTCTCCCTCATACGGCGGATGAAATGTGGTCTCACTTATCATTTGTTGAAGAGGCGAGCGTGCAGCTGACAGATATGCCGGAAACCATCTCTGTTCCGGACAGTCAAGCGACAGAAGAAAAATTCGACCGCTTCATGGAGCTTCGCAATGACGTGCTGAAAGCTTTGGAAATGGCCCGTAACGAAAAAATTATCGGGAGATCATTGGAAGCGAGCCTGACTTTGTATCCGAACAAAGAAAACCGCGACCTCTTGTCATCCATTAAAGAAAACATCGCACAGCTGTTTATCGTCTCGGAACTGACAGTAAAAGACGAAAGCGAAGCGCCGGAAAACGCGCAAAGCTTCACAACAGGAAAAATGACCGTAGAAAAAGCGGAAGGTCAGATGTGTGAGCGGTCCCGCGTGATTTCTAAAGATGTCGGCGCTAATCCGAAGTATCCGACATTATCACTGCGCAATGCGGAAATCGTTGAAAAATATTATCAAAATTAATGAATGAGAAAGCGCCCGGCTGACAGCCGGGCGTTTTTTACATGCCACTAATGTCATCGATTAGAACGATAGGAAAAATCTTATGGGCTTCAAATGGCGCTCTGGGGGCAACAATAAAGCTATAAATCAAGAGCAGGAGTTGTGATGAATGAATGATCAACTGACCGCAATCCACACGGAGCTTCTCATGATGAAAGAAGAACTTCAATCAAGATTATTTGAATATTCTTGCTTTCAAATGTCAGCATCTGTTGAACCTTCAATGAACGACCAAGAAGCAACTCTGATCTATCATATAAAAGAAGAACTTCAGGATGTTCTTCTTGCCCTGTCTAAGTTTGAAAACAATACGTACGGTTATTGTGAAAAAACAGGCGCCCCCATTCCGATTGACAAGCTCGCGGTATTGCCGACGGCCAGAACTGCTGATGATTTTTATTATCCCGCTCAATTTGAAAAGAAAACCCTTCCATACTGGGTATCCGGAGATTATGCATATGATCAGGCGCTGTATGAGTGACAGCGTCTGTCTTCATGCCCTTATGATCTGCCTTTACTCCGGCATCTTTTACTGATAAAATTCATAAAGGATAAAAGTAACTGTATACTGGAGGAACGTGTGTGCTTTATTATCTTATCGCTCTTTTTATTATTATTGCCGACCAATTAACCAAATGGCTTGTCGTCAGCCATATGGAATTGGGACAAAGCATACCTGTCATCGATCAGGTGCTTTATATCACCTCTCATCGCAACACGGGAGCGGCATGGGGAATTTTAGCCGGCCAAATGTGGTTTTTCTACGTCATTACCATCGCCGTGATTATCGGAATCGTTTATTACATACAGCGTTATGCAAAAGGGCAGATGTTACTCGGAATTTCTCTCGGCTTAATGCTGGGAGGTGCAGCCGGAAACTTTATCGACCGGGCGGCACGCCAGGAAGTAGTCGATTTTATTCACGTCATCATCGTGAATTATCACTATCCGATTTTTAATATCGCGGACTCCTCACTGTGCGTCGGCGTCATACTTTTATTTATTCATATGCTGTTTGACAGCGGGAAAAAGAAGGAGCAATAACATGAATCAATTTGAGATAACCGTTCAGCCTGAACAAAAAAGCGAACGGATTGATAAATTTTTGGCCGCAGCAGGAGAAAACTGGTCACGCACTCAGGTGCAGCAATGGGTGAAAGAGGGACTGGTAACCGTTAACGGCAAATCCGTCAAAGCCAACTACAAAATGCAGCCCGGCGATCAGGTAACCGTCACCATTCCTGAACCGGAAGAACTGGACGTGCTTGCAGAGCCGATGGATCTGGATATTTACTATGAGGATCAGGACGTCTTGGTTGTGAACAAACCGCGGGGCATGGTCGTACATCCGGCGCCCGGCCATGTGACAGGGACGCTCGTAAACGGACTGATGGCTCACTGCAATGATCTTTCAGGCATTAACGGCGTCATGCGCCCGGGAATCGTCCATCGTATTGATAAAGATACCTCCGGCCTGTTAATGGTCGCCAAAAACGATATGGCGCATGAATCACTCGTTAATCAGCTCGTCAATAAAACCGTGACGAGAAAGTACACAGCGGTTGTCCACGGGTTGATTTCACATGATGACGGAACGATTGACGCTCCGATCGGAAGAGATAAGAAAGACCGTCAAAGCATGACCGTAACAAGAGAAGGCAGCAAAAACGCCGTCACGCATTTCCACGTGCTTGAGCGTTTTCAAGACTTCACGCTCGTAGAGTGCCGTCTTGAAACCGGAAGAACGCATCAGATCCGCGTTCATATGAAATATATCGGGTTTCCTTTGGCAGGCGATCCGAAGTACGGACCGAGAAAAACCATTGATTTCAACGGCCAGGCGCTTCATGCCGGAATATTAGGTTTTGATCATCCGCGGACGGGCGAATACATGGAGTTTGAAGCGCCCCTTCCTGAAGATATGAAAAAACTCATTGAACATTTGAGAAATAGCCATTGACAGCGACTTTCTTTTCTGAAATAATAAAAACAAGCTGAATAGATTCTTTAACACAGTCCAGAGAGGCTGAGAAGGATAACGGAAAGGACAGAAGAGATACGTGTGTGTCTTCGTCCTGGAAAGGAACCCCTCTATGCTCTGGCAGGAGGGGTTTTTTCTTCTTATATACGAATGGAGAGGTGTCACGAGTGAATCAAAAAGCTGTTATTCTCGACGAACAGGCCATCAGAAGGGCGCTGACAAGGATAGCCCATGAAATGATCGAACGGAATAAAGGAATGAATGACTGCATTCTTGTAGGGATTAAAACAAGAGGCATTTATTTAGCAAAGCGGCTGGCTGAACGGATTGAACAGATTGAAGGAAATCCGGTCACCGTCGGAGAAATTGATATTACCCTTTACCGTGACGATCTCACAAAAAAAACGAGCAATGAGGAACCGCTTGTAAAAGGTGCGGACATTCCGGCTGATATCACAGACCAAAAGGTTATTGTGGTCGATGATGTGCTTTATACCGGCCGAACGGTGAGAGCGGCGATGGATGCACTCGTTGATGTCGGACGGCCGTCATCGATACAGCTTGCCGTGCTTGTCGACAGAGGGCACCGGGAGCTGCCGATCAGAGCGGACTATATCGGGAAAAATATCCCGACTTCAAAAGCTGAAAAAGTGATGGTTCAGCTGAGTGAAGTTGATCAGACTGATATGGTCGCCATATACGAAAATGAATAATCACCCTTTTTAAATGCATTCCAGAGAGTCTGCAAAGAGGATTTTAAAACACAAAGCCGGGCGGATCGACGCGGCCGGGTTTTGTATGCCTCTTTGCGTAAGCAAAGAGGTTTTTTTATACCATTTGAAAGTCAACCGGGAGGAAAACGCCATGAGTAAGAAAAAAGTAAACCTGGGAGTCAGGGACGTCCCCAATCCATTGTCCTGGCTGTCATTCAGCCTGCAGCATTTATTCGCCATGTTCGGCTCAACCATACTCGTGCCGAAACTGGTCGGAATGAGCCCGGCAGTGGCGCTTGTCACGAGCGGAATCGGGACACTCGCCTATCTCTTGGTGACAAAAGGCCGGATTCCCGCTTATCTCGGCTCATCATTCGCTTTTATTTCACCGATTATCTTGGTGAAAGCGGCGGGAGGGCCGGGGGCTGCCATGGTCGGCGCCTTCCTGGCGGGAATTGTGTACGGCCTGATCGCACTGCTCATCAGGCAGCTTGGAACGGGGTGGCTGATGAAGCTGCTGCCGCCGGTGGTCGTCGGACCGGTCATCATCGTCATCGGCCTCGGATTGGCGAGTACAGCCGTCAATATGGCAATGTATGCCGATCCGAATGCGAAGGAACTCGTCTACAGCCTGAAACATTTCAGTGTAGCCGGCGTCACTTTGGCCATCACCATTATCTGCGCCATCTTTTTACGGGGATTTTTAAGCCTGATTCCGGTATTGATCGGCATTATAGGCGGCTATCTGTTTGCACTGACGCAGGGCATCGTCAATTTCCAGCCGGTCATTGATGCAAAATGGTTCGCCGTTCCTGAATTTATCATCCCTTTCAAAGACTATACGCCGTCAGTGACGTTGGGCATTGCGGCTGCGATGGTGCCGGTCGCTTTCGTGACGATGTCAGAACATATCGGCCATCAAATGGTGCTGAGTAAAGTTGTCGGGCAGGATTTCATTAAAAAGCCGGGACTGCACCGCTCCATAATGGGGGACAGTGTTGCGACGATCATCGCTTCGTTAATCGGCGGCCCGCCGACGACGACATACGGCGAGAACATCGGAGTACTGGCAATTACAAGAGTGTTCAGCGTCTTTGTCATCGGCGGCGCCGGCGTGATTGCGCTGTGCTTCGGATTTATCGGCAAAGTTTCGGCGCTGATCAGCTCTGTTCCGTCAGCGGTTATGGGAGGCGTTTCCTTCCTGCTCTTCGGAATCATCGCCTCCAGCGGCTTGAGAATGCTGATTGACAACAACATTGATTATGAAAACAAGCGAAATTTAATTATCACATCCGTCATCCTCGTGATCGGCGTCGGCGGTGCGTTCATTCAAGTATCAAAAGGCGGGTTTCAAATATCCGGCATGGCGCTTGCGGCAATCGTCGGAGTCATTCTGAACCTTGTCCTGCCGCACACAAATGACGAAGACACGGACGTAACGGAAAAACAAAATCATATGTAAACCTTTTAAAGAAAGTCCAGAGAGGCTTGGAAGGGTTATAACGGGAAGAAGCTGTACGCCGCTTCTCTCTTTAACCGCACCCCGAGTCTATAGACCGGGGTGTTTTTTACGGCCTTCAAGCGGAAACGGAGGAGAAAAAACATGAATCATTTAACGGCGATGTCTGAACTGAGCGCGGCTGAAATTACAGAACTGCTGCGTGAGGCAAAAGCGATAAAAGAGGGTACAGTCCGCCCTGATCTCGCGGGAAAATTCGTTGCGAATCTGTTTTTTGAACCGAGCACGAGAACGCGGTTCAGCTTTGAAGTGGCGGAAAAGAAACTCGGAATGAACGTGCTCAGCTTAGACGGCACGAGCACAAGCGTTCAAAAAGGCGAGTCCTTATACGACACGGTCAGAACACTGGAATCAATCGGAGCGGACGCCTGCGTCATCAGGCACAGCACGGATGAATATTACAAAGATCTGATAGACAGAGTCAATATTCCGATCTTAAACGCAGGCGACGGCTGCGGCCAGCATCCGACTCAGTCATTGCTCGATTTAATGACGATTCAAGAGGAATTTGAGACCTTTCAGGGTCTGACGGTTTCCATTCATGGCGATATCAAACACAGCAGGGTGGCAAGGTCAAATGCCGAGGTGCTGACAAGGCTCGGCGCACGCGTGCTGTTTTCAGGGCCGCCGCAATGGCAGGATGAGAAAAACGCCTTCGGCACCTGTGTACAGACGGATGAAGCCATACAAGCTTCAGATGTCGTCATGCTGCTCCGCATCCAAAATGAAAGGCACCAGACAGAAGCCGACCAAAAAGGCTACCTGGAAGCATACGGGCTGACCGCAAAGCGGGCGGAAAGCATGAAGCGGCATGCCATTATCATGCACCCCGCACCGGTAAACAGAGGAGTCGAAATTGACACAACATTAGTAGAATGCGAAAAATCAAGAATCTTTAAACAAATGGAAAATGGTGTGTATATCAGAATGGCAGTCTTAAAAAGAGCACTGCAAACCAATGCGAAAAGGGGAGAAGCGGCTTATGTCTTATCTCATTAAAAACGGCTGGATGCTAAATGAACAGGGAGAAAAAGTGAAACAGGATATCCGGGTAACAGGAGAAATCATTGCGGAAACCGGCATTCTGACCGCGCAAGACGGAGAAACGGTGATTGACGCTGACGGACTGTTCGTCTCACCGGGACTCGTGGACCTTCATGTGCACTTCAGAGAACCGGGCGGCGAGAAAAAAGAAACCATTGAAACTGGCTCTAAAGCTGCGGCGCGCGGCGGTTTTACCACAGTCGCCGCCATGCCGAATACAAGACCCGTGCCGGATACGAAAGAGCAGATGGAATGGCTGCAAAACCGGATCAAAGAAACCTCATCTGTCAGAGTTCTTCCTTACGCATCCATTACGGTCAGACAAACCGGCCAAGAAATGACAGATTTTAAGGCGCTTCATGAAGCGGGCGCATTCGCCTTTACCGATGACGGCGTCGGCGTTCAGACGGCCGGAATGATGTATGAAGCCATGAAACGGGCGGCTTCAATAAATAAAGCGATTGTCGCTCATTGTGAGGATAACTCACTTATTTACGGCGGAAGCGTGCATGAAGGCTCTTTTTCAAAAGCGAACGGCCTGAACGGTATACCTTCCATTTGTGAAGCGGTACATATCGCCCGTGACGTGCTTCTGGCGGAAGCGGCGGGCTGCCATTACCATGTGTGTCATATCAGCACGAAAGAATCCGTCAGAACCGTAAGAGACGCAAAAAAAGCGGGAATCCGCGTGACAGCCGAAGTGTCGCCGCACCACCTGCTGCTTTGTGACGAAGATATCCCGGGACTTGATACCAATTTTAAAATGAATCCGCCGCTTCGCAGCAAAGAGGACAGAGCGGCGCTGATCGAAGGGCTTTTAGACGGCACGATTGATTTCATCGCCACTGACCATGCGCCGCATACAGAAGAAGAGAAAAACACGGACATGAAGCTTGCGCCTTTCGGTATCGTCGGTTTAGAAACAGCCTTTCCGCTTCTGTACACACATTTTGTGAAAAACGGGACGTGGACGCTGAAGCAGCTGGTTGATTTCATGACAACAAAACCTTGCGAAGCGTTCGGTCTTCCGTACGGAACGCTTGCACCAGGCGCACCGGCTGACATCACCCTGATTGATCTGGAAAAAGAAGCGGCCATTGACAAAGATACATTTTTATCTAAAGGAAAAAATACGCCATTCAACAAGATGAAGTGCTTCGGCTGGCCTGTTGCAACGATGGCTGCCGGTAAGCTTGCATATGAAGAAGGGAGACTCGTCAAATGAAAAGAAGACTAGTGCTGGAAAATGGAGCGGTATTTGAGGGTGAAGCATTCGGGAGCCTGGAGCATACCGCGGGTGAAGTCGTATTCAACACGGGAATGACCGGTTATCAGGAAATTTTATCAGACCCTTCCTACTGCGGGCAGATCGTGACACTGACGTATCCTCTGATCGGCAACTACGGGATTAACAGAGATGACTTTGAATCCATCACTCCTTTTGTAAAAGGGCTGATCGTAAAAGAACTGTGCGAGCTGCCTTCCAACTGGAGATCTGCTTACACGCTTGACGAGTATTTAAAAATGAAAAATATCCCCGGCTTACAAGGGATTGACACGCGAAAGCTCACAAGAATGATCCGCACGGCCGGTGCATTAAAAGGAACATTTGCATCTTGCGAGGAGGATGTCGAAGCGGTTCTGGCACGTCTGAAAGAAACGGAACTGCCGAGAAATCAAGTCGCTCAAGTATCGGCGAAAACGGCTTATCCGAGTCCGGGCCGCGGCAAACGCATCGTACTCGTTGATTTCGGCATGAAGCACGGCATTTTAAGAGAATTAAACAAACGAAAATGTGATGTCATCGTTGTGCCGTACAATGTAACGGCGGAAGAAGTGCTCCAGCTGAAGCCGGACGGCATCATGCTATCTAACGGACCCGGAGATCCGAAAGATGTGCCGGAAGCGATTGAGATGATAAAAGGCATACTCGGGAAGGTGCCGTTATTCGGAATCTGTCTCGGCCATCAATTATTTGCGCTGGCATCAGGAGCGGATACGGAAAAAATGAAATTCGGACACAGGGGCTCCAACCATCCGGTTAAAGAGCTTGCGACAGGGAAAGTCGCTTTAACCGCTCAAAACCACGGATATACAGTTTCTTCTATAGATGAGACGGAGCTTGAAGTGACGCACATTGCGATCAATGACCAAACGATCGAAGGCCTCAAGCATAAAACATTGCCGGCATTTACGGTTCAGTACCACCCCGAAGCTTCACCGGGGCCGGAAGATGCCAATCATTTATTTGACAGATTCATTGACTTGATCGAAACAACTGAGAAAGAAGGGGAAGCGGTATGCCAAAACGCGTAGATATTAAAAAGATTTTAGTGATCGGATCAGGCCCGATTATTATCGGACAGGCGGCGGAATTTGATTATGCGGGCACACAGGCGTGTCTCGCTTTAAAGGAAGAAGGCTATGAAGTCATTCTCGTCAACTCAAATCCGGCAACGATTATGACGGATACGGAAATGGCCGACCGGGTATACATCGAACCGCTGACGACGGAATTTCTCACGCGTATCATCAGAAAAGAGCGGCCGGATGCCATCCTGCCGACCCTCGGAGGGCAGACCGGACTGAATCTTGCCGTCGAGCTGTCTGAACTCGGGGTTCTCGAGGAATGCGGAGTGGAAGTGCTCGGCACAAAACTGTCCGCCATCCAGCAGGCGGAAGATCGCGACTTATTCCGTACACTGATGAATGAGCTGAATGAACCGGTGCCGGAAAGCGAGATTATCCGCACTTTGCAGGAAGCTGAGGAATTTGTCGGCCGGATCGGGTTTCCGGTTATCGTGCGCCCCGCTTACACATTAGGCGGAACGGGAGGAGGCATCTGCTCGAATGAAGCGGAGCTGAAAGAGATCGTCGAAAACGGATTAAAACTAAGCCCCGTCCATCAATGCCTATTGGAAAAAAGCATCGCCGGCTACAAAGAGATCGAATATGAAGTCATGAGAGACAGCAGAGATCACGCGATCGTCGTCTGCAATATGGAAAATATCGACCCGGTCGGCATCCATACGGGCGACAGCATCGTCGTTGCTCCGAGCCAGACGCTGAGCGACCGGGAATACCAGCTTTTGCGCAATGTTTCATTAAAGCTGATCCGCGCGCTCGGCATAGAAGGCGGCTGTAATGTTCAGCTCGCGCTCGATCCCGACAGCTTCCAATATTACATTATCGAAGTGAATCCGCGGGTGAGCCGCTCATCCGCCCTCGCTTCAAAAGCGACAGGTTACCCAATCGCAAAGCTTGCGGCGAAAATCGCAGTCGGGCTTTCTCTTGATGAAATGATGAACCCCGTAACGGGAAAAACATATGCGGCTTTTGAGCCTGCGCTTGACTATGTCGTGTCAAAAATCCCGCGCTGGCCGTTTGATAAATTTGAGTCGGCAAACCGCAGACTCGGAACGCAGATGAAAGCCACCGGAGAGGTCATGGCTATCGGACGCACCCTTGAAGAATCGCTGTTAAAGGCGGTCCGCTCATTGGAAGCTGATGTCTATCACCTGGAACTGAAGGATGCGGAAGAAATTTCTGACGGACTTTTGGAAAAACGGATCAGAAAGGCCGGAGATGAACGGCTGTTTTACCTTGCAGAAGCGTTCAGAAGAGGCTACACAGTCGAACAGCTTCATGAGTTTTCCGCAATTGACGTCTTCTTTTTGCACAAGCTCTGTAAGCTGGTCGCTTTTGAAACCAAGCTGAAAGCGGAAAAAGGCAGCCTCACCGTCCTGCAGACAGCGAAGGAACTCGGTTTCTCCGACAAATACATCAGCCGGGAATGGAATATGCCGGAACAAGAGCTGTACCAAATGAGAAAAGAAGCAGCCATCAAGCCTGTATATAAAATGGTGGATACGTGCGCGGCGGAATTCGAATCAGAAACCCCGTACTTCTACAGCACATATGAGGAAGAAAATGAATCAGAAGTGACATCAAGAAAAAGCGTCGTCGTCCTCGGCTCCGGCCCAATCCGCATCGGACAGGGCGTCGAATTTGACTATGCGACCGTTCACTCTGTCTGGGCGATCAAGCAGGCAGGCTATGAAGCGATTATTATCAACAACAACCCTGAGACAGTGTCAACTGATTTCAGTATTTCAGACAAGCTGTATTTTGAACCGCTGACGGTTGAAGATGTCATGCATATCATTGATTTGGAACAGCCGGAAGGCGTCGTCGTCCAATTCGGCGGCCAGACTGCGATCAATCTTGCGGAAGAATTGAGCGCCCGCGGCGTCAAGATTCTCGGCACATCACTTGAGGATTTAGACCGTGCGGAAGACCGGGATAAGTTCGAGCAGGCGCTTGAGGCGCTGAACGTGCCGCAGCCGCTCGGAAAAACCGCTGTGTCGGTGAATGAAGCGGTCAAAATTGCCGCATCCATCGGCTATCCGGTTCTTGTCCGCCCTTCATATGTGCTCGGCGGACGGGCGATGGAGATCGTCTATCACGAAGAAGAGCTGCTTCACTATATGAAAAATGCGGTCAAAATCAACCCGCAGCATCCGGTGTTAATCGACCGTTATCTGACGGGGAAAGAAATCGAAGTCGACGCCGTATCTGACGGCGAAACAGTCGTCATCCCGGGAATTATGGAGCATATCGAGCGGGCCGGCGTCCATTCAGGGGATTCAATCGCCGTCTATCCGCCTCAGTCTTTAAGCGGAGACATTAAGAAAAAAATCGAACAATACACTGTAGCCTTGGCAAAAGGCCTCAACATCGTCGGTTTGCTGAACATCCAATTCGTCCTGTCGCAAGGTGAAGTGTATGTGCTTGAAGTAAATCCGCGGTCAAGCAGAACCGTGCCGTTCTTAAGCAAAATCACAAAGATCCCGATGGCGAATCTGGCGACAAAGGTCATTCTCGGCCAAAAGCTTGCTGATTTCGGCTATCAAGAGGGACTGCAGCCTGAACAGCAGGGGGTATATGTGAAAGCGCCTGTCTTCTCATTCGCGAAGCTGAGAAGAGTGGATATTACATTAGGGCCTGAAATGAAGTCGACGGGAGAGGTCATGGGCAAAGATTCAACTCTTGAAAAAGCGCTCTATAAAGCGCTGATTGCCTCTGGCATTCAAATTCCGAATTACGGCTCGGTGCTGTTGACTGTTGCTGATAAAGATAAAGAAGAAGGACTTCTGATCGCGAAGCGGTTCCATGCTATCGGCTATAACATCATGGCGACGGAAGGAACGGCCGCTTATTTGAAAGACGCTCAGATTCCGGCTCAGGTTGTCGGGAAAATCGGCGAAGAAGGGAAGAATCTCATCGACGTCATCAGAAATGGAGAAGCGCAATTTGTCATCAATACGCTGACAAAAGGAAAACAGCCGGCCAGAGACGGCTTCAGAATCCGCCGTGAATCCGTTGAGAACGGAGTCGCCTGCCTGACATCTTTAGATACGGCCGAAGCCATTTTGCGGGTGTTGGAAAGCATGACATTCCGGGCGGATCATATGCCTGCATCTGAAACCAATCAAAAGGCGGCCGTTACGGTATGAAGAAAGCGCACTTGACTGTTCAATCCAACTCAGAAATTGCCGACCGGATTTATAAGATGGTGCTGAAAGGAGAGGTTGTCCGGCACTTTACCGAGCCGGGACAATTTCTTCATCTGAAGGTAAGTGACGCGGTCACGCCGCTATTAAGAAGGCCGCTCAGCATTGCGGACGTCAATTTCGCCGCGGATGAAGTATCCGTTATCTACAGAGCTGACGGTGAGGGGACGCGTCTTTTGTCTGAGAAAAAAGAGGGCGGCAGGATAGACGTTCTCGGCCCTCTCGGCAACGGATTCCCCGTCCGGCGGATAGAATCCGGCAAAACCGCGCTGTTAGTCGGAGGCGGAGTCGGGGTTCCGCCTTTGCAGGAACTGTCAAAGCGACTGACGGAAAAAGGCGTAAACGTTATTCACGTGCTTGGGTTTCAATCAGCAAAGGATGTTTTTTACGAACAGGAATGTCTCGCGTACGGAGATACCTACGTGGCGACGGCTGACGGAACATATGGAGAAAAAGGATTTGTCACCGATGTCATCCGCGAAAAGCAGCTCGAATTCGATGTCCTGCTCAGCTGCGGGCCGACACCGATGCTGAAAGCGCTGAAGCAGCAGTACGGCCATAAAGAGGTTTACCTTTCGATGGAAGAGCGGATGGGCTGCGGAATAGGGGCTTGCTTCGCCTGCGTGTGCCGTACGGGCGAAAGCGATACGTCGTATGTAAAAGTCTGCCTTGACGGGCCGGTATTTAAAGCTGAGGAGGTGGCGCTGTAATGTTAGAGGTGATTCTGCCGGGTCTCCAATTGAAAAACCCGATCATCCCCGCTTCCGGATGTTTCGGTTTCGGGAAGGAATATGCCGGATTTTACGATTTATCATGCCTCGGAGGCATCATGATTAAAGCCACCACGAACGAAGCCCGCTTCGGAAATCCGACACCGAGAGTGGCGGAGACAAGCGCGGGAATGCTGAATGCCATCGGACTGCAAAATCCCGGTCTGGAGCATGTGCTCAATCATGAGCTGCCTTGGCTCGAACAGTTTGACACGCCGATTATCGCAAACGTCGCGGGTTCTCAGGTGGAAGACTATAAAGAAGTGGCCGAACGCATCAGCCAAGCGCCGAATGTGCATGCGCTTGAGCTGAACATTTCGTGTCCGAATGTCAAAACGGGCGGGATTGCTTTTGGAACTGATCCCGCCATGGCGGCCGATCTGACAAAAGCGGTGAAAGAAGTTTCCTCAGTGCCTGTGTATGTGAAGCTTTCTCCTAATGTCGCAAACATAACCGAAATTGCGAAAGCGATTGAAGCGGCCGGTGCTGACGGGCTGACGATGATTAATACACTCGTCGGGATGAGGCTTGATCTTAAGACGGGACGGCCGATTTTAGCAAATAAAACGGGCGGACTGTCAGGCCCGGCAATCAAACCGGTCGCCATCCGGATGGTATACGAAGTCAGCCAGGCCGTTGAAATTCCGATTATCGGGATGGGCGGCGTCCAGACCGCAGAAGATGCATTAGAATTTCTTCTCGCCGGAGCGAGTGCGGTTGCCGTAGGGACGGCCAACTTCGTCAATCCGTTCGTCTGCCCGGAAATCATTGAACAGCTCCCTCATGTGCTGCGCCAATACGGTTATCAATCTGTAAGTGAATGCATCGGAAGGAGCTGGAAACATGCAAAACAACCTGCCCATCATCGCGCTTGATTTTGCATCAGGAGAAGAAACTTTAGCGTTTCTAGATTTGTTTGAAAAGGAAAAGCTGTTTGTCAAAACGGGGATGGAACTTTTTTATCAGGAAGGACCCGCCATCATTCATCAATTAAAAGAACGGAACTGTGATATATTTTTAGATTTGAAGCTTCATGATATTCCGACTACAGTCAATAAAGCGATGAAGCGGCTTGCGGGCCTCGGCGTTGATCTCGTCAATGTACATGCCGCAGGGGGCAGACGCATGATGCGCGCAGCTCTTGAGGGGCTTGAAGAAGGCACCCCGGCAGGCAAAAAACGCCCGTCATTAATCGCAGTCACCCAGCTGACGAGCACTTCAGAGCAGATGGCGAAGGAAGAGCTTCTGCTGCAAAAGCCGCTGTTAGAAACGGTTGTGCATTACGGCAAAATGGCTGAAGAGTGCGGGCTGGACGGCGTGGTATGTTCGGTTCATGAAACAAAAGCCATTTATGAAGCGGTCCGGCCGTCATTTCTGACAGTCACGCCGGGCATCCGCACGGCCAATGACGCCGCTGATGATCAAGTCCGGACGGCGACTCCGTCATTTGCGAAAGAAAACGGTTCGTCAGCCATTGTCGTGGGCCGTTCAATTACAAAAGCTGAAAACCCCGTTAAAGCATATGAAGCCATTAAACTGGAATGGGAGGGCGTTCGCCGATGAAACAGGCTATCGCAAAACATCTATTACACATTAAAGCTGTCTTTTTACGCCCGAATGAGCCGTTTACGTGGGCGAGCGGCATTTTATCACCTATTTATTGTGACAACCGTCTGACATTGTCGTATCCAAAAGTGAGAAATGATGTGGCGGACGGGCTCGGCAGACTGCTGAAAGAGCATTTCCCCGAGGCGGAGATGATCGCCGGCACGGCAACGGCAGGCATTCCGCATGCTGCGCTTCTCGCGGACCGTACAGGCGCTCCGATGTGCTACGTCAGAAGCAAACCGAAAGCGCACGGCAAAGGAAATCAAATTGAAGGCGCCGTTAAAAAAGGACAAAAAACAGTCGTGATTGAAGACTTGATTTCTACCGGCGGCAGCGTGCTTGAAGCTGCGGCGGCCCTTCAAAGAGAGGGCGCGGAAGTTCTCGGTGTCCTTTCAATTTTTACATACGGACTGCCGAAAGCAAGAGAAGCCTTTAAAAAAGCGGGTCTGCCGTACTACTCGTTAACAGATTATGACACGCTGATTGAAGTAGCGCTTGAAAACGGAACGATACATTCAGATGACATTGAGAAACTGAAATCATGGAAACAAAATCCCGAGTCAAAAGATTGGTTTAAAAAATAATGACAATAAAAACAGGCCTCAGGGCCTGTTTTATTATTCCTATCAAAAAACTCGGGTTGACTTCTGTTAGAATTGTGCTAAAATTTAGTACAAATCTAAAAAGCTTATCAAGAGCGGCTGAGGGACTGGACCGATGACGCCCGGCAACCTGCGTATCATGCAAGGTGCCGCATCCAGAAAAATGCACAGCATTTTGAAGATAAGGGCTATAACGGGTCACTGTCTTTCATTCCGCTGGATTGAAAGTTTTTTATATGAAAAAAGATTGAGGGATAAGACAACCGGCAGAAAACAACAGCTGTTTGATTGTCTCCGGGAGGAGGAAAGAAAAAATGCTAACGTATGACACATGGGAGGAACCGGCGATTACATTTCCGGAAGACGATTCCTATAAAGGCGCGCTGTCCGTTTTAAAATGGGCATACGGCCACTACGGAGACCAGCTTGTTTACGCGTGCAGCTTCGGGATTGAGGGAATCGTCCTGATCGATTTAATTTCTAAAGTGAAAAAAGACGCGGAAATCGTGTTTCTCGATACAGGACTTCACTTTAAAGAAACATATGAAACGATCGAAAAAGTGAAAGAACGTTACCCGGGACTGAACATCATCCTGAAAAAGCCCAGCCTTACTCTTGAGGAACAGGCCGAGGCTCATGGAGATAAACTGTGGGAAAGAGAACCGAACCAGTGCTGCTTCATCAGAAAAATTCTGCCGTTAAGAGAAGCGCTTGCCGGGCGTCCGGCATGGCTGTCCGGCCTCCGACGCGATCAAGGGCCGAGCCGGGCGAATACGAATTTCCTGAATAAAGACGATAAGTTTCATTCCATTAAAGTATGCCCGCTGATCCACTGGACGTGGAAAGACATCTGGAGATATACATCCAAGCATGAGCTGGATTACAACATTCTTCATGATCAGGGCTATCCGAGCATCGGCTGTGAACCGTGCACTTCACCTGCGTTTACCGCAGAAGACTTGCGGAGCGGCAGATGGAACGGAATGGCGAAAACAGAATGCGGACTGCATGAATAAAGGAGCTGCACAATGGAATTAGCCGCTATTTTATTCTGCCTGTTTTTCGCCATGAATATCGGAGCCAGCGGAGCCGCGGCTTCAATGGGAGTCGCTTACGGGTCCGGCGCCGTTAAAAAGAAAACGTATGCGCTGATCATCTGCGCGGCCGGCGTCCTGTCAGGGGCGGTTATCGGCGGCGGAGAAGTCGTTAAGACGATCAGCGGCGGAATCATTCCCGAACAGACCATTACGCTCACCATTGTCTGCATTATTATCGGAGCTGCGGCGTTATCGTTATTCACGGCGAATGTGCTCGGCATTCCGCTGTCGACGAGCGAGGTCACCGTCGGGGCGATTGTCGGGGTCGGCGTCGCGTACAAAGTATTGTTTCTGCAGCATCTTTTGGTCATCGTGATTTTTTGGGTGCTCGTTCCGTTTGTCGCGTTCTGTTTCACGTTTCTCGTATCGAAGGTATCCAGTTCTCTGAATATTCGAGTCATTTCGAGCCGGAAACAGAAGGTTTTGGGGATTGTCCTGCTTATTGCGGGGTTTTGGGAAGCTTTTTCAGCCGGAATGAACAACGTCGCAAATGCGGTAGGGCCTTTAGTTGCCGCCGGCGTGCTCAGCGTGTCCAAAGGGACGCTGTACGGAGGCATCTTTGTTGCTCTCGGCGCTCTGCTTTTAGGACGCAGAGTGCTTGAAACCAACGGGAAAAAGATTACGAGATTTTCTGCCGGCGAAGGCATACTGCTTTCCGGAACCGGGGCCGGGCTTGTCATTATCAGTTCCGTGTTCGGTCTGCCGGTTCCTTTGGCGCAGGTGACATCATCATCAATCATCGGTATCGGAATGGCCAAAAACGGGCCGAACGTTTTTCATAAAGAAGTCGTGAAAACGATGCTCAAAGTATGGGTCGTTTCACCGTTTTTGTCACTGTCGATTTCGTATCTGCTTGTCTCTCTGCTGTTAAAAGGAGATTACTATTCCATCTTTATGATGGCCAGCGTGCTTTTGGCAGCTGGCGGAGCCGCCAGTCTGATGAAAGCCATCCGAAAAGAGAAGCGCTCTGTCCATGAACAAGGCGGGGGCATTTAACTATTAATCTGAGTTTATTTATCTGTTAACTGGGAGGAAAATGTACTATGAGTCTAGCACCGCACGGAGGAACATTAGTTAATCGGGTGAATGAGCAGTATGATCTTACATCCGTCCAAAAAGAAATTGAGCTGGATTTGATTTCGTTTGCTGATTTAGAGCTGATCGGAATCGGTGCCTACAGCCCGATTGAAGGATTTTTCACAGAAAAAGATTACGTGTCAGTCGTTGAAAATATGCGTCTGGCATCCGGGGCCGTCTGGTCTTTGCCGATTACGCTTCCGGTCGATTCAGAAAAAGCGGCTGAGCTTGCTGTCGGAGACACCGTAAAACTGACTTACGGCGGAGAAACATACGGCGCAGTGGACATCGAAGATATTTATACGCCGGATAAACAGAAAGAAGCCGTTCACGTATATAAAACCGATGATGACGCTCATCCAGGCGTGAAAAAACTATTTTCACGCGGCGATACGTATGTCGGCGGGCCGATCACGTTAATTAAAAAAGCGTCAAAGCAGTTTCCTGAGTTTACATTTGAACCTGCTGAAACGAGACGAAGCTTTGAAGAAAAAGGCTGGAAAACCATCGTCGGTTTCCAAACGAGAAATCCGGTTCACCGCGCTCACGAATATATCCAGAAAACCGCGCTTGAGACGGTTGACGGCCTGTTTTTGAACCCGCTCGTCGGTGAAACAAAATCAGATGACATTCCGGCGGATGTCAGAATGGAAAGCTATCAGGTGCTGCTCGATCATTATTATCCGAAAGACCGTGTTTTCCTCGGCGTATTTTTGGCGGCAATGCGGTACGCGGGGCCGAGAGAAGCCATTTTCCACGCGCTTGTCCGCAAAAACTACGGATGCACGCATTTTATCGTCGGCCGCGATCATGCCGGCGTCGGTGATTACTACGGAACATACGAAGCGCAAGAGCTGTTTGATCAATTTACAGCGGATGAGCTCGGGATTACACCGATGAAATTCGAGCACAGCTTCTTCTGCCAAAAATGCGGCAACATGGGAACGGCCAAAACATGTCCGCATGACAGAGAAGACCACGTCATTCTGTCGGGAACAAAGGTCAGAGAAATGCTGCGAAGCGGCGTCATGCCGCCGGCGGAATTCAGCCGTCCTGAAGTTGTCGATGTGCTGATTAAAGGGCTGAAAACGAAAGAAGAAGCAGGCGTTTCTTAAGGAGGAAAAAAGAGTGACAAATCGTGATATCGTATGGCATGAAGCCTCAATAACGAAAGAAGAATACCAGCAGAAAAACAAGCATAAAAGCTCTATCCTCTGGCTGACGGGTTTAAGCGGTTCAGGGAAATCTACGATTGCAAACGCCGCAGCCCGCGAGCTGTTTGAACAGGGCTATCAAGTCATTGTGCTTGATGGAGATAACATCCGTCACGGCTTAAACAAGGACTTAGGATTTTCTGATGATGACCGCAAGGAAAATATACGCCGAATCGGGGAAGTGGCAAAGCTTTTCGTTCAGCAGGGCACCATCGTCATTACGGCCTTTATTTCTCCGTTCCGTGAGGACAGAGATCAGGTGAGGGAGCTCGTGGAAGAAGGCGAATTTAATGAAATCTATGTGAAATGCGACCTCGATATATGTGAAAAGCGCGATCCGAAAGGTTTGTATAAAAAAGCCAGAAACGGCGAAATTCCGTTCTTTACGGGAATCGACTCACCGTATGAAGAGCCGAATGCGCCTGAGCTCGTACTTGATTCAGGAAAATATGAACGCGAAGAATGCACCGGCAGACTGATTGATTTTGTGAAAAACAGCTTAGCATAATAAGTCCGAAAAGGCCGCGCAATCAGCCGGATATCCTCCCTAATGGCGGGATATGGTAAAATAGCTGAGGTGCGGCCTCGCGGCTGTTCTGTGAAGATGTCAAAACGGATCGGGGAGACATGCTATGGGGAAAGTATTTATCGTTGGAGCCGGTCCGGGAGATCCGGACTTATTAACGGTCAAGGCAATGAAAGCCATACAGAAAGCGGACGTTATACTATATGACAGATTGGTAAACAAAGAGATTTTACAGTATGCAAGAGAAGAAGCGGATCTGATTTACTGCGGAAAACTCCCGGATTTTCATATTATGAAGCAGGATACGATCAACCGTTTCCTTGTGAAGTATGCGAAAAAGGGAAAAACCGTGGTCAGGCTCAAGGGGGGCGACCCGTTTGTTTTCGGCCGCGGGGGCGAAGAAGCGGAGGCTCTCGCGCAAAACGCCATTCCGTTTGAGATCGTTCCCGGCATTACATCGGGAATCGCGGCAGCTGCTTACGCCGGCATTCCCGTGACGCACAGGGAGGCGAGCTCCAATGTCGCATTTGTTACAGGGCATTATAAACAAGAAGACGACTTTGAAGAAAAATGGAAAGCACTGGCGACGGGCATTGATACGCTGGTGATTTATATGGGGATTAAAAATATCCGGCAGATTGAAAGAATGCTGCTGGAAAACGGCAGAGACGGCGGCACTCCGGCGGCCTTTATTCATTGGGGAACGACGGACAGGCAAAAAACAGTCGTCTGCACCGTCAGCACACTTTCAGACACAGTGATAAAAGAAGAAATCAAAAATCCGAGCTTAATCGTCATCGGTGATGTCGTTAATTATCACTGCAAGCTGGACTGGTTTGAATCTGAACTGAAAAATCCGGATCTGAGCGAGGCGTTGTAAATGAAGCAGGCGATTTTATACATCGGGCACGGAAGCCGGCTGAAAAAAGCGCAGGCAGAATCGGCCGCGTTTTTAAAAGGGTGCATGCCGCACGCTGACGCTCCCATTCAGGAAATCTGTTTTTTAGAACTGCAGGAACCGTCTATTGAAGCGGGCTTTGAAGCATGTGTCAAACAAGGCGCCACTCATATCGCGGCTGTGCCGCTGCTGCTCTTGACCGCTGCCCACGCAAAGCATGACATTCCGGCTGAAATCGCCCGTGCAGCGGCCCGGCATCCCGATATAAAAGTAACATACGGTGTCCCGATCGGAGTGGATGATGAAGTCGTCAAAGCGGTGCATCATCGCATTGAGGACACCGGAGTGCCGATTGAGCAGGCGAAAGTGGTGCTGATCGGCAGAGGAAGCACAGATCCGGCGGTTAAAAATGCCGTCAGTGAGATTGCCGGAAAACTTGAGGCGATCACACCTGTTAAAGAAGTCATCCCTTGTTTTTTAACAGCCTGTGATCCCCACTATAAAGAAGTGTTTGCAGGCCTTGAAGAAGATGGCGGAGCACCCGTTTTTATCGTCCCGTATCTTCTGTTTACAGGGCTTTTAATGACTGAAATTCAACGGGAAGTCCAAAAGCTTCAGACGGTCAATCGAAATGTGCATCTCGCTTCATACTTAGGTTTTCACCCGCATATTAAGCAGGCGTTTTTGAACCGTGTGACAGAGGCTGTTCGAAACCCCGGCGGGCAGTTTGATTTTAAGGGGGGACAGTATGCTGCCTCTTCACATTAATCTCAGCGGAAAAAGAATTGTCATCGCGGGCGGGGGCAATGTTGCCTTAAGAAGGCTGAAAACAGTGCTTCCGGAAGGCGCGGATATTACTGTAATCAGTCCCGATGTCCTGCCTGAAATTAAACAGCTTGCGGATGAAGGACGCATCCGCTGGATTGCCCGGAAAATTGAAATGAAGGATCTCACGCCCGCTTTTTTTATTATTGCCGCGACAAATGACCGAGGCGTGAATCAGAAGATAGCCGCAAGCGCTTCTGAAACGCAGCTGGTCAACTGTGTAAGCAACGCTGAACAGGGCAGCGTGTATATGCCGAAGATCATCCGCAAAGGACGCATTGAAGTATCAGTATCAACAAGCGGCGCAAGCCCGGTACATACGAAAAGACTGGCTGAAAACATTGAGCCCTTGATTACTGATGATTTGGCTGAAGAAGTGGATCGATTGTTTGAGAAAAGAAGAAGACTATAAAAACTATACCTTGTCTGTCATCAGGCAGGGTATTTTTTATGCTTTCCTGACTGTCTTGCTGCTTTCGAGACGAGGAGAAATGATTCAAAAAAAGGAAGCGGGCTGTTTCGTTCAGAATTTGCTTATGTGAACGCTGACACGGGGGTCACCGCCGTCCGGATACAAAGGACCAAGCCGATCTTTACTTGACGGGAAACCGTTCACATCCTTTAAAGATCGGTTCCAGAGAGTGTCTCCATTTATGTTCAGAAATGAGGTAATAAAAAAACACCACCAAGCTGAGTGCGGTATCAGCTTGATGGTGCGTTTATTTTTTCAGCCGTATGACAAGATCGGCATCAGGTGTGACAAATACGGTATGCTGGCTGTCATAGGTGACGAAGCCGGGCTTTGCGCCGTTTGGCTTTTTCACATGTCTGATTTTTGTATAATCAACCGGTACGGAGCCGGAATCTTTCGCCTTGGAAAAATAAGCGGCGATCGCAGCTGCTTCCAATATGGATTGTTCATCCGGATCGCTGCTTTTAATCACAACGTGGGAACCCGGAATGTCTTTCGTGTGGAACCATACATCATCCCTTGCGGCGGCTTTTGTCGTTAAGTACTCATTTTGTTTATTATTTTTGCCGACAAGGATCGTCAATCCCTGCGAAGATTCATATTGCTCTAAAACAGGAACGTGCTGTTTCTGTTTTTTCTGTCCTCTTTGCTGTTTCGGACGCAGATATTTGCCTTCGACAAGCTCCTCCCTTATTTCGTGAATATCCTTTGTGGAAGCGGAGGAAAGCTGCTGGATCAGCTGATCGAAATAAGCGATTTCCTCCTCGGCCAGGCGGATCTGTTCTTTTACAACCTCAACGGAATTCTTCGCTTTTTGATATTTTGTAAAATACATCTGCGCGTTTTCGGACGGTGTTTTGTTCGGATTTAAAGGGATGGTCACCGTCGGACTCTCTTCATCATAGTAATTGATGACGTTCGCTTCTTTGTCGCCTTTTTTCAGCATATACAAATTCGCCGTCAGCAGCTCGCCATATAGCTGGAATTCTTTCGCGTTCTCTGAGTAGTCCAGCGTCTTTTCCAGTTTTTTAATCTTGTTGGCGTTCTTTTTCCGTTCATTTGCGACAAACCGCTCAAGATCCTGGGCCTGCTGTTTAACGCGGTCGCGCTCTGCTTTTCCGAAATAAAACCGGTCTAACAGTTCACTCAGTGATTGAAAGGTTCGCTCTTCTCCGTTTACATGCGTGAGAGACAGGAGATAAAAGTATTCCTTTCCGCCTGCTGTCGTGATATTCGGTGTAAACCTGCAGTCCTTCACGCTGCGGAACATCTCTGTCAGCGTCTTCGGCAGCGTTATTTTGTTAGCGAGGCCCGCTCTGTGAACGGCCTCTTTTGCAAACAGCGGAGAAACCCCGGAGAAATGTCTGACGATCTGCTGGTCAAGCCGCCCTTCCTGAAAACTGAGATGACGCAAAATGTCCTCTTCATCCGCAGCAAGCGGCGAAATTTTTTCCTGAGCGGGAGGGAGTTTGTAATCATAGCCCGGCAGAACGGTCCGGTAGCTGTTCATCGACGGAGATAAATGCTTCAGTCCGTCAATGATGGCACCTTCTCCGTCAGTGAGAATAATATTGCTGTGGCGCCCCATAATTTCAACATACAGTGTTCTGACGGTTTCGTCGCCGATTTCATTTCTGCTTTTTATGCGGAATATCATAATCCGGTCTAATCCGGCCTGTTCTATTTTCTCAATAAAGCCGCCTTCTATATGCTTTCTGAGCAGCATACAAAACATCGGGGGCTCGCTCGGATTTTCATAGGCCTGGTTTGTCACGTGCACCCGTGAATAGCTCGGATGCGCCGATAATAATAATTTATGGTTTTTTCCGTTAGCGCGGATATGGAATATCACATCGTGCTTAAAAGGCTGGTGGACTCTCGTAATCCGGCCTCCGGCGATCCGGCTGTTTAATTCATGTGTCATTCCGTATGTAAACATGCCATCAAAAGACATATAAAACACCCTTTCCTTCTTCCTGCATTCGATAATTATAGCATGAAAAGGGACGAGTCAGAATAAGCTTGTTTACAGAGTGACATCTCTAAAGCGAGGCAGGGGAGTGGACGAGAAGAATGAAGTTTCATGAAATGGGTCAAACCGATTTGCTGAAAGCAACAAATACGTCCATTAAACAGGGATTGACCGAAAAAGAGGTGAAAAAACGCCTTGAAAAGCACGGACCGAACGAGCTTCAGGAGGGTAAGAGGACACCGGCGATCGTCGTGTTTTTCGCCCAATTTAAAGATTTTATGGTGCTCGTGCTGCTTGTGGCAACCTTAATTTCCGGGTTTTTAGGCGAATATGTAGATGCCGTGGCGATTATGGCGATTGTATTTGTCAATGGGGTGCTCGGTTTTTTTCAGGAGAGACGGGCGGAGAAGTCTTTACATGCATTAAAAGAGCTGTCAACGCCGTATGTGTCAGCATTGCGGGACGGGAGCTGGAAGAAAATTCAGTCCAAGGAGCTCGTTCCCGGCGATATCGTGAAATTTTCAAGCGGCGACCGGATCGGCGCTGATGTCCGGATCGTTGAAGCGAAGAGCCTTGAAATCGAAGAATCGGCGCTGACCGGGGAATCGATCCCGGTTGTCAAACAAGCTGATAAGCTGAGAAAGCCGGATGTTTCTTTAGGCGATATCAACAATATGGCGTTTATGGGGACGATCGTAACGCGCGGCAGCGGTGTCGGCGTCGTCGTCGGTACAGGAATGAATACGGCAATGGGGAAAATCGCCGATATGCTGGAATCCGCCGGCAACCTTTCAACACCGCTGCAGCGAAGACTGGAAGAGCTCGGCAAAATCTTGATTATCATCGCGCTGCTTTTGACGGTATTGGTCGTTGCAGTCGGCGTCTTACAGGGACATGAGCTTTACAGCATGTTCTTGGCCGGGGTGTCATTGGCCGTCGCAGCGATTCCGGAAGGGCTTCCCGCCATTGTTACGGTGGCATTATCAATCGGCGTTCAGCGCATGATCAAACAAAAATCAATTGTCAGAAAGCTCCCGGCAGTTGAAACATTGGGCTGCGCCTCTGTCATTTGTTCTGATAAAACCGGCACGCTGACACAAAACAAAATGACCGTCACCCATATGTGGTCAGGGGGAAAAACATTTAAAGTGTCAGGTATCGGCTATGAGCCGGCGGGAGTTTTTACACGCGATGAGCGGGAAATCAAGCCGAAAGATGAGAAGATGCTTGAACAGATGCTGGTTTTCGGCGCATTATGCAATACGTCCGAAATAGAACTGAAAGACGGTCATTATGTGCTTGACGGCGATCCGACAGAAGGAGCGCTGCTGACGGCCGCGAGAAAAGGCGGCTATTCAAACGACTGGCTCAGTGAACAATACCGGGTTGTTGCCGAGTTTCCGTTTGACTCCGTCCGCAAAATGATGACCGTTATCGCCGAAGATAAGGAAAAAAAGCGGTTCGTCATCACCAAAGGAGCGCCTGATGTGCTGATTGAACGCTCGTCACATATGATGCACGGCGGCAGAAGTGCGCCGTTTTCAGAAGAAAAGAAAGCTGAGGCAGAAGCGGTCTTGAAAGAACTGGCGTCGCAAGCCCTCCGGACGATCGCGATTGCTTATAAACCGTTAAATCCGGGTGAAAAGCCGACAATGGAGCAGGCGGAAAAGAACCTGACGATACTCGGCCTGTCCGGCATGATTGATCCGCCCCGTCCGGAGGTCAGACAGGCCATTAAAGAATGCCGTGAAGCAGGCATTAAAACGGTGATGATTACCGGTGATCACGTCGAAACGGCAAAGGCGATCGCGAAAGATTTGCGGCTTCTTCCGAAAAAAGGGCGTGTGATGGACGGAAAAACGCTGAATAAGCTTTCTGAAAAAGAGCTTACGGAGACGGTCGATGATATTTACGTATTCGCACGCGTATCACCTGAACATAAATTGAAAATCGTCAAAGCGTTTCAGGAAAACGGACACGTCGTCGCCATGACAGGAGACGGAGTAAATGACGCCCCGGCCATAAAGCAGGCTGATATCGGCGTTGCCATGGGCGTGACGGGAACGGATGTGGCAAAGGAAGCGTCCTCTCTCATTCTGGTAGATGATAACTTCGCTACGATTAAATCAGCCATAAAAGAGGGGAGAAATATCTATGAAAATATAAGAAAATTCGTCCGGTATTTACTCGCCTCCAACGTCGGTGAGATTTTAGTCATGCTGTTTGCGATGCTTCTCGCTCTGCCGCTGCCGCTCGTTCCGATTCAGATATTGTGGGTGAACTTAGTCACTGACGGGCTGCCGGCTATGGCGCTCGGTATGGATCAGCCGGAAGATGACCTGATGAGGCGGAAGCCGCGGCATCAGAAAGAAGGGGTATTTGCGAGAAAACTGGGCTGGAAAGTCATCTCAAGAGGATTTTTAATCGGAGCCGCAACCATTTTAGCGTTTATCGTCGTGTATCACCGCAACCCTGAAAATCTCCCGTATGCACAGACCGTCGCATTCGCGACTCTTGTTCTGGCTCAGCTTATACACGTATTTGACTGCCGGAGCGAAACGTCTGTTTTCTCCCGTAATCCGTTTGAAAATATCTATCTGCTCGGCGCCATCGTTTCTTCTGTTTTCCTGATGGCCATCGTCATCTATTATCCGCCGCTGCAGCCTATTTTCAAAACTGTGCCGATTACGCCGGGCGATTGGATGCTGATTCTCGGCATGTCGGGCATACCTACTTTTTTGCTGGCGGGTTCACTTTTGACAAGAAAAAAATAATTCCATATGATATAATCTTAGGGGTAATAGCATGTCTATTGCCCTTTTATTTTGATAATGGGAAAGAATTGGGTGTTTCATATGATACGGAGTATGACAGGCTTCGGCAGCGCAAGCAGCACAAAAGGCGATCTTTCGGCAACCGTTGAGTTGAAATCCGTCAATTACCGGTTCAAAGAAGTGACCGCCCGTCTGCCAAGGCCTTTGCTATATGTAGAGGATAAGCTGAAACAAATCATATTGCAGCATATACAGCGCGGAAGAGTAGAACTGTTTCTTACTGTAAACAGTGACGCGCTCATAAAAAGAAGCCTGAAAATCGATTGGGAGCTCCTTGATGAATATGTGAGCGCCGCCCGCGTCATGAAAGATCGCTACAGCCTGGCCGCTGAACCCGACGCAATGGATTTCTTTGCTTTTGAACACATTGCACAGATTCATGAAGAGCAGATGCGTGATGACAAGCTTGAAGAAGTCATCAGGGAGGCTGCTGAGCTGGCGGTAAAGGAACTTTGTGACATGAGGGAAAAAGAAGGCCGGCTTTTGGCGGAAGACTGCTTTCTGCACATTGAGCGGCTTGAGACGCTGTCCGAACGGGTGAAAGACCGCGCTTCGTCCGTTGTTACCCATTACCGCGAGCGTCTTTACGCCCGAATGAAGGAATGGACGGAGGACGCGATTGACGAAAGCAGGCTGATCACGGAATGCGCCATTTTCGCCGACCGTTCTGATATAACGGAAGAAATTACCAGATTAAAGAGCCATTTTGTTCAATTCCGTGATATATTAAAAGAAGGCGGTGCAGTCGGCCGCAAACTTGATTTCCTCGTTCAGGAACTTAACCGCGAAGCGAACACGATCGGCTCAAAAGCCAATGATCATCAAATCACAAAGCTTGTCGTGGAAATGAAAAGTTCTATTGAAAAATTGAAGGAACAAGTGCAAAATATAGAATAGCGACTGTGCGTATTGTTTACAGACGGTCTCTTCAGGTTACACTAGAGACGTCTATTTTACAGGGGGAACGTAGAAGATGACGATTAAACTGATTAATATCGGATTTGGCAATATCATCTCCGCCAATCGGATGATTTCGATTGTCAGCCCGGAGTCTGCGCCAATAAAGCGAATGATCCAGGATGCAAGAGACCGCGGAATGCTAATAGACGCTACATACGGACGAAGAACCCGTGCAGTTGTCGTCATGGATAGTGATCACATTATCCTATCTGCCGTCCAGCCTGAGACAGTTGCACACAGACTTTCTGTGAAAGAAGAAATTATGGATGAAGGGCAGGGGTAATTGCCGCATGAAAGAAAGAGGGTTATTAATCGTTCTCTCAGGTCCCTCCGGAGTTGGAAAAGGAACGGTTCGGCAAGCAATATTTTCACAAGAAGACACAAAATTTGAATACTCAATTTCAGTCACGACGAGAAACCCGAGAGAGGGCGAAGTCGACGGCGTCGATTATTTCTTTAAATCAAGAGATGAATTCGAACGCATGATTGAAAACAACAAACTGCTTGAATGGGCAGAATATGTCGGCAACTATTACGGAACGCCCGTTGATTATGTCGAACAGACGCTTCAAGAAGGAAAAGACGTCTTCTTAGAGATTGAAGTGCAGGGCGCGCTCCAAGTGCGGAATGCATTTCCGGAAGGCCTGTTTATCTTCTTAGCGCCGCCGAGTCTTTCTGAGCTGAAAAACAGAATCGTGACAAGAGGGACAGAAACAGACGATTTAATTGAAAACAGAATGAAGGCCGCCAAAGCTGAAATCGAAATGATGGACGCGTATGATTATGTCGTGGAAAACGACAATATCCAAACGGCTTGTGATAAAATTAACGCAATTGTTCTCGCCGAGCACTTAAAGCGTGAACGCGTTGCTCCGAGATATAAGAAAATGCTGGAGGTAGAATAACTTATGTTAGATCCGTCAATTGACTCTTTAATGAATAAATTAGATTCTAAATATACTTTGGTGACTGTGTCTGCAAGACGCGCGCGTGAAATGCAGATCAAAAAAGACCAGCAGATTGAACATACCATTTCTCACAAATATGTAGGCAAAGCTTTAGAAGAAATTGACGCGGGCCTGCTTTCGTTTGAAAGAGAAGACAGCGAATAACAAGCACACGTAGCAACCTATCTCTACATAGGTTGTTATTTTTTTCCGTTTGGGATTTGTCCAATGCTTTCATAAAGGAGAGAGACTTCATGAAAAACCGAAACATTCTGCTATGCGTAAGCGGAGGGATTGCTGTTTATAAAGCTTCCGCGCTCACGAGCAAGCTGGTTCAGGCCGGTGCGAACGTAAAAGTGATTATGACCGAGTCCGCGCGTGAGTTTGTTTCTCCGCTGACATTTCAGGCGCTGAGCCGGAATGAAGTGTATACAAATACTTTTAAAGAACAAAATCCGAAGGTGATTTCTCATATTGACGCCGCTGACTGGGCGGATTTAATTATCGTCGCACCCGCTACGGCAAATGTCATCGGCAAGCTTGCCAACGGAATTGCTGACGATATGCTCACAACGACGGTGCTGGCGGCGGAGGCTCCGGTGTGGGTGGCGCCTGCGATGAATGTCCATATGTATGATCATCCGGCGGTGAAACGGAACATTTCCGTGCTTTATCAGGACGGCGTCCGTTTTATTGAGCCGAGTGAAGGCTATTTGGCATGCGGATATGTAGGCAAAGGAAGGTTAGAAGAGCCGGAGCTTATTGTTGAGCGTGTGAGAGAGCACTTTAAGGAGCCTGAAGATGATGCGCCGCTGAAAGGAAAACATATTGTCATTACGGCGGGTCCGACGCGCGAAGCCGTGGACCCCGTCCGCTTTTTCACAAATAAATCCACCGGCAAAATGGGCTATGCCGCTGCCGAAGCTGCCGTCCGGCTGGGTGCGCGGGTGACGCTGATTTCAGGTCCGGTGTCAATAGAACCTCCTGAGGGGCTGTATCAGTTCCTTCCCGTGCAATCAGCAGCAGATATGAGAGAAGCCGTGCTATCTGTGTTTGATGCATGTGACATCGTCATTAAGACGGCGGCCGTGGCCGATTTTACGCCGGCGGCTGTTTCTGAACATAAAATGAAGAAGAAAGACGGTTCACTCGTGATCGAATTCAACCGTACGGCAGACATACTGAAAGAACTCGGCGAACGGAAAACACACCAGCTTCTGATCGGCTTCGCGGCTGAAACTCAAGACATCGAACGCTATGCGCGCAGAAAACTTGAACAGAAAAACCTTGATATGATCGTGGCGAATGACGTGAAAGCCGAAGGAGCCGGGTTTGGCACAGATACGAATCTCGTCACCTTCTATTTCCGGGACGGAAGAAAGCGGGAGCTTGCGCTTATGTCTAAACTTGATGTTTCCTTTGAAATGCTGAAGGAAATAACAGCTTTGAAAGACGAGGACCGAAAACCCGTATGAATGTAGCTGAAGTCATTGTTGATGTAAGCTCCAAAAACATTGACAGACCCTTTGATTACAAAATCCCCGATCATTTAAAGGGAATGATCGAAGTCGGCATGCGGGTGATTGTCCCGTTCGGCCCGCGCAAGCTTCAAGGGTTTGTGACCGGTTTGAAAGATTCGTCTGAATTAAACGGCGGGTCAATGAAGGAAGTGGAGAAGCTTCTTGATTTGACGCCCGTTCTGACTGAAGAACTGATGCAGCTGTCTTCATGGCTTTCTGACAAAACACTGTCGTTTAAAATCACGGCGCTTCAGGCCATGCTGCCGGCAGCGCTGAAGGCGAAGTACGAAAAAGAGCTGAAAGTCGTTGACGAAGAAGCGCTGACACCGGACATCAGACACCTCTTCAGAAATCAGAAAAGTCTTCTGTACTCGGATATTACCGATGAACGCCTTCTTTCGTCGCTTCAAAAATTCGTGCGCAAAGGAAGCATTGATGTCACGTATAAGGTTGCCCAGAAAACGAATAAAAAAATGATCCGCATGATCGAGGCGGGGGCAGACAGAGAGGAACTCGCCCGGCACGCAGATTCATTGACAAAGCAGGCTGCTAAACAGCTCGCCGTGCTTACTTATTTTATCGGCGGGGGAGAAAAGATTTCCGCGGCTGAGCTTTGCAAAAAGACCGATTCCAGTTCAGCGACGCTGAAAACGCTTCTCAAAAAGGGGCTTCTTACGGAAAGTTTTGAGGAGGTTTACCGCGATCCTTATCAGGACAGAATGTTCAAAAAAACAGAGCCGCTAGCCCTTACTGAAGAGCAGCAGGCCGCTTTTGAGCCGATTAAACAAGCCGTAGCCGATCATGTCCACCACGTCTTTCTGCTTCACGGCGTAACGGGAAGCGGCAAAACAGAAATTTACCTGCAGTCCATTGAAAAGGTGCTGGCAAAGGGAAAAGAAGCTATCGTGCTCGTTCCGGAAATCTCATTGACGCCGCAAATGGTGAACCGTTTTAAAGGCCGCTTCGGCTCTCAGGTTGCGGTCATGCACAGCGGTTTATCCACAGGTGAAAAATACGATGAATGGCGGAAGATTCAGCGCAAGGAAGTCCGGCTTGTCGTCGGAGCCAGGTCGGCCATCTTTGCCCCGTTTGAAAATCTCGGCATGATCATTATTGATGAAGAACACGAATCTTCCTATAAGCAGGAGGAAATGCCGCGGTATCATGCTAAGGACGTAGCCATCCGCCGGGCCGAGCACCACAGCTGTCCGGTCGTCCTCGGGAGCGCCACGCCGACATTGGAGTCATTTGCGCGGGCGAAAAAAGGCGTTTATGAGCTGCTTCCGTTAAAACACCGCGTAAATCGCCAGCTCATGCCGGATGTTTCTCTCGTTGATATGAGAGAAGAGCTGAGAAACGGCAACAGGTCGATGTTTTCAATAGAGCTGATGGAACAGCTGGAAGAGAAGCTTGCGAAAAAAGAGCAGGCCGTTCTCTTTCTGAATAAACGGGGGTATTCTTCGTTTGTCATGTGCCGGGACTGCGGCTATGTACCGCAATGTCCGCATTGCGACATTTCAATGACTTATCACCGCTACGGGCAAAGGCTGAAATGCCACTACTGCGGTCATGAGGAGTCTGTTCCGGGAACATGTCCGGAATGCGGCAGTGAACATATCCGCTTTTTCGGCACGGGAACGCAGCGTGTGGAGGAAGAGCTTACCAAAGTGCTGCCACAGGCGCGCGTCATCAGGATGGATGTGGACACGACTTCAAGAAAAGGCGCCCACGAAAAGCTATTGTCCGCGTTCGGTGAAGGAAAGGCGGATATCCTGCTCGGCACGCAAATGATCGCAAAAGGGCTTGATTTTCCGAACGTGACACTCGTCGGAGTATTAAGCGCAGATACGACGCTTCACATCCCTGATTTCAGGGCGGCTGAGAAGACATTTCAGCTGTTGACCCAAGTAAGCGGACGGGCCGGCCGGCATGAAAAGCCGGGAACGGTGGTCATTCAAACGTATACACCGTCTCATTACAGCATTCAGCTGACGAAAACGCATGACTATGAAACTTTCTTTCAGCAGGAGATGGCGCACAGGCGGGCTCAGTCATATCCGCCTTATTATTACGTGGCGCTGGTGACCGTTTCTCATGAAGAAGCGGCAAAAGCCGCGGTCACCGCAGAAAAGATTACAAACTATTTAAGAGCGGGGTGCGGGCCCGACACGAAAATTCTTGGGCCGGCGGCTTCCCCGATTGCCAGGATCAAAGATAGATATCGCTATCAATGCGTGATAAAATACAGACAGGAAAACGAGTTGCAGATTCAGTTAAAAAAAATACTGGAGCACTATAAACGCGACATTGCACAAAAGCATGTGATGATTTCAATCGATATGAATCCGTACATGCTGATGTAACATTAGTTTTGGAGGGCAAAATTTTGGCTGTAAAAAAAATCGTCACACACCCCGCGGAAGTTCTGGAGACACCCGCTGAAGAAGTGACAGTGTTTGATAAAAAATTAAAAAAACTGCTTGATGATATGTACGATACGATGCTTGAAATGGATGGCGTCGGCCTCGCCGCGCCGCAAATCGGCATTTTAAAAAGAGCGGCCGTCGTTGATATCGGTGAAGAAAGCGGCCGGATCGACCTTGTAAATCCGGTTATTCTTGAAAAGAGCGGTGAGCAGACCGGAGTTGAAGGCTGCTTAAGCTTTCCCGGGGTTTACGGCGACGTCACCCGCCCGGATTACGTAAAGGTAAAAGCTTACGACCGTAAAGGAAAACCGTTTGTTTTAGAAGCGGAAGGCTTTTTGGCCAGAGCCGTCCAGCATGAAATGGATCATTTAGACGGCATTTTATTCACATCAAAAATTACGGCTTACTACACTGAAGAAGAACTGGCAGAAATGGAAGGATGATTGGATGACAAGGATCGTTTTTATGGGAACGCCCGACTTTTCAGTTCCCGTGCTGCGCACGCTTATTGAAGACGGATATGAAGTGGTTGGGGTCGTTACGCAGCCTGACCGCCCCAAAGGCAGAAAAAAAATCATGACGCCGCCTCCCGTAAAGGCTGAAGCTGAACGTCACGGCATCCCCGTGCTTCAGCCCGAAAAAGTAAGGCTTGAAGAAGAAATAGAAAAAGTGCTCAGCCTGAAGCCGGACCTGATTGTTACCGCGGCATTCGGACAGATCCTGCCCAAGCAGCTGCTTGACGGCCCGAAATACGGCTGCATTAACGTGCACGCGTCACTATTGCCTGAATTAAGAGGCGGAGCGCCGATACATTATTCGATTCTCCAAGGCAAGAAGAAAACGGGCGTGACGATCATGTATATGGTAGAAAAGCTTGATGCGGGTGATATGATTTCTAAAATCGAAGTGGAAATTGATGAAACGGATAATGTCGGCACGCTTCACGACAAATTAAGCATAGCGGGGGCGAAGCTTTTGTCAGAGACCGTTCCGAATGTCATTTCCGGAAATATTAAACCGATCAGGCAGGACGAATCAAAAGCGACTTACGCGCCTAACATTAAGCGTGAGCAGGAGCGGATCGACTGGACAAAGCCCGGGGAAGACATTTACAACCAGATCAGAGGCTTAAACCCTTGGCCTGTCGCCTATACAACATTGAACGGACAAAATATCAAAGTATGGGCCTCTGAAAAAGTTGCGGCAAAAACTGAGGCAGCGCCCGGAACAGTCATCCGCACGGAGCAAAACGGCATTGTCGTCGCATCGGGAAACGGCACCGCTCTTTTGATCACAGAGCTGCAGCCGTCAGGTAAAAAACGGATGAAGGGCGAGGATTTTGTAAGAGGAAAAAATGTTCAGTCAGGTGACGTGTTAGGAGCAGCAGATGAAAAAAATTAATGTCCGTGAGCTTGCCCTTGAAGCGCTTGAGAAGCTTGAGCAAAATCAGGCATACAGCAACCTGCTTCTTACATCGGTTATCAAAACGAACACGCTCAGCGATCAGGACAGGGGACTGCTGACAGAGCTTGTCTACGGAACGCTGCAAAATAAAATCGCTCTAGACTATATACTGAAGCCTTTTATCCGCAAGCCGAATAAGGTGAAGCCATGGGTGATTCAGCTGCTGCGTCTGTCCGCTTATCAAATGGAATATTTAGAAAAAATTCCGGATCGCGCCGCCATCCATGAAGCAGTGGAAATCGCCAAAAAACGCGGGCATAAGGGAATCGCGTCCTTTGTCAACGGCATCCTGCGCTCCCTGCAGCGTGAGGGCGCGCCGTCATTCGCTGAAATTGAAGACCCGATTCTCCGCCTTTCAACAGAGACGAGCCATCCCGAATGGCTTGTAAAGGAGTGGGTTGAGGCGTACGGCTTTGAGGCGGCCGAAAAGATCTGCCGGATTCATCTCGTTCCGCCGAAACAGACGCTCCGTGTCAATCACATCAAGGCCGACAGGGAAACGATGCTGGATAAGATGGAAAATGCGGGTCTGGAAGCGGAAGCCGGAGACCTTTCTCCTGATGCGATTAAGCTTTTAAAAGGCAGCATCGCAAACACGGAATTTTTCCAAAGCGGGCAAGTATCCATCCAGGATGAAAGCTCAATGCTCGTCGCGCGGGCGCTGGACCCGAAGCCGGGGGAAACCGTGTTAGACGCATGCGCCGCACCCGGAGGAAAGTCGGCTCACATCGCGGAATTAATGGAGAACGAGGGGAGCCTCACATCGCTTGATCTTCACCGCCATAAAGTGAAGCTGATTAAAGAAGGCGCGGAACGGCTCGGACTTACGATCATCGACGCGCAAACGATGGATGCCAGAAAAGCTGGGGACGCTTTTGGCGCAGAACGGTTTGACCGGGTTCTCGTTGATGCCCCGTGCTCAGGTTTCGGCGTCATCAGAAGAAAGCCTGATATGAAATATACAAAGACGCCGGATGACAGCAGACGGCTGTCAGAGATCCAGCTCGGTATTTTAAGGGAAATCGCCCCATTAGTAAAAAAAGGTGGCACACTCGTATACAGTACGTGTACAATGGACCGGACAGAAAATGATGAAGTTATGCATGCGTTTATACAAGAACACCCTGAGTTTGAACCCGATTTGTCTCTTGAAAAGCGGCTGCCTGAAAAGGCGAGACCCTTTGTTCAGGATGGAAGCCTTCAAATTCTTCCGCATTATTTCGGAACAGACGGTTTCTTTATTAGCAGCATGAGAAAGAAGGGATAAAAAATGACACAATTAAAAAAGACAAGCATACGGAAAGAGCTGCGGACTGAACAGCCGTCCATTTACTCTTTTGAATTAGATGAAATCAAACAATGGCTGACCGAGAATGGCGAAAAGCCGTTCCGCGCAGCACAGATTTTTGAATGGCTTTATGAAAAACGGGTTTCTTCTTTTGAGGAAATGACAAACCTTTCAAAAAGCCTGCGTGAAAAACTCGAGAGCAATTTTGTGCTGACAACGCTGAAAACGGCTGTAAAGCAGACGTCACAAGACGGCACGATGAAATTTTTATTCGAGCTTCACGACGGTTATACAATTGAAACGGTTTTAATGAGACACGAGTATGGCAATTCTGTATGTGTAACGACACAGGTCGGCTGCCGGATCGGCTGCACATTTTGCGCGTCAACACTTGGCGGACTGAAACGGAATCTTGAGGCGGGAGAAATCGTCGCTCAAGTCGTGAAAGTGCAAAAGGCGCTTGATGAAACGGATGAACGCGTCAGCTCAGTCGTCATCATGGGAATCGGAGAGCCGTTTGATAATTTCAATGAAATGCTCGCTTTCTTAAAAATCATTAACCATGATAAAGGACTGAACATCGGAGCGCGTCATATCACGGTTTCCACAAGCGGCATCATTCCGAAGATTTACGATTTCGCCGATCAAAAAATGCAGATCAATTTCGCGATTTCACTGCATGCCCCGAATACGGAGATCAGAAGCCGTCTGATGCCGATTAACAAAGCCTATAAGCTTCCTGACCTTATGGAAGCCGTCAAATATTACATCGAGAAAACAGGCAGACGGATCAGCTTTGAATACGGGCTGTTCGGAGGCGTAAATGATCAGGTCGAACACGCGGAAGAGCTTGCAGAACTGTTAAAAGACGTGAAATGCCATGTCAACTTAATTCCGGTAAACTATGTGCCTGAACGGGATTACGTCCGCACACCGAGAGATCAGATTTTCGCATTCGAAAAAACGTTAAAATCCCGCGGTGTAAATGTCACGATCAGAAGAGAGCAAGGCCATGACATTGACGCGGCCTGCGGTCAGCTTCGCGCGAAGGAGCGTCAAGACGAGACGAGGTGAAGAGGTTGATTACAGCCTTGAAAACAGATACAGGTAAAGTCCGCCAGCATAATGAAGATGCGGCGGGCATTTTCACAAAAGAAGAAGCGGTGCTTGCGGTTGTCGCAGACGGCATGGGCGGTCATCTTGCCGGAGATGTGGCGAGCAGGATGGCGGTTGCAGCGATGGAAGAGCAGTGGAACCGGGCCGAATCCGTTCCGTCTCTGCCGTCTGATTGTGAGGTTTGGCTCAAAGACCGGATTCATGAGGCGAATGTCAGGGTGTATGAACACGCAAAAGCGAATGAAGAATGCCGGGGAATGGGCACCACCGTTGTCTGCGCTTTATTCACGGAGAAGTTTGTCACTGTGGCCCATATCGGAGACAGCCGGTGCTACCTGCTTCAAGAGGGTGAATTCGTTCAGCTGACTGAAGACCACTCGCTTGTGAATGAGCTGGTCAAGACGGGAGAAATTTCGAAAGAGGACGCCGAGCATCATCCGCGGAAAAATATATTGACGAGAGCGCTGGGGACAGATGAATCCATCAGCCCCGACGCCCGTTCTTTTGAGCTGTCTGACGGCGATCAGCTGCTTTTATGCTCTGACGGACTTTCAAATAAAATAGAAGATCACGAGATCAAACAAATGCTTCAAGCCGAATCTGCTCCTCAGGAAAAAGTAGACCTTCTCATCAGCAAAGCGAATCAAAACGGCGGCGAAGATAATATCACGGCTGTATTGATTGAGTTTTCCGCAGAGGCAAAAGAGGGTGAAGACAAGTGCTAACCGGCAAGCGGATCAGCGGGCGTTATCATATTCTCCGGCCCATTGGCGGCGGCGGAATGGCGAACGTTTTTTTAGCTGAGGACATCATTCTCGAACGTGAAGTCGCAATTAAAATTCTGCGGTTTGACTTTGTGAATGACATTGAGTTTATCAGGCGTTTCAGAAGAGAAGCACAGTCGGCATCAAGCCTTGACCATCCGAATATCGTCAGTATTTACGATATCGGGGAGGAAGGCGATATTTATTACATTGTCATGGAATATGTGGAAGGCATGACATTAAAGGAATACATAACCGCACACGGACCGCTTCATCCGAAAGAAGCGCTGTCCGTTATGGAGCAGATCGTCTCAGCCATCGCTCATGCCCATCAAAATCATATTGTGCACCGGGATATTAAACCGCACAATATTTTGATAGATCATTCAGGGCATATTAAGGTGACGGATTTCGGCATCGCCACAGCTCTCACTTCGACGACAATCACACATACGAATTCTGTGCTGGGCTCGGTTCATTATTTGTCTCCGGAGCAGGCGAGAGGCGGTCTGGCAACGAAAAAATCAGATATTTACGCGCTCGGCATCGTGCTGTTTGAGCTTTTAACAGGCAAAATCCCTTTTGACGGAGAATCAGCCGTAAGCATAGCATTAAAGCACTTGCAGGCAGAAACGCCTTCCGCCAGAAAGTGGAACCCTTCGATTCCGCAGAGCGTTGAAAACATTATTTTAAAGGCAACCGCCAAAGATCCGTTTCACCGCTATGACAGCGCAGAGGACATGGAAGCGGACATCAGAACGGCTTTTGACGCCGGCAGGCTGAATGAACAAAAATTTTCCGTGCAGGATGATGAGGAAATGACGAAAGCGATTCCCGTTATTACTGACGGTGCAAAAACTGCGCCTCATGCGGAAACGCCGGAGGAGACGGACGATAAGGAACAGCAGCCCGCCAAAAAGAAAAAACGGAAATGGCCGTGGATTCTGATGGCTGTCTGCTTCATTTTCATTATGGCGGCTGTTCTTGCAGTCACCGTGTTCCCATCTCTTTTTATGCCCAAAGATGTAAGCGTCCCCGACGTACGGGGCATGAAGTATGAAAAAGCGGAAGCCCTGCTGGAAAAGAACGGTCTCGAAGCCGACCCTGATATGGCGGACATTGAAGATGAAAAAATCGAAGAGGGATTAATGGTCAAAACTGATCCGAAAGCGGGATCTGCCGTTAAAGAAGGCTCTTCTGTAAAACTGTACAAAAGTATCGGGAAACCGAAAACCCAGCTGATCGACGTGAAAAGCCGGCAGATCGACGACGCGAAAAAAGCGCTGAAGGATAAAGGCTTCAAACATGTCAATGTAAAGGAAGAGAATGATGACAGTGCGGCAGGCACCGTGATTGACCAGAGTCCGTCAGCCGGCACCGACATGGTCGCAAGCGATGATGAAGTCAGCTTAACGGTCAGCCTCGGGCCGGCGGATGTTACGCTGAGGGACTTAAAAACTTACAGCAAAGAAGCAGCTTCGGGGTATCTTGAAGATAACGGCCTGCAGCTTGTTGAAAAAGAAGCGCATTCAAATGACGTGCCAAAAGGACAAGTCATGAAGCAAGAGCCGTCAGCCGGCACAGCGGTTAAGCCGGGAAGTAATGTTGAAGTGACGTTTTCGCTCGGACCTGAAGAAAAACCGGCGAAAACGGTAAAAGAAAAAATCAGCATTCCCTACGAACCCGAACATGAAGGGGACGAGCTTGAAGTGCAAATCGCCATCGATGATAAAGACCACAGCATCTCTGATACGTATGACTCGTTTAAAATTAAAGAGCCGACTGAAAAAACGATTGAATTGAAGATTGATCAGGGACAAAAAGGGTATTATCAAGTGATGGTCGATCATAAAGTCGTCAGCTATAAGACGATTGAATACCCTGAAGATAAAGACTGACCAAGGAGGGACCGTATGCCTGAGGGCAAAATTATTAAAGCATTAAGCGGATTCTATTATGTCTTGGATGAATCACAGAACAAGATCATTCAATGCAGGGGCCGGGGCATTTTCAGAAAAAATAAAATAACGCCTCTTGTCGGTGATTATGCCGTTTATCAGGCTGAAAATGATAAAGAAGGCTACCTGCTGGAAATCAAAGAACGAACAAACGAGCTGATCAGGCCGCCGATTTCAAACGTCGATCAGGCCGTTCTCGTCTTTTCCGCCGTTCAGCCGGCGTTCAGCACGTCATTATTGGACCGTTTTCTCGTCCTTGTGGAAGCCAACGGCATTCACCCGATCATCTGCATAACCAAAATGGACTTAACTTCAGACGCGGAAACGAAAGAGAAGATTCTGTCTTATGTGAAAGACTATCAGGCGATCGGTTATGACGTATATGTGACATCATCAAAAGAAAACAGCGGCTTAACAGACATTGTGAAACACTTCGGGAACAAAACCACGGTGTTTGCCGGCCAGTCCGGAGTCGGAAAATCTTCGCTTTTAAATGCGATCAGCCCGGAGCTTGAACTGAAAACAAACGAGATTTCCGCACATTTAGGACGCGGGAAACATACGACGCGACATGTGGAGCTCATTCATACATCAGGCGGTCTTGTGGCGGATACTCCCGGGTTCAGTTCGCTTGAGTTTACCGATATTGAAGAAGAAGAGCTCGGCAGCACGTTCCCTGAGATCAGAGACATAAGCGCCTCGTGCAAATTCAGAGGCTGTCTGCATCTTAAGGAGCCGAAATGCGCGGTAAAGCAAGCGGTGGAAGAAGGAGACATCCGGACATACCGCTATGAGCATTACAAAGAATTTATGCAGGAAATAAAAGAGAGAAAGCCGAGGTATTAATATGATTAAGGTTGCGCCATCAATTCTTTCCGCCGATTTTGCTTCACTGGGCGAGGAAATTAAAGACGTGGAAAAAGGAGGGGCGGACTATATCCATATTGATGTCATGGATGGCCATTTCGTCCCTAACATTACAATCGGGCCGCTTATCGTTGAAGCCGTCCGTCCGGTGACTGATCTGCCGCTGGATGTCCATCTTATGATTGAAAACCCGGACCGCTACATCCCGGCATTCGCAAAAGCCGGTGCGGACATCCTTTCCGTCCACGCCGAGGCATGTCCGCATCTTCACCGGACCATTCAATTGATAAAAGAGCAGGGGGTAAAAGCGGGAGTTGTGCTCAATCCGCATACGCCCGTTCAAATCATTGAACATGTGATCGATGAGCTGGACCTTGTGCTGTTAATGACGGTTAACCCCGGTTTTGGAGGACAGCGCTTCATTCATTCGGTCCTGCCGAAGATCCGTCAGGTCAAACAGCTGGCTGAGGAGAAAGGCCTTTCTGAGCTTTTAATCGAGGTGGACGGCGGCGTTAATAAAGAAACAGCTCCTTTATGCGCTGAAGCGGGCGCCAACCTGCTTGTTGCCGGGTCTGCCGTATATAATCAGCCGGATCGGAAAAAAGCCATCGCTGACATCCGAAACGCAGAATAAACATGCTGAAAAAGAGCCCGGTGAAAGCCGCCGGCTCTTTTCGTATTTAAGAGAGAAAGGATAATATATGAAGACAATCAATATTGTTGCGGGCGGCCCCCGGGAGTTTATTCCCGAGCTGTCCGCGTACACAGACGGAGATACGACGTGGGTCGGAGTGGATAAAGGGACGGTCGCTCTTTTGGAGGCCGGGTTCATTCCGCAGGAAGCTTTCGGTGATTTTGACAGCATTACGGAAGAAGAACTCCTGCAGATTCAAGAAGCTGCGCCGTCCCTCCATGTGTATCAGGCGGAAAAAGATTATACCGATCTGGAACTCGCTCTTGACTGGGCTTTACAAAAAGAACCGGAGCACATTCGGATATTCGGTGTGACGGGCGGAAGAGCCGATCATTTTTTAGGGAACATTCAGCTGCTGTATAAAGCCGTAAATAAGGACACTGATGTTAAACTGATCGACAGGCAGAATGAGATTCAGATGTTCGGACCCGGCCGTTATACAATTGAAGAAAAAAGCAGCAGACGCTATGTTTCTTTTATTCCGTTTGCTGAAGCGGCAGACGGCCTGACGCTCGACGGTTTTAAATATCCTCTGGATAATTGTCATATTCCCATGGGTTCCACACTATGTATTAGTAACGAACTCATTCATTCACGAGGTACTTTTTCGTTTGCAAAAGGCATATTAATAATGGTAAGGAGCGCGGATTAAAAAAGCGGCTTCTGCCATATGCGGAAAAAACCATGAATCCTAAAGTGATGAACGCAGCGGATACGGAACTTATAGGAGGGGACAAAATGAAATTTTATACCATTAAATTGCCGAAGTTTTTAGGAGGAATTGTCCGGGCGATGCTGGGCTCATTTAGAAAAGAGTAGGCCCTAGGAGCTGAAATCGCCCTCTTTGAACGCATAAAAAACGCCTGCCGCATAAAAGGGCAGGCGTTCATTTTTGCTTATACACGCTCAACTTTTCCGGATTTTAAAGCCCGGGCAGATACATATACTTTTTTAGGTTTGCCGTCAACGAGGATGCGGACCTTTTGAAGGTTGGCGCCCCAAGTACGTTTAGAAGCGTTCATTGCGTGAGAACGGTTGTTTCCGGCTTTTGTTTTTTTACCTGTAATAAAACATTTACGTGCCATTTGTTTCCCTCCTAACTGCGCGAAACATCTTTTCAAACATAGTGTCTCAGATGCTTTCGTTATACAATACTTTAAATAATTTACCACAGCTAAAAACCGTTTGCAACTATTGTTTACCTTACTTTCAAGAAAAATCACTTGACATGTAAAACCAATCACATTTCCGCGCTGGAGCGCCGCTGTCTGTATCTTTTCTTTTCATAATGGGATACATATAGTAGAATAATGATAACTCTATGCACCTGAAGGAGGAACCTGTGTGTCCATTGAAATGAAGACAAAATACGGACAGATTGATATATCCAACGAAGTCATCGCAATGGTTGCCGGAGGCGCTGCCATTGACTGTTACGGAATAGTGGGGATGGCCTCTAAAAACCAGATTAAAGACGGTTTGTCTGAAATCCTCCGGAAAGAGAACTTTGCAAAAGGCGTACATGTCCGTCAGGAAGCAGAACAAATACATATCGACATGTACATTATTGTCAGCTACGGCACTAAAATATCCGAAGTAGCCCACAATGTTCAGACGAAGGTAAAATACACAGTAAATCAAACAATCGGACTTGCAGTTGATTCTGTAAATATTTATGTCCAAGGCGTACGAGTAACGAACCCGTAGTGAGGAGGATGAGTATTGTCTAGACGAAACTTAGATGGGAGAGCTTTTGCGGCAATGATTCTGGCGGGGGCTGAGACATTGTCTCAAAACGCATCCGCGGTGGATGCGCTGAACGTGTTTCCCGTGCCGGACGGCGATACCGGAACAAACATGAATTTATCGATGTCATCCGGTGCAAGAGAGGTAGAACACCTTGACTCACCTGACATCGGCAAAGTCGGCATCGCCCTGTCAAAAGGCCTGCTTATGGGAGCAAGAGGAAACTCAGGGGTGATCCTGTCCCAATTATTCAGAGGTTTCACAAAGAGCATTGAAAACAAAAAAGAAATAAATGCCCAAGAATTTGCCGCCGCACTCCAAGCGGGAGTGGATATGGCATATAAGGCAGTCATGAAACCGGTTGAAGGAACGATTTTAACCGTGGCAAAGGACGCGGCTAAAAAAGCGGTCGCCTCGGCCAAAGAAGAAACCGATATCATTGCTCTCATGGAGGCCGTTATTGAAGAAGCGGAAGCGTCGCTCAACCGCACGCCGGATCTGCTTCCTGTTTTAAAGGACGTCGGTGTCGTTGACAGCGGCGGAAAAGGTCTGCTTTGTGTATATGAAGGCTTTTTGGCTTCCTTAAAAGGAGAGTCCGTACCGAAAAAAGCGGTTCTTCCGGCACTCGATGATATGGTGAATGCCGAACATCATAAAAGCGCGCAGAGCATGCTGAGTACAGAAGACATTGAATTCGGATTTTGTACGGAAGTGATGGTAAGGCTGGATCAAGATAAACGGACGTTCGAAGAAGAGACATTCAGAAATGAACTGAGCCGTTTCGGTGACTCATTGCTGGTCGTGGCTGATGATACGCTGGCGAAAGTTCACATTCATGCCGAAGAGCCAGGGAACGTGCTGAATCTCGCGCAGCGTTACGGCGATTTGATTAAAATCAAAATTGAAAACATGAGAGAGCAGCATACGTCCATCATCAGCCAAGAACATGATGAAAAAAAGCCGGCCGGTGTAATGAAAGAATCCCGTAAACCTTTTGGGATCGTGACTGTGGCAATGGGCGAAGGCATTTCTGAACTGTTTGCGAGCATCGGCGCCTCACACGTTATCGAAGGCGGCCAGACAATGAATCCGAGCACAGAAGATATTGTTGAAGCCGTTCAGTCTGTGAATGCGGAAACGGTTTTCATTCTTCCGAACAATTCCAATATTGTGATGGCTGCCAATCAGGCGGCGAGCGTGGCTGAAGAAAATGTCATTGTCATTCCGGCAAAAACGGTGCCTCAAGGCATGACCGCCCTGCTTGCGTTTAACCCTGACCAGCCGGCTGATGTAAATGAAGCCAATATGCTTGAAGCCATCCGGAATGTGAAAAGCGGACAGGTGACATATTCAGTCAGAGACACCCATATCGACGGCAAGGATATAAAAAAAGGTGATTTTATCGGCATTTTAAACAGTTCGATTATCGGCAGCGCCGAAGACCGGATAAATGCGGCGAAATTACTGCTGGATGAGATGATCGGAGAAGAAGATGAAATCGTCACCATCCTGTACGGAGAAGACGCGCCGGAAGAAGAAGCTGAGAAACTCGCTGAGTATATTACAAGCGTCTGTGAAGATATCGAAGTTGAAATCCATAACGGCAGACAGCCTCTTTATCCATATATATTTGCGGCAGAATAGAAGGGCTTATCAGGCCCTTCTATTCTTATGCCTTAATTTACCTGCGGCAGTGCGGCAGTGTGCCTGCTTGCCAATTGATAAATGTTCAATTAGTCTAAAGAAAAGCGCTGAATGAAGTGATGTTAAGGAGGAACAAACCAGCATGAAATATAGAAGCGTTTTTGATATTATCGGCCCGGTAATGATCGGCCCGTCCAGTTCACACACCGCAGGCGCAGCCCGGATCGGCAGAGTGGCCAGAAGCTTATTCAGACGGGAGCCCCGCCGGATCGTTGTGTCTTTTTACGGATCATTTGCAGAGACGTATAAGGGCCACGGCACTGATGTCGCGATTATCGGCGGCCTGCTTGATTTTGATACATTTGATGAACGGATTAAAACAGCGATTCAAATTGCTGAAGAGAAGGGCATAGATATAGAGTTCCGCACAGAGGATGCCGTGCCCGTTCATCCGAATACGGCGCGTATCATCATTTCTGATGATGAGGGGGAGCTTGCCTTAACCGGTATTTCAATCGGCGGCGGGAAAATAGAAATTACGGAGCTTAACGGCTTTGAGCTGCGACTTTCCGGGAACCACCCGGCTATTTTAGTCGTTCATAATGATAAATTCGGCACAATTGCAGGCGTTGCCAATGTGCTTGCGAAATTCTCAATCAACGTCGGACATATGGAAGTGGCGCGTAAGGAAGTCGGCCAGCTTGCGCTGATGACGATTGAGGTCGATCAGAATATTGAAGAAGAAGTGCTGGACGAACTTTCAACACTTCCTAATATTATACAGGTTACTAAGATAGCTGACTAAAAAGTCAGGAGGAAAATGACATGTTTCGTAATGTAAAAGAATTAATAGAAATCACTCAAGAAAAACAAATTCCGATCTCAGAAGTGATGATCACCCAAGAGATGGAAGTGACACAAAAAACGCGGGAAGAGATCTTTCAAGGAATGGAACGCAATCTTTCCGTCATGGAAGCGGCGGTTGAAAAAGGGCTGAACGGCGTCACGAGCCAGACCGGTTTAACAGGAGGAGATGCCGTGAAACTGCAGGCGTACATCCAATCGGGAAAAAGCCTGTCAGGCAATCTGATTTTAGACGCCGTGTCTAAAGCTGTAGCCACAAATGAAGTCAATGCGGCGATGGGAACGATCTGCGCTACACCGACCGCCGGCTCTGCCGGGGTTGTGCCGGGAACGTTATTCGCCGTAAAGCATAAGCTGAACCCTACGACGGAACAAATGATCCGTTTTCTGTTTACAGCCGGCGCGTTCGGTTTTGTCGTAGCAAATAACGCGAGTATTTCGGGAGCGGCTGGAGGCTGTCAGGCGGAAGTCGGATCAGCATCCGGTATGGCTGCCGCTGCGATTGTGGAAATGGCGGGCGGAACGCCTCAGCAATCAGCGGAAGCAATGGCGATTACGCTGAAAAATATGCTCGGTCTCGTATGTGATCCGGTCGCCGGCCTGGTAGAAGTGCCGTGTGTCAAACGGAACGCAATGGGAGCCTCCAATGCGATGATCGCGGCGGATATGGCGCTGGCAGGGATTACGAGCCGCATTCCTTGCGATGAGGTAATAGACGCGATGTACAAAATCGGCCAGACGATGCCGACAGCACTGCGTGAAACGGGACAAGGCGGTTTAGCCGCGACACCGACGGGAAGAGAATTAGAGAAAAAAATTTTCGGAGGAGCGCTGAAATCAAGTGAAACACCATCAGCAAACTAGTATAGCGGAGATTAAGGGCATTGGGCCGGAAACAGAAAAAACATTGCACGAACTGGGTATCTATGACATTTCTGATCTTCTGAATTATTTCCCTTACCGTTATGACGACTATGAGCTGAGGGATTTAGAGGAAGTAAAACATGAAGAAAGAGTGACGGTAGAAGGGAAGGTTCATTCAGAACCTTCTCTTACCTATTACGGCAAAAAACGAAACAGGCTGACATTCAGAGTGCTTGTCGGCAATTATTTAATTACCGCGGTCTGTTTTAACCGTCCGTACTTAAAAAAGAAACTGACGCTCGGTTCTGTCGTCACGATATCCGGTAAATGGGATAAACACAGGCAGACCGTATCCGTGCAGGAACTAAAAAACGGTCCTCATCAAGAAGATAAAAGCATTGAGCCTGTTTATTCCGTTAAAGAAAACGTCACCGTTAAAATGATGAGACGATTTATTAAGGATGCGCTGCAGCATCATTTGGACAGTGCGGCCGATCCGCTTCCTGAAAAATTGAGAATCCGCTACAAGCTGCTTGATTACAAACAAGCCCTGCAGACGATGCATCAGCCGGAGACGAGGGAATCGCTGCAGCAGGCAAGACGCCGGTTTGTGTACGAAGAATTCTTATTGTTTCAGCTGAAGATGCAGGCGTTCCGTAAAGCGGAAAGAGAACAGTCAAAAGGGATCAGCCACGTGTATCCTGCTGAAAAGCTCGCCGCTTTCACAGACAGCCTTCCGTTTTCGCTCACGAACGCACAGATGCGCGTGCTCCGTGAAATTACCGCTGATATGACATCGCCATACAGAATGAACCGTCTGCTGCAAGGTGATGTCGGTTCGGGAAAAACGGCGGTCGCCGCCATCGCTTTGTACGCTGCGATTCTGTCGGGGTATCAGGGGGCATTAATGGTGCCGACAGAAATTCTGGCCGAACAGCATGCCGACTCTCTCGTATCGTTGTTTGCAAATGAAGACGTGAATATCGCGCTTTTGACGAGTTCTGTAAAAGGAAAGCGGCGCAGGGAGCTTTTGGAGCGGCTTGCTCTCGGAGAGATTGATATTTTAGTAGGGACCCATGCTTTAATCCAGGATGAAGTGGAATTTAAAGCGCTGAGCCTTGTTATTACGGACGAGCAGCACCGGTTCGGGGTCGAACAGCGCAAAAAACTCAAGAATAAAGGCCAGGATCCGGATGTGCTGTTTATGACAGCCACTCCGATTCCGAGAACGCTGGCCATTACCGTCTTCGGAGAAATGGATGTTTCCGTGATAGATGAAATGCCCGCGGGACGAAAGCAAATCGAAACGTATTGGGTGAAACACGACATGCTGGAGCGGATTTTGGCTTTTATTGAAAAAGAGCTGAAACAGGGCAGACAAGCCTATATAATCTGTCCGCTCATTGAAGAATCGGATAAGCTGGATGTGCAGAATGCGATTGACGTATATAACATGCTGTCTGATGTGTACCGCGGCAAATGGAATGTCGGTCTGATGCACGGGAAACTCCATTCTGATGAAAAAGATCAGGTGATGAGAGAATTCAGCGCCAATCAATGTCAGGTTCTCGTGTCAACAACCGTCGTAGAAGTCGGGGTGAACGTGCCGAATGCGACAATTATGGTCATCTATGACGCCGACCGTTTCGGATTATCTCAGCTCCATCAGCTCCGCGGCCGGGTCGGACGGGGAGACCACCAATCTTTCTGCATCTTGATGGCCGATCCAAAATCCGAAACCGGGAAAGAGCGGATGAGAATCATGTCGGAGACAAATGACGGGTTTGAACTGTCTGAAAAGGATCTTGAACTGCGCGGTCCCGGCGATTTCTTCGGAAAAAAACAAAGCGGTATGCCCGAGTTCAAGGTGGCGGATATGGTTCATGACTACAGAGCTTTGGAGACGGCCCGTCAGGATGCGGCCAATCTTGTGTCTTCAGAAGCTTTTTGGAAAGATGACGAGTACAGCATGCTTCGTGATCAATTGCTTTCAAGTGGTGTATTAGAAGGGGAGAAATTAAGCTGATTCTGCAAAATTCGGCGGCTTTCAAAAAACAATCATTGCATTCCAATCTATGAAATTATATACTACTATTAGTACCTAGTCTTAATTGTCCGGATGGTGTTTATAGATGAGAAGAAGCAAGAAAGAACGCCAAAAATTATTGCAGCAGACGATCAAATCGACACCCTTCATCACAGATGAAGAATTAGCGGGGAAATTCGGCGTCAGCATTCAGACGATCCGTTTAGACCGCTTAGAGCTCTCAATACCGGAGCTGAGGGAAAGAATTAAAAACGTGGCAGAGCAAACGCTTGAAGATGAAGTGAAATCACTGCCTTTAGATGAAGTGATCGGTGAAATCATTGATCTGGAGCTTGACGGCCAGGCCATTTCTATATTAGAAGTAAGACGCGAACATGTTTTCAGCCGCAATCAGATTGCGCGGGGGCATCATTTGTTTGCGCAGGCGAACTCACTCGCCGTAGCCGTCATAGATGATGAGCTGGCGCTGACCGCAAGCGCAAATATCCGCTTTACAAGACAGGTGAAAGAGGGCGAGCGCGTCGTTGCGAAAGCCAAAGTGACGGCAGTCGAAAAAGAAAAAGGCAGAACGGTAGTGGAAGTAAACAGTTATGTGGGAGAAGAAGTCGTATTCTCCGGCAACTTTGACATGTACCGTTCAAAACAATCATAAAGGTGGAGCATGCATGAGAATAGCTGTAGATGCAATGGGAGGCGACAACGCACCCAAAGCTGTTATTGACGGAGTAATGAAGAGTATTGAGGCATTTGAAGATCTTCATATTACGCTGGTCGGTGACAAGACAACGATAGAATCACACTTGCCAACAACATCAGACCGCATCACCGTATTGCACGCCGATGAAGTGATTGAACCGACGGATGAACCGGTCCGCGCCGTACGCAGAAAGAAAAACTCTTCTATGGTGCTGATGGCGCAAGAAGTGGCTGAAAACAGAGCGGACGCCTGCATTTCAGCGGGGAATACGGGTGCATTGATGACAGCGGGGCTGTTTATTGTCGGCAGAATTAAAGGAATCGACCGGCCGGCCCTTGCGCCGACGCTTCCGACCGTATCAGGCGACGGTTTCCTTCTTTTAGATGTAGGCGCCAATGTCGATGCCAAGCCGGAGCACCTTGTCCAGTACGGAATAATGGGATCTGTATATGCCCGGCAGGTTCTCGGAATCAGCTCGCCGCGCGTCGGCTTGTTAAATGTCGGCACGGAAGAAAAGAAGGGAAACGACCTGACAAAAAAGACGTTTGAATTATTAAAAGAAACAAACGTGAATTTTGTCGGAAACGTAGAGGCGAGAGACTTGCTGGAAGGCGCTGCTGACGTTATCGTTACAGACGGCTTTACGGGCAACGTCACGTTGAAAACATTGGAAGGTTCAGCGTTATCAATTTTCAAAATGCTGAAAGATACACTGACTTCAAGTTTTGTTTCTAAGCTGGCAGCAGGAGTGCTGAAGCCGAAGCTGATGGAAATGAAACTGAAAATGGACTATTCTGAGTACGGCGGGGCGAGTCTTTTCGGTTTAAAGGCGCCTGTTATTAAAGCGCACGGCTCTTCTGATGCACGCGCTGTTTATCACGCGCTGCGCCAGGCGAGAGAAATGGTCAGCCAAAACGTGGCCGCATTTATAGAAGAAGAAGTAAAAGAAGAAAAAACAGATGAGTAGTCTGGAGGTTATCACACCATGAGTAAGATTGCATTTTTATTTCCCGGACAGGGATCACAATATATCGGTATGGGAAAAGACCTGTACGAACGCGAAGAAGCGTCAAAACGTATTTTTGATGAAGCGGATGAAACGCTTGAAACAAAGCTGAGCTCGCTCATTTTTGAAGGCGATGCTGAAGAATTAACCCTTACATACAATGCGCAGCCTGCGCTGTTAACAACAAGCATTGCCGTATTGGAAAAGTTTAAAGAATCCGGCATCACGCCGGATTTCACAGCCGGCCACAGCCTCGGAGAATATTCGGCGCTCGTTGCGGCGGGAGCGATGACATTTAAAGATGCCGTTTACACGGTAAGAAAACGGGGAGAATTCATGAATGAAGCCGTACCGGCGGGAGAAGGCGCAATGGCCGCTATTCTCGGAATGGATGCGGAATCCTTGAAAAAGGTGACGGATCAAGTGACAGAAAACGGCCACCTCGTACAGCTTGCAAATCTGAACTGCCCCGGCCAGATCGTGATTTCCGGAACGGCAAAAGGCGTGGAGCTTGCTTCAGAAGAAGCGAAAAACAACGGGGCAAAACGGGCGATCCCGCTAGAAGTAAGCGGACCGTTCCATTCTGAATTAATGAAGCCCGCGGCGGAAAAACTCGAAGAAGTGCTCAGCGCATGTGAGCTGAAAAGTGCGGCTGTTCCCGTTATATCAAACGTTTCGGCTGACATCATGACAGAAAAAGACGATATCAAGAAAAAGCTGATCGAACAGCTTTATTCACCTGTACGCTTTGAAGAAACAATTAACAAACTGATTGACGAAGGCGTTACGACGTTTGTTGAAATCGGTCCCGGAAAAGTGCTTTCAGGCCTTGTGAAAAAAGTGAACCGCCGTCTGAAAACAATCGCGGTTTCTGACCATGAAACCATTGAATTGGCGATTCAAACGCTGAAGGAGGAGAATCAGGATGCTTAATGAAAAAACAGCAGTCGTAACGGGAGCGTCCCGCGGAATCGGGCGGGCGATCGCGCTTGATCTTGCGAAAAACGGATGTAACGTAGTTGTCAACTACTCCGGAAGTGAAGCGAAAGCGAACGAGGTCGTAGATGAAATCAAATCTTTGGGCCGAAATGCGATCGCGGTAAAAGCCGATGTATCAAATTCCGAAGAAGTACAAAACATGATGAAAGAGGCTGTCGCCGAATTCTCTTCAATCGACATTCTCGTGAACAATGCGGGAATCACAAAGGACAATCTCCTGATGAGAATGAAAGAAAATGAATGGGATGACGTCATCAACATTAACCTGAAAGGTGTTTTCAACTGCACGAAAGCCGTGACTAGACAGATGATGAAACAGCGCTCAGGCCGGATTATCAACGTATCATCAATCGTAGGCGTCAGCGGAAACCCGGGCCAGGCGAACTATGTGGCGGCAAAAGCCGGTGTGATCGGCTTGACAAAGTCATCTGCCAAAGAGCTTGCGAGCCGTAATATTACGGTCAACGCCATCGCTCCGGGCTTTATTTCCACGGATATGACGGACAAGCTTTCTAAAGAAGTCCAAGATGAAATGCTGAAGCAGATTCCGCTCGCGCGTTTCGGTGATCCTTCCGATATCAGCAGCGTTGTCACGTTCCTTGCTTCTGAAGGATCGCGTTATATGACGGGCCAGACCCTCCATATTGACGGCGGAATGGTGATGTAAAGATTTGTTTTTAAAATTTCATCCTAGTTTCTCTAGTTTTTTAAAAACGAATCCTCTATAATACTTGAGGGGAGGTGAATTGCTATGGCAGATACATTAGAGCGTGTAACGAAAATCATCGTAGACCGCCTTGGCGTTGATGAAGCTGACGTCAAACTTGAAGCTTCTTTCAAGGAAGACTTAGGTGCTGATTCCCTAGATGTAGTTGAGCTTGTTATGGAACTTGAAGACGAGTTTGATATGGAGATTTCTGACGAAGATGCTGAAAAGATTGCAACAGTCGGCGACGCTGTGAACTACATACAAAACCAGCAATAAGCTGATGCTAAAAGTCCCGCCTGACAGCGGGGCTTTAGCCCTTTAACCGTTCGGTTACCGGCGTCTGACGCTGTACGCGCTGCCGATTCCGTTTACGGCGGGAAGCGCGGTGAACCTGATGTGCCTATGGAGGTTACTATGTCAAAACACTCACATTTTAAAGATAAAAAAAAGTTCTATAAAAAAATAGAGCAATTTAAAGAGTTCCAAGAACGGATTTCGGTTCATTTTCAAAACGAGAAACTTTTGTATCAAGCATTTACACATTCATCTTATGTGAATGAGCATCGGAAAAAGCCGTATGAAGACAATGAAAGGCTTGAATTTTTAGGTGACGCTGTTTTGGAACTGACGATCTCCCAATTCTTATTTGCCAAATATCCGGCCATGAGTGAAGGAGATTTGACGAAGCTGAGAGCCGCTATCGTATGCGAGCCGTCACTCGTCTCCCTTGCCCACGAATTGTCATTCGGCGATCTTGTTCTTTTGGGTAAAGGAGAAGAAATGACGGGCGGCAGAAAGCGTCCTGCGCTTTTAGCGGATGTGTTTGAAGCGTTTATCGGCGCACTGTATCTGGACCAGGGCCTTGAGCCGGTTCAGCAATTCCTGAAAGAGTACGTGTTCCCTAAAATAAACGATGGTGCTTTTTCTCATGTGATGGATTTCAAAAGCCAGCTTCAAGAATTTGTGCAGCGGGACGGAAAAGGATCGCTTGAGTACAAAATTCTCAATGAAAAAGGACCTGCCCACAACCGGGAATTCGAGGCGCTTGTCTCTCTTAAAGGTGAGGCGCTGGGCATCGGGAACGGACGTTCCAAAAAAGAAGCCGAGCAGCACGCCGCACAGGAAGCTCTTGCAAAATTGCAAAAACACCATACGAAACAATAAAATCCCCCTGTATCCCTAGGGGGATTTCAATATGTCTGCGCCTGATATAAGCGGGGGATTATGATAATATTGAGATACTTATACGATAAGGAGGATCTGGGATGTTCCTCAAACGTTTAGACGTTATAGGATTTAAATCATTTGCAGAACGGATATCCGTTGACTTTGTAAAAGGCGTCACGGCCGTTGTCGGTCCGAACGGCAGCGGAAAGAGCAACATAACCGAAGCCATCCGCTGGGTGCTCGGCGAACAATCAGCCCGCTCGCTTCGGGGCGGAAAAATGGAAGATATCATTTTTGCCGGAAGTGATTCACGCAAGCGGCTTAACCTTGCGGAAGTCACGTTAACGCTTGATAATGAAGATCATTTTCTCCCGATCGATTATCACGAAGTCAGCGTGACGAGACGGGTTTACCGTTCCGGAGAAAGTGAATTTCTCATCAATAATCAGCATTGCCGCCTGAAAGACATCATTGACTTATTTATGGACTCCGGGCTCGGGAAAGAAGCGTTTTCCATTATCAGCCAGGGGAAAGTCGAAGAGATTTTAAGCAGCAAAGCGGAAGACCGCCGCAGTATTTTTGAAGAAGCGGCAGGCGTGCTGAAATATAAAACACGAAAGAAAAAAGCGGAAAACAAACTGTTTGAGACGCAGGATAACTTAAACAGGGTGGAAGATATTCTTCACGAGCTCGAAGATCAGGTCGAACCGCTGAAAATCCAGGCATCAATCGCCAAAGACTACTTAGAAAAAAAGAAAGAGCTTGAGCACGTCGAAATCGCCCTAACAGCCTTTGATATCGAAGAACTGCATGGCAAATGGTCGGGTTTAAAAGACAAGGTGCAGGCTGCTAAAGAAGAAGAATTGGCGGAATCGTCGGCGATCTCCGCTAAAGAAGCGGCGATAGAAGAGACGAGAGATAAAATCCACGCGCTCGACGAATCCGTCAACGAGCTGCAGCAGGTTCTGCTCGTGACAAGTGAAGAGCTTGAAAAGCTGGAAGGCCGGAAAGAAGTGCTGAAAGAGCGCAAAAAAAACGCCGCGCAAAACCGGGAACAGCTTGAGGAATCGGTCACACATTACACAAAGAAGGAAGCAGAACTGAAATCGGCTATTGAAAAACAGTCTGCCGTCTTTGATAAGCTGCGTGCCGAAGTGAAGCGGTTAAATGCCCAGGTGAAAGAAAAGCAGCAGGCGCTCAGCCTTCATAATGAAAACGTCGAAGAGAAAATCGAACAATTAAAAAGCGATTACTTCGAATTGTTAAACAGTCAGGCGTCGATCCGCAACGAGCTGCAGCTTTTAGATGACCAGATGTCCCAATCTGCCGTCCAGCAGGCGAGACTGACCGCAAACAATGAAAAATATCTTCAGGAACGAAATGATATTTCCGTCCGCAAAGCGGCATGCGAAGAAGAACTGGCCGCAGTTGAAGCTGATATTGACAATCAGGTCGGCCGCTTTCGCGAAGTCCAGACCGCATATGAACAGAAAAAACGCCAGTATGAAAAGAAAGAATCAGCCCTGTATCAGGCGTATCAATTTGTACAGCAGGCCAGATCCAAAAAAGATATGCTTGAAACGATGCAAGGCGATTTTTCAGGGTTTTACCAAGGCGTAAAAGAAGTACTGAAGCAGAAGGAGCAGCTTGGCGGCATCCGCGGCGCCGTTCTCGAACTGATTTCCACTGAACAAAAATATGAAACGGCGATCGAGATTGCACTCGGCGCGGCGGCGCAGCACGTTGTCACAGACGATGAGCAGGCGGCGCGGAAAGCGATTCAATATTTAAAACAGAATTCCTTCGGCCGCGCGACGTTTCTGCCGCTTACGGTCATGAAACCGCGCCAGCTCCAAACCCGTGATGAACAGACGGCTTCGAAGCATCCGTCTTTTCTCGGCGCAGCGAGCGGGCTTGTCACGTATGATGCGGCGTATCGGAATGTCATTGAAAACCTTCTCGGCACCGTGCTGATCACTGAAGATTTAAAAGGTGCGAATGAACTTGCCAAGCTTGTCGGGCACCGCTACCGCATCGTGACGCTTGAAGGCGATGTCGTCAATCCCGGCGGATCAATGACAGGCGGCGCAGTCAAAAAGAAAAACAATTCTCTGCTCGGCAGAAGCCGTGAGCTTGAGACGGTGACTGCGCGGCTCGCCGAAATGGAAGAAAAAACAGCTAGCCTCGAAAAAGAGGTCAAATCGCTGAAACAAGCCATTCAAGAGCTTGAACATACGCTGAACGGTCTCCGTGAAGACGGTGAGGCTTTCAGAACAAAGCAGCAGGATGTAAAAGGCAGGCTGTATGAACTCGAAGTCGCCGAAAAGAACATCAATACCCATCTGGAGCTTTACGATCAGGAGAAAGCATCACTGACGGAAAGCAGCCGGGAAAAAGAGGCGCGAAAATCAGCATTGGAAGAACAGCTGAGTGAGGCATCCGGCCAGCTGAAAGAGCTTGAGGAAGAGATGGACAGGCTGACAAAACAAAAGCAGACCCTATCCTCAACAAAAGAAACGCTATCTCATGAACTGACGGAATGTAAAGTGGCCGCGGCGAAAAAAGAACAGGCGTGCTCGAGTGAGGAAGACAACCTCAAAAGGCTGAAAAAAGAGCTTGAAGAAACGCAGCTCGCCCTGAAAGAAATACGGGAAGATTTAAGCCTCCTGACTTCAGAGATGACATCCAGCACAAGCGGTGAGGAGCAGCTTGAAGAAGCAGCCCATCATAAGCTTCACGATAAAACGAGAACGATCGAATTGATCGCCAGCCGGCGCGATCAGCGTGTGAAACTTCAGAGGGCGCTTGATACGAACGAGCTTGAACTGAAAGAGATGAAGCGTCTGTACAGGCAAAAAACAGAAATTCTGAAAGATGAAGAGGTAAAACTCGGCCGGATGGAAGTTGAGCTTGATAACCTCTTGCAATATTTACGTGAGGAGTACAGCTTATCCTTTGAAGGGGCAAAAGAACAATATCAGCTCGAACTCGAGCCTGAAGAGGCGAGAAAACGGGTCAAACTGATCAAGCTTTCAATTGAAGAGCTCGGAACGGTCAATCTCGGCAGCATCGATGAATTTGAAAGAGTGAACGAACGGTATCAGTTTTTAACGGAGCAGAAAAATGATCTGACGGATGCGAAAAATACACTGTTCCAAGTCATTGAAGAAATGGATTCAGAAATGACGAAGCGGTTCCATGAAACGTTTATCCAGATCCGTTCTCAATTCAACGACGTGTTCCGTTCCTTGTTCGGAGGAGGGCGCGCTGAACTGAAGCTGACCGATCCGAATGACCTTCTCAACTCAGGGGTGGACATTATCGCCCAGCCTCCGGGCAAAAAACTGCAAAACTTAAATCTTTTGTCAGGGGGAGAACGGGCGCTGACCGCCATTGCCCTTTTATTCTCCATTTTGAAAGTAAGGCCCGTTCCGTTCTGCGTGCTTGATGAAGTGGAAGCTGCGCTTGATGAAGCCAATGTATTCAGGTTTGCGCAATACTTAAAAAAATACAGCGGCGACAGCCAGTTTATCGTCATCACCCACAGAAAAGGCACCATGGAAGAAGCGGATGTCCTCTACGGTGTTACGATGCAGGAATCCGGCGTTTCCCGAATGGTTTCGGTCAAACTGGAAGAAACAAAAGAATTCGTTCAGTAACGAGGAAAGAGGTTGAAAGATGAGCTTTTTTAAAAAATTAAAAGAGAAAATCACGAAACAGACAGACTCCGTCTCTGAAAAATTTAAAGACGGTCTCGAAAAAACAAGAAATTCCTTCTCAAATAAAGTGAACGAGCTCGTCTCACGCTACCGGAAAGTCGACGAAGATTTCTTCGAAGAGCTTGAGGAAGTGCTGATTAGCGCTGACGTCGGTTTCACAACGGTCATGGAACTGATCGACGAGCTCAAAAAAGAAGTGAAGCTGAAAAACATCCAAGACCCTCAGGAAGTGCAGTCCGTCATTTCTGAAAAGCTCGTCGACATTTATAACAGCGGCGACGAACAGATTTCTGAACTGAATATTCAGGACGGGCGCTTAAATGTTATTCTTCTTGTCGGCGTAAACGGCGTCGGAAAAACGACAACGATCGGAAAGCTGGCCCATAAGCTGAAGAATGAAGGCAAATCCGTTGTGCTTGCTGCCGGAGACACCTTCAGAGCCGGGGCGATTGAACAGCTTGAAGTGTGGGGGGAGCGTACTGGCGTGCCTGTCATTAAGCAGGCTGCCGGGAGTGACCCTGCGGCAGTTATTTACGATGCCGTACACGCGGCTAAAGCAAGAGGCGCGGATGTGCTGATTTGTGATACGGCCGGCCGCCTTCAGAATAAAGTAAACTTAATGAAAGAGCTTGAAAAAGTCAAACGCGTCATCGAACGCGAAGTGCCTGAGGCTCCGCATGAGGTTCTGCTTGCGCTTGACGCGACGACAGGTCAGAATGCGATGGCGCAGGCGAAAGAATTCTCCAAAGCGACGAATGTGACGGGTATCGCATTAACGAAGCTTGACGGCACCGCAAAAGGCGGTATCGTCCTGGCGATCCGCAATGAGCTTCACATCCCCGTGAAACTGGTCGGCCTCGGAGAAAAGGTTGACGACCTCCAGCGGTTTGATGCAGAATCTTACGTATACGGTCTCTTTTCTGATTTAGTTGAAAAAGCCGAGGATTAATGAATAAAAAACGAGTATAAAACCTTCCATTTTATACTCGTTTTTTTATACGCATTGATACTCGGAATGGAGGGAGCAGTTGTTGGACAAATGGCTGAAAGCTGAATTGGAAAGGAAGATCGGCGCGATAAACCATATGTCGCTGCTGGATGAACAGGGAGGCACTTCAACCGTTCGGAAAATAGTGACCGGCCAAGACGCATTTTTGCTGAAAAGTTCTTTTCAACAGAAGTATCGGGAATGGTTAATGAGAGAAGCCTTCGTTTTACAACAACTGACGGAAACTCGTCGTCTGCCTGTTCCTATTTATTATGGGATGATACAGGAACAGCATGCCAGCCATATCGTCATGTCATTTGAGGATGGAATCACCCTCACTTCTGCTTTAAGAAAAGCAAAAGGGGATACTGAAAAGAAAAAGCTGATCAAAAGTTTCGGCCAGTTTCTGCAACGGCTGCATGAAACCGAAATGGTCCCTGGTTTACAGCTGGAAACAGACTGGCTCGATCTGCAAATCAAACGAGCCGGGGAATATGTCAAAAAAGGACAGGCTGAAGGAAGTGCAGAGCTTTTGAAGGATTTGGACCGGTACAGACCTGTTCCTGTTCAGCAGACAATGATTCACGGTGACTGCACGACTGATAATGTGCTGGTGAAAGACGGAGAGGTCTGTCTGTTTATCGATGCTGCGGGAATATCGGCGGGAGATCCGCGATATGATGAATCATTAGCGATCCGTCATTTTGTCACAAATGAAGCATGGCTCAATGCTTTTTACGAAGGCTATTGCCGCTATCGTGTATCAAAACAAGAATTCGAGTATTTTAACGGCGGTCTATACGAATTTTTTTAAAAACTGATTATGTAAAAAGAGCCTCATGCTTTGACAAGATAAAAACTTGACACACGCTCTGAAACCATGTAAACTATGTTTTTGTAAAGGGATTTGACTTAACAAAGGGGAGAGCTCAAATGTCGCTCGAAAAAACGACGAGAATGAACTATTTGTTTGACTTCTATCAGTCGTTGCTGACGTCAAAACAAAAGAGCTATATGTCGCTTTATTATCTGGACGATTTCTCCCTTGGTGAAATAGCCGAAGAGTATGACGTTTCAAGGCAAGCCGTTTACGATAACATCAAACGGACTGAAGCGATGCTTGAACAATATGAAGAAAAACTGCTCCTTTTTAAAAAGTTTCAGGAGCGTAAAGAAATGTTTACAAAGCTGAAAGAGCTTGCTTCCGGCTTGCAGGAAGAGGAAAAAATGACGGCTCTGATTGAAGCGCTTGAGAAATTAGATTAGGAGGCGGCAAACAATGGCATTTGAAGGATTAGCCGACCGACTGCAAAAGACGATTTCAAAAATCCGCGGAAAAGGAAAAGTCAGCGAACAAGACGTAAAAGAGATGATGCGTGAAGTTCGTCTTGCGCTTCTTGAGGCTGACGTTAACTTTAAAGTCGTAAAGGATTTTGTGAAAAAAGTAAGTGAACGGGCTGTCGGACAGGACGTCATGCAGAGTCTGACACCCGGTCAGCAGGTTATTAAAGTCGTAAAAGAAGAGCTTACCGAGCTGATGGGCGGCGAAGAAAGCAAAATTGCCGTCGCCAAACGCCCGCCGACCGTTATTATGATGGTCGGGCTCCAAGGTGCCGGTAAAACGACAACCACGGGGAAGCTCGCCAACCTGCTGCGCAAAAAACATAACCGCAAACCGCTGCTCGTGGCTGCAGATATTTACCGTCCCGCTGCGATTAAGCAGCTGGAAACACTGGGGAAACAGCTTGATATGCCGGTCTTTTCGCTTGGCGATCAGGTCAGCCCGGTGGAAATTGCCAGACAGGCGATTGAAAAAGCGAAGGAAGAGCATCATGATTATGTGATTTTAGATACCGCCGGACGGCTGCACATCGATCACGAACTGATGGATGAGCTCTCCGGCGTAAAGGAAGTCGCAAACCCTGAAGAAATTTTCCTTGTCGTCGACTCAATGACCGGTCAGGATGCGGTGAACGTCGCCAAAAGCTTTAATGACCAGCTCGGTTTAACGGGCGTCGTTTTAACAAAGCTTGACGGGGATACCCGCGGAGGTGCGGCGCTTTCTATCCGTGCAGTCACTGAAACGCCGATTAAATTCGCCGGAATGGGAGAAAAACTCGACGCTTTAGAAGCGTTCCATCCCGAGCGTATGGCATCCCGGATTCTCGGAATGGGTGACGTGTTAACCCTGATTGAAAAAGCTCAGGCGACAGTTGATGAAGACAAAGCCAAAGAGCTTGAGCAGAAAATGAGAACGATGAGCTTCACATTGGATGATTTTCTTGAGCAGCTCGGCCAGGTCCGAAACATGGGGCCTCTTGACGAACTGTTGCAAATGATGCCCGGCGCAGGCAAAATGAAAGGCTTAAAAAACATCCAAGTCGATGAAAAACAGCTGAATCATGTGGAAGCGATCATTAAATCAATGACTGTTCTTGAAAAAGAACAGCCGGATATCATTAACGCCAGCCGGCGGAAGCGGATTGCCAAAGGAAGCGGAACATCCGTTCAGGAAGTCAACCGTCTTTTAAAGCAGTTTGAGGAAATGAAAAAAATGATGAAGCAGATGACCAACATGACAAAAGGGAAGAAAAAAGGCTTTAAACTACCTTTTATGTAATCGGTTATACATGATAAAACCGTTGTTAAGAAAAAACACTTTACAAACACTTTTATCATTGTTAATATACTATCTTGTTGAAATATTTTCGGAGGTGCTAGTAAAATGGCAGTAAAAATTCGTTTAAAACGTATGGGAGCAAAAAAATCTCCTTTCTATCGTATTGTTGTAGCAGATTCTCGTTCACCGCGTGACGGCCGTTTCATCGAAACAGTCGGAACATACAACCCGGTTGCAAAGCCGGCTGAAGTGAAAATCAACGAAGAGCTTGCTCTTAAATGGCTGCAAACAGGAGCTAAACCTTCTGATACAGTCCGCAACTTGTTCTCAAGCCAAGGAATTATGGAAAAATTCCACAACGCTAAACAAGGCAAGTAATGACTGATCAGAACTTGGAAGATTTGATTGTCAGCATTGTGGCTCCGCTTGTCGACCATCCGGAAGACATAACGGTCACAAAAGAAGAGACCGATCAAAAGATTGCGCTGCGCTTATCTGTCAATAAGTCAGATACCGGTAAAATTATCGGAAAGCAAGGCCGGACTGCAAGAGCGATTCGAACCGTCGTTTTTGCAGCTGGCGCACAGTCTTCTAAGAAAGTTCAATTTGAAATATTTGACTGAAAGGGAGAGGGCCGGCACCTCCCCTTTTTTTACACGTAAAAAAGGCAAATGAACAGAAATATGTTGGAAGAGTGGGGAGTCTGGTCCTATGCAGATTATTCACAGGGTTACCGTTATGCAGGTTCTGACCGAGCAAAGCAAGGAAAAGCTTTTGGCCTCTTTTGCAGAAAAAAAGCAAACGCTTGAACGAGAATGCAGCCAGCTCTATTTTCAGCTTAGAAAACATGAAAAAGATCAGCAGAATCCCGATGTAGCGGAATCTTTTAAAAAAGCCATTGAGAAAAGACAAGACAAAATCAAAATGATCGATTTCCAAATAAGCCAGACACATTCGCTCCCGCTCGGAAGCGAAGTGAAGGAAAAGGAGATCGATGCGCTGCTTTCAATCAACGTCGGTGATAACTGGCATGAAAAAACAGCGGCAAATACCATCGTCATAAAAGACGGGGTAGTAATTGAAATTCGCCCGAGGTGATAATATGACAAACAGATGGTTTAATGTAGGCAAAATTGTAAATACCCACGGCATTAAAGGCGAAGTGCGGGTCATTTCTAAAACCGACTTTGCCGAAGAACGGTACAAGCCCGGCAATACGCTCTATTTGTTTGCGGAAGGGGCTGCGGAGCCAATCAAAGTAACGGTCAGCACCCACAGGCTTCACAAGCAGTTTCACCTGCTGCAATTCAAAGAAATGCCGAGTCTTAATGAAGTCGAACACCTAAGAAACATGGTGATCAAAGTCCCTGAAGAAGACTTGGGAGAGCTTGAAGAAGATGAATTTTATTTTCATGAAATCATCGGCTGTGAAGTGGTATCAGAGGACGGGGAACTGATCGGCACAGTGAAGGAAATCTTGACGCCCGGGGCTAATGACGTATGGGTAGTTGCAAGAAAAGGGAAAAAAGATGCGCTCATTCCGTATATCGCTTCTGTGGTCAAGGATATTAATATAAATGAGAAGAAAATTAAGATTCATGTAATGGAAGGGTTAATAGACGAATGAAAATCGACTTTTTAACACTGTTTCCCGAGATGTTTCAAGGGGTTCTCGGCTCATCCATCCTGCAAAAAGCACAGGAAAAAGAGGCTGTCCGTTTTGACGTCATCAATTTCCGGGCTTTTTCGGATAATAAACACCAAACGGTTGATGATTACCCGTACGGCGGGGGAGCCGGGATGGTGTTAAAGCCGCAGCCTGTGTTTGATGCCGTTGAAAAGCTGACAGCCGGTACGGATGCCAAGCCGCGCATTATTCTCGTCTGCCCGCAAGGTGAACGTTATACGCAGAAGAAAGCCGAGGAGCTGGCGGAAGAGGAACATCTGATGTTTATTTGCGGACATTATGAAGGGTATGATGAACGGATCCGGGAACACCTTGTCACGGATGAAATCTCCATCGGGGATTTTGTGCTGACAGGTGGAGAGCTCCCTGCCATGATGATTGCCGACAGTGTTGTCAGGCTTTTGCCGGGCGTCCTCGGAAAAGAAGCATCCCACGTGGAGGATTCCTTCAGCACGGGGCTTTTAGAGCATCCGCATTATACAAGGCCTGCAGATTATAAAGGCTTAAAAGTGCCTGAGATGCTTCTGTCCGGCAACCATGCCAAAATAAAAGAATGGCGCAATAAAGAATCAATCAGAAGAACCTTTTTAAGACGTCCGGATCTTCTTGAAAACTATCCTCTCACCGATGAGCAAAGAAAATGGATTTCCGAGTGGGAAAACGAATAGATTCTATTGCGCAGGCAATGAAGATATGATAAGATACTACTTGTGGCTTAAGAAGGCTTATCCTTCAAAAGCTTGAAAACGATGTTCCGCTGTGCCTTGCAGTTGTGGCTAAGAGCATCTGTTGGAAGGAGTTGAAAACGATGCAAAAACTAATTCAAGATATCACAAAAGAACAGCTTCGCACTGATCTTCCTGCGTTCCGTCCTGGTGACACTTTACGTGTACACGTAAAAGTTGTTGAGGGTAACCGTGAGCGTATCCAGATCTTCGAAGGTGTTGTGATCAAGCGTCGTGGTGGTGGAATCAGCGAAACGTTCACAGTTCGTAAGATTTCTTACGGTGTTGGCGTTGAACGTACATTCCCTGTACACACACCAAAAATCGCGAAAATCGAAGTTGTACGTTACGGTAAAGTACGTCGCGCTAAGCTTTACTACCTGCGTGAACTTCGCGGAAAAGCGGCTCGTATTAAAGAAATCAGACGATAATGATAACGAACGAAAAGAGCTTGTTACCCGTAACAGGCTCTTTTTTTATATGACATTTGTAAAAGCGGAACAAGCAACGTAAAATACATAAGAGATCACCGGGACATACAGTTCCGGCAAATAAGGCAGGTGTCGAAGTCACATGACCATTCAATGGTTCCCGGGCCATATGGCTAAAGCGAGACGGGAAGTAACAGAAAAACTGAAGTTAATTGATATCGTCTACGAATTGGTGGATGCGAGAATACCGATGTCATCGAGAAACCCGATGATTGAGGAAATTTTAAAAAATAAGCCGCGCATTATGCTTTTAAATAAAGCCGATAAGGCCGATGCGGCTGTAACGGCCCAATGGAAGGATCACTTTCAGGGACAGGGGATTCCCTCTCTTTCAATAAACTCCGTTAACGGACAGGGGCTGCATCAAATCGTGCCGTCCTCGAAAGAACTGCTGAAAGATAAGTTCGATAAAATGAAAGCAAAAGGCATTAAGCCAAGAGCGATCCGCGCATTAATCATCGGCATTCCGAACGTCGGGAAATCTACGCTCATCAACCGTCTGGCCAAAAAAAACATTGCCAAGACGGGAGACAGGCCCGGCATTACCACTTCCCAGCAGTGGGTAAAGGTAGGCAAGGAATTAGAGCTGCTCGATACACCGGGGATTTTATGGCCTAAATTTGAAGACGAGCTTGTCGGTTTGCGCCTGGCGATCACCGGGGCGATTAAAGATTCCATTATCAACCTGCAGGATGTGGCCGTTTTCGGGCTGCGCTTTCTGGAAGAGCATTATCCAGACCGCCTAAAGGAGCGTTACGGACTTCAGGAAATCCCTGAGGATATCGCCGCTCTTTTTGACGCGATCGGTGAAAAACGCGGCTGTTTAATGGGCGGCGGACTGATTGACTACGATAAAACGACAGAAGTCATCATCCGGGACATCCGGACGGAAAAGTTCGGCAGGCTTTCATTTGAAACACCATCAGAATAAAGACGCGCAGCGATGCGGGTCTTTATTTTTTCCGCAGAATACCGATATACATAATGTAAGGGAGAAGAGAACGTGAATACATTAACCGTAAAAAGCGTAAAAGAACGCCTGCAAGAGGTCAAAGATGAAAGAGACCCCTTCCTTGCCCAATGTGAAAAAGATCCGAGAAAAAGCGTACAGACGCTTTTAGAGCAATGGCTGAAAAAACACGCGAAGGAAAAAGCCCTTAAAGAGCAGTGGCTGAACATGACGGCATACGAAAGGCTGTCATACAACAAGGGCTTCCGCCTGATTGCAGGCGTTGACGAAGCGGGAAGAGGGCCGCTTGCCGGACCGGTTGTCGCAGGTGCTGTCATTTTGCCGGCAGAATGCGAGATTCTCGGGCTCACGGACTCGAAGAAACTGTCGGAAAAGAAGCTCGGGGAGTATTACGATCGGATTACGGAAGAAGCCACAGCGATAGGAGTAGGCATTGTCCATGCGGATGTCATTGACCGGATCAACATTTATGAGGCCGCGAGACTCGCGATGGTAAAAGCGGTCAATGCTTTAACGGAAACACCTGATTATCTGCTTGCAGATGCCATGACGCTTCCGCTTGACATTCCGCAGTCATCTGTTATAAAAGGGGATGCCAAAAGCGTGTCAATTGCCGCCGGAGCCTGCATTGCTAAAGTAACGCGGGACCGTCTCATGGCGGAATACGCCAAAACCTATCCCATGTACGGCTTTGAAAAAAATAAGGGCTACGGAACGAAAGAACATCTTGAAGCTCTTCAGGCATACGGACCGACAACTATTCACCGAAAAACATTCGCTCCCGTTCAATCTTATTGTTAGAAAAGAGGCTTAAGACATGAACATAAGCGGCGAAATCCAAGCGGCTTTCAGACAGCTGACGGCGGAAATCTCTCAGGATCGGCAAGACGGCGGTAAAGACAGCGGCGAAAAAAGACTGCTGTTAGGGAAGGTTCTCCGTTTGCTGGACGATCAAAGCGCGCTTATCCAAATCGGCGGCCGGACGATGCAGGGAAAGCTTGAAACCGCCCTCCGTCCTCAGGCATATTACTGGTTTTCTTATGACAGACAGCCGGCGGAAAAAATAGGCCGGCTTCATGTTGTTGACCAATTTGATGGAAGCCCGAAAACCGTTCAGGAAGCGGCGGGAAGACTGTTAAACGCTCTTTCCGTCAAACCGAACCCGGTATCTCTGCAGATTGCCGAAACGTTTATGCAGCAGAAGCTGCCGATGACGGAAAACAGCCTCAAAGCCTGCATCCGCTGGGCTGAATCGCTTCCGGCCGCCGAATTGAAAAAGGCGGCAGAAACAATCGTATTTGCGCTGAAACGGGAACTGCCCGCGCACCCTGAAGTCTTGTCAGCCATTCATGCCGTTAAATATCCGGTTCCGACCCGCCGCCTTCTTTCCGGACTGCTTCAGGCAATCAATCAGGCTCCGCAATCGGCAAAAGAGCTGTCCGCGCTTCAAGAGGCGGTTTCTGGCGTGTTAGACGCGGAAACGGATCTTCATGCAGAGCGCCTCTTGAAGAAGCTTGCCGAGGCCGCACGCATGCCGATTTCAGAAACCGAGGCGATGGATAAAGGGGAACGGACGGAATTAAAACAATCACCAATTGTCCGAGAGACTCGTGAAAACGTAAAGGCAGCCACAAGCCGCCCTTCTCCTCCGCGTGCCCGGACAGATACGGAGCTGCCTGAAAAAGCGGCAAGACAGCTTATCGAAAAATTAATGACATCAGCCGAAAAGAATGAAACCCGTCTCGTAAAAGAAACGGCGGAGATCATCAAGGCTTTCATTTCTCAAGATAAAACATCCAAAACAGCACCTGTTCTCCAAAACGTACATCTGACAGAACAGGAGGCGGCTGTTTTCGAAAAAGCCGTTCAGCTTACTGAACTGAAATATGCGGAAAAACATGACGTATTAAGCCTTTTGCAAAGAATCAAAAAAGGGCTGGGCACCCGTGATGAATTATCATTCATTACAGCGCTTGAAAAAGGCGCGGCTCCGCAGCCGGAGAAACAAGCGCTGAAAACGGCTCTCCAAGCCGTCCGGACGCTTCAAGACGCGCCCCAATCCGTTAAACAAGAGGCAGAACCGCTCATTCATAAATTAAACGGACAGCTGTTTATTGAGCAGCAGAATCCATCTTTTACGCAGATGGTGCTGTCATTTCCGTTGGGAGCGTCCGCGTATGAGAATGACATCACAGTTCTCTTTAAAGGACGAAAGAAGCCGGACGGAAAACTCGATCCGTCACATTGCAGGCTCCTGTTTTTGCTGCACCTTGAAACGCTGCAAGAAACCGTTGTGGACTGTATGATTCAGCAAAATGTAATGACCATTACGGTTGAGACCGATTTTGAGCTTCAGGCGGCCATCGACCCTCTCGTACCGGCTTTAAAAGAGGCTGTAAAAGAAACCGGCTTCAGTCTGTCGGGCGTTACGGCTAAAAAGCGGCGACCGAAAGACCAGAGCGCTCTTGTGGAAGAGTTTATAGAAAAAGACGGCGGACGAAAAGTGGATGTGAAAATATGAAAGAGCAAACGCCGTTAAGAAGAGCTGTCGCCCTGCATTACGACCGGCAGAAAGACCAAGCCCCGAAGATTGTCGCAACAGGCAGGGGGCATGTCGCGGAAAATATCATAAAAGAAGCTGAGAAGGCGGGGGTTCCCATTCAGGAAGACAGAACCCTTGTCGAATTAATGCGCCATTTAACGGTCGACGATCAGATACCGGAAGCGCTTTATGAGACCGTTGCTGAAATTTTTTCATTTGTTTACCGACTGGATGAAAGCCTGAAAAACGAAAAATAAGGAACATTCATTTCCCGGACTCCGTATAAATTTATATTTTCAATAAAATAAAAGTTAGAATGTTCGGAAGGATATAAAGATTTTGTTTTGAACCCTAGACAATTCTTCCAGTATTATATAGAATGAAAGCGCAGTCTATTTTTAGTTTTGCTACATAAGTTAGGAGGATGGGAAATGAATATCCATGAGTACCAGGGAAAAGAAGTCCTCAGAAAATACGGGGTGTCTGTTCCTGAAGGTAAAGTGGCTTTTACAGCAGAGGAAGCAGTTGAAAAAGCAGAGAGCCTGTCAAGCTCGGTTTATGTCGTAAAGGCGCAAATCCATGCTGGCGGCCGCGGCAAAGCTGGTGGGGTAAAGATTGCAAAAACAATAGATGAAGTGAAGGGGTATGCAGAAGAACTGTTAGGCAAGACGCTCGTCACCCATCAAACGGGTCCGGACGGACAAGTAATAAAACGCTTACTTATTGAAGAAGGCTGCGATATTAAAAAGGAATACTATGTCGGGCTTGTACTTGACCGCGCCACTTCAAGAATCGTTTTAATGGCGTCTGAAGAAGGCGGAACGGAGATTGAAGAAGTAGCGGAAAAAACACCTGAAAAAATTAAAAAAGCGGTTATTGATCCGGCTGTCGGCCTTCAAGGCTATCAGGCAAGGGAAATTGCATTCGCAATTAACATCCCGAAAGAGCTTGTCGGCAAAGCCGCTAAATTTATGCTCGGTTTATATAAAGCATTTGTTGAGAAGGACTGCTCCATCGCCGAGATCAACCCTCTCGTCGTCACGGGAGACGGAAACGTCATGGCGCTCGATGCTAAGCTGAACTTTGACAGCAATGCGTTATACAGACAAAAAGATATTATGGAATACAGAGATTTAGACGAAGAAGATCCGAAAGAAATCGAAGCGTCAAAATACGATTTGAGCTACATTTCCCTTGATGGAAATATCGGCTGTATGGTAAACGGCGCGGGTCTTGCGATGTCTACAATGGATATCATTAAACACTACGGCGGAGAACCTGCAAACTTCCTGGATGTCGGGGGCGGCGCCACCGCTGAAAAAGTAACGGAAGCTTTTAAAATCATTCTTTCCGATCAAAACGTAAAAGGAATTTTCGTAAATATTTTCGGAGGCATCATGAAGTGTGATGTCATCGCCGAGGGCGTTGTTGAAGCGACGAGACAAGTCGGATTGACATTGCCGCTGGTCGTGCGCCTTGAAGGGACAAACGTAGATTTAGGAAAGAAAATCCTGAATGAATCAGGCTTAAACATTACATCTGCGGAATCAATGGCAGACGGCGCGCAGAAAATCGTATCCTTAGTTTAGGAAAGAATGAAAGGCAGGGGACCAGATAATGAGTGTTTTTATCAATAAAGATACGAGAGTTATTGTACAGGGGATTACAGGTTCTACCGCTTTATTTCATACAAAGCAGATGCTGGAATACGGCACGAATATCGTTGGCGGTGTAACACCTGGTAAAGGCGGAACGGAGGCGGAAGGCGTACCGGTATTCAATACGGTCGCAGAAGCGGTTCGTACAACAGGCGCTGATGCGTCAGTCATTTACGTGCCCGCTCCGTTTGCGGCGGACGCAATTATGGAAGCGGTTGACGCGGAAATTGATCTTGTCATTTGTATCACTGAGCACATTCCGGTTTTGGACATGGTGAAAGTGAAGCGCTTTATGGAAGGAAAGAAAACGAGATTAATAGGGCCGAACTGTCCTGGTGTTATTACGCCTGAAGAATGCAAAATCGGCATTATGCCTGGATACATTCATAAGAAGGGGCATGTAGGCGTTGTATCCCGTTCGGGAACATTGACATACGAGGCCGTCCATCAGCTTTCAGAAGCCGGCGTAGGCCAATCTACCGCTGTAGGAATCGGCGGTGACCCGGTCAACGGCACGAACTTTATTGACGTGTTAAAAGCGTTCAATGAAGATCCTGAAACACATGCCGTCATCATGATCGGAGAAATCGGCGGCACAGCTGAAGAGGAAGCGGCTGAGTGGGTGAAAGCAAACATGACGAAGCCTGTTGTCGGCTTTATCGGCGGTAAAACCGCTCCTCCGGGAAAACGCATGGGCCATGCGGGCGCCATCATCTCCGGAGGAAAAGGCACGGCAGAAGAAAAAGTCAAAACGATGAACGCCTGCGGGATTGAAGTGGCGGAAACCCCTTCTGTAATGGGCGAAACGCTGATTAAGGTGTTAAAAGAAAAAGGCTTATTTGAAACGTGCAAAACTCACTGATTGAAGCAGGGGCAGCCGTAGCGGCTGTTCCTGTTTTTACTGTAAAAAAAGGAGGTTGCCAGATTTGGATCAAGCATCGCGCTGTTTAATGGTCTGCAGTATCAATCAAATTATTTCCCCGTCTCTTCTATTAAAATGGTGGAAAGCAGATCACTCCCTGTCTTTTTTACGGGATCCGCATCCATTAACTGTTTTATCAGAAGGGAAAACGGCTCCGAAAGCCATTTTTCGAGAAATAGAGCGCAAGGTTCCGGAACTCGATGAAGTTCTGTCCGAATACCGCCGCGAAGGCATTACTGTCATTCCGATTTCATCAAGCCGTTATCCTTCATGGCTTAAAACGATTTATGATCCGCCGGCTGTCTTGTTTGCAAAAGGGAACACGCAGCTTCTTGGAAAAGGCCGAAAAATTGGGATTGTAGGCACGCGGAAACCGACGGAAGACGGAATAAAAGCGGTTGGGCATCTTACCGCCGAACTCTCAAAAAAAGGCTGGGTCATCGTAAGCGGGCTTGCATCCGGCATAGACGGATTGTCTCATAAGGCGAGCATCAGGGCAAAAGGGCTTACGATCGGCGTGATAGCCGGCGGATTCCATCACATTTATCCCCGGGAAAATCTCCTGTTAGCAGAATACATGGCTGAACACCACCTCCTACTCTCAGAACATCCTCCTGAAACAAAGCCGAAAAAGTGGCACTTTCCGATGAGAAACCGTATAATCAGCGGATTAAGTGAAGGAATTGTAGTCGTGCAGGGAAAAGAAAAAAGCGGTTCATTAATCACAGCTTATCAGGCCCTCGATCAAGGGAGAGAGGTATTTGCAGTTCCCGGTTCCATATTTAATCCATATTCCGGAGGACCTATAAAACTCATTCAAGAAGGGGCGAAAGCTGTATTGTGCGCAGAGGATATTGACGGAGAGCTGACCGCCCGAGGCGTTCAGTATACGGAACCCTTTTGAAATATCGTTTGACAAACGGTATTGTAATATTTAATAATAGTGAGGATTTAAAGTTGCACATTATTTTCATGTATAAAATGACGTTCATCATAAAGAATGAAATGTTGAAAGCCATAAAAAGGCAGCTCTAAAATGAATTGATACTTGAAAAGAGAGAGAACACCTCTTGAGGGGGATGAAAATGTCTGATTATCTAGTCATCGTGGAATCGCCGGCAAAGGCGAAAACGATTGAACGTTATTTAGGAAAGAAATATAAAGTTAAAGCTTCAATGGGACATGTCCGGGATCTTCCAAAAAGTCAAATGGGAGTTGACATCGAACAGAACTTTGAACCGAAATATATTACGATCCGCGGAAAAGGCCCTGTTTTAAAAGAATTAAAAACAGCGGCAAAGAAAGCAAAAAAAGTCTATCTCGCGGCCGACCCCGACAGAGAAGGGGAAGCGATTGCATGGCATCTCGCGCACAGTCTTGATCTGGATCTCAACTCTGACTGCCGGGTCGTCTTTAATGAAATAACAAAAGACGCCATTAAAGAATCATTTAAACATCCGCGCATGATTAACATGGATCTTGTGGATGCGCAGCAGGCGCGCCGCATATTAGATCGGCTCGTCGGATACAAAATCAGCCCGATTCTTTGGAAAAAAGTAAAAAAAGGCCTCAGTGCGGGCCGCGTGCAATCCGTTGCGCTCCGGATCATCATTGACCGGGAAAAGGAAATCAACGACTTTAAACCTGAAGAGTACTGGACGATTACCGGCTCATTTCTAAAAGGAAAAGAGACGTTTGAAGCCGGCTTTTTCGGAAAAAACGGCAAAAAGCTTCCTTTAAAAAGTGAAGAAGACGTAAAAGCCGTTCTTGCTGAGCTGAAAGGCAATAAGTATACAGTAGACAAGGTTACGAAAAAAGAGCGGAAACGAAATCCCGCTCTGCCGTTTACAACGTCCACCCTGCAGCAGGAGGCTGCAAGAAAGCTGAATTTCAGAGCGAAGAAAACGATGATGATCGCTCAGCAATTATATGAAGGAATTGATCTCGGTAAAGAAGGTACAGTCGGACTCATCACGTATATGAGAACGGACTCAACGAGGATTTCCAACACAGCTGTTGAAGAGGCGTCAGCTTTTATTGATCAGGCGTACGGAAAAGAGTACTTAGCGGGAAAACGGAAACCGGCAAAGAAAAATGAAAACGCTCAAGATGCCCACGAAGCGATCCGCCCGACTTCAGTACTCAGAAAACCTGCCGATTTAAAAGCGGTGCTTGGCAGAGACCAGCTCAGATTATACAAGCTGATTTGGGAGCGCTTTGTTGCAAGTCAGATGGCGCCAGCCGTTCTGGATACGATGAGTGTCGATCTCAGCAATAACGGATTGACATTCCGGGCAAACGGAAGTAAAGTCAAATTCGCCGGCTTCATGAAAGTCTATGTAGAGGGTAAAGACGATCAGCTGGAAGAAAAAGACCGCATGCTTCCGGACCTTAAAGAGGGAGACACGGTTTTGTCGAAAGATATTGAGCCCGAGCAGCACTTTACTCAGCCGCCGCCGCGTTACACAGAGGCGCGCTTGGTTAAAACGCTTGAAGAACTCGGTATCGGCCGTCCTTCCACATATGCGCCGACTCTTGACACGATCCAGCGGCGCGGTTACGTGGCATTAGACAATAAACGGTTTGTGCCGACTGAGCTCGGACAGATTGTACTGGATCTCATCATGGAGTTTTTCCCGGAAATCATTAACGTTGAATTCACGGCAAAAATGGAAAGAGACCTTGACCATGTTGAAGACGGTCAGACAGAATGGGTTCAAATCATTGACAGCTTCTATTCCGATTTCGAAAAGCGTGTGAAAAAAGCGGAAGCCGAAATGAAAGAAGTGGAAATTGAACCTGAATACGCCGACGAAGATTGTGAGTTATGCGGCTCCCGGATGGTTTATAAAATGGGCCGGTACGGCAAATTCATGGCATGCTCCAACTTCCCTGACTGCCGCAATACAAAACCGATTGTTAAACAAATCGGCGTGAAATGTCCTAAGTGTCATGAAGGAAACATTGTCGAACGAAAATCAAAAAAGAAACGCGTCTTTTACGGCTGTGACCGTTATCCTGACTGTGACTTCGTATCTTGGGATAAACCGATTGAACGAAAATGCCCGAAATGTGAAAATATGCTCGTAGAGAAAAAGCTTAAAAAAGGCATACAAGTCCAATGCGTCGAATGCGATTATAAGGAAGAACCACAGAAGTAGCGGTGAGCAGAGCCTTGCTCACCTTCTTTGTGTGGAAGCAACAAACAACAGGAGATGAAAAGAAATGAACCAGCAAACAGTTAATGTAATCGGAGCAGGCCTTGCCGGAAGTGAAGCGGCATGGCAGCTTGCAAAACGAGGAATTCAAGTAAAACTATATGAAATGCGGCCCGTAAAGCAGACGGCAGCCCATCATACTGATAAATTTGCCGAACTGGTATGCAGCAACTCCCTCCGTTCAAATACGCTTGCCAATGCGGTAGGCGTATTAAAGGAAGAAATGCGGGCGCTTGACTCAGCAATCATTCAATCTGCTGATAAATGTTCGGTTCCGGCAGGGGGAGCGCTTGCCGTTGACCGTCATGAATTTGCGCAAAGCGTGACGGATCTTGTGAAAAACCATCCGAACGTAACGGTACTTACTGAGGAAGTAACAGAGATTCCGGAAGGCCCGACAGTTATTGCGACCGGACCGCTTACGTCAGAATCGCTTTCACAGCAGCTGAAAGAACTCACCGGAGAAGAGTACCTGTATTTTTATGACGCGGCGGCGCCGATTGTTGAAAAAGACAGCCTTGATATGGATAAAGTCTACTTAAAATCCCGTTATGACAAGGGAGAAGCGGCATACTTAAACTGCCCGATGACAGAAGAAGAGTTTGACCGTTTCTATGAAGCGCTGACGACGGCTGAGACGGTTCCGTTAAAAGAATTCGAGAAAGAAATTTTCTTTGAAGGCTGCATGCCGATTGAAGTCATGGCGAAAAGAGGCAAGAAAACGATGCTGTTCGGACCGATGAAACCGGTCGGGCTGGAAGATCCTAAAACAGGCAAGCGGCCTTATGCAGTCGTGCAGCTCAGACAGGATGACGCGGCAGGAACGCTATATAATATTGTAGGTTTTCAGACACATTTAAAATGGGGAGACCAAAAAGAAGTGCTTAAACTGATCCCCGGACTTGAAAATGTTGACATCGTCAGATACGGCGTCATGCACAGAAACACATTTATCAACTCGCCTAGCCTCTTGAATCCGACATATCAATTTAAACAGCGGAACGACCTGTTTTTCGCAGGCCAAATGACCGGCGTAGAAGGTTATGTTGAATCTGCTGCTTCAGGCCTTGTGGCGGGAATCAATGCGGCCAAACTTGTGCTCGGTCAGGACCTTGTGACATTCCCTCAGGAGACGGCGATCGGAAGCATGGCTCATTACATTACGACGACGAACCAGAAGAACTTCCAGCCGATGAACGCAAACTTCGGCCTGTTAAAAGAACTGCCTGTTAAAATTAAAAACAAAAAAGAACGAAATGAAGAATACGCTAAACGCGCAATTGAAACTATTCAAACTATTTCGAAAACGATATAGCTTTTCATTGCAACTTCAATGCATTATATGATACCATTTAAAAGCCCTTCGGAGAGGGAGGTCATAATAATGGCGGAGAATGTTAACTTTTTTTTAAAGTTATTCGTTGAATATTTACAAATTGAAAAAAATTATTCACAATATACTATTGTGAATTATGTTAATTCGATTGAAGAATTTGGGATGTTTCTGCATGCTCAAAATATAAATGGATTGAAAGAAGCTGCATATCATGATGTGAGAATATTTTTGACAGAAGCTTATGAAAAAGGCCTGTCAAGAAAAACAATCAGCAAGAAGATTTCAGCTTTGAGAAGCTTCTATAAATTTTTGATGAGGGAAAAGCTTGTTGAAGAGAATCCGTTTCAGCTTGTTCATCTGCCGAAACAAGAGAAACGGATTCCGAAGTTTCTTTATGAAAAAGAACTTGAGGAACTATTCGCTGTTTCAGACAGAAGCAAGCCGTCAGGGATGCGCGATCAGGCCTTGCTTGAGCTTCTATATGCGACCGGAATGAGGGTCAGTGAGTGCTGTACGCTCACTGTCGGCGATCTTGACTTATCTATGGATACGGTGCTCGTTCACGGGAAAGGCAGGAAGCAGCGCTACATCCCGTTCGGCTCATATGCCCGTGATGCGCTGGAGCTGTATATCAATAGCGGAAGGCCGTGCCTGCTTGAAAAAGCAAAAGAGCCTCATGATTTGCTCTTTGTCAATCAAAGAGGCGGTCCGCTTACCGCCAGAGGCATCCGGTATATTTTAAGCGGGCTTGTAAAAAAGGCATCCGGCACTTTACATATACACCCGCATATGCTTCGGCATACGTTTGCGACCCATCTGCTGAATGAAGGGGCTGACTTAAGAAGCGTCCAGGAGCTTTTGGGCCATTCTAATCTGTCTTCCACGCAGATATACACGCATGTATCGAAGGAAATGCTGAGAAACACATATATGTCCCACCATCCGAGAGCTTTTAAAGAAAATTAAAAGGAGGCCCTTCTCATGTCATCTTTTCATGCGACAACGATTTTTGCCGTCCAGCATAAAGGAAAAAGCGCTATGTCAGGAGACGGCCAGGTCACATTCGGTCAGGCTGTAGTCATGAAACATACTGCGAGAAAAGTGAGAAAGCTGTTTAACGGAAAGGTTCTGGCCGGCTTCGCGGGATCTGTTGCAGACGCTTTCACACTTTTTGAAATGTTTGAGGCGAAGCTTGAAGAATACAACGGCAATTTAAAACGTGCGTCGGTTGAGCTTGCGAAAGAATGGCGCAGCGATAAAGTGCTGCGCAAGCTGGAAGCCATGCTGATTGTCATGAACCAGGATACCTTGCTTCTCGTATCGGGAACAGGTGAAGTGATTGAGCCGGATGACGGCGTTTTGGCAATCGGCTCCGGCGGAAACTACGCCCTGTCAGCAGGAAGAGCGCTGAAAACTTATGCCGGAGAAAACCTGTCCGCCAAAGAAATTGCAAAAGCCGCTTTGAAAATCGCAGGCGAGATTTGTGTGTACACAAACGATCAGATCATTTTGGAAGAACTTGAATAGAAAGGACTTGAGGCGCATGGAAAACAAACCGTTAACACCGAGACAAATCGTAGATCGGTTGGATCAATACATTGTAGGACAGCAGGATGCAAAAAAAGCTGTCGCCGTGGCATTAAGAAACCGCTATCGCAGAAGTCTTCTTGATGAAAAACTGAGAGATGAGATCGTTCCCAAAAACATCCTGATGATGGGTCCGACAGGGGTGGGGAAAACAGAAATCGCCAGACGGATCGCCAAGCTTACCGGTGCGCCATTTATAAAAATTGAAGCGACAAAATTTACAGAAGTCGGCTATGTAGGCAGAGATGTCGAATCAATGGTCAGAGACCTTGTTGAGACATCCGTGCGGCTCATTAAAGAAGAAAAAATCAGCGAAGTGAAAGAACAGGCTGAAGAAAATGCAAACAAACGCATTGTGCGGCTTCTCGTTCCGGGAAAGAAAAAACAAGCGGGTGTGAAAAATCCGTTTGAAATGCTTTTCGGAGGAAGCCAGCCGTCAAGCGATGATGAAAGCGATCAGCAGGAAGAAGCGAGCCTTGAAGAGAAAAGAAAGCGCATGGCGCATCAGCTCGCATTGGGAGAGCTCGAAGACCATTACGTCTCCGTAGAGGTGGAAGAGCAGCAGCCGTCGATGTTTGACATGCTGCAAGGCTCCGGCATGGAGCAGATGGGCATGAATATGCAGGATGCGCTGAGCAATCTGATGCCTAAAAAGAAGAAACGCCGCAAAATGACGGTCAGAGAGGCAAGAAAGGTTCTGACCAATGAAGAGGCAAGCAAATTAATCGATATGGATGAAGTCAGCCAGGAGGCCGTGTTAAGAGCTGAAGAGGGCGGCATCATCTTTATTGACGAAATAGATAAAATCGCAAAAAACGGAGGAGCTTCTTCCTCGGCCGATGTCTCGAGAGAGGGCGTCCAAAGGGATATCCTTCCGATTGTCGAAGGCTCGACCGTCGTCACGAAATACGGCTCCGTCAAAACCGACCACGTGCTGTTTATAGCCGCCGGGGCATTCCATATGGCCAAACCGTCTGATCTGATTCCGGAGCTGCAGGGGCGCTTTCCGATACGTGTAGAACTGAGCAAGCTGACGGTGGATGATTTTGTGAAAATTCTCGTCGAACCTGATAATGCGCTGTTAAAACAATATCAGGCTTTATTGCAGACAGAAGGTATATCTCTTGAATTTTCTGACGAAGCTATTCGTAAGATCGCCGAAGTGGCTTATCATGTGAATCAGGATACGGACAACATCGGAGCAAGAAGGCTTCACACGATATTGGAACGTCTCTTGGAGGACCTGTCGTTTGAAGCGCCGGACGTGACGATGGAAAAAGTCGCCATCACGCCGCAATACGTTGAAGAAAAGCTCGGATCGATTGCAAACAACAAAGATCTAAGTCAATTTATATTGTGAAAATTTAATAACAGGAATTCTAGGAGGATTATTTAACATGGCTTTACTACAAAAAACACGAATTATTAACAGCATGCTGCAGGCTGCGGCAGGCAAACCCGTAAACTTTAAAGAAATGGCAGAAACGCTTCGCGACGTCATCGATTCTAATATTTTCGTCGTCAGCCGCAGAGGAAAGCTTTTGGGCTACTCTATTAATCAGCAGATCGAAAATGACCGCATGAAAAAAATGCTTGAAGACCGCCAGTTCCCGGAAGAGTACACGAAAAACCTTTTCAACGTTCCGGAGACATCTTCAAACCTTGATATCAACAGCGAATATACGGCTTTTCCTGTTGAAAACAGAGACCTGTTCCAAGCGGGCTTAACGACGATTGTGCCGATTATCGGCGGAGGAGAGCGTCTGGGCACATTGATTCTGTCCCGTCTGCAGGACCAATTTGAAGATGATGATCTCATTCTTGCTGAATACGGAGCAACCGTTGTAGGAATGGAGATTTTAAGAGAAAAAGCAGAAGAAATCGAAGAAGAAGCGCGAAGCAAAGCAGTTGTTCAAATGGCGATCAGTTCTTTGTCTTACAGTGAACTTGAAGCGATTGAGCATATCTTTGAAGAGCTTGACGGAAACGAAGGCTTGCTTGTGGCAAGTAAGATTGCCGACCGTGTAGGCATTACCCGTTCAGTCATCGTTAACGCGCTGAGAAAGCTCGAAAGCGCCGGCGTTATTGAATCCAGATCACTGGGAATGAAGGGGACTTACATTAAAGTTCTGAACAATAAATTCCTTATTGAATTGGAAAACCTAAAATCTCATTAATCCAAAAGCAGGATCCCTAAAAGTGGGGATCCTGCTTTTTTTATGGACAATAGGTGAAAAGTTGGAGTTTAAAGTTGATTATTGGAATCTGATCTGAGATAATCCATCTTGCTGTGTGAGAAAAAGGGGAAGATACAGAAATTCAGCTATTTTCAGTCTTATATTAACCAAATGCTTGTAGTCCAAATACTCTAGGACTTAATACCTATGCGCAAAATAGATACAAATGAGCACTTTTTTTTAGCCTAACTTCATAGACTTTAAGCCTGTTATTTCTTACAATAAGCATATGGTTTTACAATTCTCGACAAGGATTTTTAGGAGAAAAATATCTGAAATGGAGGTAAGTGGATTTGGACTTATTTTCTGGAACTATACAAAATCTTGAGAATGCCTTGGGGAGAGCGGACATTAAGCAAAAAGTCTTAACTAATAATATCGCCAATATAGATACACCGAACTATAAGGCAAAAAAAGTCTCTTTCCGAAATTTGTTAGATCAGGAAACATCCAATCTTGAGGCTGTAAAAACCGACTATCGACACGTTGACTTTACGGATTCGGGGGACGATTATTCCATCGTGTCCAGCGGTGACACATCGTACCAACAAAACGGAAACAATGTCGATATCGACAAAGAAATGACAGATTTAGCCGAAAACCAAATTAATTATCAGGCTTTGGTTGAAAGAATGAGCGGCAAATTCAATTCCCTGAAAACAGTCTTGACAGGAGGAAAATAATGAGTGGCTTTCAAAGCTTAAATATTTCTGGGTCTGCTTTAACTGCACAGCGTGTCCGGATGGACGTCGTATCGTCCAACCTGGCCAATATGGACACAACGAGAGCGAAGCAGGTCAATGGCGAGTGGGTGCCTTACAGAAGAAAGCTGGTTTCTCTCCAATCCGGAGGCGAATCATTTTCGTCCCTTTTAAATTCCAAGATGAACGGAATCGGAAACGCCGGAAATGGCGTAAAAGTATCTTCGATTACGGAAGACCCATCCGCTTTTAATCTCGTTTACGATCCGGAAAATCCCGATGCGAATAAAGACGGATATGTACAAAAACCTAATGTAGACCCATTAAAGGAAATGGTGGATCTTGTCAGCAGCACGAGATCATATGAAGCAAACGTGACGGCATTGAACGCCTCCAAAGGCATGCTTTTAAAGGCTTTAGAAATCGGAAAGTAAGGTGATGTAAGTGGTTAACGCTATTACTCCTTTTCAGCTTCAACAAACCCAAAACACTCAAAACGTAACGAATCAATTAAATCAAGCTCAAAAAACTGATTCTTCAAATCAAACAAGCTTTTCGGAGCTTTTAAAAAACTCAATTGATTCGTTAAATGAGTCGCAAGTGCAATCTGACCAAATAACGAACAAACTGGCTGCAGGAAAGGATGTAAACCTTGACGAGGTCATGATCGCTGCCCAAAAAGCAAATATTTCTCTGACGGCCGCTACCGAATTCCGCAATAAAGCCGTGGAAGCCTATCAGGAAATCATGAGAATGCAGATGTAGTGGTCAGATGAAAGAGAATGACTGGAATGACCGGGGGTTAACATGAATCGTACTCTAACGCAAATGAAAACCAAAACGGCAGCGTTTTGGAATAACAGATCAAAAACACAGAAGATACTCATGGTAAGCGGCTTGGCCGCATTCATTATTTTACTCATCGTCGTTATTATTTTTACTTCGTCTGAAAAGATGGTGCCTCTTTATAAAGACTTGTCCGCGGAAGAAGCGGGGAAGATTAAAGAAGAGCTCGATACGAAAAAGGTGTCTTCTGAACTTGCTGACGGCGGCACGGTCATTAAGGTTCCTGAGAGCCAAGTGGATTCGCTTAAAGTCCAGCTTGCCGCGGAAGGCCTGCCGAAAACGGGTTCAATTGATTATTCGTTTTTCGGACAGAATGCGGGCTTCGGCCTGACAGATAATGAGTTTGACGTTTTAAAAGTTGAGGCGACTCAGACTGAATTGTCAAACCTGATAAATGAAATGGACGGTATTAAAAGCTCGAAGGTCATGATCAATATGCCGAAAGAAGCCGTGTTTGTCGGTGAAGATCAGCCGGAAGCATCCGCATCGATCGTTTTGCAGATTAAACCGGGCTACTCGCTTGATCAAAGCCAGATCAACGGGCTGTACCATCTCGTTTCTAAAAGTGTCCCGAACTTAAAAGAAGATAATATCGTCATAATGGATCAAAATTCTACATATTATGACAAAAGTGACAGCGGTGCAGGGTCCGTTTCTGACAGTTATGCTTCTCAGCAAGGGATTAAGTCGCAGGTCGAAAAGGATATTCAAAAACATGTCCAATCACTGCTCGGCACAATGATGGGGCAGGATAAAGTCGTGGTTTCGGTTACGGCAGATATTGACTTCACGAAAGAAAAACGCACTGAAGACATTGTCGAGCCTGTCGATAAAGATAACATGGAAGGCATAGCGGTAAGCGCCGAAAAAGTTGCGGAAACGTATAAAGGCGACGGCGCGGCCAACGGCGGAACAGCCGGAACGGGCAGCAATGACACCGCGAACTATAAACAGGCGAATGACGGTTCAAACAGCGGAGACTACGAAAAAAGCAGCAATAAAATCAACTATGAAGTCAACCGCATTCATAAAGAAATCGCAGAAAGCCCGTATAAAGTGCGTGATTTAGGCATTCAGGTCATGGTGGAACCGCCGAATCCGAAAAATGCCGCCTCATTATCAGCACAGAGACAGGCTGATATACAGAAGATTTTAGGAACGGTTGTCAGAACGTCCCTTGATAAAAATGAAACGCAAAATCAAAACCTGACAGCCAATGATATCAACAATAAAATCGTTGTATCCGTACAGCCGTTTGACGGAAAAACAAGCCTGAACACAAATTCGGCACAATCTTCAGGTCTCCCGATCTGGGTATACATTACAGGCGGGGTGCTGCTTGCAGCCATTATTCTGCTTATTATTCTCCTCATCAGAAAGAAACGCTCTCAAGAGGATGAGTATGAAGAATACGAATATGAAACGGCGCCGGAGCCGGTTCGATTGCCTGATATCAACGAAGAGAAAAATGAAACGGAAGAAACAGTCAGACGAAAACAGCTTGAAAAAATGGCTAAAGAAAAACCGGAAGACTTTGCAAAATTGCTTCGAAGCTGGCTGGACGAGGATTAGGGGGAATGGAAAATGGCGAAACGTGATCAGAACAAGCTTACAGGAAAACAAAAAGCAGCCATCCTCATGATTTCCTTAGGTCTTGATGTATCAGCCTCTGTGTACAAGCATTTGTCTGAAGAAGAAATTGAAAGATTGACTCTCGAGATTTCGGGAGTCAGAAGCGTCGATCATCAGAGAAAAGATGAAATCATTGAAGAATTTCATAATATCGCAATCGCTCAGGATTATATTTCTCAAGGCGGTTTAAATTACGCCCGCCAAGTGCTTGAAAAAGCGCTCGGAGAAGACAAAGCGGTAAGCATTTTAAACAGGCTGACCTCTTCATTGCAGGTAAAGCCGTTTGACTTCGCAAGAAAAGCGGAGCCCGAACAGATTTTGAATTTCATTCAGCAGGAACATCCGCAAACGATGGCGCTGATTTTATCCTACCTTGACCCGGTGCAGGCCGGACAGATTTTGTCTGAGCTGAACCCGGACGTTCAAGCTGAGGTGGCGAGAAGGATTGCGGTTATGGACAGGACGTCTCCTGAAATCATAAATGAAGTGGAGCGGGTCCTTGAACAAAAGCTGTCCTCCTCCTTTACGCAGGATTATACGCAGACAGGCGGCATAGAAGCCGTTGTTGAAGTGTTGAACGGCGTAGACAGAGGAACGGAAAAAACGATCCTTGATTCATTAGAAATACAAGATCCTGAATTGGCGGATGAAATCAAAAAACGGATGTTTGTCTTTGAAGATATTGTCACCCTTGATAACCGTGCGATTCAGCGCGTGATCAGGGATGTTGAAAATGACGACCTCCTGCTGTCATTGAAGGTTGCGAGCGAGGAAGTCAAAGAGATCGTCTTCAGCAATATGTCACAGCGTATGGTTGAAACGTTTAAAGAAGAAATGGAAATTATGGGGCCTGTGCGTTTGCGTGATGTGGAAGAGGCGCAATCAAGAATCGTGGGCGTCGTCCGCAAGCTTGAAGAAGCCGGTGAAATTGTAATCGCGCGAGGCGGAGGAGACGATATTATTGTCTAATATCATTAAACAGCAATCATCATTTTCTCCTGAACAAAAACGGCGCAAGCTTTCCTTGCAGGAAGTCAGGAAAACGCATCCCCAGCTCGACTTGGAGGAAGAAAATCCTGAAGCTCTCATGGCTTTTGCCAAAGCAGAAGCCGACAGGGTATCTGAAGAAGCGAAAAATCAGCTGGATTACACCCTCCGGCAGATTGAGGAAGAGAAAAGCCGCTGGGCGGATGAAAAACAAAGACTGATGGAAGATGCAAAGGCAGAAGGATATAACGAAGGCATGGCATTGGGAAAAGCCGAGGCTCAGGCCGAATACGCAGACCTCATCAGCCGGGCCAATGCCGTTATGGAAATGGCCAGACAGTCAGTCGAGGAAAAGCTGGAAAGCGCTGAGGAAGAAATCATTGAGCTTTCCGTTGCGCTCGCTAAAAAAGTATGGCGGCAAAAAAGTGATGATAAAGAAGCTTTTCTTCTGTTAGTCAAACAGGTAATAGCCGAAGTGAAAGATTATGATGACATTTCCATTTATGTGGACCCGGAATATTATGAGACGGTTCATCAGCATATGGATGAAATTCAGCAGCTGTTATACAAAGAATGCAGGTTAAGCTTGTATGCAGATGAAAAAGCTGCAAAGGGAACGTGCTCCATAGAAACACCGTTCGGACGGGTTGATGCAGGAATAGACACCCAGCTGATGCAATTAAAGCAAAAGCTTTTAACGGCGCTTGAGGCGGGAGCGGAGCAATGAAGACACAGTATTTAATAGACTCGATTGAAACAGCGGATCCGTACAAACGCTACGGTAAGGTTAAACGTGTCATCGGGCTGATGATTGAATCAAAAGGGCCCGAAAGCTCGATCGGAGATGTTTGTCTCATTTATCCGAAAGGTCATTCAAAAAAAGCGATTAAAGCTGAGGTTGTAGGCTTCCAGGATGAAAACATACTGTTAATGCCTTATCTGGAAGCGGCAAGCATTGCGCCGGGCAGCATTGTGGAGGCTACCGGCGAGTCCCTCCGTATCAAAGTAGGCGCAGGTTTGATCGGACAGGTTGTTGATGCGTTCGGTGAGCCTCTTGACGGCAGGGCGCTTCCGAAAGGATTGTCTCCCGTTTCGACGGAACAGCCGCCGCCAAACCCGATGAAACGGCCGCCGATACGGGAAAAGATGGGTGTCGGTGTCAGGTCGATTGACAGTCTGCTGACAGTAGGAAAAGGGCAGAGAATCGGAATTTTTGCCGGAAGCGGAGTCGGAAAAAGCACTTTGATGGGAATGATCGCAAAGCAGACCGAAGCCGATCTAAACATCATCGCACTCGTCGGTGAACGGGGGCGCGAGGTGCGGGAATTCATTGAGAAGGATTTAGGCGAAGAAGGCTTGAAACGCTCGATTGTCGTAGTCGCGACTTCTGATCAGCCTGCATTAATGCGTTTGAAAGCGGCATATACAGCGACCGCCATTGCGGAATATTTCCGTGATAAAGGCCGGAATGTCATGTTCATGATGGACTCCGTCACGAGGGTTGCGATGGCTCAGCGTGAAATCGGGCTGGCAGCGGGGGAACCGCCGACAACAAAAGGATATACACCTTCCGTGTTCGCTATTCTGCCCCGTTTACTGGAAAGAACGGGTGCGAATGAACAAGGGACGATAACCGCTTTTTATACGGTTCTCGTTGACGGAGACGACATGAATGAACCGATTGCCGATACGGTGCGCGGAATATTAGACGGGCATATCGTTCTCGATCGGGCGCTTGCCAACAAAGGGCAGTTCCCGGCGGTGAATATCCTGAAGAGCATCAGCAGGGTTATGTCTAATATTTCAGACGCCGCGCATATAGAGGCGGCCAACAAATTCCGCGATCTTCTGTCAACTTATCAAAACTCTGAAGACCTCATTAATATCGGAGCTTACAAAAGAGGGTCATCGAGAGAAATTGATGAAGCGATTCAGTTTTATCCGCAGCTCATTCAATTTTTAAAACAAGGAACGGAAGAACCTGCTCAATTGGAAGACAGTATTGCGGTATTGACGAGTATGACAGGAAAAGAGGAATAAACATCGTGGCGTACCAATTCAGATTTCAAAAGCTGCTGGAATTAAAAGAGAATGAAAAAGACCAAACATTGTCTGAATACAGACAATCGGTTTCTGAATTTGAAACAGTGGCTGAAAAACTATATGAAAATATGAGCAAAAAAGAATCGCTCGAAAAAGACAAAGAATCAAAGCTGAAATGCGGGATGAGCGTTCAGGAAATGAGACATTATCAGCAATTCGTCTCCAATCTTGAGAACACCATCTATCATTATCAAAAACTTGTCATTATGAAACGAAATGAAATGAATGAGAAGCAGGAACAGCTCACCGAAAAAAACATTGAAGTAAAGAAATTTGAAAAAATGCGGGAAAAACAATTTAATATGTTTGCTCTTGAAGACAAAGCTGCAGAAATGAGGGAAATGGACGATATTTCAATCAAGCAGTTTATGATTCAGGGGCATTAGGAGCGAATAAAATGGCCGATAAAGAAAAGGGATCTGGAAAGTTCGGTTCAATCCTGCTTTTTATCATTATCCCGCTGATTTTTCTGATCATCGTTGCAAGCATCGTCCTTTGGGCTGCCGGCGTAGATGTGATGAAGCCGATTCAGGAAACAGCCGCAAAAACGCCTGTTTTAAAAGAATTGGTACCCGAAACGAAAGAAACGAAAAGCGCAGCGGAAAAGCAGAAGGAAGACCGAACGGCTTCTCTTGAAAAGACCATAAAGGAACAAAAAAGTGAAATCAACATTTTAAATAAAGATTTGGACACAAGCAAATCCGAAATCGACAATCTGAACCAGAAAATCCGTTCATTGAAACAGGAAGCGGAACAGCAGCAGAAAACGGAACAGCAGCAGAAAACGGATGAAACGAAAAAAGACGCTTCGGGTTCAGCGGGAAAAGATAAAATGATCAACATCTATAAAAGTATGGACAGCGGTAAAGCGGCAAGCATTATCGTAAAGCTGAAAGAAAAAGAAGCCCTCGATATTTTAAACGGACTAAGTAAAAAGCAGCTTGCTGAAATCTTGACGAAAATGACTCCTGAACAAGCGGCTAAATATACAGAAAAACTATCCGCTGACGGAAATAAGGAGTGATGTAAGTTGAAGCTGCTTGAAATAACGGGGAATCGCACGCAGACTGCGCAAAACAGCAATGTGAAGATGAATGTAAACAGCTTAGGCCTATTTCAGAACCGGCTTCTGTCGGAAATCACTTCTCAACAGAAGCCCGGAGATGAGGCGAAAACAAGTGATGCAGAGCTGAATGATGCTCTCTCGAAAATCGGTGATTGGCTGAAAGCCGGCCCGGAAGATAAAGAACTTCAGCTGAAACAGCTGCTTGAGGCGGTCAAAGCCCTTGAAGGAAAGCAAACGGCTGAAACAGCTCTTCCTTTATTGAAGCAGCTTGCTGAATCTGTTGAAGACATGTTAGCCGGCAAACGGCATGGGGTGAAGCCTGAAAAGATTGAGCCGGGTTCGCCCGCTAATGACGGGGATTCCGGGCGAGACGCGCTTGAAACAGGCCTCCTTTTCATTCAAGAAGCCGCAGCCCAGCTATTTGCGCATCAAGAGAATCAGCCGGACAGCGCACAGGCAAAGGCGGTTTATCAGGAAGGCGACCGTTTATTAGCAGCGTTGAAAAAACAAGGCGTACCGGACCGCGTGATTCAAGACCTGCGGCAGACGCTGTTTCCGAAAAATGAATCTGCATCTAAGCTTTATTCTATGTCGGCCGCTGAGCTGAAGAGCTTTCAAAGCGTCGCTGAGCAGCTTGCGGGCCTTTCTCAAAAAGGAACAAAGGAATGGAATATGGCTGAAACTGAGCTGAAAGCTTTTGTGTTATCTCAATCATCTGAATCGTCCCAAGAGTCTGCCGGGAAAACGGAACAGCAAAACGGCGGCACGATTTCTCAAGTGAAAGCATCTGACAGCAAATTGTCCGCGCATATACTGTTTTCGGGAACGAGAAGTCTTGCCGGCATTCAGCAAGCGTCCGCAGGAGCCGAACAGCCGCCGGCAGAAAATAAACCGTTAACAGACCAGGTCATCAGCGGCTGGAAACAGATGAAATACACGCCTTTCGGGAAAACGACCGGAAGCTTTACGATTCGTCTTAATCCTGAGAACCTCGGTTTTGTCACGATAAAGGTGACAAACGAAAACGGGATGTTTCAAAGCAAAATAATCGCATCAAGCCAGTCTGCGAAAGAGCTGCTGGAACAGCATCTTCCTCAGCTGAAACAGTCGCTTCCGAATATGTCGGTCCAAATCGACCGTTTTACCGTCCCGCTTCAAAGCGGGGATCAGCAGCCGGTTTACGGTCAGACAGCCGATCACAATAAACAGCAGCAGCAGGGACAGAGAGAGCAGAAAAACCAGCAGCAGTCAGGCGATTTCGGAGATATGCTGGAGGAGCTTTCTCTCAATGAAATGGAGGAAGAATAGTTGACATCTGTAAACTCGGATTATGTTGCAGCGGGCGCTTCTAATACGAAGAGCACCGCCGCCGTAAACAGCAGCACGAATTTAGGGAAAGACGAATTTCTGAAGATCTTAATGACACAGGTTCAAAACCAGGACCCGCTCAATCCGGTTGATGACAAAGAATTCATCAGTCAGATGGCGACATTTTCTTCATTGGAGCAAATGATGAATATGAATACGACGATGACTAAATTTGTAGAAAATCAAGATCCGTTTACGATGTATGTGAACTGGATCGGCAAAAATGTCACATTCAGCGACAGCGACGGGAAGGACCAGACAAGCCCTGTCAATTCAGTCAAACACTCAAACGGTAATTACGTGCTCGTGCTTGAAAATGGCAAAGAGGTCAGCCCGTGGGATGTCACGGCAGTCAGCGATACATCTAAATAAAAAGAAACCTAGGGGGAATTTAACATGTTACGTTCATTATATTCCGGTATCAGCGGCATGAAAAACTTTCAGACAAAACTAGACGTAATCGGCAATAACATCGCCAACGTCAACACAGTGGGATTTAAGAAAAGCCGCGTTACATTTAAAGATTTGATCAGCCAGACAGTCTCCGGCGGTTCAAACGTGACCAATTCAAAACAAATCGGCTTGGGTGCTGCGACTTCTTCCATTGATGTCGTTCATTCAACCGGCGCCCCGCAGGCTACACAGAATAAAACCGACCTAGCCATTGACGGAGACGGCTACTTTCAGATTAATACAGGTGCGGGAATCGTTTACACACGTGCGGGGAATTTTGGGAAGGACAATAAAGGCAACCTTGTTACGACTGACGGCTACTACCTTGAAAAAATCGGCGGGGGCAAAATCAATATTCCGACTGACGCGAAAGATTACAGTATCGGTGCAGACGGAACCGTTACATACACTGATGCAGGGGATGCGGTTCATGATGCCGGACAAATCGGTCTGGTCACGTTCCCTAACAGCGCCGGTCTGGAAAAAATCGGAGGAAACCTTTACAGACAATCATTAAGTTCAGGAGCTGCGAGTGCTGTCACCGCTCCGGGCGAAAACGGCTCAGGTAAGCTTTTGGCAGGCTATCTTGAAATGTCAAACGTTGATCTGACAGATGAATTTACCGAAATGATCGTTGCTCAGCGAGGTTTCCAATCAAACTCAAAAATCATTACGACTTCAGATGAAATCCTTCAGGAGCTGGTTAATCTGAAACGGTAAGGAGGGAGGGGAGGCGGTAAGGCCGCTTCTCCGGATTGAATGATTCAAGTCACCCGTTTAAACGGCCAGCCTTTTACGCTGAACGCGCTGTTTATCGAACAGATTGAGTGCTTCCCCGACACGACGATTACGCTGTCCAACGGCAAAAAGTTCGTAGTGAAAGAACCGGAAGAAGCAGTTCTTAAAAAAGTCATTTCGTTTTACCATAGCATACAAATATTTTCACTGGATCAGGGAATAGAGGAAGAAGAATGAAAAAAAAATTAGTCATTATTATGCTGATTATTTTAATTGTCGTTGCCGGCCTCGGAACGGCAGCATATTTTGTCGTCAGCGGACATTCAGACAAAGACAAAAAGCCTACAATCGATGAAGTCGTTGCAGCCACTGTGTCTGTCGACGATATCACGACGAACTTAAAGTCCGACAGCATCATCCGCATCGGCATCAAGCTTGAAACCGACTCGGAAAAAGCGAAGGAAGAACTTGAAAAACGCGATTTTCAGGTGAAAGACAACATCATTTCCATTTTAGCCGATACAAGCGCCGGAGAGATTGAGGGAGATAAAGGAAGAGAAGCGTTTAAACAATCCTTAAAAGAAAAAGTAAACAGCTATCTCCAAGAAGGAAAAGTTCAGAAAGTGTACATTACCTCCTTTAATCTGCAATAAAAACAAATTTGACAGAATACGGAGGTGAAGAAAATGTCTGGAGAAGTTCTCTCTCAAAATGAAATAGACGCACTGCTTTCAGCCATTTCGACGGGTGAGGCGGATGCGGAAGAGCTGAAAAAGGAAGTTAAAGAGAAAAAAGTAAAGGTATATGATTTTAAACGGGCGCTCAGGTTTTCGAAAGATCAGATACGGAGTTTAACCCGGATACATGATAACTTTGCGAGGCTTCTCACAACACACTTTTCCGCCAAGCTCAGAACATATATCCATATATCTGTCAGCTCAGTTGACCAGGTGCCGTATGAAGAATTTATCCGTTCCATACCGAACATGACGATCCTGAATTTGTTCGATGTTCATCCGATGGAAGGCAGGATCATGATGGAGGTTAATCCCACCATCGCATACGCCATGCTCGACCGCGTCATGGGAGGCATCGGCATCACCCATAACAAAGCTGACAATCTTACGGAAATAGAAACGAACATTATTTCTAACTTATTTGAAAATGCACTGGGCAATTACAAAGAAGCTTGGCAATCCATTGCTGATATTGATCCTGAAATGACTGAATTTGAAGTGAATCCTCAGTTTGTGCAGATGGTTTCGCCAAATGAAACCGTCGTGGTCATTTCTCTCAATACGCAGATCGGTGAAATCAGCGGTGTCATTAATCTTTGTATTCCCCATGTCGTGCTTGAGCCGATAATCCCTAAGCTTTCCGTACATTATTGGATGCAATCAGATCGGAATGAAGCGAAGCCCGAAGAAACGAAGTCGCTTGAAAAGCGCATCATGACGGCACAAATTCCCGTAGTAGCTCTCTTGGGAGCTTCTGAACTGACAATAGAAGAATTTTTAAGTTTGGAAGCCGGGGACTGTATAACTCTGGACAAATCAGTGACTGATCCTCTTACTGTATTGGTCGGAAACAAACCGAAGTTTTTAGGGCAGGCCGGCCGGGTGAATCGAAGACAGGCAGTGCAAATTTTAGATCACGACATAAGAGGTGAACAAGATGAACAATAGATTATCTCAAGATGAAATCGATGCTCTTCTTAATGGCACAGGAAGTCAAGAGGATACAGAACAGCCTCAAAAGGCGACCTTGTCTGAACTTGAGCGCGATACGATCGGAGAAATCGGGAATATTTCATTCGGCAGCTCAGCTACGGCGCTGTCCACTCTTTTAAATCAAAAAGTGGACATTACGACACCGAGTGTGACCGTCATTTCAAAAAGCAAAATCAGTGATGAATTTCCTCATCCGTATGTTGCCATTGAAGTGAACTACACAGAAGGATTTGACGGCAGCAATTTGCTCGTCGTAGAACAAAGCGACGCAGCCATCATCGCGGATTTGATGATTGGCGGAGACGGCCAAGGCGCCGATCCGTCCCTCGGGGAAATCCACCTGAGCGCTGTGCAGGAAGCAATGAATCAAATGATGGGCTCGGCTGCTACATCGATGTCGACCGTATTCAGTAAAAAGATCGACATTTCTCCGCCGCGGGTTGAACTTCTGGATGTGACGGAAGAAAAAGGGACGGACAGAATACCCGAGGATGACCTGCTCGTAAAAGTTTCATTCCGCCTGAAAGTCGGTGAATTAATCGATTCGAGCATTATGCAGCTTTATCCGCTTACGTTTGCGAAAGATCTGATCGCGGAGCTGATGAATACAGATCAGCCTGTGGCAGAAGCCGCGGAAGCCGTATCACAGCCGCAGGAAACATACGAAATGCCGCAGCCGGAACCGGCCGTTCAGCAGGAACCGCAGGCAAAACCCGAGCTTCCGAAGAGACAGGGAACCGCTAAAAAAGCTGCTCCCGTTCAAGTCGCTCCGGTGGAATTCCAGGCGTTTGATCAAAATGCAGCGGCGGCGCACGGTTCAAGAAACAACCTTGATATGCTGATGGATATCCCGCTTTCCGTTACGGTCGAGCTCGGCAGAACGAAGAGAAGCGTCAAAGAAATCCTTGAACTTTCTGCGGGAAGCATTATTGAGCTTGACAAGCTGGCGGGTGAACCCGTTGACATCCTGGTCAATCAGCGGATCGTAGCAAAGGGCGAGGTCGTTGTCATAGAAGAAAACTTCGGCGTGAGAGTTACTGACATTTTAAGTCAGGCAGACCGCCTTAACAATTTAAAATAAGCGAACATAGAGGAGAGAAACAGATTATGGCACACAGAATTTTAATTGTAGACGATGCAGCATTTATGAGAATGATGATCAAGGATATTTTGGTGAAGAACGGTTTTGACGTTGTAGCTGAAGCTTCAGACGGAGCACAGGCGGTCGAAAAATTCAAAGAGCATTCACCCGACCTTGTGACAATGGATATTACAATGCCTGAAATGGACGGAATTACCGCACTAAAGGAAATTAAACAAATCGATCCGCAGGCGAAAATCATCATGTGTTCGGCAATGGGCCAGCAGTCAATGGTCATTGACGCGATTCAAGCCGGCGCAAAAGACTTTATCGTGAAGCCGTTCCAAGCGGACCGCGTGCTTGAAGCTATTAATAAAACATTAAGCTAAAGGGTGTACGACTGTTGAAAAAGAGTCATGGTTTACTAGCTTTGATTTGTTGTTTCGTTTTACTCAATGTACATCCGTTTCCTGCATTTGCGGCGGAGTCTGATAATTCCACCGTCAACGAATGGTTTGACAAACAATCAACAAACAAAACAGAGAAAAAAAACGATACATCGAAACAAACGTCTGATCAAGAGATAGGGGATGCTTCTGCATCTTCTGTCTCCGCTTTTGATTTTGTAAAGATGATTGGGGCGTTATTATTTGTCATTCTGCTGATCTATGGATTTGTCAAACTGATGAATAAAAGAAACCGTCTGCTGAAGCCGTTTCAATATGTAGAAAATATCGGCGGAACGTCAGTCGGCCAAAACCGTTCCGTGCAGCTGATTAAAGTGGGGAACAGCGTACTTGTAGTCGGTGTCGGCGAGACGATACAGCTTTTAAAAGAAATTGAAGATGAAAAAGAGCGAGAGGCGATTCTGAGCCAATACGAAGAGGCGATGTCCTCAAAAGTGGAATGGACCAAACTCGTAAATCCGCGTAAGGATGGAGAAAAAAAGCCGCAAACGATGCTTCCCTCGTTTTCAAAAGCGCTGAAAGAACAGCTGAGCGAGCTGAAACAAAGCCGTTCTGAAGGAAAAAAGAAAGGCCCGTATCATCATGAATGAATTTATTAATCTTTTTAATTCAAGCAGTCCGACCGAAGTCAGCTCTACTGTTAAGTTACTGCTGCTTTTGACCGTCTTTTCAGTGGCGCCGGGTATTTTGATTTTGATGACTTGCTTTACGAGAATCGTCATCGTCCTGTCTTTTGTGAGAACCTCACTGGCGACGCAGAACATGCCTCCGAATCAGGTATTAATCGGTCTTGCGCTGTTCTTAACGTTTTTTATTATGGCTCCGACTTTTTCAGAGATTAATAAGGATGCCTTAACGCCGCTGATGAACAACAAAATCAGTCTCGATGAAGCATATACAAAAGCCGAGAAGCCGATTAAAGAATACATGAGCAAGCATACAAGGCAAAAGGATCTGGCGCTGTTTATGAACTACGCCAAAATGAAAAAGCCCGAATCGATTCAGGATATTCCTTTGACGACGATGGTGCCCGCTTATGCGATCTCGGAACTCAAGACCGCTTTTCAAATGGGCTTTATGATTTTTATTCCGTTTTTAATTATCGATATGGTCGTGGCGAGCGTCTTAATGTCAATGGGAATGATGATGCTTCCGCCGGTTATGATCTCTCTGCCCTTTAAAATATTGCTTTTCGTTTTGGTCGATGGATGGTATTTAATCGTGAAATCTTTGCTTGACAGCTTTTAGGGTAGGTGCTAATTGTGAGTTCAGAATTTGTAATTTCCATGGCGGAAAAAGCCGTATACGTAACACTGATGATCTGCGGGCCGCTGCTGGCGATCGCGCTGATCGTCGGTTTGCTCGTCAGTATCTTTCAAGCGACAACTCAAATCCAGGAACAGACGCTTGCGTTCATTCCGAAAATCGTGGCGGTAATGCTCGGACTGATCTTTTTCGGTCCTTGGATGCTGTCGACGATTCTTTCGTTTACAACTGATCTGTTCTCTCATCTGAACCGATTTGCAGGGTAGAATCAAATGAATTCCATCATTGATTTATTTCCCGCTTTTTTATTGGTTTTTATTAGAATTTCTGCTTTTTTTGTAACGGTGCCGATATTCGGGCACCGGAACCTGCCGGCGGTTCACCGAATCGGGTTTGCTTTCTTTCTTTCGGTGATCTGCTTCAGTACGCTGAAACATGCGCCGTCAGTTGACATAGGGGAACAGTATATGCTGCTTGTCATAAAAGAGGCCGTTGTAGGCTTGAGCCTCGGGCTGATTGCTTTCATGATGCTGGCAGCCATTCAGATCGCGGGTTCCTTTATTGATTTTCAGATGGGTTTTTCCATCGCGAATGTCATTGATCCGCAATCAGGAACGCAAAGCCCGCTGATCGGCCAATTCGTTTATACACTGGCACTGTTATTTATGCTCAGCGTAAACGCCCATTATCTATTATTGGACGGGATTTATTACAGCTTTCAGTATATTCCGCTTGATCAGGCATTTCCGTCGTTTGGAAATGAGCACTTTGGACTTTTTATCGCAAAAAGCTTCAATGCCATGTTTATTATCGCTTTTCAAATGTCTGCGCCGGTTGTGGCCAGTCTGTTTTTAGTTGATTTGGCGCTTGGCATTGTGGCGAGAACGGTGCCGCAGCTGAACGTTTTCGTTGTCGGGCTTCCTCTGAAAATAGCCGTGAGTTTTATTATGCTGATCGTTTGTATGGCGGTGATGTTTGTCCTCGTCCGCAATATCTTCAGCCTTACCGTTGAAACAATGCGAAATTTATTGGCATTGGTCGGTGTGACGTGATGAGACTCAGACTGAATCTGCAATTCTTTGCCGGTGAAAAAACGGAGAAAGCCACCCCGAAAAAACGAAAAGATACAAGAAAGAAAGGTCAGGTCCCGAAAAGTACGGATGTGAATACAGCCGTTTCCTTACTGATTATCTTTCTTTCGCTGATCGCGCTCGGCCCTTACATGCGGGACAGGCTGCTGTCCTTTATTAAAACGTTTTATACGAAATCGATAGCGTTAGATCTGTCAGCGTCTAACGTGCATGAGCTTTTTGTGGATACAGTGAAAGATATCAGCCTCATCCTTGCGCCGATTATGCTGGTCGCGCTTTTGGCAGGTGTCGTGAGCAACTACATGCAGGTGGGTTTTCTGTTTTCTGCAGAAGTTCTCAAACCTGACCTGAACAAGCTCAGCCCGCTGAAAGGATTTAAGCGGATATACAGCATGAGGGCGATTGTTGAACTGGTTAAATCGATTTTGAAGATTGCCGTAGTCGGTTTTGCCGCCTTTATGGTGCTCTGGCTGCATTATGGCGATATTCTCCGCCTTCCGCTTTTAACGCCTGCGGAAGTGCTCACATTTGTATCTAAGCTCACTCTTTGGATGGGGCTTGCGGGCTCAGGGGCTTTAATGCTGCTGGCCGGGCTCGATTACTTATATCAGCGTTTTGACTATGAGAAAAACATCAGAATGTCAAAGCAGGATATAAAAGATGAATACAAAAAATCGGAGGGCGACCCGATTATCAAGTCCAAAATTAAGCAGAAGCAGCGGGAAATGGCGATGAGGCGAATGATGCAGGAAGTGCCGAAAGCTGACGTCATCATTACCAACCCGACCCACTATGCGATCGCTCTAAAATATGATGAAAAGAAAATGGATGCCCCTTATATTGTTGCCAAAGGGGTCGATCATCTCGCATTAAAAATCAGGCAGATTGCCAAAGAACATGATGTCATGACGATTGAAAACAGGCCGCTCGCGCGTGCGTTATATGATCAGGTTGACATCGACCAGGCCGTGCCGGAAGAGTTTTTCAAAGTCATTGCGGAAATTTTGGCTTATGTCTATAAAACAAAACAAAAAGTATAGTGAATTTCAGATTCAAAAGGAGAGAAAAACAGCATGTCAACAAGAGATTTATCGGTTTTAATAAGTGTTGTCCTCATTGTGGCAATGCTGGTGATTCCATTCCCTCCATGGTTGTTAAGTATATTGATCATCATTAATATCTCTCTTGCGTTGATCGTGCTTCTCACCACAATGAATATGCAAGAACCGCTGCAATTTTCGATATTCCCGTCATTGCTGCTGTTATTGACGCTGTTTCGGCTTGCGCTCAATGTGTCGACGACTCGTTCGATTCTTTCTCATGGAGAAGGGGGAAAGGTTGTTGAGACATTCGGGAATTTCGTTGTCGGCGGAAATGTGCTGGTAGGGCTTGTTGTCTTCATAATCTTGATTATTATTCAGTTTATCGTCATTACTAAAGGCGCCGAGCGGGTATCGGAAGTGGCGGCGAGATTTACGCTCGATGCGATGCCCGGAAAACAAATGAGTATTGACGCGGATTTAAACGCCGGCATGATTACGGAGCAGGACGCGAAACACAGACGTGAAAAAGTCGCGCGGGAAGCGGATTTTTACGGCGCGATGGATGGTGCGAGCAAATTTGTCAAAGGGGATGCGATCGCGGGTATCATCATCGTGATGATCAATATTATTTTCGGGATCGTAATCGGCATGCTGCAGCAGGGGATGAGCATACAAGAAGCTGCTTCTCACTTTACAATGCTGACGGTCGGTGACGGTATCGTTTCTCAAATGCCGGCCTTGCTTATTTCAACGGCTACGGGGATTGTCGTGACGAGAGCGGCATCTGAAGGGAACCTCGGTCATGATATTACAGGCCAGCTGTTCGCTTATCCGAAGCTCTTATATGTAGCCGCGGGAACTGTTCTTTTGCTTGGTCTTCTCACGCCGATCGGCATTCTGCTGACGGGGCCGATTGCCGGTCTGCTTGCATTCGGCGCTTATAAGCTGTCCAAAACGGATAAGCCGAGCGAAGAAGAGGAAGAAATTCTTGAAGAAGAGGCTCAGGCGGATGAACTGAAAAGCCCGGAAAGCGTTGTGCAGCTTTTACATATTGATCCGATTGAATTTGAGTTCGGATACGGATTGGTGCCGCTCGCAGACGCGGGGCAGGGCGGTGATCTTCTTGACCGCATCGTCATGATCAGACGACAGCTGGCGCTTGAATTAGGGCTTGTCATTCCGGTTGTGCGCATCAGGGATAATATCGCGCTTCAGCCGAATGAATACAGATTGAAAATTAAAGGCAATGAAGTCGCTAAAGGAGAGCTCCTGCTTGATCATTACTTAGCGATGTCACCGACGCCTGAAGATGACGTGATTGAAGGAATTGAAACGATTGAACCGTCATTCGGGCTTCCCGCAAAATGGATCAGCGAAGCTGCGAAAGATGAAGCGGACATGCTGGGGTATACAGTTGTTGATCCGGCGTCAGTCGTATCTACGCATATTACGGAAAAAATTAAGCAGTATGCCCATGAACTGGTCGGCAGACAGGAAACAAAGCAGCTGATCGATCATCTGAAGGAAAATTATCCCGTGCTTGTTGAGGAAGTCACGCCAAATCCTCTTTCTGTCGGCGATATTCAAAAGGTGCTTGCTAAATTGCTGAGAGAAAAAGTTTCAATCAGAAACTTGGTGACCATTTTTGAAACACTTGCCGATTACGGAAGATTAACGACCGATTCAGATCTTTTGACGGAATACGCGAGACAGTCGCTCGCCAAACAAATCACGGCCCAATATGCGAGAGACCATGAAACGCTGAAAGTCATCACATGCTCAGGCCGGGTCGAAAAAGCAATTGCAGACGGCGTGCAGCAGACTGAACAGGGCAATTACCTGTCGCTTGATCCTGAGGTTTCAGACAGTATCATCCGTTCTGTCGCTAAAGAGGCCGAGCAGCTTTCCATCCGGCAGGAGACGGCGATTCTTCTCTGTTCGCCTGCTGTCAGAATGTATGTAAAACAGCTGTTAGAACGCTATTTCCCTGATCTTCCGGTTCTTTCTTATAATGAGCTGGAAGCAAACGTTGAAGTACAGAGCATTGGAGTGGTGGATATTTAATGAAAATAAAAAAATTTACAGCCGCTTCAATGCAGGATGCCGCGAAGCAAATTAAAAAGGAACTCGGCAACGATGCCGTCATTTTACATTCCAAACAAGTAAAGAAGCGAAAATGGCTGGGGCTGCGGTCGCAGCCGGCTGTTGAAGTAGTCGCCGTTTTAGATCGTGACGTCAGGGAAACGAGAAAAACGCCGCCGGCTCCCGGTGAAGACATGAAAAAGACGGAAACGGTGAAAAAAGCCGAGCCTGTTCAGCCGCCGCGTCTTCCGGATCATGCTACATCTGGTGATCTGGCACGTTATAAAGAAGTGCTCCCCGAACCAATAAAAAAAGCCGAGAGACTATTGAAGCAAGCAGGTCTTCCGGATCATACGCAAAACGCCGTTTTGAGTGAATTGCTACGTTCTTCGATTGCCGCCGGTGATTTAACTGAAGACAATGTCAGCCCGAAACTGCAGGATTTGTTAGTGAAAAAACTCCCCTCAGCAGACAGGTGGCAGGAAGGGATTCAATCAAAATACGTCGTGCTTTTCGGTTCAACCGGGGCCGGCAAAACGACCACACTTGCAAAACTTGCAGCCGCATCAACGCTGACAGAGCACAAAAAAATTGCATTTATGACGACGGATACTTACCGGATTGCCGCAGTCGAACAGCTGAAGACATATGCGGAACTGCTTCAGGCTCCTCTTGAAGTATGTTATTCAAAGGAAGACTGTCTGAAAGCGCAGGAAAAATTCGCTGAATATGACCATGTTTTCATTGATACAGCCGGAAGAAACTTTAAAGAAGAGCAGTATATTACGGAATTGCAAGAGATGATTCCGTTTGAAGCAGGCTTACAATCCTTTCTCGTGTTATCTTCATCTGCAAAATATGAAGATATGAAACAGGTGCTGAAACAATTTTCCGGTGTGCCGGTCAATCAATTCATTTTTACGAAAACGGATGAAACCGCCTCACTCGGCTCCGTGTTTCAAGTGCTTTCTGAATCGAGAATCGGGGCCGCCTATTTGACAAATGGACAGGATGTGCCTGAAGACATCCTGTCGGCTTCACCAGAACAATTTGTCAGGATGCTTTTGACATGAAACCCGATCAGGCAGAGTCATTAAGAAGAAAAATGAGACAGCGGCAAATGGCCAAGCCGGAGTTTTATGAAAAAAAAGCGAAGACATTAGCCGTCATCAGCGGCAAAGGCGGCGTCGGAAAATCTAATTTAACATTAAACATGGCCGTTGCCCTGCAGGAAAAAGGAAAAAAAGCACTCATCATTGATCTTGACATCGGGATGGGCAACATTGAGGTGCTGATCGGTGCGGCACCTACCCGCACTATTATTGATGTGATGGAGAATCGGTACGCGTTGGCTCAATCACTGTCCTCCGGTCCGAAAGGCCTTCACTACATATCCGGAGGAACGGGGCTTGAGGCGATTTATCAAGCTGACAGAGAGAAGTGGTCAGCATTTATGAATGGTCTTTCCGCTGTATTAAGCGATTTTGATTACGTTCTGTTTGATATGGGAGCGGGACTTTCAAAAGAACAGCTGCCGTTTATTTTATCGGCTGAAGACATTCTCGCCGTGACAACGCCTGAGCCGACGGCAATTATGGATGCCTACAGCGCGATCAAACATCTCACCCTCGCGGATGAGCGGCTGACCATAAACATTGCCGTCAATCGCGCCCGGGCCCAAAAACAGGCGCTGGACACATACAGCCGCCTATCTTACGCGATTCACACGTTTTTAGGCGTGGAGGTGCGTTTCGCCGGCTCCATCCCGGATGATCCGCTGGTAAGTCAAGCTGTCATTGACCAGGTGCCTTTTTTAATAAAAAGTCCTCAAGCAAAAGCCAGCAGGTCCGTCCGTCTTCTGACGGATGTCTTGTTTCAAACGGAAGAAAACAAACCAAGAGAAGAGAAACCGGCATTTATTGAGAGATTATCTTCTTTTTTAATGAGGAGGACTTTACAGTGATTCGTGTGCTTGTCGTTGATGACTCAGCTTTTATGAGAAAAATGATTACCGATTTTCTGGCTGCGGAAGTGCAGATAGAAGTCATCGGGACAGCCAGAAACGGAGAAGAGGCGCTGAAAAAAATAGAGCTTCTCAAGCCGGATGTTGTCACGCTTGATATTGAAATGCCGGTCATGAACGGAACGGATACATTGCGGAAAATTATCAGCATATATAAACTTCCTGTAATCATGGTATCAAGTCAGACGCAGCAAGGAAAAGACCGAACGATCAACTGCCTGGAAATGGGTGCCTTTGATTTTATCACCAAGCCTTCCGGAGCGATTTCACTTGATCTTTATAAAATTAAAGAACAGCTGATTGAAAGGGTGATTGCGGCGGGACTGTCCTTCGCAAAAGAAACTGAGCCGGCGGTGAAAGAACCCCTCACCCCGGAACGTCCGGCTGCTGTGGGATTTGAGAGGCCGAAAGCAAAATCTGCTAAGCAGGCCGTGTTCATTGCGACCTCTACAGGCGGACCGCGGGCTTTGCAAAAGGTGATTCCGAAGCTTCCGAAGGATTTAAAGGCGCCTGTATTTGTCGTTCAGCACATGCCTGAAGGCTTCACCGCTTCACTTGCAGACAGACTCAACCATTTGTCAGATATTCAGGTTAAAGAAGCGGAAAACGGTGAAGAGGCGAAAGCCGGATGGGTGTACATCGCGCCCGGCGGAAAAAATATGACGGTTGCCGAGGAAGGCGGAAGGCTCCGCATCATTCTTGACGTTCATGATACGGAAAGCCGGCATAAACCGTCGGCCGATTATTTGTTTCGTTCGGCAAGCCGATTGTCCGATTATGAAAAGGTAGCCGTTATTATGACCGGTATGGGCAGCGACGGAACCGAAGGGGTAAAAGAAATGCTCAGAACAGGCGGCGTTAAAACGATTGCGGAATCCGACGAATCCTGTGTTGTGTTCGGGATGCCGAAGTCAGCGATAAAAGCGGGCCTCATTCATGAGATTAAACATGTGGAAGAAATCGCGGCATCCATCACCGGATGTGTGAAAAAAGAGAGGGTGTGAATCAATTGGATATGAATCAATATTTAGATGTCTTTATTGATGAAAGTAAAGAGCACTTACAGACATGTAACGAAAAGCTGCTGCTGTTGGAAAAAGATCCGTCAGACCTTCAGATTGTGCATGACATCTTCAGAGCTGCCCATACGCTGAAAGGCATGAGCGCAACGATGGGATATACTGATCTGGCACATTTAACTCACTTGATGGAAAATGTGCTGGACGCCATCCGCAACGGAGAGATGCCGGTCACATCAGATTGGCTGGATGTGCTGTTTGAAGCGCTGGATCATCTTGAAGAGATGGTGCAGTCCATTATTGACGGAGGAGACGGCAAACGTGATATTTCTGAAGTGAGCGCAAAGCTCGATGTAAACGCGGTGCATGAGACTGCCGCTTCAGCTGAAACAGCAGAACCGCCGGCTTCAACGAAACAAGCTTCAGCTGAATGGAATTATGATGAGTTCGAACGGACTGTCATCGAAGAGGCAGAAGAGCAAGGATTCAGCCGCTATGAAATAACGGTTTCCCTGAATGAAAACTGCATGCTCAAAGCCGTGCGCGTGTACATGATATTTGAAAAGCTGAATGAAGCGGGTGAAGTCGCAAAAACGATACCAGCTGCGGAAGTGCTTGAGACGGAAGATTTCGGAACGGATTTTCAGGTGTGCTTCTTGACAAAGCAGTCTGCTGAGGAAATTAAAGACCTCATCAGCGGCATTTCAGAAGTGGAGAACGTCGAAGTTTCTGTCGGTGCGCCGTTAAAAACAGCTGAAAAACCGCAAGCAGCTGAACCGGTGAAGGACGTTCCGGTTAAAAAGGCTGAAAAGCAGCCGAACCCGCAAGCGAAAACGGAAGAACAGCCGAAGCATCACAGCGGCTCGAAAACGATTCGTGTCAACATTGAAAGACTGGATTCTTCAATGAACCTTTTTGAAGAGCTTGTCATTGACCGCGGACGTCTTGAGCAGATCGCCAAAGAGCTTGATCACAATGAATTGACTGAAACCGTTGAACGCCTGACCAGAATCTCAGGAGACCTTCAATCTATTATTCTGAATATGCGGATGGTTCCGGTAGAAACCGTCTTTAACCGTTTCCCGAGAATGATCCGCCAGCTTCAAAAGGAATTAAATAAGAAAATTGAATTGTCCATCATCGGCGCTGAAACAGAGCTTGACCGCACGGTGATTGATGAAATCGGCGATCCGCTTGTCCATTTAATCAGAAACAGCATCGATCACGGCATCGAAGCGCCTGAAGTGCGGGTGAATAAAGGAAAACCGGAATCTGGCCATGTCGTACTTAAGGCATATCACAGCGGAAACCATGTCTTTATTGAGGTTGAAGATGACGGGGCCGGCCTGAACAGAAAGAAAATTCTCGAAAAAGCGCTCGAACGAAATGTCATCACCGAACGTGATGCTGAAACGCTTGAAGATAATGAGATTTACGAGCTTATTTTTGCTCCGGGCTTCTCGACTGCCGATCAAATTTCTGATATTTCGGGCCGGGGTGTCGGCCTGGACGTTGTGAAAAACAAACTTGAATCACTCGGCGGCTCGGTCAGTGTCAAATCCGCTGAAGGGCAGGGTTCTCTTTTCAGTATTCAGCTTCCGCTGACACTTTCAATTATCTCCGTCCTTCTCATTAAACTTGAAGAAGAGACCTTTGCGATACCGATCTCTTCTATTATAGAGACGGCTGTGATCGAAAAGAAAGATATCCTGCAGACGCATGACAGAGAAGTGATTGATTTCAGAGGACAGATTGTTCCGATTGTCTACCTGAAAAAAGAATTCGGCATTACGGATTCAAAACAGGATGCGGATCAGTTCCATGTGATCGTCGTGAAAAAGGGCGATAAATCTACTGCTTTTGTCGTGGACTCTTTTATCGGCCAGCAGGAAGTCGTACTGAAATCACTCGGAGACTATTTAACGAACGTCTTTGCGATTTCCGGCGCTACGATTCTCGGAAACGGAGAAGTGGCGCTGATTATTGATTGCAATGCGCTGATCTACTAAAACGACACGAGGAGGTGCCCTTATGACTGCTGAAATCAAAACAGGTGAAAAAATGATTGTGTTTATGATAAACGGGAAAGAATACGCTATCTCAGTTTCCCAGGTGAAATCAATTGAAAAGTGGCAAAAACCGACGAGAGTCCCGGGTGTGGAACCTTATATCCGCGGTGTTATCAATCTGCGCGGGGTGATTACGCCGGTTCTTGATTTAAGAAAACGTCTGAACCAGCCTGAACAGGACATCACAGAAGAGACGCGGATTATCATTATTTCTTACCGCGACGCCGATGTCGGGTGGGTTGTGGATGAGGCTAATGACGTCATCACCGTGCATGAAAATGAAATTGAATCCGCGCCTGAAAGCCAGACAAAGGAAGCGGATGTGTGGATTAAACAGATCGTCAAGCAAGATAACAGGCTCCTCAATATTATTGATGCGCATGCGGTGCTGGATAAAGGTGCTTCTGCATCTGCATCCGGAGAGCCGAATGCTTAAAGGGGATAAGACAACATGAGTAAGTTTGAAGCGATCAAAGAAGAGCAGATGGATATTTTGCGGGAAGTCGGAAATATCGGGGCGGGTCACTCAGCCTCTGCCATGGCTCAGCTGCTGAACAGAAAGATAGATATGGAAGTGCCGTTTGCGACCTTATTGACATTTGATGAGCTCGCTGATTTTTTCGGAGGTGCCGAAACGCCGGTCGCCAGTATCTTTTTAAGAATGGAAGGCGACATGACCGGTTCTATCTTTCTCATCATGCCTTTTGATCAAGCGGAACAGTTTATCAGAGAGCTGATCGGAAATCCGGATTTTGATATTGACCAGTTGGGTGAGGATCATTTGAGTTCTTCTGCTTTACATGAGTTCGGCAATATTTTAGCAGGTTCCTATTTAACGGCATTGGCTGATTTGACGAAGCTCGAGATTTATCCGAGTGTGCCGGAAATCTCACTGGATATGTTCGGTGCGGTTATCAGTGAAGGACTGATGGAGCTCAGCCAAGTCGGGGAACATGCCATTGTCGTGGATACTTCTATTTTTGACCAAGGCAGCCAGCAGGAGCTCAAAGCCCATATGTTTATGCTTCCGGACTATGATTCTTTTGAAAAGCTCTTCGTCTCATTGGGTGCGGCTTTATGAGCCGTGCGGAAGCCGCAGTTGTTAAAGTGGGGATTGCGGATGTTCAAATCGCGCGTTATCCGGATAAAATCCGGACTTCGGGACTCGGTTCATGCGTGGGACTGGTTTTATACGATAAAGACAAACAAACGGCGGGACTCGTTCACGTGATGCTGCCGGACTCCGGTTTATCGAAAACGGCGGAACTGAACCGCGCAAAATATGCAGACACCGCCGTAAAGACGACGATTGACATGCTTTTGAAAGCCGGATGCCGCAGGTTTGCCCTGAAGGCAAAGCTCGCAGGGGGAGCTGAGATGTTTAAGTTTAAAATGACAAACGATCTGATGAAAATCGGCCCAAGGAACGTAGCGGCCATTAAAGAGCAGCTTTCATTGTATAACATTCCGGTCATCAGTGAAGATACCGGCGGCTCAAGCGGCCGGACGATTGAATTTGAGCCAAAGTCCTGCATGCTGCACATCCGAACTGTTAAACAAGGTGAAACAACGATTTAATTAAGGTATGAGGTAGGGGGATAACAATGCAATCCTTGAATTATGAAGATCAGGTGCTTTGGTCGCGCTGGAAAGAGTGGAAAGATCCTAAAGCCGGTGATGATTTAATGCGCCGTTACATGCCGCTGGTCACATATCATGTCGGCAGAATTTCCGTCGGACTGCCGAAGTCGGTGCATAAAGACGATCTAATGAGCCTTGGTATGCTTGGTTTATATGATGCCCTAGAAAAATTTGACCCCGGCCGGGATTTAAAATTTGATACCTATGCCTCGTTTAGAATTCGCGGTGCAATCATCGACGGGCTGCGTAAAGAAGATTGGCTGCCCAGAACTTCACGGGAGAAGACAAAAAAAGTCGAAGCGGCGATCGAAAAACTTGAACAGCGCTACCTTCGGAATGTGACGCCTTCAGAGATCGCAGAAGAACTGGGGATGACGGAGCAGGACGTAGTATCAACGATGAATGAAGGGTTTTTTGCCAATCTCTTATCAATTGATGAAAAGCTTCACGACCAGGATGACGGTGAGAATATTCAAGTCATGATCAGAGATGACAAAAATGTGCCGCCGGAAGAAAAAATCATGAAGGACGAGCTGATCGCCCAGCTTGCGGGCAAAATTCACGAGCTCTCTGAAAAAGAACAGCTTGTCGTCAGCTTATTTTATAAAGAAGAACTGACACTGACCGAAATCGGACAAGTCCTGAATCTTTCGACCTCCCGGATTTCGCAGATTCATTCAAAGGCGCTGTTTAAATTAAAGCATCTGCTTGAAAAAGTAATTCAATAATGAACTCATGGTTAGCGAGTGAAAAACATGTCAACACTATTATGGCTTTTAAGCTTTATGCTTCACGGCATACTGCTTTATGCCGTCATTATTCTGTACACGAGGTTTTCAGCCCTCAAGGAGACGGAGCGTCAGCAGAAGAAGATTCTTGAAGAGACGGAAAACACCCTTGCTGCGTTTCTGCTTGAGTTAAAAGAAGAAAATGAAAGACTCGAAGATGCCAAAAACCGGGCTGATCAAGCGCCGGACGCAGAAGACGCGGAATCCCGGCCCGTCAAACCGCAAAAAGAGCCTGATATTCCGGATCACATGGAAAAGCTCATCAGTGCAACGGAACAGGCTGAAAGTGAGGAAAACGGCGCGCATTCGTTTGAAGATCGCGTTTCAGAATTATATGAACAGGGGCTCACTCCCGCGGAAATTGCCAAACGGATGAAGAGCGGAAAGACAGAAATCGAGTTGTTTTTAAAATTTCGCGGCAAAGCTGTAAAGGATTCTTGATTGTCGCATAAAGCTGTGTTATATTATGTCTTGGTGTTAAATACACACGCTTAACGATTTATGCAGAGGGTGCTGCAGGCGGCAGTTCTGTACAAAAATGACTTAAGCGGAGGAAAAAAAACCATTATATTAGGAGGAAATAACATGTCAGTCATTTCTATGAAGCAATTGCTTGAAGCTGGTGTTCACTTCGGTCACCAAACACGCCGTTGGAACCCAAAAATGAAGCGTTACATTTTCACGGAGCGTAACGGAATCTACATCATTGACCTTCAAAAAACAGTCAAAAAAGTAGAGGAAGCTTACAACTTCACTAAAAATCTTGCTGCTGAAGGCGGAAAAATCCTTTTCGTCGGAACAAAAAAACAAGCTCAGGATTCTGTTAAAGAAGAAGCTCAGCGCTCTGGCATGTACTTTGTCAACCAACGCTGGTTGGGCGGTACATTAACAAACTTTGAAACAATCCAAAAACGTATTAAACGTCTTAAAGACATTGAAAAAATGCAAGAAAACGGTACGTTTGAAGTACTTCCGAAAAAAGAAGTTGTTCAATTGAAAAAAGAATTAGAGCGTCTTGAAAAATTCCTCGGCGGAATTAAAGACATGAAGGGTCTTCCTGATGCATTATTCATCATCGATCCTCGCAAAGAGCGCATCGCTGTTGCGGAAGCTCGCAAATTGAACATTCCTATCATCGGAATCGTAGATACAAACTGTGATCCTGATGAAATTGATGTCGTAATCCCTGCAAACGATGACGCAATCCGCGCTGTCAAACTTCTTACTTCTAAAATGGCAGATGCAATCTTAGAAGCGAAGCAAGGCGAAGAAGAAGCGGAAGCTGCTGAAGAGACTGCACCTGAAACAGAAACGACAACTGCGTAACCTAATCAAAAGGTGATAAGAGGGACTGCCTTTTATCACCTTTTTTCAAGAAAAATGTATCTATACATATCTTGTTTACACATATAAGGAGGAATTTAAATGGCTATTACTGCACAGCAGGTAAAAGAACTGCGTCAAAAAACAGGCGCTGGTATGATGGACTGTAAAAAAGCGTTGACTGAAACTGACGGAGATATGGACAAAGCAATCGACCTTCTGAGAGAAAAAGGAATTGCGAAAGCAGCTAAAAAAGCTGACCGTATCGCTGCTGAAGGTTCTACTCTTATTAAAACTGACGGCAACAAAGGCGTTATCTTAGAAGTAAACTCTGAAACTGACTTCGTTGCGAAAAACGAAGGCTTCAAAGAGCTTCTGGACACGCTTGCTGACCACCTTCTTACAAACGCTCCTGCTGATCTTGAAGAAGCAATGGGACAAAAGATGGAAAACGGTTCTACTGTTGAAGAATACATCACAAGCAACGTTGCTAAAATCGGAGAGAAAATCACTCTTCGCCGTTTTGCTGTTCTTACAAAAGAAGACAGCGAAGCGTTCGGTGCTTACCTTCACATGGGCGGCCGCATCGGCGTATTATCTGTTCTTAGCGGAACAACTGACGAAGATCTTGCAAAAGACATCGCAATGCATGTTGCAGCGGTAAATCCTCGTTACATTTCACGCGACCAAGTGTCTGAAGAAGAAGCAAACCATGAGCGTCAGATCCTGACTCAGCAAGCTCTTCAAGAAGGCAAACCGGAAAACATCGTAGCTAAAATGGTTGAAGGCCGTCTGAACAAATTCTTCGAAGAAATTTGCTTATTAGACCAACCTTTCGTTAAAAACCCAGACGAAAAAGTGAAACAAGTTGTGGCTGCGAAAAACGCATCTGTTAAAACATACGTCCGCTACGAAGTTGGAGAAGGTATTGAAAAACGCCAAGAAAACTTTGCTGAAGAAGTTATGAACCAAGTGAAAAAATAATGGCGGAAAGCCTCGGCGAATCTTTCGCGGCTTTTCAGGCAGTATAGGGGACACTACTTGTGTTCCCTATTTTTAAAACTATATTTACAAACTTTTTTTTCTCTTGCATAATAGGAAACGGCAATGTTTACACTTGGAGGTTATTATGGAAAAACCAAAATACAATCGTATCGTTTTAAAGCTTAGCGGAGAAGCGTTGGCAGGAGAACAGGGAAACGGGATTAATCCGACTGTCATCCAATCCATAGCTAAACAGGTAAAAGAAATCGCTGAGCTTGACGTCGAAGTGGCCGTAGTCGTAGGCGGCGGCAACTTATGGCGCGGAAAAACAGGCAGTGACTTAGGAATGGACCGTGCGACTGCCGATTATATGGGCATGCTTGCCACTGTCATGAACTCACTTGCCCTGCAGGACAGTCTTGAAACTCTCGGAATCCAGTCCAGAGTGCAGACATCAATTGAAATGCGTCAGGTCGCTGAGCCTTACATCAGAAGAAAAGCCATCCGCCACCTGGAGAAAAAACGCGTTGTGATTTTTGCCGCGGGAACAGGAAACCCTTATTTCTCTACGGACACAACCGCAGCGCTGCGTGCCGCTGAAATCGAAGCGGATGTGATCTTAATGGCGAAAAATAATGTCGACGGTGTGTATAATGCTGATCCGAGAAAAGATGAGTCAGCCGTTAAATACGAACAATTATCTTATCTCGATGTGTTAAAAGACGGGCTGGAAGTCATGGATTCTACGGCTTCTTCACTATGTATGGATAATGATATTCCGCTGATCGTCTTTTCTATTATGGAAGAAGGAAATATTAAGCGTGCCGTAATCGGCGAATCAATCGGAACGATCGTAAGGGGGAAATAACGTTGTCAAACGAAGTATTAACACAAACAAAAGAACGCATGGAAAAAGCGGTTGCCGCTTATTCACGGGAATTGGCGTCAGTCCGCGCAGGACGTGCCAACCCGTCTCTATTGGATAAAGTGACAGTAGAATACTACGGTGCCCAAACACCTTTAAACCAGCTGTCTTCCATCAATGTGCCTGAAGCGCGTATGCTTGTTGTCACACCGTATGACAAAACAGCAATCGGCGATATTGAAAAAGCGATCCTGAAAGCTGATCTTGGCGTAACTCCGACAAGTGACGGCACAATTATCCGCATCGCGATCCCGGCTCTGACGGAAGAAAGACGTAAAGAACTTGTCAAAGTCGTGAAAAAATATGCGGAAGAAGCGAAAGTAGCAGTCCGTAATGTCCGCCGTGACAGCAATGATGAACTCAAGAAGCTTGAGAAAAACGGAGACATTACAGAAGACGAGCTTCGTGCTTCCAGTGAAGATGTTCAAAAGCTGACAGATGAATATGTGTCAAAAATTGACAGTGTCACAAAGGACAAAGAAAAAGAAATCATGGAAGTTTAATGAAAAACTATGTACAATAGATAATGTGAAAAGACCCTCTCATGTTTACAGGGGGTTTTTTTGTTAATACTGTTGATTACATTGATCATCAGCAATGCAACCTTTTTGGGTGACGGAGGAATCTCATGCTCAACATACTCAAAAATTGGAAGAATCAGCAGAATGCGGCTTCCAACTTAGAACGGTATACAAAAGAAGACATACTGAAGGGTGAAATTCCCGCACACATCGCCATTATTATGGACGGAAACGGGCGCTGGGCGAAGAAACGCTCACTTCCGCGGATTGCCGGACATCATGAAGGAATGAAAGTGGTAAAAAGGGTGACAAAGCTCGCAAATCAGCTCGGCGTCAAAGTTCTGACGCTTTATGCGTTTTCCACGGAGAACTGGAAGCGCCCGAAGATGGAAGTCGACTTTTTAATGAAGCTTCCGGAAGAGTTCCTGAATACGTACCTTCCTGAATTGATAGAGGAAAATGTACAGGTGAAAATTATCGGAGATGAATCTGCGCTCCCTTCTCATACGTACAGGGCGATTGAGAAGGCCGTAAAAGATACAGAACAAAATGACGGGCTGATTCTCAATTTCGCTTTGAACTACGGCGGGCGCACGGAAATCGTCAATGCGGCAAAAGCATTGGCCGAACAGGTGAAAAGCGGCACGCTGAATATCGAAGACATTGATGAAGCGCTCTTTTCCGGGCATTTAATGACGGAATCACTTCAGGATCCGGAACTCCTTATCAGAACGAGCGGAGAAATCAGACTGAGCAATTTTATGCTTTGGCAGGTGGCTTACAGTGAATTTGTTTTTACAGATGTCCTGTGGCCCGATTTTAAAGAAGATCACTTTCTGCAGGCAGTGGGAGAATTTCAGCAGCGGGGCCGGAGGTTTGGCGGAATTTAGAGGATGGTGGAAATGAAACAAAGATTGTTAACGGGTGTTCTGGCAGCGGCACTATTTTTATTTTTGGTTATTTTCGGAGGATTGCCGTTCACCGTATTTGTTTACGTGATGGGAAGTATAGCGCTTTTTGAGCTTTTGCGGATGAAAAAGCTCAGATTTTTTTCTTTTCCGGGGCTGATCAGCCTCTTGCTGTTATGGCTGTATATGATGCCGGATGAGTATCATTTTTTTGACGCGAAAATGGAAGTGACGATTTTCGCCGTACTGATACTGCTCAGCTATACGGTGCTTGTGAAAAACACCTTTACGTTTGACGAAGTCGGGTTCATCGTCCTCGCGACGGTATATATCGGACTGTGTTTTCATTATTTTATTGAAATCAGAAACATTGAAACAAACGGGCTTTTGTATATCTTTTATGCCTGCGTTGTCATATGGTCAACAGACTCGGGCGCATATTTCGTCGGAAAGTCGCTCGGGAAGCGGAAGCTGTGGCCTGAAATCAGTCCCAACAAAACGGTGGAAGGGTTTCTTGGCGGTATTGCGATCGCTCTTATTTTTACGGCTGTTTTCCAGCTGTTTGCGCATCTTCCGATTTCATACCCGATTCTTTTGGTCATCACACTTGTTCTGTCTGTTTTCGGACAGATCGGGGATTTGGTTGAATCAGCGCTTAAGCGGCACTATGATGTGAAGGATTCGGGGAAAATCCTTCCCGGGCACGGCGGCATTTTAGATCGATTTGACAGCTTTTTGTTTGTCATGCCGTTCTTATACTTTCTGCTTGCGCTTTTTTCATGAGAAAGGCTAATATGAAAACAAGACCGATCTGGACGCATAGAATGGGAGTGGCATTTTGAAGAATATTTGTCTTTTAGGAGCAACAGGATCAATAGGAGAGCAGACGTTAGACGTATTGCGCATGCATCAAGATCAATTCCGTCTCGTCTCGATGACTTTCGGTAAAAATGCCGAGAAAGCGATACCGTTGATCAGAACGTTTCAGCCGAAATATGTAGCAGTCGGCGACATGGATACATATCAAAAAGTGAAAGAGGCGTCTTTTTCTCATGAATGTCAAATCGGCATCGGAGAAGAAGGCCTGATTGAAGCGGCAGTCATGGATGAAGTGGATATCGTGGTCAATGCGCTGCTCGGAAGCGTCGGTTTAATTCCGACTTTGAAAGCGATTGAACAGAAAAAAACAATTGCGCTTGCAAATAAGGAAACTCTCGTCACTGCCGGGCATATAGTGAAAGGACACGCAAAACAATACGGCGTTCCTCTTCTTCCGGTCGACAGCGAACATTCCGCTATTTTTCAGGCGCTGCAAGGCGAACAGAGCAAAAATATCGAGCGTCTGATCATTACCGCATCCGGCGGCAGTTTCAGAGATAAAACGCGGCAGGAGCTTGAGTCTGTAACGATTGCCGATGCCCTTAATCACCCAAACTGGTCGATGGGCGCAAAGATTACGATTGACTCGGCTACAATGATGAATAAAGGGCTTGAAGTCATTGAAGCGCATTGGCTGTTTGACATTCCGTATGAACAGATTGACGTTGTTTTACATAAGGAGAGCATCATTCATTCGATGGTTGAATTTCACGACAGAAGCGTCATCGCCCAGCTCGGAAATCCGGACATGAGGGTGCCGATTCAATACGCGCTGACATATCCGGACCGGCTGCCTCTGCCTGAAACAAAAAGGCTTGAATTATGGGAGATCGGAAGCCTCCATTTTGCGAAAGCTGACTTTGAAAGGTTCCGCTGCTTACAATTTGCCTTTGAATCAGGTAAAATAGGGGGAACGATGCCGACGGTTTTAAATGCGGCTAATGAAGAAGCAGTTGCCGCTTTTCTTGGCGGACGGATTTCGTTCTTAACGATTGAAGATCTGATTGAAAAAGCATTGAACCGCCACAGCGTAATTCAGGATCCGAGTCTTGCGGATATCCAAGAAGTGGACAAAGACACCCGGGGATACGTTAATTCAATACTCACATAAGGTGGTATGTTCGTGAATACAGTTATCGCGTTTATTATTATTTTCGGAACGCTCGTTTTCTTCCATGAGCTGGGGCATTTACTGCTCGCCCAAAGAGCGGGAATCCTTTGCCGCGAGTTTGCGATCGGTTTCGGGCCCAAAATCTTTTCATTTAAAAAGAATGAAACCGTGTATACGATCAGGCTCCTTCCGGTCGGCGGGTTCGTCCGCATGGCCGGTGAAGATCCGGAGATGATTGAAGTCAAACCGGGTTATACCGTCGGTCTTCTTTTTAATAAAGACGACGAAGTGGAAAAAGTCATCATTAATCAAAAGGAAAAATACCCCGACGCTTTAATTATCGAGGTAGAGACGGCTGATCTTGAGCACGAAATGAAGATTACCGGGTACGAGCAGGGGAAAGAAGATGAGCTGGCGGCCTTTACTGTCAGCCAGACCTCTTTTTTCATCGTAGACGGAGAAGAAGTGCAGATTGCGCCTTACAACCGTCAATTCGGGTCAAAACCCGTATGGCAGCGGATTAAGGCGATTGCTGCCGGTCCGATTATGAACTTCATCTTAGCGTATGTCATTCTCGTCATGCTTGGATTTATTCAGGGCGTGCCTTCGAATCAGCCTGAGCTCGGGAAGCTGACAGACAATGGACGTGCTGCGGCTGCCGGTTTACAAGAAGGCGACTATATCCAGAGCATTAACGGTGAAAAAATGCGGTCATGGACTGACATCGTGACAGCGGTAAAAGACAATCCCGGGAAAAAAATCGATGTCGCCGTCAAACGGGACGGCAAATCGTTTCATATCTCGGTTACCCCTGAAGCCGTAAAAGATGAAAACAAAAAAACAATCGGCCGCTTCGGCTCTTATGCGCCGACTGAAAAAGGCGCGTTCGCAGCGATCGCTTACGGCGCGACATCTACTGTTGATGTCACAAAGGCGATCCTGACCAACTTAAGCAAAATCGTGACAGGCCAGTTTAAGCTTGATATGCTTTCGGGTCCTGTGGGGATTTATGATATGACGGATCAGGTTGCAAAAACCGGCATCATCAATCTATTCCAGTTTGCGGCATTTTTAAGCATCAACCTTGGAATCGTCAACCTGCTGCCGATCCCGGCGCTTGACGGCGGACGGCTGCTGTTTTTATTCATTGAAGCAATCCGCGGTAAGCCGATTAACCGTGACAAGGAAGCATTTGTCGTATTTATCGGCGTAGCTTTCTTAATGCTTCTTATGCTGGTTGTCACATGGAACGATATCCAGCGTTTATTCTTATAATTGACTAGTAAAAAATCAGAGGTGCGAAGACATGAGACAAAGTTTGACGCTTATTCCGACCCTGAGAGAAGTGCCGGCTGATGCTGAAGCAAAAAGCCATAAGCTTCTGCTGAGAGCGGGATTTATCAGACAAAATACGAGCGGGGTTTACAGCTACATGCCCCTTGCTTACAGGGTCATTCAAAACATTCAGAAGATCGTGCGTGAAGAAATGGAAAAAATCAACGCGGTGGAAATGCTGATGCCGGCCCTTCAGCAGGCCGAAACATGGCAGGAATCAGGCAGATGGTATACGTACGGGCCTGAATTGATGCGTCTGAAAGACCGTCACGGCCGCGAATTTGCTTTAGGCGCGACGCATGAAGAAGTCATTACTTCTCTCGTGCGCGATGAGGTGAAATCTTATAAGCGTCTGCCGCTCACTCTTTACCAGATCCAGTCTAAATTCAGAGATGAAAAACGCCCGCGTTTCGGGTTATTGCGGGGACGCGAATTCATCATGAAAGATGCGTATTCTTTCCATGCCTCTGAAGAAAGTCTGGAGGAAACATACCAAAACATGTACGGCGCATACAGCAGCATTTTCGCACGGTGCGAATTAAACGTCCGTCCCGTTATCGCTGACTCAGGCGCAATGGGCGGAAAAGACACGCATGAATTTATGGCTCTTTCCGAAATAGGGGAAGACACCATCGCTTATTCCGATGAATCCTCTTACGCAGCCAACACGGAAATGGCCGAAGTTGTGATGAAAAGCGAGCCTTCCAATGAAAAACCCGAGGCGCTGGAGAAAATTGATACGCCGAATGTTAAAAGCATTGAAGAGCTGGCTTCTTTCCTTCAGATTGAACCGAGCGCCTGCATCAAATCCATGCTGTTTAAAGCAGATGACCGATTTGTTCTCGTGTTAGTAAGGGGCGATCATGAGGTCAATGACGTAAAAGTGAAAAACCTTCTGAACGCGGAAGCGGTTGAGCTTGCGTCTCATGAAGAGGTAGCGGAGAAGCTTGGCACGGAGCCGGGATTTGCGGGGCCGATCGGCGCTGCCGGCGACATTGAGATTTATGCCGACCAGGCTGTGAAAGTCATGGTAAACGCAGTAAGCGGCGCGAATGAAAAAGACCGCCATTACAGAAACGTAAACATCGAACGCGATGCGTCTGTAAAAGCATATGCCGATCTTCGAATCATTCAGGAAGGCGATCCGTCACCTGACGGAAAAGGCACGATCCGCTTCGCTGAAGGGATTGAGGTCGGACAAGTCTTTAAGCTCGGTACGCGTTACTCTGAAGCGATGAATGCGACATACCTTGATGAAAACGGGCGTGCGCAGCCGATGCTGATGGGATGTTACGGAATCGGCGTATCAAGAACGCTTTCAGCAATCGCCGAACAGCACCACGACGAAAAAGGCCTGATCTGGCCGAAAAGCGTTGCTCCGTATGATCTTCATATTTTGGCGCTGAATATGAAAAACGAAGCGCAAAAAGAGCTTGCCGAGCAGCTATACGGTAAACTCCAAGCCGAAGGTTATGAGGTGTTATACGATGACCGCGCTGAACGCGCAGGCGTGAAATTTGCTGACTCTGACCTGATCGGCCTTCCGATCCGCATCACTGTCGGTAAACGTGCAGATGAAGGCATCGTAGAAGTAAAAATCCGCAAAACCGGTGAATCTGCCGAAGTTTCAGTGGATGAGCTTTCTGAATTTATCAAGACGAAGTAATCACCATAACGAATCGTACAAAATCATGTTAAAATAGAGAAAAAAGAAGGTACCTCATCACCTGCGGAGGTACCTTCACTTATGATGTTTTAAGGGAGGGATACTGTCTGAATGGAACAGTTATCAGTAAACAGAAGACAGTTTCAGATTCTTCTTCAGCAGCTTAATATGACAGATGATACCTTCATGACATACTTTGAAGACGGAGAGATTGATAAACTGACAATCCATAAAGCAGAAAAGGCCTGGCATTTTCAATTTCGCTTTAAGGCTCTTTTGCCGTATCAAATATATGACTCATTCATGATGAGGTTAACACAATCGTTTGCTCACATTGCCCGGGTCACGTCGTCCATTCAAGTCATTGATCCTAGAGTGTCAGAGGAGCTTGTACAGGATTATTGGACACGCTGTATCGAAGAGCTTGAAGGAACCTCGCCGCCGATGGTGGCACTTTTGAATCAGCAGAAACCGAAGCTCAAGGGAAACAAGCTGATCGTGAAAACAAAAACAGATACAGAAGCATCGGCGCTCAAAAATAAATACAGCGCTCTGATTCAGCACAGCTATCGCCAATTCGGTTTTCCGGAACTGCAGCTGGATACCGAAACTTTCGTGTCTGACCAAGAAGTCCAGAAATTCCGCGAGCAAAAGCTTGCTGAAGATCAGGAGCGGGCGATGCAGGCGCTTATCGAAATGGAGAAGAAGGAAAAAGAGGGCGATGAGGATCAAGCGCCGTCCGGCCCGCTTGTCATCGGCTATCAAATTAAAGAGAACGAAGAAATCCGGACGCTTGACAGCATCATGGATGAAGAAAGAAGAATTACGGTGCAGGGTTATGTGTTTGATGCTGAAACACGCGAGCTGAAAAGCGGACGCACGCTCTGCATTTTCAAAATCACGGACTATACAAACAGTATTTTAGTAAAAATGTTTGCGAGAGAAAAAGAAGACGCCGCCCTGATGAAAACACTGAAAAAGGGCATGTGGGTGAAAGCGCGGGGAAGCATCCAAAACGATACATTCGTCAGAGACCTCGTCATGATTGCAAATGACGTGAATGAAATAAAAGCCGAAACCCGTGAAGACACGGCTCCTGAAGGCGAAAAGCGGGTAGAGCTTCATCTGCATTCCCCGATGAGTCAAATGGACGCTGTAACGGGAATCGGAAAGCTTGTCGAACAGGCGAAAAAATGGGGGCATGAAGCGATTGCCTTAACTGATCATGCCGTCGTGCAGTCCTTCCCGGATGCCTATTCCGCCGCGAAAAAACACGGCATTAAAATGATTTACGGAATGGAAGCCAACATCGTAGATGACGGCGTTCCGATCGCATACAATCCCGCTCACCGTCTTCTTGAAGAGGACACATATGTCGTCTTTGACGTTGAAACGACAGGTCTGTCCGCCGTGTATGACACAATCATTGAGCTGGCCGCAGTCAAAATAAGAGGCGGAGAAATCATTGATAAATTTGAAGCGTTCGCCAATCCGCATCATCCGCTGTCAGCAACGACGATAGAGCTTACCGGGATTACGGATGACATGGTCCGCGACGCTCCCGATGTCGTTGACGTCGTCCGGGATTTTAAAGAATGGATTGGCGATGATGTGCTTGTGGCTCATAACGCCAGCTTTGATATGGGATTTTTAAATGTAGCGTACAAGCGCCTTCTGAAAACGGAAAAAGCGAAAAATCCGGTCATTGATACGCTGGAACTCGCGCGTTTCCTGTATCCTGAATTTAAAAATCACCGCTTAAATACGTTATGTAAAAAGTTTGATATTGAATTAACCCAGCATCACCGTGCGGTCTTTGACGCTGAAGCAACGGGATACCTGCTGTTGAAAATGCTCAAAGACGCGGCTGAAAAAGATATTTTTTATCATGATCAGCTGAATGAGAATATGGGACAATCCAATGCTTACCAAAGATCGAGACCTTATCACGCAACATTGCTTGCCGTAAATGAGACCGGCCTGAAAAATCTGTTTAAGCTCGTGTCGATTTCTCATATTCAATATTTCTACAGAGTGCCGCGCATTCCGAGGTCACAGCTTAATAAATACAGAGAAGGCCTGTTAATCGGCTCTGCCTGTGACAGGGGAGAGGTTTTTGAAGGTATGATGCAAAAATCACCTGAAGAGGTTGAAGATATCGCATCCTTCTATGACTACCTTGAAGTGCAGCCGCCGGAAGTATACAGACACCTGCTGCAGCTTGAGCTCGTCCGGGATGAAAAAGCGCTGAAAGAAATCATCGCCAACATTACGAAGCTCGGGGAAAAATTGAATAAGCCGGTCGTTGCCACAGGAAATGTCCACTATTTAAACGATGAGGATAAAATTTACCGAAAGATCTTAATTTCTTCCCAAGGCGGCGCCAACCCGTTAAACAGGCATGAACTGCCAAAAGTGCACTTCAGAACGACAGATGAAATGCTGGAGGCTTTCTCTTTTCTGGGTGCGGAAAAAGCGAAAGAAATCGTAGTTCATAATACGCAGAAAGTCGCTTCGATGATCGAAGAGATCAAGCCGATTAAAGACGACCTGTACACGCCGAAAATTGAAGGTGCTGATGAAGAAATCCGTGAAATGAGCTATCAGCGCGCGAGAAGCATTTACGGTGAGGAGCTCCCCGAAATTGTTGAAGCGAGAATAGAAAAAGAATTAAAAAGCATCATCGGCCACGGATTCGCCGTTATTTATCTCATTTCACATAAGCTTGTCAAACGGTCTTTGGATGACGGCTATCTCGTCGGCTCCCGGGGGTCCGTCGGTTCATCACTTGTGGCGACCTTAACGGAAATTACTGAAGTGAACCCGCTTGCTCCGCATTATGTGTGCCCGAGCTGCCGGTATTCCGAATTCTTTAATGACGGATCAGTCGGTTCCGGTTTTGACCTTCCGGATAAAAGCTGCCCGTCTTGCGGCACTCCTTTGAAAAAGGACGGACATGATATTCCGTTTGAAACGTTCTTAGGCTTTAAAGGTGACAAAGTACCCGATATCGACTTGAACTTCTCAGGTGAGTATCAGCCGCATGCCCATAACTACACGAAAGTGCTGTTCGGGGAAGATAATGTTTATCGCGCGGGAACGATCGGCACCGTTGCGGAAAAGACGGCTTACGGATATGTGAAAGGCTATGCGGGCGACCACAACCTTCATATGCGCGGCGCGGAGATCGACCGCCTTGTACAGGGATGCACCGGCGTTAAGAGAACGACCGGTCAGCACCCGGGGGGCATTATCGTTGTGCCGGATTACATGGATATTTACGACTTTTCACCAATTCAATTCCCGGCTGATGCGACGGGTTCTGAATGGAAAACAACTCACTTTGACTTCCACTCCATTCATGACAACCTGCTGAAGCTTGATATATTGGGGCACGATGATCCGACAGTCATCCGGATGCTTCAGGATTTAAGCGGAATTGATCCGAAGACGATTCCGACAGATGATCCGGAAGTCATGAAGATTTTCCAAGGCACAGAATCGCTCGGCGTCACTGAAGAACAGATCGGCTGTAAAACGGGGACCCTCGGCATTCCTGAATTCGGGACGCGATTTGTGCGGCAGATGCTTGAGGATACGAAGCCGACGACGTTCTCTGAGCTTGTCCAGATTTCCGGGCTTTCCCACGGAACGGACGTATGGCTCGGCAATGCGCAGGAACTGATACACAACAATACGTGTGAACTGAGCGAAGTAATCGGCTGCCGTGATGACATTATGGTTTACTTGATTTATCAGGGCCTTGAGCCTTCACTGGCCTTTAAGATCATGGAATTTGTCCGTAAAGGCAAAGGCCTGACGCCGGAATGGGAAGAAGAAATGAAAAAGAACAATGTGCCGAACTGGTATATTGATTCATGCAAAAAAATCAAATACATGTTCCCGAAAGCCCACGCCGCCGCATACGTATTAATGGCGGTGCGGATTGCATACTTTAAAGTGCATCACGCGCTTTTATATTATGCTGCGTATTTTACCGTGCGTGCAGATGACTTTGACATTGATACGATGATTAAGGGCTCGACTGCCATCAGAGCGGTGATGGATGATATCAGCTCTAAAGGGCTTGATGCTTCTCCGAAGGAAAAAAACCTCCTGACCGTGTTAGAGCTTGCGCTTGAAATGTGTGAACGCGGCTATTCTTTCCAGAAGGTCGATCTATACCGTTCCAGCGCTTCGGAATTTATCATTGACGGCAACAGTCTGATTCCGCCGTTCAACTCGATTCCGGGGCTTGGAACCAATGCCGCTCTCAATATTGTAAAAGCGCGGGAAGAAGGAGAGTTCCTTTCAAAAGAGGACCTTCAAAAACGCGGAAAAGTGTCAAAAACCATTTTAGAGTATTTAGACCGCCACGGCTGTCTGGAGTCGCTCCCGGATCAAAATCAGCTGTCTCTGTTTTAAGCTTTGAGGACAGCCGTCTGAGCGGAGTTTGATTTGCATTAAATATATGGTTATGGTATAGTTTTATTGGAAATGCTAACGATTACCGAGGCAAAGAGTGGGGAAACCCGCTCTTTTGTATTGAACAGGCAATTTTGCCTCGACATGTCCATCGTTTTCTCAAAGCCCCTGCTCTTTAGAAGCAGGGTTTTTATGCAGAGGAACGGCTGATATGATATCGACAGCACAAGGAGGAAAAACATGAGCAAAAAAGTGACTGATACCGTTCAAGGAATGGCTCAGCCCATACTGGATGACCTTCAGCTTGAACTCGTAGACATTGAATTTGTCAAAGAGGGTCAAAACTGGTTCCTTCGCGTGTTTATTGATTCCGATAACGGTGTTGATATTGAGGAGTGCGCCAAAGTCAGCGAAGCGTTAAGCGAAAAGCTGGATGAGGCCGATCCGATCACTCAGAACTACTTTCTTGAAGTATCTTCTCCTGGAGCCGAGCGTCCATTAAAGAAAAAAGCCGACTTCGAAAAATCACTGGGTAAAAATGTGTACATGAAAACGTACGAACCGATTGACGGTTTAAAAGTGTTTGAAGGCAAATTGGCTGAATTTGATGGACAAACTGCTACAATAGAGATGACAATTAAAACAAGAAAGAAACGGGTCAATATTCCGTATGAAAAAATAGCTAACGCAAGATTAGCTGTAACATTTTAATCAATGAAGTATTAGTGTTTAAGGGGGGAGACCGCTAACATGAGCAGTGAACTATTAGATGCCCTCACGATTCTTGAAAAAGAAAAAGGCATCAGTAAAGACATTATCATCGAAGCAATTGAAGCTGCCTTAATTTCTGCGTATAAGCGAAATTTTAACCAGGCGCAAAACGTACGGGTCGATCTGAACCGTGAAACGGGCACCATCCGCGTGTTCGCAAGAAAAGATGTCGTAGACGAGGTATACGATTCAAGGCTTGAAATCTCGCTTGACGACGCCCAGCACATCCATCCGAACTACCTTGTCGGAGATGTCGTTGAAATAGAAGTAACGCCGAAAGACTTCGGCCGCATTGCCGCGCAGACGGCGAAACAAGTTGTGACGCAGCGTGTCCGTGAAGCTGAGCGCGGCGTGATTTACTCGGAATTTATCGATCGTGAAGAAGACATCATGACGGGAATTGTACAGCGCTTAGACAGCAAGTTTATTTACGTGTCTCTCGGCAAGATTGAAGCGCTGCTGCCCGTTAACGAACAAATGCCGAATGAGAGCTATAAACCTCACGATCGGATTAAAGTATTTATCACAAAAGTCGAAAAAACGACAAAAGGGCCGCAGATCTACGTATCAAGAACGCATCCCGGTCTTTTGAAGCGTCTTTTTGAAATCGAAGTGCCGGAAATTTATGACGGAACGGTCGAGCTGAAATCCGTTGCCAGAGAAGCGGGCGACCGCTCCAAAATCTCTGTCCGCACTGATGATGCTGACGTTGATCCCGTCGGTTCATGCGTCGGTCCTAAAGGCCAGCGCGTGCAGGCGATCGTCAATGAACTGAAAGGCGAAAAAATTGATATCGTCAACTGGTCTGATGATCCGGTTGAATTTGTTGCCAATGCGCTCAGCCCATCTAAAGTGCTGGATGTCATCGTCAACGAAGAAGAAAAAGCCACGACTGTCGTTGTTCCTGATTACCAGCTTTCTCTGGCGATCGGAAAAAGAGGGCAAAACGCCCGCTTAGCTGCGAAACTGACAGGCTGGAAAATTGATATCAAAAGTGAAACGGATGCAAGAGAACTTGGCATCTTTCCGAGAGAGCATGAAGAAGATGACGATTTAGAGCCGCTCTTTATGGAGCCTGAAACAGCAGAATCGGATGAATAAGAGGTGACTTTAGGTGAATAAGCGAAAAAAAATTCCTCTGCGTAAATGTGTGGTAACGGGGGAAATGAAGCCTAAAAAGGAACTGATCCGAATTGTCCGTTCAAAAGAAGGAGAGATTTCAGTCGATCCGACAGGCAAGAAGAACGGGCGGGGTGCCTATATCACCCTGGAGAAAGAATGCATCTTAGCTGCGAAAAAGAAAAACACATTGCAAAATCAATTTCAATCACAAATCGATGACCAGATTTTCGAAGAATTGCTGGAACTGGCGGAAAAGGTGAAAAAATAACATGTCTGGAATGGAATGGTTTCCCTTGCTGGGTCTGGCCAATCGAGCTCGTAAGGTCGTGTCGGGCGAGGACTTGGTTATAAAAGAAATTAGAAATGCGCGTGCAAAACTTGTTCTGCTGACAGAAGATGCATCTGCGAATACTGCAAAAAAAGTATCCGATAAATGCAATTATTATAAAGTACCTTATAAAAAAGTCGAAAGCCGCGCGGATCTCGGCCGCTCTATCGGCAAGGAATCACGTGTCGTTGTCGCCGTCACTGACCAAGGTTTTGCGAATAAGCTGATCAGCTTGCTCGATTAATATTTTTGGGGGTGAACGAATGGCTAAAATGAGAGTATACGAATATGCAAAAGCCATCAATGTTTCAAGTAAGGAAATTTTGACTGCGCTGAAAAACATGGATATAGTAGTAAATAACCATATGGCAACGCTTGAAGAAAAGACCATTAAGCAGCTTGATGCGAAATTTAAAAAAGGCGGCGCCGGCGTTAAATCTCAAAAGCCTGCGGAAACGAACAAAAACAAGCAGCCGCAAGGGGTTAATCAGCAGCCTGCTGGGAATCAACCAAACAAAATTCGAGACGGAAAGAAGAATGACGTGCAGAATAATCAATTTAACAAAAACAAGAAGAACAACAACAACAAAAACAAAAACAAACGCAATCATAACAACAAAAATCAGCATCAGCAAAAACCGCTGAAGCCGAAAAAAGAGCTTCCTGAGAAAATTACGTTTTCCGGCTCTTTAACAGTCGGAGCTTTAGCCGAGGAACTGGGCAAAGAGCCGTCTGAACTCATTAAAAAACTGATGCTTCTGGGCGTAATGGCTACGATTAACCAGGAGCTTGACAAAGACACAATCGAACTGATCGCATCTGAATACGGTGTGGAAACAGAAGAAGTGATTGTGCTTGAAGAAACTGAGCTTGAAAAGTATGAAGAGGCTGACAAAGAAGAAGATCTTCAAATCCGTCCGCCTGTCGTGACAATCATGGGCCACGTTGACCACGGGAAAACGACCCTTCTTGACAGCATCAGAAAAACAAAGGTTGTTGAAGGAGAAGCGGGCGGAATCACCCAGCATATCGGGGCTTACCAGATCGAAGAAAACGGCAAAAAAATCACGTTCTTAGATACACCGGGACACGCGGCGTTCACAACGATGCGCGCGCGCGGAGCGGAAGTAACCGATATTACCATTTTAGTCGTAGCGGCCGATGACGGCGTTATGCCGCAAACGGTCGAAGCCATCAACCATGCGAAAGCGGCTGAGGTTCCGATTATCGTTGCCGTGAATAAAGTGGATAAAGAGAGCGCGAACCCTGACCGTGTCATGCAGGAGCTGACTGAATATGGACTCGTTCCTGAAGCATGGGGAGGAGAAACGATTTTCGTTCCTCTGTCCGCGCTTACAGGCAAGGGAATTGACGAGCTTGTCGAAATGATTCTGCTTGTCAGTGAAGTGGAAGAGCTGAAAGCCAATCCGAACCGTCAGGCAAAAGGAACGGTTATTGAAGCTGAGCTTGATAAAGGAAGAGGATCTGTCGCGACACTTCTCGTTCAAACGGGAACATTGCATGTCGGAGATCCGATCGTTGTCGGAAACACATTCGGCCGCGTGCGGGCCATGGTCAATGATCTCGGCCGCCGCGTGAAAACAGCCGGACCGTCCACACCTGTAGAGATCACAGGCTTAAACGACGTACCGCAGGCTGGCGATCAATTCCTCGTCTTTAAAGACGAAAAAACAGCCCGTTCTGTCGGTGAAGCGCGCGCTTCCAAACAATTGGACGAACAGCGCAGCGACAAAGCGAAGCTGAGCCTCGATGATCTGTTTGAACAAATTAAACAAGGTGATGTCAAAGACATCAACTTAATCGTAAAAGCGGACGTTCAAGGTTCTGCAGAAGCGTTAACGGCCGCTCTTCAAAAAATTGAAGTAGAAGGCGTAAAAGTGAAAATCATTCACACAGGCGTCGGTGCGATTACGGAATCAGACATCATTCTCGCATCTGCTTCAAATGCAATCGTTATCGGGTTTAATGTGCGCCCAGACGGAAATGCTAAGAGCACGGCTGAAGCAGAAAATGTAGATATCCGCCTTCACCGTATCATTTACAAAGTCATCGAAGAAATTGAAGCGGCGATGAAAGGAATGCTTGATCCTGAATACGAAGAAAAAGTCATCGGCCAGGTTGAAGTGCGCCAAACATTCAAAGTGTCGAAAATCGGTACGATTGCCGGCGGATATGTAACAGACGGCCACATTACACGTGACAGCGGACTCCGCTTGATCCGTGACGGCGTCGTTATCTTCGAAGGCGAAGTAGACGTTCTGAAACGCTTCAAAGATGATGTGAAAGAAGTTTCACAAGGATATGAATGTGGTATTACAATTAAGAAATACAATGACATTCGCGAAGGTGACATCCTTGAAGCGTATGTCATGCAGGAAATCGAAAGAAAGTGATCGGATTTGCGGAATGTGAATGCATCATTTACGATGCGGGATCATTAAAGGAGAAACGGGCCGTTCTGAAGCGGATTATAACGAGGGTCCGGAATAAGTTCAACGTGTCGGCCGCAGAAATCGGCTATCAGGACACTTGGCAGAGGACCAGCTTCGGAATCGCCGTCGTCTCCTCCTCTCACGTTCAGGCGGAAAAGGAGATTCAGCGCGTACTCGCGTTTATTGACTCCTTTCCCGAAATAGAACGGACGATCACTAGAACAGAGTGGTTTTAACTTAGAGGTGATTGAATTGAGTATGAGAGCAAACCGTGTCGGCGAACAGATGAAAAAAGAGCTCGGAGATATTATCAGCCGAAAGCTGAAAGATCCGAGAATCGGATTTCTGACTGTAACAGACGTACGTGTTTCAGGTGATTTGCAAATAGCGAAGGTGTATATCTCCGTTCTCGGCGGAGAGAAAAAGAAAGAGGAGGCGCTGAAAGGGCTTGAGAAAGCGAAGGGATTTATCCGTTCTGAAATCGGCAGCCGAATCAGACTCCGCAAAACGCCAGAGCTTGAATTTGAATTTGATGAATCAATTGAATACGGCAACCGTATTGAAACACTGATTCACGAACTGCATTCAGATAAACCGTCTGAATAACGGGAAAAGAGGATGGGCGTTGTCGTCTGTCCTCTTTTCTGCGTTTTACAGGGATACAATGATAACAAAGGAGCGAAAGACAGATGGTTAACGGAGTTCTCCTTTTACATAAACCGGTCGGCATGACTTCTCACGACTGTGTAATGAAAATAAGAAAACTGTTAAAAACAAAGAAAGTCGGGCATACGGGAACGCTTGATCCGGAAGTGTCAGGCGTACTGCCGATCTGTGTCGGACGGGCCACAAAGATTGTTGAGTACGTCACCGACAAATCAAAAACGTACGATGCTGAGATCACTCTCGGTTTCTCCACATCGACTGAAGACCAGACGGGGGAAACCGTCAGCGTAAAACCTGTCAAGGAGCCGATAAAAGAAGCGGATATCAAAGCCGTTTTAGACGAACTGAAGGGGCCGCAGGAACAAGTGCCGCCGATGTATTCCGCGGTCAAGATCAACGGGAAAAAGCTCTATGAATACGCCAGAGCGGGTATTGAAGTGGAACGGCCGAAGCGGAATATCACGATTGAGGATATCGCGCTTACTTCACCTGTCACTTATAAGGATGATACAGCGTCATTCCGTTTCACAGTTACGTGCTCAAAAGGCACTTACGTCAGAACATTGGCGGTGACAATCGGTGAAAAGCTTGGCTATCCCGCTCATATGTCCCACCTCATCCGCACCGCTTCCGGCGATTTCAGCCTGGATGAGTGTTTTACGTTTGAAGAGCTTGAGCAGCAGGTTTCAGCCGGCACGGTTGCAGAGCATGCGGTGCCTATCGAAAGAGCGCTCAATCATTTGCCGAAATGGGTCATAAGTGATACATTAGCTAAGAAAGCTGAAAACGGGTCAGTGTTTGACATACCGGCGGAATTTTCTGCAATGACAGCTGACGCCCGTATAGCTGTCTGTACCGAAGCCGGAGAATGTGTGGCCATTTATATGCCGCACCCTTCAAAACATGGACTGCTGAAACCGGCTAAAGTGCTGATGCAAAAAAGCGAACAATAAGAAAAAAGGTGACCGTTCTGTGAAGACGATACATATTTCTCATCCGCATCATTTACAAAAAGAAGAGCAGCCGGCGTCTGTCATGGCCCTCGGCTACTTTGACGGCGTTCATTTGGGACACCGGAAAGTAATCGGAACAGCCAGACAAATTGCCGAAGAAAAAAACCTGTCGCTTGCCGTCATGACGTTTCATCCGCACCCCTCCCATGTTCTGGGCAGAGACAAAGAGCCAAAGGATCTGATTACGCCGCTTGAAGATAAAATCAGCCAGATCAGCCGTTTAGGCGCTGATGTGCTGTATATCGTAAAGTTTGATGAATCGTTTGCGGCTCTTTCTCCAAAACAGTTTGCCGAGGAGTATATTTTAGGATTGAACGCCCGGCACGCGGTGGGAGGCTTTGATTTTACGTACGGAAAATACGGAAAAGGCACGATGGCTACGCTGCCGGACGATTTAGACGGCAAGGCCGAATGCACGACTGTCGAAAAACAGACTGAGCAGGACAGAAAGATCAGCTCAACTTATATCCGGTCAGCGCTGCAGGATGGCGACGTGGAGCTGGCACACACGCTCCTCGGCCAGCCGTATTTTATCAGGGGCACTGTGATCCACGGAGACAAAAGAGGCCGCACCATCGGCTTTCCGACGGCGAATATCGGTCTGCACAACAGTTATATCGTGCCGCCGACAGGCGTGTATGCCGTGAAGGCCGAAATAAAAGGCAGGGTGTATGAAGGCGTCTGCAATATCGGCTACAAACCGACCTTTTATGAAAAGCGTCCCGATCAGCCGTCAATTGAAGTTCATTTATTTGATTTTCAACAGGATGTATACGGAGAAGACGTTAAAATCGAGTGGTATAAACGCATCCGGAGCGAACGGAAGTTTAACGGCATCGACGAACTGACGGCTCAGATTGAGAAAGACAAACAAGAAGCGATCCGTTTTTTCAGCAAATAACGGAAAAAACATCAAAAGTACACAAATTTTATTCTAAAAGATTTGCATATGGGCGCGATTTTTAGTATCATATGTTTCGTAGTCTTAAAACCATTGCTTGGCAATCCGAAGTCACCGACGGTTGCTAGGTAACTGGGGCTAATTATAATATGGAGGTGAAACAGGATGGCAATTACTCAAGAGCGTAAAAATCAACTCATCAGTGAGTTCAAAACACACGAATCTGATACTGGATCTCCAGAAGTTCAGATCGCTATCCTAACAGACTCAATTAACAACTTGAACGAGCATTTGCGTACTCATAAGAAAGATCACCACTCACGTCGCGGTCTTCTTAAAATGGTAGGTAAACGTCGTAATCTTCTTACGTATCTGCGTAATAAAGACGTAACTCGTTACCGTGAGTTAATTAACAAACTAGGCTTACGTCGATAATCGTAAAAAGCGGGAGGATTCCCGCTTTTTTATCGTATTAAAGCGAAAAAAATAATAATAAAAAATAATGAAATCCTTTTACATACTACTTTGACATTGATATGTTCAATTCATTTCGTTCATAATAGGAGTAATTGATTATTTCACACATTAAGAGAGGAGCTCGTAATCGAATGGGACAAGAGAAACATGTCTTTACCATAGATTGGGCCGGCAGACAGCTTACAGTAGAAACCGGCCAGCTTGCCAAACAGGCAAACGGCGCTGTTATGGTCCGCTACGGCGATACCGCAGTGCTCAGCACAGCAACCGCATCAAAAGAACCGAAACCGCTAGATTTTTTCCCGCTTACCGTTAATTATGAAGAAAGATTATACGCAGTCGGTAAAATTCCGGGCGGCTTTATTAAAAGAGAAGGCCGTCCGAGTGAAAAGGCCGTTTTAGCCAGCCGTCTGATTGACCGCCCGATCCGCCCGCTTTTCGCAGACGGATTCCGTAACGAAGTACAGGTCATCAGCATTGTCATGAGTGTCGATCAAAACTGCTCATCTGAAATGGCTGCAATGTTCGGTTCATCACTCGCTCTTTGCGTTTCCGATATTCCGTTTGAAGGCCCGATTGCGGGTGTGACGGTAGGCCGCATTGACGGGGAGTTCATCATCAATCCGACGGTTGACCAGCTTGAAAAAAGTGATATTAACCTTATCGTTGCAGGCACAAAAGACGCCATCAACATGGTGGAAGCGGGAGCGGATGAAGTTCCTGAGGAAATCATGCTTGAAGCGATTATGTTCGGCCACGAAGAAATTAAGCGCCTGATCGCTTTCCAAGAAGAAATTGTTGCGGCAGTCGGCAAAGAAAAAACGGAAATCGCACTGTATGAAATTGATGCAGAGCTCAGCGAGAAAGTGAAAAGTCTTGCGGAGCCGGATCTGCTCAGCGCCATTCAAGTTCATGAAAAGCATGCGCGCGAAGATGCGATCAGTAAAGTGAAAGATGCAGTCGTCGCGAAATTTGAAGAAGAAGAGCACGATGAAGATACGATCAAAAAAGTGAAACAGACACTGTCTAAACTTGTGAAAAACGAAGTGCGCCGTTTGATCACAGAAGAAAAAGTCCGTCCTGACGGCCGCGGCGTCGATCAAATCCGCCCGCTTTCTTCAGAAGTCGGCCTTCTGCCGAGAACGCATGGCTCAGGGCTGTTTACGAGAGGACAGACCCAGGCGCTCAGCGTATGTACATTAGGCGCTCTTGGCGACGTTCAGATTCTTGACGGTTTAGGCGTGGAAGAATCAAAACGGTTTATGCATCATTATAACTTCCCGCAATTCAGCGTAGGGGAGACAGGCCCGATGCGCGGACCGGGACGCCGTGAGATCGGTCACGGGGCTCTTGGAGAGCGTGCGCTTGAGCCGGTCATTCCGAATGAAAAAGACTTCCCGTATACGGTTCGCCTCGTATCCGAAGTGCTTGAATCAAACGGTTCCACTTCACAGGCCAGCATTTGCGCGAGCACGCTTGCCATGATGGACGCCGGTGTTCCGATTAAAGCGCCTGTTGCAGGTATCGCGATGGGACTTGTGAAATCAGGCGAGTACTACACAGTATTAACGGATATTCAAGGAATGGAAGATGCCCTCGGTGACATGGACTTTAAAGTAGCCGGTACGGAAAAAGGCGTAACAGCGCTGCAAATGGACATTAAAATCGAAGGCCTTTCAAGAGAAATCCTTGAAGAAGCGCTTCAGCAGGCGAAAAAAGGAAGAATGGAAATCCTGAACAGCATGCTCAGCACGCTTGGTGAATCAAGAAAAGAACTTTCTCAATATGCACCGAAAATTTTAACGATGACAATCAATCCGGATAAAATCCGTGACGTTATCGGGCCGAGCGGCAAACAAATCAACAAAATCATTGAAGATACCGGTGTTAAAATTGACATTGAACAAGACGGCACCATTTTTATTTCTTCTACTGATGAAAGCAGCAACCAAAAAGCGAAAAAAATCATCGAAGATCTTGTCAGAGAAGTCGAAGTAGGCCAGCTTTACCTCGGTAAAGTCAAACGGATTGAGAAATTCGGCGCTTTCGTTGAAATCTTCAGCGGAAAAGACGGTCTCGTTCACATCTCTGAACTTGCGCTCGAACGGGTCGGCAAGGTTGAGGATGTTGTGAAAATCGGTGACGAAATCCTTGTGAAGGTAACGGAAATTGATAAACAGGGACGTGTCAACCTGTCGCGTAAAGCAGTGCTGCGCGAAGAGAAAGAAAAAGAGCAGGAACAACAACAATCTTAAATGAAAACCTAACAAGGAGCCTGGGAGACCCGGCTTCTTTATTTTGAGAAAGACAACAGCGGGTTCTACCTTGTCCTCTTTATACATAATGTGTGATGAGGGGGGAAGGACATGTTGAAAAAATTCGTGCCGTTTGCCGTTTTTTTATTTCTTTTTTTTGTTTCGTTTGAAATGATAAAAAACCCGTATACAGTTGATTACATAGACGCAATGAAAAAAGACGCAGTGACTGTGTCAGCATCAAAAGATCCGCTTTATGAGGAATTGCTGCAAAAAGCGCCGGAGTATGAAGTGAAGCCGCAAGATGCGAGAATTGATAAAATATGGAAGAGTATACCAGGATATAACGGTTTAAAGGTCAATGTGGAAAAATCCTATAAACAAATGAAAAAGGATGGAGAATTTCATGAAGATGATCTTGTCTATGAGCAGGTAAAACCGAAAGTCCATCTCGATTCTCTTGCGCCCGAACCCATTTATAAAGGAAATCCCGATAAACCGATGGTCGCTTTCCTGATAAATGTCGCCTGGGGAAATGAATACGTGGAGCAAATGCTGCCTATTCTGAAACAGCATCAGGTCAAAGCAACTTTCTTTCTTGAAGGGAAATGGCTAAAAAACAATCAGGAACTTGGGAAAAAAATAGCGGCAGACGGACACGAAATCGGAAATCATTCATACAATCACCCTGATATGAGCAAACTGACTTCAGGAAGCATTTCCGAACAGCTTGACAAAACCAATGCACAAATCAGCGAGACGCTCGGCATGAAGCCGAAATGGTTTGCGCCGCCAAGCGGCAGCTTCAGAAAAGCTGTGGTCGACCTTGCGGCGGAAAAAGGAATGGGCACCATCATGTGGACCGTTGACACCATAGACTGGCAAAAACCGTCTCCGGCTGTTTTACAAACAAGGGTGTTGAGCAAAATACATAACGGAGCCATGATTTTAATGCATCCGACTGATCCGACTGCGAAAAGCCTGGAAACACTGATTACAAAAATCAAAGAAAAAGGCTATGCGCTCGGCTCGGTGTCTGACTTAATGGATGAAAACAGGCTGATGAAGTAGCAGGCGGCAGTTTGCCTGTCTTTGAATAGGAGGAACAAACTTGATAAAACGCTATACATGCCAAAACGGTGTAAGAGTTGTGCTTGAAAATAATCCAACGGTGCGGTCTGTGGCAATCGGCGTCTGGATCGGAACGGGATCACGCCATGAAACGCCGGATACAAACGGTATTTCGCACTTTCTCGAGCATATGTTTTTTAAAGGAACAAATACCAGGTCCGCACGGGAAATCGCAGAATCCTTCGATCGGATAGGCGGCCAAGTGAATGCCTTCACTTCAAAAGAATATACGTGTTATTACGCCAAAGTGCTGGATGAGCATGCCAACTACGCACTTGATGTGCTGGCTGATATGTTCTTTCATTCTGCTTTTGACGAAGATGAACTCAAAAAAGAAAAGAACGTCGTATATGAAGAAATCAAAATGTACGAAGACGCGCCGGACGACATTGTCCACGATCTGCTGAGCAAAGCGACATACGGCAATCATTCGCTCGGCTACCCGATTCTCGGGACGGAGGAAACCCTTTCATCGTTTAACGGCGATTCTCTCAGACAGCATATGGATGACTTTTACACACCGGACCGCGTCGTCATTTCTGTCGCCGGAAATGTTACGGAACAATTCATTAAAGACGTGGAGAAATGGTTCGGTACATACGAAGCGAAGGGCAAAGCTAGCGGCATCAGCGAGCCTGAGTTTCATTATGAAAAGCTCACCAGAAAAAAAGACACGGAACAGGCGCACCTCTGCCTTGGTTTCAAAGGTCTGAAAGTCGGAGATCCGGATGTTTACGATTTAATCGTTTTAAACAATGTGCTGGGCGGAAGCATGAGCAGCCGTCTTTTCCAGGATGTGCGTGAAGATAAAGGACTGGCTTATTCTGTATACAGCTATCACAGTTCTTATGAAGACAGCGGTATGCTGACGATTTACGGAGGCACCGGCGCCAATCAGCTCGATCTTCTGTCTGAAACCATTCAAGAAACGTTATCGGTGTTAAAACGTGACGGCATTACCCCGAAAGAACTGGAAAACAGCAAAGAGCAAATGAAGGGAAGTTTAATGCTCAGCTTAGAAAGCACAAACAGCAAAATGAGCCGGAACGGGAAAAACGAACTTCTGCTCAGAAAGCATAAGACGATGGATGAAATTATCGCTGAATTAAATGCAGTCAGCCTGGAAAGCGTCAACGGTCTCAGCCGCCGATTATTTACGGATGATTACGCATTATCGCTCATCAGTCCGACCGGAAATATGCCGGCCTCATCTTAAACGGGAAGTCTGCCTCTCTAGGGGGGCAGGCATTTTTTTTTGCCCGGAATCATATAGTACAAGGGGGTGGCTATCATGAGGCTCAGTGAACTGTCAGGTAAAGAAATTGTAGACATTAAACGGGCGGAGCGGCTCGGTGTGCTCGGCCAGACTGATTTGGAAATTAATGAACAGGACGGGCAAATTACCGCGCTGTTGATCCCGACGGTAAAATGGTTTGGATTGCGAAAACAAGGCCACGACATCCGTGTCCCCTGGAACCATATTCAAAAAATCGGGTCAGACATGATCATTTTAGACGTTCCCGGGGAGATCACTCCTCCTGAAGAGTAGACTGTATTCATTTTTCGCAAGCACCGGCTCAAAGAGCCGGTGCTTTTTTTATGAAAAAGACGCTGTACATTCACCGCCCTTTCTCTTTGCACATACGATGAAGAGGAGGATGACACTTAAAAGATCCAGTAACTGTAAAGAAGGTGAACGTTTCAAATGTTAACCGGATTGACAATTGCGATTATTGGCGGTGACGCAAGACAGCTTGAGATTATAAGGAAGCTGACAGAACAGCATGCCGATATTTATCTTGCAGGATTTGACCAATTGGATGACGGTTTTACAGGAACCGTCAAATGTAAAATTGATGAGATTCCATTTCCGAAAATAGACAGTATCATCCTGCCTGTATCGGCAACGACCGGAGAAGGCATTGTCTCAACGGTTTTTTCAAATGAAGAAGTGGTATTAAAGCAGAGCTACCTTGAGCAGACACCGGAGCATTGCGTGATTTATTCAGGCATCTCTAATGCATACCTTGAGGGCATCGCCAGCGAAGCCGGCCGCAAGCTTGTTAAATTATTTGAGCGGGATGACATCGCGATATTCAACTCGATTCCCACAGTTGAAGGGACAATCATGATGGCGATTCAGCATACGGATTATACCATTCACGGGTCAAATGTCGCCGTTCTCGGCATGGGGCGCACCGGTATGACGATCGCCCGGACGTTTGCAGCGTTAGGAGCGAAGGTAAAAGTGGGCGCGCGGAGTTCGGCTCATTTGGCCCGTATATCGGAAATGGGGCTTTCTCCTTTTCAAATTGAAGAACTTACTGATCATGTAAATGATATTGATATTTGTATTAACACCGTACCGAGTCTGATTCTGAATCAAAGCGTTTTATCGCGCATGACGCCGAAGACCTTGATTTTGGATTTAGCATCCCGTCCGGGCGGAACGGATTTCAAATATGCTGAAAAACAGGGCATTAAAGCGCTGCTTGCTCCGGGTCTTCCGGGAATTGTGGCTCCGAAAACAGCCGGACAGATTATTGCGAACGTATTGAGCAAGCTTTTGGCAGACTTAAAGAAAGAGGGGAATTAGCCATGTCTCTGAATGGGAAAAGAATCGGATTCGGATTAACCGGCTCACATTGCACATATGAGGAGGTTTTTCCGCAAATAGAAGCACTTGTCAGACAAGGGGCTGAAGTCCGGCCGATTGTGACGTCGACCGTCCAATCGACCGATACGCGCTTTGGAGAGGGGGGAGATTGGGTCAGAAAAATTGAAGAAACAACAGGTTTTGAGGTAATTGATTCCATCGTAAAAGCGGAGCCTCTCGGGCCGAAACTTCCGCTCGACTGCATGGTCATCGCCCCCTTAACCGGAAACTCAATGAGCAAACTCGCAAATGCGATGACTGACAGCCCCGTCCTTATGGCTGCGAAAGCCACGATCCGCAACAGCCGCCCGGTCGTGCTCGGCATTTCGACAAATGACGGCCTCGGTTTAAACGGAACGAATTTAATGAGGCTGATGTCCGCAAAAAACATATTTTTCATCCCATTCGGCCAGGATGACCACGTGAGAAAACCGACATCTCTTGTCGCCAGAATGGATCTCCTTCCGATTACGGTAGAAAAAGCGCTTTTGCATCAGCAGGTTCAGCCTGTGCTTGTACAGCATCAGTAATAAAAAATCAAGACACATAAAATCATTCCGGAATAAAAAAATTCGGTCAATCCGTGACTATTCTATGGTAAAATAAAACGTAAAATGCAAAGTCAATTCAACAAATGATGCTTAATTGGCGGAAGGAGTTTTACAGATGGGAAGAGGATTACACGTAGCAGTTGTCGGAGCGACGGGAGCCGTAGGGCAGCAAATGCTGAAAACATTGGAAGACAGAAACTTTGAAATCGAAACACTCACACTACTATCCTCAAAGCGTTCTGCTGGTACGAAAGTAACGTTTAAAGGCGAAGAGTATACAGTGCAGGAAGCTGTTCCGGAAAGCTTCGAAGGCGTTCATATCGCGCTATTCAGCGCCGGCGGAAGCGTATCACAAAGCCTGGCGCCTGAGGCTGTAAAACGGGGAGCCATCGTAATTGACAATACCAGCGCATTCCGCATGGATGAAAATACACCGCTTGTAGTGCCTGAGGTGAACGAAGGTGATCTGCATAAACATAACGGCATTATCGCCAACCCTAACTGTTCAACGATTCAGATGGTGGCGGCGCTTGAACCGATCCGCAAAGCATACGGCTTGCAAAAAGTCATTGTATCTACTTACCAAGCTGTGTCCGGAGCCGGCAATGAAGCGGCGAAAGAACTGTACAGCCAGACGAAGGCGATTTTAAACAATGAGCCTGCAGAACCGTCCATTATGCCGGTTAAAGGGGACAAAAAGCATTATCAAATCGCTTTTAACGCCATTCCGCAAATTGATAAATTCCAAGATAACGGCTATACGTTTGAGGAAATGAAAATGATTAATGAAACGAAAAAAATCATGCATATGCCGAAGCTGGAAGTGGCTGCGACATGTGTCAGACTGCCGATTGAAACAGGCCACTCAGAATCTGTTTACATTGAGCTTGACCGTGATGACGCAACCGTGGAAGACATTAAACAGCTTTTAGAAGAGGCTCCGGGTGTTACGCTTCAGGATGATCCGGCGGAGCAGCTTTACCCGATGCCTGCTGATTGCGTCGGCAAACGGGATGTATTTGTAGGAAGAATCCGTAAAGATTTGGATAGAGCAAACGGTTTTCATTTGTGGGTTGTTTCTGATAACCTGTTAAAAGGCGCCGCTTGGAACTCAGTTCAAATTGCGGAAAGCCTGCAAAAACTGAACCTCGTATAAAACAAACGTATTTTCTATAGGCGAACAGAAGAGAGTAAGGCTCTGCCTGCTCTCTTCTGTTACGTCAGACTAATTTGGAGTGAAAATAGTGAAAATCATTGTTCAAAAATTCGGCGGAACATCCGTAAAAGATGACAAAGGCCGCAAGCTTGCGTTAGAACACATTAAAGATGCCATCAGTGAAGGATATAAAGTTGTCGTTGTCGTATCGGCGATGGGAAGAAAAGGAGACCCGTACGCGACGGATTCTTTGATCGGGCTTCTTTACGGCAGCCAGTCCGACATTTCTCCGAGAGAGCAGGATATGCTTCTGTCTTGCGGAGAAACGATTTCGTCTGTTGTTTTTACCAGCATGCTGAAGGAAAACGGCATAAAAGCCGCAGCTTTAACAGGAGCCCAGGCCGGCTTTTTAACCAATGCCCAGCATACTGACGCCAAGATTATAGAAATGAAAACAGAGCGGCTGTTCGCGACACTCGCCAGCCATGATGCCGTCGTTGTGGCAGGATTTCAGGGAGCGACTGAAAAAGGCGACACGACGACGATCGGCAGAGGAGGAAGCGATACATCAGCAGCGGCGCTCGGCGCGGCGGTTGATGCTGAGTTTATCGACATTTTTACGGACGTGGAAGGCGTCATGACAGCTGATCCGAGAATCGTGGAAAATGCTAAGCCGCTTCCGAATGTCACATATACGGAAATCTGCAACCTAGCCTATCAGGGCGCGAAAGTCATTCACCCGCGCGCGGTGGAAATCGCCATGCAGGCAAAGGTGCCGATCCGCGTGCGTTCGACTTATTCAAAAGAAAAAGGAACTCTGGTGACGTCCCATCATTCGTCTAACGTCGGCAGCGATGTGTTCGAACGGCTGATCACGGGGATTGCTCATGTAAAAGACGTAACGCAATTTAAAGTTCCCGCCAAAATGGGGCAATACAATGTTCAGACAGAAGTCTTTAAAGCAATGGCGAACGCCGGCATCAGCGTAGATTTCTTTAACATTACGCCGAGTGAAATCGTTTATACCGTAGCCGGCAGTAAAACGGAAGCCGCGCGCAGCATTTTGGCCGAATTAGGCTATGAACCGACAGTGACGGAAAGCTGTGCGAAAGTGTCAGCGGTCGGTGCCGGAATAATGGGTGTGCCGGGTGTTACGTCAAAAATCGTCTCCGCACTTTCAGATAAAGGCATTCCGATTCTGCAATCCGCCGACAGCCATACGACGATCTGGGTGCTCGTTCATGAAAAAGATATGGTAACGGCCGTAAATGCGCTGCATGAAGTGTTTGAACTTTCAAAGTAAATGTGATTGAATCATGATGAGGTGAAAAAAATGAATGTCGGAAATATTTCTACAGCGATGATTACCCCTTTTGACAGTAAAGGGAATGTAGACTTTCAAAAACTGTCTACATTAATCGACTATTTGTTGAAAAACGGCACGGATTCTTTAGTCGTCGCAGGGACGACCGGCGAATCTCCGACACTTTCAACGGAAGAAAAAATTGCACTCTTTGAATTTACAGTCAAAGAAGTGAACGGACGCGTGCCTGTTATTGCGGGTACGGGAAGCAACAATACGAAAGACTCCATCAAACTGACAAAAAAAGCTGAAGAAGCCGGCGTCGATTGCGTTATGCTTGTCACGCCTTATTATAATAAGCCTTCCCAAGAGGGCATGTACCGTCATTTTAAAGCCATAGCTGAAGAAACGTCTCTTCCTGTTATGCTTTACAACGTGCCGGGCAGAACGGTCGCTTCGCTTGCGCCGGAAACGGCCATCAGACTTGCGGAGATTCCGAATATCTCTGCGATTAAAGAAGCGAGCGGTGATCTTGACGCGATTACGAAAATCATCGCCGAAACACCGGAAGATTTTTACGTCTATTCAGGTGATGACGGGTTAACCCTTCCTATCCTCGCAGTCGGCGGAAGAGGAGTCGTGTCAGTGGCCAGCCATATTGTAGGTTCTGACATGCAGCAAATGATTAAAAACTATACAAACGGGCAGACGGCAACCGCGGCACTGATTCATCAGAAGCTTCTCCCGATCATGAAGGAGCTCTTTAAAGCGCCTAATCCGGCTCCGGTCAAAACGGCGCTTCAGCTGAAAGGCCTTGATGTCGGATCTGTGCGTCTTCCTCTTATTCCGCTGAATGAAGATGAGCGCCTGAGCCTGAGCAGCGTCATCAGCGAACTGTAAGAAAAAATTTATACAGTTAAAATACGCGGTCATTCTCATTTTTATCGTGAGTTTGACCGTTTTGTCTACATATTGGTTTTCCCTAAACCTTCCGCTTCTTCTTGTTTTCTAAAATTGATATCAGTTATAATAGGAACAAGTGATGATGGACGGGTATGAGACTAGGAGGATACAGATTTTGAAAAAGAAAAATACAGAAAACGTCAGAATTATCGCCCTTGGCGGTGTCGGAGAAATTGGGAAGAACCTATATGTCATTGAAATTGACTCGGACATATTTGTAGTAGATGCGGGGCTCATGCACCCTGAAAATGAAATGCTCGGTATTGATGTCGTGATTCCGGATATTTCTTACTTGGTAGAACGGGCTGACCGCGTGAAGGCCATTTTTCTGACACACGGACACGATGAAAACATCGGAGGCGTCTTTTATTTATTGAACAAGCTGTCGGTGCCGGTATACGGAACGAAGCTAACGCTTGCTTTGCTGAGAGAAAAACTCAAGCAGTACGGGCATAATCGAAAAGCTGATTTACGTGAAGTTCACTCCAAATCAGTCATTACATTTGAATCAACAAAAGTATCGTTCTTTAAAACGATCCACAGCATTCCGGATTCAGTGGGAGTCAGCTTTAAAACATCACTTGGCTCTATTGTATGCACGGGAGACTTCAAATTTGACCAGACACCTGCTTATCACCAATCATGTGATATCGGCGAAATCGCCAAAATCGGAAACGGCGGTGTGCTTGCCCTGCTTTCTGACAGCGCCAATGCGGAGCGCCCGGGATATACTCCGTCAGAAGCACATGTAAGCGGTGAAATTTCCGATGCGATGTACAATTCAGACAACCGCGTCATCGTTGCCGTATTCGCGTCTAATATCAACCGGATTCAGCAAGTGATTCAGGCTGCCGCCCAGAACGGCCGCAAACTTGCAATCGCCGGAAAAAACCTGCAAAACGTGCTTCAGCTTGCGCGCAAGCTCGGCTATATTGAAGCAGAAGATGAATTGTTCATTCCGGTGCAGGATGTCAAAAAATATCCGAAACGGGAAGTGGCAATTGTTACAGCCGGAAGCCATGGTGAGCCGTTAGCCGCTCTTACGCGGATGGCCAAGCAGGCGCACAAGCAGCTTAACATTGAAGAAGGAGATACCGTTGTCATTGCATCAACACCGATTCCGGGACATGAATTGGTATATTCCAAAACCGTCAACCAGCTTGTCCGCGCCGGGGCTCAAGTCATTTTCGCCCAAAAACGCGTGCATGTGTCCGGTCACGGTTCGCAGGAAGAATTAAAACTCATGCTTAATTTGTTAAAACCGAAATATTTAATTCCGGTTAACGGTGAATTCAGAATGCAAAAAGCGCATTCCAAAATCGCTGAAGAAATCGGCATGAAACGCAGCGACATTTTCTTAATTGAAAAAGGCGACGTCGTTGAATTCCGCGGTCAGAATGTGAAAATCGGGGATAAAGTCACGTACGGAAACGTTCTGATTGACGGCCTAGGTGTCGGCGACATCGGCAACATCGTGCTGCGAGACCGCCGCTTATTGTCACAAGACGGCATTCTCATTGTCGTGATTACGCTTGATAAGCAGAAAAAGAACCTCGTATCGGGTCCTGAAATCATTACGCGCGGTTTCGTATATGTCAGAGAATCAGAAGGCTTAATTGTACAAGCTACTGAGCTCGTCCGCTCAATCGTGACAGAAGCGACGGAAACATCCGCCGTAGAATGGTCCACGCTGAAACAAGCCATGCGCGATGCGCTGAACCAATTCCTTTATGAAAAAACAAAACGCAAGCCGATGATCATTCCGATCATTATGGAAGTATAATGGACACAAAAGCCGGAGCGCATGATGCTCCGGCTTTGTTTTTGTTCATCTCCCGGATGGAAACCCGCTTCTTTGTTCATAATACAAAGAGACATTCGGAAAGGGTGAAGATAAAATGGATCATCGTATGGAAAACACCGAAGAACAGCAGCCCGAAAAATCAGATGCGAAAGACAGCATTATGAGCAAAATTCAGCAGCTGGGAGAGACATCTCTGCCTCAAATGTCTCAAGATACCAATATTCACTGTCTGACAATCATCGGCCAAATTGAGGGGCATGTCCAGCTGCCGCCGCAAAATAAAACAACCAAATATGAACACGTCATTCCGCAAATCGTCGCCATTGAGCAAAATCCGAAAATTGAAGGACTTCTGATTATCTTAAACACCGTCGGCGGTGATGTGGAAGCGGGGCTTGCGATTGCAGAGATGCTCGCATCTTTGTCAAAACCGACCGTTTCAATCGTACTCGGCGGGGGACACTCGATAGGTGTGCCGATCGCCGTGTCATGTGATCATAGTTTTATCGCGGAAACAGCGACTATGACCATTCACCCCGTTCGGCTTACAGGTCTGGTTATCGGGGTTCCGCAAACATTTGAATACTTGGACAAAATGCAGGAGCGGGTCGTCAACTTTGTGACCCATCATTCAAATATTTCCGAAGAAAAATTCAAAGAACTGATGTTTTCAAAAGGAAACCTGACCAGGGACATCGGAACGAACGTAGTCGGAAAAGATGCGGCTGATTACGGATTAATTGATGCGGTCGGCGGCGTCGGACAGGCGATAAAAAAGCTGAATCAGCTGATTGAAGAACGAAAGGGCGAGGAAGGAATGATGATTCAATGATCCTTTATACCGTCATGCCTCAAGAAGTCGTTTACGGTCAGGAAAGAGAGCAAAGCGCGCATGAACAGGTAGACTATGCCGGTGTGCCGCTGTTAGTCGAAATGAAGGGAAATGAAGCTGAAGTCGTACAGATTTTAAGTACGAACCCGATGGATTTTCTGAATCCGGACATCGCTCCGGGGCAAAAAATCAAGTTGAAAATCTAACTGGCATTCAGTCCGTTTCTCGGGGGCAAAATATGCTATAATAGGGGAATCCTACAGAAAACGCAGCCGGTAAAAGGCTGCTTTTCTTCATGATGTATGATTTTACATTTTTTAACGCAGTAAGGTGATGAGTGTGGCAAAGAAAAAACGGAAATCTAAAAAGAAACAAGAGAGTAAGCTCAATCTAAAATACGAACTAAGCGGACTGCTCTGCGTTGCAATCTCGATTATTGCTGTTTTGCAGCTCGGCGTTGTGGGACAGACATTTGTGTACTTGTTCCGTTTTTTTGCTGGAGAGTGGTTTATTTTATGCTTAATTGCGCTCTTCCTTCTGGGAATTTCGCTGTTTTGGAAAAAGAAGAGTCCAAGTCTTTTAACGAGAAGGAAAGCCGGATTGTACTGTATTATCGCCAGTATTTTGCTGCTGTCTCACGTACAGCTCTTTAAAAATCTGTCTCATCACGGGTCGATTCGGTCCGCAAGTGTCATCGGCAACACGTGGGAGCTGTTTATGATGGATATGAAACAGCAGGCCGCCTCGCCTGATTTGGGCGGCGGTATGATCGGCGCGGTACTGTTTGCAGCTTCCCACTTTTTATTTGCATCAACGGGTTCACAGATCATGGCGATCGTGCTGATCTTAATGGGGCTGATTCTTGTAACGGGGCGTTCACTGCAGGAAACGCTCAAAAAGTGGACGAGCCCCGTCGGCCGGTTTATCCGCGGTCAATGGCAGGCATTTCTTGAGGATATGAAAACGGTCAGAACGAATATGTCTTCGCCGAAAACAAAAACCAAATCGGGCAAAAAACAAAAACGGGTTCAAAAGAAAAAAGAAGTGCCTGAGCAAGAAGAAGAGGATGAGGAAATCATTACGCCGCTCATCCATTCAGAGCCGATTATTTCAAGCTTCTCAGACCGTCAGGAGAAGCGTGACGAACCGGTGATTTCTGAAGAGACGCAGGAGACGGCTCAAATGGTAAAAGAAGAGCCCTCCGGCGCCGCTCAAGACAGTGACGAACCGGCGGCTGCGGCTCCGCCCATGACGTTTACAGAGCTTGAAAATAAGGATTACCAAATGCCTTCATTGGACATTCTGGCTGACCCGAAACATACAGGCCAGCAGACAGATAAGAAGAACATTTACGAGAATGCAAGAAAACTCGAACGGACTTTTCAAAGCTTCGGCGTAAAGGCGAAAGTGACGCAGGTTCATCTCGGTCCGGCGGTCACAAAATATGAGGTCTATCCGGACGTTGGGGTCAAAGTCAGTAAAATCGTGAATCTGAGTGATGACCTCGCACTCGCGCTTGCCGCGAAGGATATCCGGATAGAAGCGCCGATTCCGGGGAAATCAGCAATCGGCATCGAGGTGCCGAACGCTGAAGTTGCGATGGTTTCGTTAAAAGAAGTGCTTGAATCCAAGCTCAACGACAAGCCGGATGCGAAGCTTCTGATCGGGTTGGGGCGAAACATTTCCGGGGAGGCAGTGCTTGCCGAACTGAACAAAATGCCCCATCTGCTCGTCGCTGGGGCCACGGGAAGCGGGAAAAGCGTCTGTGTCAACGGTATTATTACGAGTATCCTGATGCGAGCCAAACCGCATGAAGTGAAAATGATGATGATTGACCCGAAAATGGTTGAGCTGAATGTGTATAACGGCATTCCTCATCTGCTTGCGCCGGTCGTGACAGATCCGAAAAAGGCCTCACAGGCTTTAAAAAAGGTCGTCAATGAGATGGAGCGGCGCTATGAACTGTTCTCCCATACAGGCACGAGAAATATAGAAGGCTATAACGACCATATCAAACGGTCAAATGCCGAAGAAGAAGTAAAGCAGCCCGAACTGCCGTACATCGTCGTCATCGTTGACGAGCTTGCCGATCTGATGATGGTCGCTTCTTCCGACGTGGAAGATTCGATTACGAGACTTTCACAGATGGCTCGGGCGGCAGGCATTCATTTGATTATCGCGACACAGCGGCCTTCAGTCGATGTCATTACCGGAGTGATTAAAGCCAACATCCCGTCGAGAATTGCCTTCAGCGTCTCATCTCAGACCGATTCACGGACGATTTTAGATATGGGCGGCGCTGAAAAGCTTCTCGGCCGCGGAGATATGCTGTTTCTGCCTGTAGGCGCGAATAAGCCTGTGCGGGTCCAGGGAGCATTTTTATCGGATGAAGAGGTTGAGCATGTCGTAGATCATGTCATCACACAGCAAAAAGCGCAGTACCAAGAAGAAATGATTCCGGAAGAAACCGCGGAAACACACAGTGAAGTGACGGATGATCTGTATGACGAAGCGGTCGATTTGATTATCGGCATGCAGACGGCATCTGTCTCCATGCTTCAAAGACGGTTCAGGATCGGATACACGAGGGCCGCGCGTCTGATCGACGCAATGGAGGAACGGGGCGTCGTCGGCCCGTATGAAGGAAGCAAACCGAGGGAAGTACTATTATCAAAAGAACAATATGATGAGCTCTCTTCTTAAAAAGGAGAGAGCTTTCGCTTAAAATGATACCGCCAAAATCATTCCTATTTATTTTTTTATCAAAACATGATATAGTTGTCCCAATTGTTCAATAATTTATGAAAGTGGTTTACGGAGGGGAAACATGTCTACAAAAGCTGACAATCGTCACTTGTATTTAAAAGTGATTGAGCGAATCAAAGAGGATATACAAAACGGAATTTACACCGAAAAGGAAAAGCTTCCTTCTGAATTTGAGCTTTCAAAATCGATGGGTGTCAGCCGGGCAACTCTGCGTGAAGCTTTACGTATCCTTGAAGAGGAGCATGTGATTATCAGAAGGCACGGTGTGGGCACTTTCGTCCATACAAAACCGCTGTTTCTTTCAGGTATTGAACAGCTCAACAGTGTGACGAAAATGATTCAGCAAGCGAACATGGTGCCGGGTACGATTTTTTTGTCGTCTCAGGTTATTACACCGTCTGATGAAGATATCGCAAGATTCCGGCTTGAGCCTGAGCAGGAGCTTTTTTATTTGGAGCGCGTGAGAACGGCAAGCGGCACTCCGGTCGTTTACTGTCTGGATACGATTCCGATGGATATTCTGCCGAATTCTTTCTGTCATGAACAGGAATCCATTTTTGATCTCTTGGAAAAAAACTCCGAATCTGTGATCAGCTATGCCGTTGCTGATATTGAACCGATCGGATACCACGATACGATTTCACCGGTTTTGGAGTGCGAACCGGAGACGGCGCTTTTATTGCTGAAACAAACCCACTATAATCAGCATGATGAGCCTGTGCTGTATTCATTAAATTATTTCCGGGCTGATAAGTTCAGCTTTCATGTTGTCAGAAAACGTTTTTAAGACAGACGCGTCATGTGTCTGTTTTTTTATTTGCGCCGTTCGTACATACTTTGTTTGCCGCAAGACACAATAAAACAGGAAACAACCAAGTATAGTGAATGGGTGAATAAGTTGAGTAAGAAGAAAAATGGAACGAAAAATATCATTGCTTTGGCTTCTGTACCGCTCGTCATGACACTCGGGAATTCGATGCTGATTCCTGTCCTTCCGATGATTGAAAAGAAGCTGTCCATATCGTCTTTTCAAGTATCGTTAATTATAACGGTATATTCGATTGTGGCGATTATTTGTATTCCGATTGCCGGATATCTGTCCGATAAATTCGGAAGAAAAAAGGTCCTTCTGCCTTGTCTTCTCATAGCCGGTGCGGGCGGCGCGATTGCCGCGATAGCTTCGACCGCGTTCAAGCATCCATATCCCATTATCTTGGCGGGACGGGTGCTTCAGGGAATCGGTTCGGCAGGGGCGGCTCCTGTTGTGATGCCGTTTATCGGTGATTTGTTCAAGGGTGATGATGAGCGGATTACCGCGGGGCTCGGCGACATTGAAACGTCAAACACAGCCGGGAAAGTACTAAGTCCGATTCTCGGGTCGCTCTTGGCTGCTTGGTTCTGGTTTATGCCGTTTTGGTTCATTCCGTTTTTTTCGCTCATCAGTTTTTTTCTCGTTTTGTTTATGGTGGATAAGCCGGAAAAAAAGCAAAAAGAAGTGCCTTCTATTTCCGAATTCGTGAAAAATGTGGGTCACATATTTAAGCGTGACGGCCGCTGGCTCTTTACGGTATTTATCATCGGCTGCGTGATTATGTTTTTGCTGTTCGGGGTTCTGTTTTATTTATCAGACTCGCTGGAGAAGAAGTACGGAATTGACGGTGTGGCGAAAGGAGCGCTTTTGGCAATCCCGCTTTTATTTTTATCCGTCAGTTCGTATATAGCAGGCAGAAAAATCGGGAAAGACCAAGGCAAAATGAAGTTTTGCATCGTTTTCGGAATGAGTGCCGTGACACTGTCATTTATCGGCCTGTGGTGGAATCACAGTTTTTATTTATTATTTATCTTCTTGTGTGTCAGCGGTATCGGTATCGGAATGGCATTGCCGGCTTTAGACGCTGTCATCACAGAAGGCGTAGACAACGAGGAATCGGGAACCATCACCTCATTTTATAACAGCATGCGGTTTATCGGAGTAGCGGCGGGACCGCCGATATTTGCCGCACTGATGTCAAATGCGGGCTGGCTGATTTTCATTTTATCTGCTTTTTGCGGCATTGTATCAGTATTTTTAGCGCTGTTAAATATCTCTTCACAAGCAAAAGAAAAAAAGGAATCATTAAAGACGGTGTAATCTGCACTGTCTTTTTTTATTTGATTCTGAATATTGACATGATACCGTCAGCTCGTTATCCTTTAATAGTTAAACATATTAACTATTAAAGGAGGGGGAAAATGTGCATGAAGAAAAAGTAAAACAGCTCATTCAGCGTTATTCCGATGTATACCTGCACGTCTTAAAAAAAATTGACAGCATTATCGCCGAAAAAGTGAACAAAGAGCTGACATTGGATCAATATTACATACTCCGCTATATTATGCTCAATCCCGATTGCAAATCAATTGAACTGGCAGCGGTATGCCACGTCAACAAAAGCGCCATTACATCCATGACGAACCGCCTGTATGAAAAAGGATACATCAAAAGAGAACGGAGCCAAAGCGACCGCCGGAGCATTCTGTTAAACGTCACGGAAAAGGGGACGGAAGTATTTCACCGAGTGGAGCGGCGGATTGAGGATCTCGTTCGTTCATACATTATGCATTTTGATGAAGACGAGGCGGAAATGTTCGTTAATATATACGAAAAATTATATCGACTGATGATGACAGAGGAGGATCGGCAGACATAATGAAAAAGATTATCCAAGCCCGCTGGATTATCGCCGCGGCATGGATCGCCGCAACGGTGATGTTTATGCTTACAGCGCCTGATATGGCTGAATTGACACGGGAGAAAGGCCAGATTTCCGTACCGGACGGATATTCCTCTTCTTACGCCCATAAACTGCTTGATGAAATGTCTGATTCAGACGCACCGTCTTCTTCAGCCGTCATCGTATTTCACGAGAAAGGCTTAATGACAGACAAAAAAGCTCGTTTGCAGGAGGCTGTGGACACCTTATCTGAACATAAAAAAGCGCTTCATATTAAAACGGTGACCTCATATTTCGGGGAAAAAAATGAAGACGTCAAAAAACAACTTCTGTCAAAAGACAGACAAACGATGCTCGTTCAGCTGCAGCTTGATACATCGAAAAATGACATCCTCAAAATAAAAAACAAAATTGATAAAGAACTGAAACCGTACGGCGTATCATACGGCATCACAGGCCAGTCGCTGATTGACGAAGATGTGTTGAAAAGCTCGCAGGACGGCTTAAAAAAGACTGAATATATAACGGTTGCTTTTATCCTGATCGTGCTGATTCTTGTATTCCGGTCAGTGGTTGCTCCGTTTGTGCCGCTTTTATCTGTATTAATTTCTTATTTAGTCAGCCAGTCCATTGTCGCATTTTTAGTCGATCAGCTGGATTTCCCGCTCTCAACCTTTACGCAGATTTTTATGGTTGCGATTATGTTCGGAATCGGCACAGACTATTGCATCCTGCTTCTCAGCCGCTTTAAAGAAGAACTGTCTCACGGCGCTGATATAAAAGAAGCGATCGTCGTGACCTATAAAACGGCCGGAAAGACGGTTTTATACAGCGGCGGAGCGGTATTGATCGGATTTGCCTGCATCGGATTTGCGACATTTAAACTGTATCAGTCGGCAGCCGCCGTTGCGGTCGGCGTCGCAGTGCTGCTGCTTGCACTCATGACGATCGTGCCGTTTTTTATGGCTGTTTTAGGAAAAAGACTGTTTTGGCCTGTTAAGGGCGATATTTCCCATCCGCAAAGCAAAGCATGGGAAACGGCAGGGCGGTTTTCATTTAAAAGGCCGCTCATCAGTCTTGCAATCGTGGCGGTATTTACCGTCCCGCCTATCCTTCTTTACAAAGGCGCTCTATCTTACAACAGCCTTGACGAAATCGGGGATAAATATGAATCCGTTCGCGCGTTTAATACGATTTCAGACGCATTCGGCCCCGGAGAACTTCTTCCGGCGACAGTTGTCATCAAAAATGACGACAAATTAAATACCGAAAAACACCTGATTGATATCGAAAAAATCAGCAGAGAACTTGAAAAGACAGAAGGTGTGAAAACGGTCAGAAGCGCCACGCGCCCTGCGGGAAACGGATTGAATCAATTATTTGTCACAAATCAGGCAAAACAGCTTCAAGAAGGGCTTGATAAAGGCAATACAGGACTTGAAAAAATAACGGACGGTTTAGGGCATGCCGCAAAGTCGTTAGCTGATTCACAGCCGCAAATTGAAGAGTCGGGAAAAAGCGTCAATCAGCTTATTGACGGAACACTGTCTCTGAAATCCGGGCTTTCTGATATAGGAGAAAACCTGAATAAACTGCAGGCGGGCGTCAATAAGAATAAAGCCGGCGTCGCTCAAATGAGAAAGCAGATTGAAGAACAGAAACAAATGCTCTCTATGCAGCTCAGCCAAAACAGCGGTCTCGCTTCAGAAACGCAAAACGCTTTAAAGCTGGTCAAAACCGTTCTGCCGATGAAAAATGAAGCGAGCAGGCAGCTTGCTGATTTGAACAAACAGCTTAACCGGCTGCCGTTTGCAAAACTGGAAGCATCGATACCGGCAGTGAAAGCTGATCCGTCCTATCAAGTGATCAAATCTGCTTTTACAGATGTACAGTCAGCCGTTTCCAAAGCAAATAGAGACGCCGAAGCGTTTTCTAAAGAGGTTGACAGTCAAAAGGATCATCTGCAGCAAGCGGAAAAACAATTTTCCCGACTGTCAGCCGCCCAGAAAAAGATTGACACCCAAATTAACACTATGATTAACGGCCTGACCCAAATTGAAAACGGCCTTCAGCAAGTGTCAGACGGCCAGGGGGCTCTCGCCGGACAAATGCCGCGCCTTGAATCGGCGGCAGGGCAGCTCGCGGAAGGTCAGAAAAAAATGCAGAGCGGTCTCGGTGATTTTTCTTCCCAGCTCAGCGATCTTTCTTCCGGCCTTAACGATAGTGTAAAAGGGCTTAAGAAAGTGTCAAGCGGCATGATGGGGGCGAATGATTATCTGGGTGAGCTTCATAAGGCGTCAGACAAAGAAATGGCCGGCTGGTTTGTGCCGAAAGACGCCTTGGAAAACAGCGATTTCACAAGCGTGTTTAATACGTACATGTCTGATGACAGAAAAACGACAGAATTAACAGTTGTTCTTGATAACAACCCTTATTCAAATACGGCTATTCAAGATATTGAAGCGATCAAAGCGAGCGTTAAAAGGATCATTCCGAACACGGATCTGAAAAATGCCTCTTTCGGCGTCTCCGGGGTTTCCAGCATGAATGCCGATTTAAAAGAAGTATCGGATTCAGATTTCAAACGGACGGCAATGTTTATGCTGGCGGGCATTTTTCTGATTCTCATCGTGATGCTGCGCTCCCTCATTATGCCGGTTTATTTAGTGGCTTCGCTCGTCCTGACGTATTTCGCATCCATCGGGGTGACGGAATACATCTTTACACACTTCTTCGGGTATCCGGGCGTAAACTGGGCCGTGCCGTTTTTCGGCTTTGTCATTCTGATGGCTCTTGGTGTGGATTATTCCATCTTTTTAATGGACCGCTTTAATGAGCTGAAAAAAGAAGGAACGGAAGCCGCGATGATCAGCAGTATGAAAAATATGGGATCGGTCATCATTTCGGCGGCAATTATTTTAGCGGGAACCTTTGCGGCCATGCTGCCGTCAGGCGTTCTTTCCCTTTTGGAAATTGCAACCGTGGTATTAACCGGCCTCCTCATGTATGCAATTGTTGTCCTTCCGTTTTTTGTACCGGTCATGGTGAAAATATTCGGAAGAGCCAACTGGTGGCCTTTCAATTTGAAAAAATAACGTACAATGCCTCTGCCTGTTTTCTGGCAGAGGTTTTTTGTTTCCTTATAAATCCTCCAGTTGATATAATTACATCTGCGCACTCTTTTTTGCGAATGCTGAATTTTGGTCATAATACATACTATTAAAGAATGAACGAAGGAGGTTTCACATGACTTACGTAAATGAAATGAAGTCAAAGCACGGCGGAATCACCGCCCACATCGTAAAGACTGAGAAATTTAAAACCGTTTCACTGACGTTTAAAATGCTGGCTCCTTTAACAAAAGAGCTCGTAACAAAAAGGGCGTTGTTTCCTCATGTGCTTCTCCGCGGTACAGAAAGCCGGCCGAAAACCGCTGATTTGCGTTCTTATTTCGATGAGCTGTACGGGACATCCGTTTCCGCTGATCTGACAAAAAAGGGAGAACGTCATGTTATTACGTTCCGGCTTGAGATTCCCAATGAAAAATATCTGAAGGACCGCACACCATTATTGGAAAAAGGGCTTCAGCTTTTATCAGAGCTTGTCTTTTCGCCTGCTTTGGAAAACGGCGCCTTCCTGCCCCTTTATGTCACGCAGGAAAAACGGACGCTGAAACAGCGGATTCAAGCCGTATATGACGATAAAATGAGATATTCTAATCTCCGTCTCGTTCAGGAAATGTGCAAAAGCGAACCGTATGCCCTTCACGTCAACGGTGAGATCGATGATGTCGAACATATTATGCCGCAAGATCTGTATGAAGCCTATCAAAAAGCCATACGCGAAGATCAGCTGGACCTGTATGTCATCGGTGATGTTGACACAGATCAAGTGAAAACGGCTGTTGATACGTATTTTAAAACGGCCGAACGGGCGCAGCAGCCTTTAGAAAGAAGCACGGCGAATGAACAGCCTGACCCGAAGGAAGTCATTGATGAAGAGGACGTCAAACAAGGCAAACTGAATATCGGATTCCGGACCAATACGACATACACAGATCCGGACTATCCGGCATTGCAAGTGTTTAACGGGCTGTTCGGAGGTTTTTCTCATTCAAAGCTGTTTATAAATGTCCGTGAAAAAGCGAGCCTCGCCTATTATGCAGCCTCAAGGGTGGAAAGCTTCAAAGGGCTCCTGATGGTCATGTCAGGCATTGAAGTGAAAAATTATAAGCAGGCCGTCACCATTATTGAAGAACAATTTCAGGCTATGCAAAACGGTGATTTTTCAGAGGACGATATCGCCCAAACGAAAGCCGTTATTAAAAACCAAGTGTTAGAAACGATTGATACGGCATACGGCTTAGCGGAATTTCTGTATCAGCAGGCTTCAGCCCAAGTGGAGATACCGATCGAAACTTTCCTTGACAATATCGAGAAAGTGACGAAAGAGGACATTATCAATGTCGGAAAGAACATCAAGCTGGATACGACTTATTTCTTAAAAGGGACGGGGGGAGCATCTTGACTAAACCGATAAACTACGAACAGCTGCAAGAAACGCTGTATCATGAAAAAATGGCAAACGGCCTTGATGTCTATGTGCTGCCGAAACAGGGCTTTAATAAAACATACGCCGTGTTTACGACAAAGTATGGTTCCATTGACAATCAGTTCGTTCCTTTAAATAAGGAAGAAATGGTTCACGTCCCTGACGGAATCGCGCATTTTCTTGAGCATAAACTGTTTGAAAAAGCGGACGGCGACGTGTTTCAGGATTTCAGTAAGCAGGGGGCATCGGCAAATGCCTTTACTTCATTTACACGAACCGCTTATCTGTTCTCCAGCACTTCAAATGTAGAGAAAAACCTGGAAACACTCGTGGATTTTGTTCAAGATCCGTATTTCACGGAAAAATCAGTGGAAAAAGAAAAAGGCATCATCGGCCAAGAAATTAACATGTATGATGATAATCCGGATTGGCGGCTGTTTTTCGGTCTTATCGAAAATATGTATAAAGACCACCCCGTGAAAATTGACATTGCCGGAACGGTAGAAAGCATCTCACATATTACGAAAGATCTGCTGTATGAGTGCTATGAAACATTTTATCACCCGAGCAATATGCTGCTCTTTATCGTCGGTCCCGTTGATCCTGAAGCGATCATCAGCCAGGTGCGGAAAAACCAGGAGAAAAAGCCGTTTACAGATCAGCCTGAAATCAAACGTGAAGAAGTTCAGGAGCAGGAAGCGGTTTTCCGCCGGGAGCAGGAATTAAAAATGAACGTCCAAGGCTCAAAATGTCTTGTCGGCTTAAAGGCGAAAAACCCTTATAAAACGGGGCGGGAGCTGTTGAAGCACGAGCTCAGCATGAACCTCATGCTTGAATGTCTCTTCGGAAAAAGCTCACCGCATTACGGCGACTTGTACGACAAAGGCTACATTGATGAAACCTTCAGCTTTGATTATACGGCTGAATACGGATTCGGTTTTGCCTCTGTCGGAGGAGATACACCGGAGCCGGATAAGCTTGCTGACGAATTAAAACAGATGCTGCTTGATGCGGGATCAGCCGTGACTGCGGAAAAACTTGACCTGGCGAGAAAAAAGAAAATCGGGTCATTTTTAAAAGCGCTCAATTCGCCTGAATATATCGCCAACCAATTCACGCGCTACGCCTTTTTAGATATGAGTCTGTTTGATGTTGTAACCGTACTGGAGCAGATTACCCTGGAAGACGTAGAGCGGGTCATTAAAGAAGAAGTGTCAGAAGACAGGCTGACAGTCTGCAAAGTCGTGCCAAAATCATAAAAAAACATCCCTCACGCCCTGAGGGATGTTTTTCTGGGGAAAGAAGGAATGTTGATTGATGAAACAGACAGCGCTCGTCACCGGAGCAAGCGGCGGAATCGGACAAAGTATAAGTGAAGTCCTCGCAAAAAACGGATATGACGTGCTTTTGCATTATCATTCTAATAAAGAAGCCGCACACAGGCTTGCGGAAAGGTTGAGCGCATCATTCGGTGTAAAAGCTTCCGTTATTCAGGCGGATCTGTCCTCACCGGAAGGCGCGGAGACACTCAGCCGCTCCGTTAAACAGCCTGTGGACGCTCTGATATTAAACAGCGGCAAAAGTCATTTCGGCCTGATTACGGACGTGACGGATGACACGGCCCGGGAGATGGTGCAGCTGCATGTGACGAGCCCGTTTTTGTTGGCGCGTAATCTGGTGCCCGGCATGATCCGGAAAAAAAGCGGTGGCATCGTCGCGATCGGTTCCGTATGGGGAGAAACAGGCGCATCGTGCGAAGTGTTATACAGCATGGTCAAAGGAGCGCAGCATTCGTTCGTCAAAGCGCTTGCCAAAGAGCTCGCTCCGAGCGGCGTCCGCGTGAACGCAGTCTCACCGGGCGCCGTTGATACGAATATGCTTGATCAGTTTACGTCTGATGAAAAAGAAGCATTGGCAGAGGAAATACCCGCGGGCCGGCTGGCAAATCCCGAGGAAATCGCCGAAGCGGCAGCGTTTTTATTATCGGAGAAGGCTTCCTATATTACCGGACATATATTATCGGTAAACGGCGGCTGGCACTGCTGAAAAAAATGTGTGTATAGTTTGCATCTGCACGGACAAAATAATTTTGTAACAACAGATGAAATGGAGGAAGCCAACATGTCAGTATTAGAAAACTGGGATAATTGGAAGAATTTCCTTGGTGACAGATTGAACTATGCACAGGAAAAAGGGATGAGTGATGAAACGATCACTGACCTCGCTACAGAAATCGGCGGTTACCTTGCGAACGAAGTCGACTCGAAAAACCATCAGGAAAAAGTGCTTGCTGATCTTTGGAGCGTTGCTTCTGAAGATGAACAGCGCGCCATTGCAAATATGATGGTGAAGCTTGTTGAAAATAACAGCACTCATTAAGAGGGGAGGATTTCTCCTCTCTTTTTTTATGTTTTCCTCTATAGAGCAACATTCTTCTTTCTAATTAGAGAAAAATGTTTTATGATAAAGGAAGGTAAAAATTTGCCACAATGGAGGGGGTATATCATTTGGCAAAGCTCGAATGGTATTTTGAATATGAAATTCAAGTGAACCGCCCCGGCCTGCTCGGGGATATTTCATCTCTTCTCGGGATGCTGTCAATTAATATTGTCACAATTAACGGTGTCGACCTTTCCAGAAGGGGAATGCTGCTCAGATGCCGGCATATAGATCAAATTAAACGATTGGAATCAATTTTAAAAACAATGGAGACCATTAAAGTAACGAAGCTGAGAGAACCGAGGCTTCGCGACCGTCTCGCAGTCCGTCACGGAAGATACATTCAGCGTGATGCCGATGATAAAAAAACCTTCCGCTTTGAAAGGGACGAGCTTGGCCTTTTGGTTGACTTTATGGCTGAGCTGTTTAAAAAAGAAGGGCACAAACTGATCGGAATCCGGGGAATGCCGCGGGTCGGAAAAACGGAGTCCATCGTTGCCTCAAGCGTCTGTGCCAGCAAAAGGTGGCTTTTCGTATCTTCAACGCTGTTAAAACAAACAATCCGCAGCCAGCTGGTTGCCGATGAATACAGCACGGAAAACGTGTTTATCCTTGATGGCATCGTTTCGACAAGACGGGGCTCTGAGCGCCATCTTCAGCTCGTCAGTGAAATTATGAGGCTCCCGGCGACAAAGGTCGTGGAGCACCCGGATATTTTTGTTCAAAATTCGGAGTATACGCTCGATGATTTCGATTATATTATCGAACTCAGAAATGATCCTGACGAAGTCATTACATATGAACATGCAGAAGAACCGCAAATATTTGATCAGACCGGTTTTTCAAGCTTTGATTTTTAATATTGGAAGGTGTTTGTTGTGACAGAATTAGCAATCCGGCTTAAAGAAGCCAGAGAGGAAAAAGGGATGTCATTGGATGAACTCCAGGCGGCGACGAAAATTCAGAAAAGATACTTAACCGCTCTGGAAGAAGGCTCCTATGATGTCATTCCCGGCAATTTTTATGTGCGGGCGTTTATCAAGCAATACGCAGAAGCTGTCGGGCTTGATTCAGACCAATTATTTGAAGAATATAAAAAAGACATCCCGAACACGTATCATGACGATGTGTCGGAGAAAATCTCCGGTCTCGCCATGCAAAGGGAGCTGCCTAAGTCCTCAAAGGCGGCGGAATGGCTTCCGACCGTTCTTATTGTCATCGGTGTGATTATCGTCATTGCGATCCTGTATGCGATTATTCAGTTTGGAATAAGCAAGTCCGGGCAGACTGACAGCAATAAGGCCGTCACCCAAAGTGAGAGCAAGTATGAGATTCCTAAGGATTCTGCGCTGAAAAACGACGGCAATACAAATGACGGAGCGCAGACTGACAGCAAAAAAGACAAAAAAGCGCCAGAGCAGAAAAAGAAAGAAAAGAGCAGTGAAAAGACAGAGATCAAAGCGGCCGGAACAGAAGGCTCCGCTTCTTCATACAATGTTTCCGGAGCTGATAAGTACAAGCTTGAACTGATTGCTTCCGACAACGCTTGGATCCGCGTCCGTGATGACAGCGGCGGTTCATTAAAAGAAGGAACGCTGCAAAAAGGCGAAACCTACAAAAAAGACATCACAGATCAAAAGCAGATTGAAATACGCACGGGCTATGCCCCTAACCTGAAAATTAAAATCAACGGAGAGGTTCTGTCCTATGAACTCAATCCGCATGATGTGATGGCGCAGACCATAACAATCAAGATGAAAAAATAAAAGGGGAAAAAGTCATCTGAACGATTAAGATGACTTTTTCTTCACGTCCGAGTACATATTATTGGAGGGGCTTTATGTTTAACTTACCGAATAAAATCACACTGGCAAGAATCGCTTTAATTCCTGTATTTATGATTATCATGCTTGTTCCTTTTCAGTGGGGCAGCCTTCATATAGGGGATGAATCGATTCCGGTCGCACATCTTACGGGAGCTGTTTTATTCATTATCGCATCAACGACTGACTGGGTGGATGGCTACTATGCCAGAAAGCTGAACCTCGTGACAAACTTCGGGAAATTTTTAGATCCGCTGGCTGACAAGCTGCTTGTGTCTGCGGCATTAATTACGCTTGTACAGTTTGACCTTGCGCCGGCGTGGATGGTCATCGTCATCATCAGCCGCGAATTTGCCGTAACGGGACTAAGACTTGTGCTGGCGGGAACGGGGGAAGTCGTAGCCGCCAATATGCTGGGGAAAATTAAAACATGGGCTCAGATCATCGCTGTTGCAGCGCTTTTACTTCATAATCTCCCGTTTGAGCTCGTTTCTTTCCCGTTCGGCGATATCGCTTTATGGGTGGCTGTGCTCTTCACAGTCATTTCCGGCTGGGATTATTTTGCGAAGAACTGGGATGCGTTAAAAACATCTAACTAAGAAAGAAGGACTTGAACATGGAATTAGCAAAAAAAGCGGAAATCATTGCAGTCGGCTCAGAGCTTCTGCTCGGCCAGATCGCCAATACGAACGCTCAGTTTATCAGTAAAGAGCTGGCGGAAATCGGCGTAAACGTGTTTTACCACACCGCTGTCGGTGACAATCCGGAGCGGCTTAAGCAAGTCATCCGCATTGCCGAAGAGCGCTCGGACCTGATTATTTTTTCAGGCGGCCTCGGACCGACCAAGGACGATTTAACAAAAGAAACCATTGCAAACACATTGGGACGCCCGCTCGTTCTGAATGACGAAGCGTTCCGGTCGATTGAAGAGTATTTTGCGAAAACAAAACGGACCATGTCGCCGAATAACCGCAAACAGGCGCTCGTTATTGAGGGCTCGGACGTTTTGGCGAATCATTTCGGCATGGCGCCGGGAATGCTTGCAGAGCACGGATCAAGGCTTTATATGCTGCTTCCCGGACCGCCGAGCGAGCTGCGTCCGATGTTTGAAAATGAAGCGAAGCCGCTGCTTCTTAAAAAGCTCGGTTCAAATGAGAAAATCGTTTCAACCGTGCTGCGGTTTTTCGGAATCGGTGAATCTCAGCTTGAAGCTGATTTAGAAGATATCATTGACGCGCAGACGAATCCGACGATTGCGCCGCTTGCTGCTGACGGCGAGGTCACGCTTCGTTTAACGGCGAAACATGCCGATGAAAAAGAAACAGAACGGCTTTTAAAAGAAACGGAAGCCGCCATTTTAGAGCGTGTCGGTGAATTTTTCTACGGATATGATGATACGTCCCTGGTGAAGGAGCTTTCAAAAGCATGCAGACAGAACGGAATCACGATCTCCTCTGCCGAAAGCTTTACAGGCGGACTGTTTTCAGAGTGGGTGACTGATTTAAGCGGCGCGTCTCAACTTTTTGCAGGGGGCGTGGTCTGTTATTCCGACAGCGTGAAACAGCATGTGCTCGGTGTGAAAGCCGAGACACTCACAGATAGCGGAGCGGTCAGCAAAGAGTGCGCGCGCGAGCTTGCCGCCGGTGTCAGAAAGCTGACCGGAAGCGATATCGGTATCAGCTTTACAGGAGTTGCGGGTCCGGATTCGCAGGAAGGGCATGCCCCGGGCCGCGTCTTTATCGGCATTTCCGCGGAAGGAAAAGAAGAGGTGCATGAATTTAACTTTGCCGGATCAAGAACCGGCATCAGAAAGCGTGCCGCTAAATACGGCTGCCATCTCATTTTAAAAATGCTGGATCAAAAATAAAGTTTTAAAAGGGCGTTTTCTCTGATTTTTAATTTTTACGAAGGGAATTATGTTCTTTTGAAGAAAAGCGAACGCGGAAAAAATCCGAATATGCGTTCGCTTTTTTCTTGGCAAATGTCAGTAAACAAGGTATAGTATATGTAGTGGCAAGATAAAGGAGGAAAAAAATAAATGAGTGATCGTCAGGCAGCCTTAGATATGGCTCTTAAGCAAATAGAAAAACAATTCGGCAAAGGTTCCATCATGAAGCTCGGGGAAAAAACGGATACAAGAATTTCAACGGTGCCGAGCGGCTCCCTTGCACTTGATACCGCTCTCGGAATAGGCGGATACCCGCGCGGACGGATTATTGAAGTGTACGGACCTGAAAGCTCAGGTAAAACGACCGTAGCGCTTCACGCAATCGCTGAGGTTCAGGAAAAAGGCGGACAGGCAGCATTTATTGATGCTGAGCATGCCCTTGATCCTGTTTATGCGCAAAAGCTCGGTGTCAATATCGAAGAGCTGCTTCTGTCTCAGCCGGATACGGGAGAGCAGGCGCTGGAGATTGCTGAAGCGCTGGTGCGAAGCGGAGCTGTTGATATCGTAGTCATTGACTCTGTTGCGGCGCTTGTTCCAAAAGCTGAAATTGAAGGTGACATGGGTGACTCACACGTCGGTTTACAGGCGCGTCTCATGTCTCAGGCGCTCCGTAAGCTTTCCGGGGCCATCAATAAATCTAAAACAATCGCAATCTTTATTAACCAGATTCGTGAAAAAGTCGGCGTTATGTTCGGAAATCCGGAGACGACACCGGGCGGACGCGCGCTGAAATTCTATTCTTCCGTGCGTCTTGAAGTGCGCCGTGCCGAGCAATTAAAGCAGGGCAACGACGTGATGGGGAATAAAACGAGAATTAAAGTCGTAAAAAACAAAGTCGCTCCTCCGTTCCGTACGGCTGAAGTGGACATCATGTACGGTGAAGGAATCTCCAAAGAAGGGGAAATCATCGACCTTGGAACTGAACTTGATATCGTGCAAAAAAGCGGCTCGTGGTATTCATATGAAGAAGAACGCCTCGGACAGGGCCGTGAAAATGCCAAGCAGTTCTTAAAAGAAAATAAAGACATCATGCTGATGATTCAAGAACAAATCCGTGAACATTACGGTTTGGACAATAACGGTGTTACGGAAAAATCGGAAGAAACTCAGGAAGAGCTTGAATTTGAAGAATAAAAGCACGATTAAAAGGGCGGAATAAGCAATTTCCGCTCTTTTTTTGTGTGTTAAAAAAAACACTGGCTGTTTCGGAAAATTTTATCTGAAATGTTACAACTTTTTTCACCCTTCACTCGTCTAACATCATGGCGAAAGTTGAAATTATATCTGAGGAGGAAAAAAGATGACGAGCCCCCGCCGCACAAGAATTAACAAAAAAAGAAAGAAGAAATTGATGAAAACGGGAGGGCTGTTTCTTTTTCTGCTGCTTGTCACTGTTTTTATTATGATCTGGACCGTCACAGCGCATCACCGGGAGAAGGATTCTGTTAAAAGTGCTCCCGCCGCTCAATCTGATTCTTCAAATGACCAGACTCAACAAAAAAAAGAAAAGACGCAAAAAGAGAAAACACCTAAATCAATCGATCACAATAAACGAATCAGCAATTACTTGCAACAGATCGGGTTCAGCGGCACAGCAATGGTCGTAAAAGATGGAAAAGTTGTGCTGAAAAAAGGTTTTGGCTATGCGGACCGAAAACAAAAAATCAAAAACAATCCGGAAACATCATATTATATCGGTTCTTCACAAAAGGCGTTAATTGCGACGGCTGTCCTGCAGCTTGAAGAAAAAGGGCTGCTTCAGACGAGTGACCCCGTCAGTACATACTTGCCGAATTTTCCTAACGGCACGCGCATCAAACTGAAAAACCTGCTCAATCATACGTCCGGCATAAACGGACATATTGAGGGTCAGGGACCGATTTCTCCCATTGATTTAATTAAGGATATAGAATACCGCGGAATTAAACGGCAGCCTGGGGTTTGGGATTATAGAGATTCCAATTATTCAGTGCTCGCCTATATCGTATCTCAGGTCAGCGGGGAGTCATACGAACAATATATAAAAGACCACGTATTCAAACCGGCCGGAATGAAACATGCCGGATTTTACAAAACATTTGCTGAAGCCAAATATCCTGCCGTCGGCTACAAAGTTGATGAAAGCGGACAGCTTGTAACGCCTCACATTTTGGACTTATCGCAGCTGTATGGGGCGGGCGACATGTATATGAGTGCTGAAGATCTTTATAAATTTGATAAAGCGGTCGTCAACGGCACGCTCCTTTCAAAACAAAGCTTTACAAAAATGTTCACAGCCGGAAGCAGTGTCGCTTACGGTATGGGATTTTACATTGATCCGGGAAGCTATTCCAATCACGGTGTGATGCCCGGTTACAACATTTTGAACAGCTTCAGCCATTCGGCAGGCAAATATGTCATTTTACTGTCAAATATTCAGAATAACGCCAAATTAGGGCAGGTAAACAATAGAATTTACCAATTGCTTAACCAGCCGGACTAAACGAGCCTTCATTTGCGAAAAGCAGATAAAGGTGTGGTATGATATATACATGGTGAAGATTCTGAGCCGAAGGCGAATCGTTAAGCTGGCAAGCTTGACAAGTATTTCCGACACAATTACAATGAAGTTGTAACATTTGTTTTTTTAACATGATTGTTAAACCATTTAAACTTGACAAGGGCATGAGAGATTCATTCCCTGTGAAGGTTCTGTATGTTGAGAAAATCTGACAATGTACATGCCGGCACTTATTTAAGCAACAACCAAGTTCATAGCAAGAGGAGGTGAAAGTATGACCCTAATGACGGTTCTCATCTCCATTTTGCTGACTCTGCTCGGTTTAGTTGTTGGCTACTATGTTCGTAAAACCATTGCCGAAGCAAAGATTGCGGGCGCACGCGGTGCTGCCGAGCAAATCCTTGAAGATGCAAAGCGTGATGCTGAAGCACTGAAAAAAGAAGCTCTGCTTGAAGCAAAGGACGAAATCCATACACTTCGAATAGATGCTGAACAGGAAGTTCGTGAAAGACGAAATGAGCTTCAAAAACAAGAAAACCGTTTACTTCAAAAAGAAGAAAATCTTGACCGTAAACATGAAGGAATTGATAAACGGGAAGCGATGTTGGAGAAGAAAGATCATTCTCTGAATGAACGACAACAACATATTGAAGAGATGGAAAGCAAAGTGGATGAGATGATTCGTATGCAGCAGTCAGAACTCGAACGCATTTCGAGCCTGACACGGGATGAAGCGAAACAAATCATTCTTGACCGGGTTGAAAATGAGCTTTCACATGATATCGCCATCATGACAAAAGAAACCGAAAACCGTGCGAAAGAAGAGGCGGACAAAAAGGCGAAAAACATTCTGTCGCTTGCTTTGCAGCGCTGTGCAGCAGATCATGTTGCCGAAACGACGGTATCGGTCGTCAATCTTCCGAATGATGAGATGAAAGGACGTATCATCGGCCGTGAAGGGCGTAACATCCGTACGCTTGAAACGCTTACAGGTATCGACCTGATTATTGATGATACCCCTGAAGCAGTCATTCTTTCCGGATTTGATCCGATCAGACGGGAGACGGCAAGAATCGCTCTTGATAAACTCGTGCAGGATGGCCGTATTCACCCGGCGCGCATTGAAGAAATGGTTGAAAAATCCCGCCGCGAGGTTGATGACTATATCCGGGAAATGGGTGAACAGACGACGTTTGAAGTCGGCGTTCACGGACTTCATCCGGACCTGATCAAGATTCTCGGCCGATTGAAATTCCGTACAAGTTACGGGCAAAACGTACTGAAACATTCCATGGAAGTGGCGTTTTTAGCCGGTTTAATGGCTTCCGAACTTGGAGAAGATGCAAAGCTTGCCAAGCGGGCCGGTCTTCTGCATGACATCGGTAAAGCAATTGACCATGAAGTGGAAGGAAGCCACGTGGAAATCGGAGTGGAGCTTGCGACCAAATATAAAGAGCATCCAGTCGTCATTAACAGTATTGCGTCACACCACGGAGACGAAGAGCCGACTTCCATTATCGCCGTTCTGGTCGCTGCCGCTGATGCACTGTCAGCCGCAAGACCGGGTGCGAGAAGTGAAACGCTCGAAAACTATATCCGCAGACTTGAAAAGCTTGAAGAAATCTCCGAGTCTTACGAAGGTGTTGAAAAATCATTTGCGATTCAGGCAGGCCGTGAAGTTCGCATCATGGTCAAACCGGACTCCATTAATGATTTAGAAGCCCATCGTTTGGCGCGTGATATCCGTAAACGAATTGAGGACGAGCTTGATTATCCGGGCCACATTAAAGTGACCGTGATCAGAGAAACTCGAGCCGTAGAGTATGCAAAATAAAGTGATGCTTAGCGCATCACTTTATTTTTTTGAGCCCCAGAAAAGAAAGGAATGGAATTTATGAGAATTTTATTTATCGGGGATGTTGTCGGTTCCCCGGGCCGCGACATGGTAAAAGAATATGTCCCGAAACTGAAAGCGAAACATAAACCGCATTTTACGATTATTAACGGAGAAAATGCAGCACACGGAAAAGGACTGACGGAAAAGATCTACCACAGCCTGATGGAAGCCGGAGCCGATGCCATTACAATGGGAAACCATACGTGGGATAAAAGAGAGATCTTCGACTTTATTGATGATGTGCCGCATCTTGTCCGGCCGGCGAACTTCCCGGAAGGTACGCCGGGAAAAGGCATTACCTATATTAAATCGAACGGAAAAGAGCTTGCCGTCATGAATTTACAGGGACGGACGTTTCTTCCGCCGCTTGATGATCCGTTTGCTAAAGCGGATGAGTTAATAGAAGAAGCGAAAAAGCGCACACCGTACATTTTTATTGATTTTCACGCCGAAGCGACAAGCGAAAAAATTGCGATCGGCTGGTACACAGACGGAAGAGCCTCTGCCGTGGTAGGCACGCATACACACGTACAAACGGCAGATAACCGCATTTTGCCGAAAGGAACGGCATATATTACTGATGTAGGCATGACGGGTCCGTACGACGGAATCCTTGGTATGGACAGAGAAACGGTCATCAAGCGGTTTAAAACCAATCTTCCTGTCCGGTTTACCGTTGCGGAAGGTAAGACAACACTGAGCGGAGTGCTCATCGACATCGACGAGCAAACGAAAAAAGCCGTAAATATCGAACGGATTTTAATCAATGATGACCATATGTTCTTTGAATAGGTGATCATGTGTTTATTTTATAAAAATATTAAAAGGAAAAGCAGGAATATAGCAACTTCTTAGTGAATATAGTAGAAATGGAAGGTAGCCCGCTATTTTTGAAAAGCATTGTGGGGATGGCTTTTTGGATAGCAACATCTAATAATGATTGTTCTAATGAACACTCACTTATCCATTGTAAAACTAAGGGGGAGCAGAAATGGAAATCTTAAAAGTTTCAGCGAAATCAAGTCCAAATTCAGTGGCAGGCGCGCTTGCCGGCGTATTAAGGGAACGCGGAGCTGCCGAAATTCAAGCAATTGGGGCGGGTGCCTTAAATCAGGCTGTTAAAGCGGTTGCGATTGCCAGAGGCTTTGTCGCGCCAAGCGGCGTAGATTTGATTTGTATTCCGGCTTTTACAGATATACAGATTGACGGAGAAGAAAGAACGGCGATTAAGTTAATCGTCGAACCCCGTTAAACCAAAACCTGTTCATTCTCAACCTGCTTGCATAAGGCGAGCAGGTTGTTTTTATTGCTGTCATATTTTCTCACAATATTATATTGATAGTACGAAGAGATGATAAATGGCTTTATTCATATAATATTCAAAAAAAATCCCGCCCATTTTTCCGGACGGAAGCAATTGTATTTACTGAATAGACACTGCTGTTTACCTCCTTCTTAAGCCATGTTACAATCCAGTTATTACAGTGTTTTTTTGAGGGGGAGTGTACATGTTGGAAGGAAAGATGAAAGCTGTCGTCAAAAATGAAAACGCTTTCGGAGCAATTTTGAAAGAAATTTCCATACCTTCCATTAATGAGAATGAAGTTCTCATTAAAGTACAGGCCGCATCTATATGCGGTACAGATGTGCATATTTATAATTGGGATCAATGGGCGCAGGAACGAATCAAAACACCTCAAGTATTCGGACATGAATTCAGCGGTATCGTAGCAGAAACAGGCAAGCACGTCACAAATGTCAAAACAGGTGACTATGTATCGGCGGAAACCCACTTCGTCTGCGGAACTTGTGTCCCCTGTTTAACAGGAAAACATCATGTGTGCACTCATACAAAGATCCTTGGCGTAGATACAGCCGGATCCTTCGCTGAATATGTCAAAGTGCCGGCTCAAAACATTTGGAAAAACCCTGCTGACATGGATCCTGCCGTCGCCTCAGTTCAAGAGCCGCTTGGCAACGCGGTGCACACGGTGCTGGAAAGCGGCCATCTGGCGGGCGGCACTGCTGCAATTATCGGCTGCGGGCCGATCGGACTCATGGCGGTGGCGGTGGCTAAAGCGGCCGGCGCATCCCGTATTGCGGCCATTGATAAAAATGATTACAGACTGGCTCTTGCAAAAAAATTAGGAGCCGAAATCACGATTCCAGCTGACAAGGAAGATCCGCTTAAGGTCATTGACGCCTTAACTGGCGGAGAAGGAATAGACCTTGTCTGCGAAATGTCAGGGCACCCTGCAGCGATAATACAAGGATTAAAGATGGCGGCCAACGGAGGAAGATTTCATATGCTGAGTCTGCCGGAACACCCGGTGACGATTGACCTGACAAATGACGTGGTCTTTAAAGGGCTGACCGTTCAGGGCATCACAGGCAGAAAAATGTTTGAAACATGGCGTCAGGTATCGCATCTGCTTGAATCCGGCCTTGTTGATCTGACTCCGGTGATTACCCATCAGTTTCCGCTTGAAGAATTTGAAAAAGGGTTTGACCTGATGAGAAAGGGCCAGTGCGGCAAAGTCATTTTGATTCCATAAAGGGAGGGTTCTATCATGAAAGAATTTGAATATCTAAAAGCAGAGCTTGATAAAATGAAAGAAAATAACACATGGCAGCAAATGAAACAAATTGAAACGAAGCAGGGGCCGTCGGTGGCAGTCAAAGGGGAGAACGTTATTCAGCTTTCATCGAACAATTATCTCGGTCTGACGTCGCATCCAAGGCTTGTCGAAGCGGCCAAACGCGCTGCGGAGGAATTCGGAGCGGGTACGGGGTCCGTCCGGACAATCGCGGGAACATTTACAATGCACAATGAGCTGGAGAAGAAACTGGCAAACTTTAAAAAAACAGAAGCGGCACTTGTTTTTCAATCAGGATTTACAACGAATCAAGGCGTTTTATCAAGCATTCTTACAAAAGAGGATATCGTGATATCTGACGAATTGAACCACGCTTCCATTATCGACGGGATCAGGCTGACGAAAGCAGATAAAAAGGTGTACCGCCATGTCGATATGGCCGATTTGGAAAGGGTGCTGAAAAAATCAATGAATTACCGTATGCGCCTCATCGTCACGGACGGCGTATTCTCAATGGACGGCAACATCGCTCCATTGCCTGACATTGTCAAACTTGCAGAGGCGTACGATGCTTTTGTCATGGTTGACGATGCGCATGCTTCCGGCGTACTCGGAAAAAACGGAAGGGGAACGGTTAATCATTTTGGGCTTGACGGAAGAGTCCACATTCAGGTGGGCACATTAAGCAAAGCCATCGGGGTTCTTGGCGGATATGCCGCAGGGTCGCAGGTTCTGATCGATTATCTGCGCCATAAAGGCCGTCCTTTCTTATTCAGCACTTCTCATCCGCCTGCGGTAACGGCCGCATGCATAGAAGCCATTGACGTCCTGCTGGAAGAGCCGGAGCATATGGAAAAGCTATGGGAGAACACGGCGTATTTCAAAGACAAACTGGTTCAAATGGGGCTGACCCTTACAAAAAGCGAAACACCGATCGTGCCGATATTAATAGGGGAGGAAGAAAAAGCCCAGGCATTATCAGACCTTTTATTGACCCGCGGCGTCTTTGCCCAAAGCATCGTGTATCCGACGGTCGCTCAGGGAAAAGCGAGAATCCGCACCATAATTACGGCGGAGCATACAAAAGAGGAGCTTGACCGGGCGCTTGAAGTGATCCGTTCAGCGGCAAAAGAGCTTCAGCTTGTATAAGAGGGAAATGATTCCCTCTTTTTTATTTCTTATTGATTCTTATTCTCAATAAGGTGTACAATAATAGGCTGGCGGTTGTGCCAAACGCTTTTAACCAGTATACTTGAGGGTGGAAGTTTCGGTTGAAAGGAGACATTCGAACATGAATGAAAAGCAAAAGCAGGAAAGCGGACAAGTAAATCCAGCGGACAAAAAATCCGAAAAGGATTACAGTAAGTATTTTGAAGCCGTATATATTCCGCCTTCTTTAAAAGATGCGAAAAAACGGGGCAAAGAATCCGTTCAATATCATAACGATTTTAAAATCTCAGAAGAATTTAAAGGTCTCGGAGAAGGCAGGAAGTTTTATATCCGCACGTACGGATGCCAAATGAACGAGCATGATACGGAAGTCATGGCGGGTATTTTTATGGCGCTCGGTTATGAAGCGACAAATTCGGTCGATGATGCGAATGTCATTTTATTAAACACCTGCGCCATCCGGGAAAACGCTGAAAACAAAGTGTTCGGTGAGCTCGGCCATTTAAAAGCGCTCAAAAAAAATAACCCGGATCTGATTCTGGGTGTATGCGGATGTATGTCACAGGAAGAATCAGTCGTAAACCGCATCCTTAAAAAGCACCCGTTTGTCGATATGATTTTCGGCACGCACAACATTCACCGCCTGCCGGAACTGTTATCAGAAGCCTATTTATCAAAAGAGATGGTTATTGAAGTGTGGTCGAAGGAAGGGGATGTCATTGAAAACCTTCCGAAGGTCCGCAACGGAAAAATTAAAGGCTGGGTCAACATTATGTACGGCTGCGATAAGTTCTGCACATACTGCATTGTGCCGTATACCCGCGGAAAAGAGCGGAGCCGCCGTCCTGAAGAAATAATCCAGGAAGTCAGAAGACTTGCAAGCGAAGGCTATAAAGAAATTACGCTGCTCGGTCAAAACGTTAATGCGTACGGAAAAGATTTTGAGGACATGACGTACGGACTCGGTGATTTAATGGACGAACTGCGTAAAATTGATATTCCGAGAATCCGGTTTACGACGAGCCACCCGCGTGACTTTGATGACCATCTGATCGAAGTGCTCGCCAAAGGCGGCAACCTGCTTGACCATATCCATCTTCCGGTTCAATCAGGAAGCTCGGCGATGTTAAAAATGATGGCGCGTAAATATGACAGAGAACGCTATCTGGAGCTTGTCGGAAAAATTAAAGCGGCGATGCCGAACGCTTCACTCACTACCGATATCATTGTCGGTTTCCCGAATGAAACGGATGAACAGTTTGAAGAAACGCTTTCGTTATATCGCGAAGTGGAATTTGACAGCGCATATACGTTTATCTACTCTCCCCGTGAAGGCACGCCTGCAGCGAAGATGAAAGACAACGTTCCGATGAGGGTCAAAAAAGAACGTCTTCAGCGCCTCAATGACTTGGTGAAAGAAATTTCAGCCAAAAAAATGAAGGAATATGAAGGCAGGACTGTCGAAGTATTAGTTGAGGGAGAAAGCAAAAATAACCCTGACATTCTTGCCGGCTATACGGAAAAAAGCAAGCTCGTCAACTTCAAAGGGCCGAAAGACGCCATCGGCAAGATTGTACGCGTCAAAATCGAACAGGCGAAAACATGGTCGCTTGACGGTGTGATGGCAGGAGAAGCAATCGAGGTGAAATAATAATGACGCTTTACTCTAAGAAAGACATTGTCCAGCAGGCAAGAAACCTTGCGAAAATGATTTCTGAAACAGAAGAAGTTGATTTTTTCAAACGCGCCGAGGCGCAGATTAATGAAAATGAAAAAGTCTCTGCGATTATCAATCAGATTAAAGCTCTGCAAAAGCAAGCCGTTAACCTGAAGCATTATGAAAAGCTTGAAGCTTTGAAACAAGTGGAAAGTAAAATTGACGCCCTGCAGGAAGAGCTTGAAGGAATTCCGATCATTCAGGAATTCAGAGATTCCCAGATTGAGGTCAATGATCTTCTTCAGCTTGTCGCCCATACGATTTCCAATCAGGTGACAAATGAAATCATTACGTCTACCGGCGGCAACCTGCTGACAGGAGAAACCGGTTCAAAAGTAAAACATTCGAACAACAGCTGTTCTCTTTAAACACGGGGCCATCATCGGCCCGTGTTTTTTTGTCTTTCAAGAACTAATTGTTATATGTACTAAATTTTCATCTTATCTGTTGTTTCGGCCCATTTTCCCTCAAAAAGTTTTATCAGACTTAAAAGTAAAGTTTCTGGGCGAGGCTGCATACAATGAAACAGAAACTTTGTATTTTTATATTTTTATTATAAAAATGCACATGAGACAAATGCCCAGCATAAGATAACACGAAGAAGAACAAGGAGGCCTATCGGAATGTCTGAATACAGGGAAATTATTACGAAAGCGGTAGTTGCGAAAGGCAGAAAATTCACCCAGTGCACAAATACAATCTCACCTGATGAAAAACCGTCAAGTATATTGGGCGGCTGGATTATCAATCACAAATATGATGCCGAAAAGATCGGGAAGACTGTAGAAATTGAAGGGTATTATGATATAAACGTCTGGTACTCTTACGCTGATAATACAAAAACGGAAGTTGTAACCGAGAGAGTGAAATATGTTGATGTGATTAAACTCAGATACAGAGATACTAATTACTTAGATGACGAACACGAAGTCATCGCCAAAGTGCTGCAGCAGCCGAATTGTCTTGAGGTCACCATTTCTCCTAACGGAAATAAAATCGTCGTTCAGGCCGAGCGGGAGTTTTTAGCGGAAGTGGTCGGGGAAACGAAAGTAGTCGTAGAAGTAAATCCAGACTGGGAAGAAGACGATGATGATGATTGGGAAGACGATCTTGACGAAGAATTAGAGGATATTAACCCTGAATTTTTAGTCGGAGATCCTGAAGAATAAGCAGAGGCTAGGGGAGTCAGCACCCCAAGTCTCTTTTTTATATATAAAGATATCACTCTTTTGTTTATGTTATAATGGGATGCGGAAAACAGAAGATACATAGTGAGGGATTAAATGATGGCTAGTTATACGCCTATGATACAGCAATACTTGAAAATAAAGGCAGAGCACCAGGATGCCTTTTTATTTTTTCGGCTAGGTGACTTTTATGAAATGTTTTTTGAAGATGCAAAAAAAGCGTCACAAGAGCTTGAAATTACACTGACGAGCAGAGACGGAGGTTCAGCTGACAAAATTCCGATGTGCGGCGTGCCTTATCATTCTGCGGCGGCTTATATTGAACAGCTGATTAAAAAGGGCTATAAAGTCGCGATCTGTGAGCAGACGGAAGATCCGAAGGCGGCTAAAGGCGTTGTGAAACGGGAAGTCGTCCAGCTGATCACGCCGGGAACCGTGATGGACGGAAAAGGCATTCATGAGTCGGAAAACAACTTTATCGCTTCCGTTTCCGAATTTCGTGACGGATACGGCCTCGCTTTATCGGATTTAACGACCGGAGAAAACCTGGCCGTATTTATTGAGCGGATTGAAGATGTCATGTCAGAGATTTATTCAGTCGGCGCAAAGGAGATTGTCGTCTCAAGCAAGTTTAATGAAAAGACAGCGGCCCAGCTGAAAGAACGGTGCGGCGCAACGATTTCCATCGAAGACGGAGAAATGACAGAACAGATCGAAATCGCAAAGCACTTGCCGGGCGAAGAGCTGACAAAGACGTTTATGCGTTTATATACGTATTTGCAGAAAACGCAAAAACGGAGTCTGGATCATCTGCAGCCGGTTCAAGTGTATGAATTGGAAGAAGCGATGAAAATTGACCTGTATTCCAAGAGGAATCTTGAACTGACGGAAACGATCCGTTCAAAAAGCAAAAAAGGCTCGCTGCTCTGGCTTTTGGACGAAACGAAGACAGCAATGGGCGGCCGGCTTCTCAAACAATGGATTGACCGTCCGCTGATCAGAGCATCCCAAATCGAAGAACGCCAGGAAATGGTGGAGACGCTGATCAATCATCTGTTTGAGCGTGAAGATCTGCGCGAGCGCCTTAAAGAAGTGTATGATTTAGAGCGTCTTGCGGGCCGGGTCGCATTCGGAAACGTCAATGCAAGGGATTTAATCCAGCTGAAAGAATCATTAAAACAGGTGCCGAGCATTAAAGAGCTTGTAGGGTCTCTTAACCATAAAAAAGCAAAAGAACGCGCCGGTTTGATTGATCCGTGCAATGATCTGCTTGATCTGTTAGAGGATGCGCTTCATGAAAACCCGCCGTTATCTTTAAAAGAAGGCAACTTAATAAAAGACGGCTATCACCAGAAGCTCGATGAGTACCGTGACGCCAGCAAAAACGGCAAAGACTGGATTGCCAGACTGGAGCAGCAGGAACGCGCTTATACAGGCATCCGTTCATTGAAAGTCGGCTTTAATAAAGTGTTCGGCTATTATATTGAAGTCACAAAAGCAAACCTTCATCTGCTTGAGGACGGGCGGTATGAGCGGAAGCAGACGCTCACAAACGCCGAACGGTACATTACGCCGGAATTAAAGGAAAAAGAAGCGCTTATTTTAGAGGCGGAAAACAACATTTGCGAGCTGGAATATGAGCTTTTTGCCGAACTGCGGGAAAAAGTTAAGAAATTTATTCCGCGTCTGCAGCGTCTTGCTAAGCAAATGAGTGAGCTGGACGCGCTGCAATGCTTTGCCACGATCAGTGAAAACAGGCATTACACAAAACCCGTCTTTTCTGATAACGAGGTCAAAGTCATTGAGGGGAGACATCCTGTCGTTGAAAAAGTGATGGACAGTCAAGAATACGTGCCGAACAATTGCCTGATGGGCGATTCACGGGAAATGCTCCTGATTACGGGTCCGAATATGTCAGGTAAAAGTACGTATATGAGACAGATCGCACTCTTGTCCATCATGGCCCAGATCGGCTGTTTTGTGCCCGCAAAAGAAGCGGTTCTGCCGATTTTTGATCAAATCTTTACGAGAATCGGGGCTGCGGATGATTTGATTTCCGGACAAAGCACCTTTATGGTGGAAATGCTGGAAGCGAAAAACGCGATTGTAAACGCCACAAAAGACAGCCTGATTCTGTTTGATGAAATCGGACGCGGGACATCAACGTACGACGGAATGGCGCTGGCACAGGCAATTATTGAATATGTTCATGATCATATCGGCGCTAAAACACTGTTCAGCACGCATTATCATGAACTGACGGTGCTTGAAGATAAGCTCCCTCAGCTGAAAAACGTTCATGTGCGCGCCGAGGAATATAACGGCACGGTCGTGTTTCTCCATCAAATTAAAGAAGGAGCCGCAGATAAAAGTTACGGCATTCATGTCGCCCAGCTTGCCGAGCTCCCGGATGATCTGATCAGCCGCGCGCAGGAGATCTTAAAACAGCTTGAGCAGACAGGAGATAAACCGGAGCTTCCGGCGGCACCTGAGAAAAAGCCTGCCGTCAAAGAAGAACCGGCACAACTGTCCTTTTTTGCTGACAGTGATAAAAAACAGAAGGCACCGGCTGTTTCTCAAAAAGAAAAACAAGTGCTTGAAGCTTTCAAGTCAATCAATATTCTTGATATGACGCCGCTTGAGGCAATGAATGAAATGTACAAGCTGCAAAAAAAATTAAAATAGAAAGAGGTGACGGACTTGGCAAAAGTCATCCAGCTGTCAGATGAACTTTCAAATAAAATAGCGGCCGGTGAGGTGGTGGAACGGCCTGCATCTGTCGTTAAAGAATTGGTGGAAAACGCCATCGACGCAAACAGCACAGTCATTGAAATCGATATAGAGGAAGCGGGACTTTCGTCGATTCGGGTGCTTGACAACGGCGAAGGTATGGAAACCGATGATTGCAAACGGGCTTTCCGCCGCCACGCGACCAGTAAAATCAAAGATGAAAACGACCTGTTCCGGGTGAGAACACTCGGTTTCCGCGGAGAAGCTTTGCCAAGTATCGCGTCTGTTTCTCATCTGGAAATCAAAACGAGCATCGGCGAGGGAGCGGGAACTCATCTCATTCTTCAAGGCGGGAATATCATTTCTGAACAGAAATCCTCCAGCAGAAAAGGAACGGAGATCATCGTTACCAACCTGTTTTTCAATACACCCGCCAGATTAAAATATATGAAAACCGTGCATACGGAACTCGGTAATATTACGGATGTCGTCAACCGGATCGCCCTTGCGCATCCGGAAGTATCCATCCGCCTCCGCCACCAGGGGAAAAATCTTCTGCAGACAAACGGCAACGGAGACGTGCGCCATGTGCTGGCCGCGATTTACGGGACGGCGGTTGCGAAAAAAATGATACCGCTCCATGTCAGCTCGCTTGATTTTGAAGTCAAGGGCTACATTGCGCTGCCGGAAATCACGCGTGCATCCAGAAACTACATGTCATCTGTCATTAACGGTAGATACATTAAGAATTTCCCGCTTGTAAAAGCGGTGCATGAGGGCTATCACACGCTTCTGCCGATCGGCCGCCACCCGATTACGTTTATCGAAATTACGATGGACCCGATTTTGGTCGATGTCAATGTCCATCCGTCGAAGCTTGAAGTCCGCCTCAGCAAAGAGACGGAACTGCATGAGCTGATCCGCGACGGGATAAAGGAAGTATTTCAAAAGCAGCGGCTTATTCCGAGCGCCCAGCTTCCGAAAAAATCAGCGCCGGCGCCGGTCAAAAACGAACAGCAATTCATAACGTTCGAGGAAAGTGCCCCTGAGCGGAAACTGCCGGAAAAAATGCCGGAAACGTCGTACTCGCCGATGAAGCTGAGTTCGGTCGTAAAAGAGCCGGCTTCGGTAATAGAAGAAGAGTTCCTCCCGAAGGAAGCGGCTGATGACGTGCCGTCGGAGATCAGCATGCCGGAACCGGAAGCGCCTGTTTCCGATATTCCGGAGCCTGAAGAGGAGGCTGTCTCTGAAGAAATACGGGAAGAAAGGGTCCCGGTGATGTATCCGATCGGCCAAATGCACGGGACCTATATTTTAGCCCAAAACGAAAACGGGTTATATATCATTGACCAGCATGCGGCTCAAGAGCGGATTAAATACGAATATTTCCGGGAAAAAGTCGGGCAGGTTGAGCCTGAAGTGCAGGATATGATCGTGCCGCTCACCTTTCATTATGCGGCAAATGAAGCGCTGATTATTGAACAGCACCAGCAGGAGCTTGAAAGCGTCGGGGTATTTTTAGAAGCATTCGGCACGAACAGTTATATCGTCCGCTGTCATCCGGCCTGGTTTCCAAAAGGAGAAGAGGCTGAATTGATTGAAGAAATCATTCAGCAGGTGCTTGACGCCAAGCGGATCGACATTAAAAAGCTGCGGGAGGAAGCGGCCATTATGATGAGCTGTAAAGGCTCGATCAAAGCGAACCGCCATTTGCGCAACGATGAAATCAAAGCGCTCTTGGACGATTTGCGCCGAACGACAGACCCGTTCACATGCCCGCACGGCCGGCCGATTATTATTCATCACAGCACGTATGAGATGGAGAAGATGTTTAAGCGTGTGATGTAGAATGGGTTCGTGTGGGATGTATCCCTCGTGCCCACATTTTGCCCACTGATTTTTAGCTGTTTAGGTATTCATCAAACCGATTAATGCTGAATATCTTTTCAAAAGCCGCGAAGGGGTCAACAAGCCCATTTCCCGGTCGATGGCCTATAAAATTTTAAGGGCTGCCGCTGAGCATGTCGGTTTGGATGATATTGATATAGGCACACACACGCTGAGGAAAACATTCGGGTACCATTTTTACAAGCAAACAAAAGATGTTGCCGTGCTGCAGGAGATTTTCAATCACTCAGATCAGCGGACAACCCTTTGATACATTGGAATTAACCAGGATGCCATGAACAACGCCATGAAGAAATTTAAAATATAAGCAGGCTCATCTTATAAACAAGATGAGTCTTTTTTTCTGCATATTTTTATTGATTCCCTTCAAAAAGCATACGTGGAATTCATTTTAGGGATATTGCTTGAAAACAAGGGTGGCAAGGGCTGACGGCACTTCAGGCAGTTGCACAGTATATAACATATGGGTAATTCGTGGATAATGTGGATATGTTATACTATACAAAAAAGGGGGAATTTGTTTTATGGCAGAATTATTAGAACAAGATTGGATAAAACAATTAGAAGAACAAAAAAGAAAACTAGAGAATCAGCAAGAAAAAATTGAAGAATTAACACTCAAACAGTCTGATATCATAAGGGATTATCTCAAAAAATTCGATGGAGTTATTAACTGGTATATTAAAAACAGAATGTATTTCTATCACCCAAGTATTCAGTATAATTCTCGCAGAGGACCTATTTTAGGGTTTTTGGAGGGAGAAGAAGCAGATGAACTTATTGTTTATAATGCTCAACAGCAAGAAATCATTTTAATAGATGTAAGCACGGGGGATGAGAAAACTGGTTCTCCATTTTTAATTGCACAACAAGGCCAATTTAAAAATGCTATAGACGGTCTATGTTTCTTATTAGAGAACCAAAATGAAGTAATTGAGGAACAGGCTAAGTCAATTAGCGAGATGGAAGAAGAAATAGAGGGCGCCGAGTTTCAAATATTTTAAATGTGTCGACAAACGGCACAAAAATGGCACGATAACGGCACACCATTTTGTTTTAGATGAGGTATCATGGTAATAGGTAATAAACAGGCAGGCGCTTTCCCATATGGGAAGGCGCTTTTTTTCGTTCGACATTTTTCGTAAAACTATTTCATTTCTGTTTTGTTTACCGATAAACATGGAAGGAGGAGATAAAATGAATGAAGTTATAACCGCTGCTATTATTGCAGGCGTTGTTTCTATTGTGACTGGTATTATAACCATAGTGATTCAAATGAAGAATGCAAGAAGGACTTCTATAGTGGACACAATAAGTAGTCAGAGAATTGAATGGGTAAATAAAATGAGGGATAATTTTGTAGAAATTAACGATCTTATATTTATACATAGTTTTAAATGGAGTTTGTATCTGAAGAGTGAAAAAAACTCGTATAAGGATTATAATTTCGCTGAAAGTATTGCAGCGATAAGGAGATTAAAAAACAATATTGTATTATTGGTCAATCCATCAGAGGAATATGCCAAGAAACTTATTAAAGAAATCAATATCGTACTTTCGTTACTTCCGAAAGAAGATTTTGATCGAGATAAAGTATTGGAGCGTAACCGGGAAATACTGAAGCTCCAACAAGTGATTTTAAAGTCTGAATGGAGTCGAACTAAACAAGAAATACAAAAAGGAAAAGTTTTGACTGGTGATAAAGTTAAAAACATATATGTTGAAAAAGCTGAAGAATTAAACTAAGCGAAAACATAACACATTTGTTTATATAATTATATTAATGATCTTTAGCCTTTCTTTTTTAAGAGAGGTTTTTTATGTTTTCAGAAGGAGGATTTATGAAGAAGTCACTTAAACCATGCAATGAACCCGGCTGTCCCAATCTGACGCGAGAGGGATACTGCGAGCAACATAAGCGAACCAAGCCGGCTTATGATCAATACCGGGAGTCTGCGGCCAAAAGGGGGTATAACTGCAAGTGGAGGCAGGCGCGTGCTGGCTACCTGTCCAAACATCCGTTATAAGCCGCTTGCTTGATGCAAGGCAGAAGAACCCCGGCAACAGTTGGCGATCATATCGTTCCGCATAAAGATGATGTGAAACTATTCTGGGATTCAAGTAAATACAGCCCCTACATTGTGCCCCCGTGCCACGGCCGAAAGACAGCCAAGGAGGTGAGGGAATGACCAGACCGCGGCAACCTTTAGATTTGTTACTTTACCAAGCTTTTAATCAATCAGGACAAGCTATTTAAGTAATACCGGCAAGCTTCCAGTGATTTAGAGGATGTATGTGCTGCATTTTCCTGTTGGCCCGAAGACGAAAGTTGCGGAATACAATTTGAAATCAAAAAGGAGCCCTCTCCTTTTGAGGACCCTAATCCGATTTATCTCCATCTCCAATTTATTTCGTTATCTTCCTCATAGATACCTGGCAAGGAAATGCCTACTTTTTTATGCTCGTCATCAACAATAAACCAATTATCATCGTCTAAGAGATTATCGTCAAACTTCTCAATTGCAAAGGGGTCATCTTCATCTACTACAGCTCTAAAGAAGTCCTTGAAGTTTTCCATCTTGTCATTAGGGGTAATCTTGCCATAAGCCCAAGGCCCTTCTACTGCAACCCCTTCTATTTTACCTAAACACTCATTTTGATAGTAAAGAAACATAAGCGTCACTCCTTAGAAAACATTTTGAAGTATTCTTTTGGTATCTCACCTTTAACAAAATACTCAGTATCTCTATTTGTCCATTTGAGGGCTTTATTTTTCCAATTGTCTGTTTGTCTCGTATCGTTTTTTATAAGTCTCTCAATTTGTTTAGGGTTAAGGATGTATGAGCAACATCGATTTAAACTTGTTTTAATGTTTCCGCCAATGTTTAAAGGGTCAAATGATTATAAAAGTAATCGGAAATCTAGGTGATTATCATGAGTTTTATGAGTACCTGCTTTTACAAATTCACAGGGAGATGGGGGAAGAATTTAAATCAAATTGGAACTTGGTGAGCTGACAATTTAAAAAAGTCAAAGGGGACTAGTAATTAGCCCCCCCAAATTTAGTTCTTCCTGCGTTTTTTTCTGTTTTTGATTAAACTGAAAACCACTAAGAGAACGACACCGACAGCAACGACATAAAATGAAATTTCTGCTGCTGGGGTGTTAATATTCTTAAGAACAAGGATAAGCCCTATTAAAACTATAGGAATAATGTAAGTTAGAATTTTTATCGCTTTTGGGCTCAGTTCAGCGTTTCTTTTATTTTCCATAATTACCTCCGTCTAAAGCTTAACACAGATTAAATTTGATCATCACCAACAATAGTCCTGTTTAAAGGGAAAATATAAGAGTTTAAGTCATCCAGCAAGCGGCGTACGTGCCGTTTGGTTCAGAAGATGCTTTATCTTTCTGGCATAAAAGATTACTCAGGAGAGAATGCACCGGCTGTTCCAAGTTTTGGACTGTACTCTGGCAAAAGAAAGTAAAGAAACAACATCTTGTGTGTGAATTACGTCGTATTTTTTCTGATTCGAATTGTGGATTAATTCCAGCTCATAAGCATAACATTGAAATTCGGTGTAAGGAACTAAGGTATTCTGATATATTTTGTGGAAGCCGTATGGGTTTAGTTTAGCTTGAAGAAAAGGATTGAAATAAGAATCAAGGTTGAGAGTCTTTTAAAGACTGATCATACTCTCTGGCTATTTCGGCAATTCCTTTTCCAAATAAAAACTCGATTTGTTTTTATTCTTTTTATCCGGAAATTATACCATTCTTCATTTTCTGAATAAAATCTCCTAAAGTATTCATGTAAATGAATATTCTTATTTCCTTATATATTACGATAATAAATGTTAAATACCGACGGCTGGTTCTTTTGGTTGATTTGAACAGTTTTTTATCTTTACCGGAAAATCCATGGAAAAACGTGTTGTCATCTGGTAAAGTGGTTACAGCCGGCTGGGCGGCGGCAGCAGTCTGCCCGGATCTTTTGAATGGGAATGGTGACAATGGATCATACATATGAAGTGCATCAAATTAAAACGTATCACCAGATGTGGTCCAACTATTGTTATATTATCGCAGACCGTTCAAAAAAATCTGCGATAGCGGTGGACCCGTCCTGGGAAATCGATAAAATAACCGATAAACTGCATGAATTGGATGTTGATTTATCAGCTATTTTATTAACACATTCGCATTATGACCATGTAAACTTGGCGGAGCCGCTTCAGCAAATCTATCACTCTGATGTATACATGTCGTCAGCTGAAATCGATTACTATCAATTCCGGTGCAGAAACTTAATAGCGCTTGAAGACGGCCAGACCTTTGCGGCGGGGGGATTTATCATCAAGTGCATGCTGACTCCGGGACATACGGCCGGAGGGATGTGCTATTTGCTTTCTGATCACCTTTTTACCGGTGACACCGTGTTTACCGAAGGTTGCGGAATATGTCAGGACAGAGGCAGTTCTGCGGAAGATATGTTTAACAGTATACAGCGGATCAAAGCCTCCATTCCGCCGCATGTACGAGTATATCCGGGGCATTCTTTCGGGGAGAAGCCGGGTCAAAAAATGGAGAGTCTTTTGAAAAACAATATTTACTTTCAAATTGACAAAAAAGAACATTTCGTGAATTTCCGCAACAGAAAAAATCAAAAAGGGCTGTTTCATTTTAAGTAGCGTATAATTTAGTTCTATTTAACTGCTTTTTCTTTAGGGATTAGAAATATCTGAAATGAAATGATAGTAATTGCTTTCTTTTTGTTGATTTATGCCTGAGTAACGGGGGTTTGCGGGAAGGAGCGCAAGGCAGGCCGGGTGGGACATTCTGCTTATATCTGTTCCGAAAGACCTAAACACGCCTTCCCCTGGGAAAAAATAGGCATTATTCAGGAGTCCGCATAGGATAAATTAACTTGACATGGTATTTTTGTGAAGTTACTATCAATTTGAACATGCTTCTTAACTGAATCCGAGAAAGGATGGCTGAGAAAATGATCACATACTTATTCCCAGGACAAGGTTCTCAAAAGCAGGGAATGGGAAGTTCATTGTTTGATGAATTTAAAGACTTAACTGAGCAGGCTGATGACACACTCGGATATTCCATGAAACGGCTTTGCCTTGAGAATCCGTATTCCAATCTTCACAAGACGCAGTTCACTCAGCCCGCTTTATATGTAGTCAACGCGTTAAGCTATTTGAAAAAAATCCAAGACAATGACATAAAGCCGGATTATGTGGCCGGCCACAGTTTGGGAGAATATAATGCGCTGTTTGCCGCAGGCGCTTTTGATTTTATTACGGGCTTGCAGCTTGTCCGTAAAAGAGGCGAATTAATGAGTATGGCCACTGACGGAAAAATGGCCGCTGTTATGGGATTAACTGCACCTCAAGTGGCAGACGTCCTTCAAACGAACGGATTACATACGATTGATATTGCCAATATGAATTCTCCTCATCAAATTGTCATCTCCGGACGAAAAGAAGACATTGAAAGAGCCAAAAGCGTATTCGAAGGAATAAAAGATGTGACGATGTTTCATCCGTTAAACGTAAGCGGCGCTTTTCACTCGAGATATATGAGTGAAGCAAAACAAGAGTTTGAAAAATTTTTACAGTCATTTCATTTTTCTGCTATATCAATTCCTGTCATTTCTAACGTCCATGCCAGACCTTATGAACAAGACGAAATCCCCTCCGTTCTGGCTGATCAGATCGACCATTCAGTACGATGGCACGACAGCATCCGCTATCTCCTGAACATCGGGCGGATGGAATTTGAAGAAGTAGGCCCGGGCCATGTGCTGACAGGACTTATTCACCGCATCAAAAAAGAAACTGAAGCTTCACCCGCGATGTAGCGGAACATAAGACAAAATTCTTTTCTCACACAACATTGCCCAGTCATACAACATCACGATCACTTCACTTCACGACATCACGAAACACTCACAAATCAATATTTTAAAAAAATATGCAGCGAAAAGGAGAACAAATGAGCCAGCCAATTGTTTTCATGTTTTCCGGACAGGGTTCCCAATATTATCACATGGGAAAAGAGCTGTTTGCACATAACGCCGTTTTTCGGCAGAAAATGCTCGACTTGGACGATTTTGCCGCCAGCCGTTTCGGTGTTTCTGTCCTTAAAGAGATTTATCATACAGCCAATCGTCTGTCCGATCCATTTGACCGCCTTCTTTTCAGCCATCCCGCCATTTTTATGGCTGAGTACGCACTCGCGTATGCTTTGGAACAAAAAGGCATACGTCCCGATTGTGTAATCGGAGCGAGCCTCGGTGAATATGCGGCGGCCGCTGTGTCAGGTGTGCTCAGCCCCGAAGACGCTTTAGATTGCGTGCTGGAGCAGGCCGAAATCATTACGGAAACATGCCGAAACGGCAGCATGCTTGCCGTACTGGGGAATCCGAAATTATACCAAGATGATCCGCTGCTCCATGAAAATAGTGAATTGGCCGCTGTTAACTATCAATCTCACTTTGTCATCTCTGGAGAGCAAGGACACATCAAAAAAATCATGGACGACCTGAGAGAAAAGCAGATTCCTCATCAGCTGCTGCCGGTATCGTACGGGTTTCACTCAGCGATGGTTGATCAGGCGGAGCATCCGTACAAGCGCTTTTTGGCTCAGAAATCAATCCGGACTCCGTTTATTCCGTTCATTTCCAGTGCGACTGGAGAGGCTGAGACGGATATTCAAGCGGACTTTTTCTGGAATGCCGTCAGAAAGCCGATTCGATTCCGCGAAGCGCTTCAATTTGCTGAAAGCCGCGAAAAGGGATTGTATATTGATGCCGGGCCTTCCGGAACATTGGCCGCATTTGCCAAACAGATTCTTCCCGCAGGATCGGCTGAACGCATCCGTACCATTATGACGCCGTTCCATAAAGAACAAACCCATTTGCAGCAAATCGGAGACATCATTTTATCATCGCCCGGAAGGAGACTGTAAGATGATCAGCTTTGTTTTTCCCGGCCAAGGTTCGCAAAGAGTAGGGATGGGAGAGGAGCTGTTCGGCCGCTACCCTGAATTAACCGCTAAGGCCGATCATATTCTCGGATATTCCGTTCAGGAGCTGTGCAGGGACGGAGAACGTCTCAATCAGACTCAATTCACTCAGCCGGCACTCTATGTCGTCAATGCTTTGAGTTATTTGAAAAAAACAGAAGAAACCGGCTTGAAACCGGATTTTACCGCCGGACACAGTTTAGGAGAATATAACGCGTTATACGCCTCGGGAGCCTTTGATTTTGAAGAAGGCTTGCAGCTGGTCAAAAAGAGGGGCGAACTGATGAGCCGCGCAAAAGGAGGAGGCATGGCAGCGGTGATCGGCCTAACTCATGAGCAGGTGACGGACGTTTTAAGAGAATATCAATTACATATGGTTGATATCGCCAACATGAACACACCGCAGCAAATTGTCCTTTCCGGATATAAAGAAGATATTGAAAAAGCCGCATCCGTATTTGAATCTGTAAATGGCGTGAAAATGGTTCACCGCTTAAATGTCAGCGGCGGTTTTCATTCCAGATACATGCTCGAGGCGAAGGAGGAGTTTTCACGGTTTATTGAATCTTTCCATTTTAAGCCGCTGTCCATTCCGGTCATTTCAAATGTGACGGCAAGGCCTTATGAGCAGAGAGAGCTGAAAGAGACACTCGCCGCGCAAATAACGGGATCTGTGAACTGGACAGACAGCATCCGTTTCTTAATGGGACGAAAGAACATGAGCTTTGAAGAAATCGGTCCCGGAAAAGTGCTGACCGGGCTGATACAAAGAATTACAGCTGAAGCGAAGCCGATAACAGATGAAATCAAAGCTCCGGCTGCGGCTGAAAAAAGCTCAATTACGGCGGCATCTTTAGGAAATGAAGAGTTTAAACGTGATTATCAGCTGAAATACGCCTATCTGGCCGGCGGCATGTACCGCGGAATCGCTTCGAAGGAGATGGTCGTCAGGCTGGCCAAAAAAGGAATGATGGGCTTTTTCGGAACGGGCGGATTGAGCATCGGACAGACGGAGGACGTCATTTTGTCAATTCAGCATGAGCTTCGTGACGGCGGTTCCTTCGGCATAAATGTTGTACATAATATGAAGCATGCAGATTCTGAAGAAAAAATGGTTGATCTTTTACTGAAGCATGGGGTGCAGAATTTGGAAGCATCAGCATTTTTAACGGTTACTCCCGCTTTAGTCAGGTTTCGCGCTAAGGGGTTAAAGCGAGGTGCTGACGGACAAGTGACAGCGCGTCAGCGGATTATTGCCAAACTGTCCCGTCCGGAAGTAGCGGAAGCGTTTCTCAGCCCGGCGCCTGATCATATGTTGCAAAAGCTTGCAGCCGAAAACAAGATTACCGCTGAGGAAGCGAATCTGATGAGAGAAATACCCGTTGCGCATGACATCTGCGTGGAGGCCGATTCGGGCGGCCATACTGACGGCGGAGCTGCCTACAGCCTCATGCCGGCGATCGTCCGTTTAAGAGATGACATGATGAAAAAATATCGATACGGCAAAACCGTCCGTATCGGAGCCGCAGGGGGTATCGGAACGCCTGAGGCTGCCATGGCCGCATTTATGCTCGGCGCTGATTTTATTGTGACCGGGTCCATTAACCAATGCACCGTTGAAGCGGCGACAAGCATTCCCGTCAAGGATCTGCTTCAGCAGATGAATGTACAGGACACGGCTTACGCGCCGGCCGGCGATATGTTTGAATCAGGCAGCAAAGTGCAGGTATTAAAGAAAGGACTGTTCTTCCCGACCCGCGCCGCTAAACTGCATGAACTGTATCAGCGTCACGGCTCAATTGAAGAAATTGATGAAAAGACAATCAGACAAATAGAAGAGAAGTATTTTAAGGCAAGTGTAATCAGTGTTTATGAAAAAGTGAAGGCGCACTATTCGAGAGAAGACATTTCAAAAGCCGAACGGAATCCGAAACAGAAAATGGCGCTCATATTCAAATGGTATTTCAGGCAAAGCTCCGCCTCGGCGATTAAAGGAGATCCCTATGCCAAGGTAGATTATCAGATTCATTGCGGGCCGGCATTGGGAGCCTTTAATCAATGGGTGAAAGGTACGGAGCTGGAATCCTGGAAAAACCGCCATGCCGATGGAATCGGCCTGCGGCTGATGGAAGAGACGGCCTCGCTTTTGAATCAGAAGTTACGTTCATTTTTGCAAACGTGTTGACAAGACGAAATGATAGATTGAAAACATGGAATATTCATAAAAAGGATGAAACAGGGAGGAACTGACAATGAGTAAAGATAGAATCTTTGAATTGCTGCAGAACACAATTTACGAGGTTTTGCCTGATTTAGAAGGCGAACGGCTCTCACATGAAGACCGTTTAGTTGATTTGGGGGCGGATTCAGTGGATCGTGCAGAAATTATCACGATGATGCTGGAGGAATTATCTTTGCAGATCCCGCGTGTGGAGCTGACAGGAGTCTCAAACATCGGCGAATTGGCTGAAAAGCTTTATGAAAAGGTACAGGCCGTCTGATAAAACGGCGCAAAAATCTAAAGCTCAAAATTCATATTGGAGGCGAAGTTCATGACTGCTGCCGGAATAGAAGCGATAAATGTGTTTGGCGGGACGGCATACCTCGATGTCATGCAGCTGGCGGAGTACAGAAACTTAGACCCTGCCAGATTTGAGAATTTACTGATGAAAGAAAAAGCGGTGGCGCTTCCCTATGAAGACCCCGTTACATTCGGCGTTAACGCGGCAAAGCCGATTATCGACCGATTGACAGAGGCTGAAAAAGACAGAATCGAGCTGCTGATTACCTGCTCGGAGTCCGGCATCGACTTCGGAAAATCACTCAGTACATATATTCATGATTACTTAGGCCTCAACCGGAACTGCCGTTTATTTGAACTGAAGCAAGCCTGCTATTCAGGAACGGCGGGCCTGCAGATGGCGCTTAACTTTATTTTGTCCCAGACCTCCCCAGGAGCGAAAGCGCTTGTCGTTGCAACTGATATTTCCCGGTTTTTAATTGCCGAAGGCGGCGATGCGTTAAGCGAAGATTGGTCTTACGCAGAACCGAGCGCCGGAGCGGGTGCCGTCGCCTTATTGATCGGTGAAAATCCGATCGTATTTCAGGCGGATGCGGGGGCAAACGGCTACTACGGCTATGAGGTGATGGATACATGCCGCCCGATCCCTGACAGTGAAGCCGGTGACGCCGACTTGTCATTGATGTCTTACCTTGATTGCTGTGAACAGACATTTCGCGAGTACAAAAACCGTGTGCCGGGCGCTGACTACAAAGAGACGTTTCACTACCTTGCCTTCCATACACCGTTTGGCGGCATGGTAAAAGGAGCCCACCGGACGATGATGCGAAAGCTTGCAAAAGCGAAAAACGCTGAGATCGAACAGGATTTTCAAACAAGGGTAGAGCCGGGGCTCCGCTACTGCCAACGTGTCGGCAACATTATGGGCGCAGCCTCTTTATTGGCTCTTGCCAGTACGATTGACCAAGGGGCATTCGGCACTTCTAAACGGATCGGCTGTTTCTCCTACGGGTCAGGATGCTGTTCGGAATTTTACAGCGGTGTTGTAACGCCTGAGGGACAGGCGCGGCAGCATTCTTTCAAGATAGAAGAGCATCTGAACGACAGATACAGGCTGTCCATGGAGGAGTATGAAGAACTGTTTAAAGGCAGCGGTTTGGTCAAATTCGGAACCCGGAATGTCAAATTGGACATGAATATGATTCCGAACATTTTAGACCATCATACCGGAAGCCCCCGTTTATATTTGGAAGAAATCACGGAATTTCACCGGAAATACAGGTGGATCCCGTGACCTATGAGACGATAAAGGTCCGTTTTCAGCAAAATGTCTGTTTCATCACCTTTTATCGGCCTGAAGCCAACAATACGATTAATGAGCGTTTAGTGGAGGAATGTCTGCATGTTCTTTCTGAATGTGGGGACTCCGTCACCTCCGTAGTGCTTGAAGGGCTGCCGGAGGTATTTTGTTTCGGGGCGGATTTCGATGAGATGTACGAGAAAATGAGACAGGGCATGCAGCATGCGGAATCACAGGAGCCGCTTTACCGTTTGTGGCTGGCATTAAAATCCGGGCCGTACATCACCATCGCCCGCGTGCGTGGAAAAGTAAATGCGGGAGGTGTCGGATTTGCTGCCGCGTGCGATATCGTCATCGCAGACGAGAGTGCTTCATTCAGTTTATCTGAACTGTTATTCGGGCTGTATCCCGCATGCGTTCTGCCGTTTTTAATTCAAAGAATCGGATTTCAAAAGGCGCATTATATGACGATTATGACAAAGCCCGTGCCGGCAAGGCAGGCACTTGAATGGGGACTTTGTGACGTATGCGTTTCGGACAGCGCAACAGAGCTGAGAAAGCATTTGCTGCGCCTTCGCCCGCTGTCGAAAAAAGCAGTCATCCGCTATAAACGATATATGGATTCCTTAAACGACCTTGTTCATCGTTCGAAATCCGCTGCTTTAGCCGAAAATCAAGCGATGTTTTCAGATCAGGATAACCAATCAGCCATCATCCGTTATGCAGAAACGGGGCGGCTTCCTTGGGAAACGGAGAACAGTTAGGAGGATATCATGCCGAACGCCGCAGTCGAACTGCTCGAAATTGAATCGGAAATTATCCAAGTGACAATGCAGGATAAAACCCACAAAAATGCCTTCTCCAAAGAGCTGACGGATGGATTGATGGAGGCTTTCGCCCGTATTAAAAAATCGTCCGTCTATAAAGCTGTGATTTTAACAGGCTACGGTCATTACTTTGCTTCCGGAGGCACACAGGAAGGCTTACTCAGGATTCAGCAGGGCATCACGAAATTTACGGAAGACCGGATGTACTCTTTGGCGCTGGAATGTGATATCCCCGTCATTTCCGCGATGCAGGGTCACGGAATCGGAGGCGGGTTTGTCATGGGGCTTTTCAGTGATTTTGTCATTTTAAGCAAAGAAAGCGTGTATACCGCAAACTTTATGAAATACGGCTTCACCCCCGGAATGGGCGCTACCTTTATCGTTCCGCAGAAGCTTGGGGCAAGCCTCGGACATGAAATGCTGTTAAACGGAGGCCATTACCGCGGCGGTGACCTGGAGAAAAGAGGGGTGCCTTTTCCAGTGCTTCCGAGGCAGGAAGTATTGGGATACGCACAGGAACTGGCCCGTGAGCTTGCGGAAAAACCGAGAAACTCGTTAATCACATTGAAAAGGCACTTGGTGACGCCGTTTCGCGAGCAGCTTCCGGCCGTCATTGAGAAGGAGTTAATCATGCATGACCAGACGTTTCATGATGATGAAGTGAAAAAACGAATCACGACGATGTACGGAGTATAAGACATACAGATGAAATGGAGGCAGCTCTATGAAAAGTGATATGAAGGCAAGCGGGTTACTCAAGCCATCTGTCAGCTATGGAAAATCATTGCGGCTTTCAGCGGATCAGCCGATGACGATTCCTGAAGTCCTGCATAAAACCGCCGCGGCAGCGGGAGATCAAAAGGGCATCACATATATACAGCCTGACGGCACCGAAGTGTATCAGACTTACAGCGGTTTGAAAAAGATCGCTCTTTCGATTGTGAAAGGACTCCGCCAATCAGGCGTGAAAGCCCATGATGAAGTCATTTTACAGCTCAGTGACAATTCTCAGCTGATTCCTGCCTTTTGGGGCTGTGTTTTTTTAGGAGCGATCCCGGTTCCGCTTGCGGCCGCTCCGGCTTATACAGAAATGAACAGCGGGACGCAAAAACTGAAAGACGCTTGGACGCTTTTGAATCAGCCGTATGTCATCACAAGCCGTGAAGTGCTGAAGGAGATGACTGAATGGGCGAAGGATCAGGAGCTTTCCGGGTTCTGCGCTTTGGCGGCAGAAGATCTTTCGGCGCATGAAATGGATACAGACTGCCATTATCCCCGTCCGGAAGATCTGGCGATGCTGCTGTTGACCTCGGGAAGCACGGGCACGCCGAAAGCTGTGATGCTCAGTCATGAAAACATCGTCTGCATGGTCAAAGGAAATATTCAGATGCAAGGCTATACAAGTGAGGATGTCACGTTTAACTGGATGCCTTTTGACCATGTCGGCGGCATCGGAATGCTTCATCTGCGTGATGTTTATCTCGGGTGTGAAGAAATCAACATACCGAGTGAATCCATTTTGATGGACCCTTTAAAATGGCTCGATCTGATTGATCATTACCGTGCTTCAGTCACGTGGGCGCCCAATTTTGCCTTCGGACTTCTCGCCGATTTCGCAGAAGAGATTCAAACGCGGAAATGGGACTTATCCTCCATGCGTTATATGCTGAACGGAGGGGAGGCCGCGGTTGCGAAAGTCGGACGCAGAATTATGGAGCTTTTAGAGCCGCACGGTCTGCCGGCTAATGCCATCCGTCCCGCATGGGGAATGTCTGAAACGTCTTCAGGGGTTATTTTCTCAGATGAATTCACGCTGGAAAACACGAGTGATGACGACCGCTTCGTGGAGATCGGTCTGCCGATTCCGGGGTTTAATATGAGAATTGCGGATGACCGCAATCAGGTGGTGGAAGAAGGAGAAATCGGCCGCTTTCAAGTGTCGGGTCTGACTGTGACGAGCGGATATTATGAGCGGCCGGACTTAAATGAGACTGTCTTTACAGAAGACGGCTGGTTTGAAACGGGAGATCTCGGATTTCTGCGGGAAGGCCGTCTGACGATAACGGGCCGCACGAAAGATGCCATCATTATCAACGGTGTGAATTATTACAGCCACGCCATTGAATCAGCCGTTGAGGAATTGCCGGAAATCGAAACGTCATATACAGCGGCATGCGCCGTCCGGCCGAATCAAAGCACGACAGATGAGCTGGCGATTTTCTTTGTGACATCTGTTCCATTGGATGAGAACCGCATGACGAAGCTTCTTCATCACATTCACCAGCACGTGACACAGCGAATCGGCGTCACCCCTGACTATCTGCTTCCGGTTGCGAAAGAAGACATTCCTAAGACGGCGATCGGAAAAATCCAGCGCACCCAGCTGAAACATTCATTCGAACAAGGGCAATTTGCTTCATTACATAATAACGGGCAAGAAGACGGCACTTCGGAATCAGCTTCTAAAGAGAAAGAAATTGAACGGGATTTTATCCGCTTTCTGAAAGAGGAACTTTCCATCGCGGATGAACTTGTTGATTCAAATACACCGCTTCAAAGTCTTGGCGTCAATTCGATTAAGATGATGAAACTCGCCAGATCAATCGAAAAAACGTATCATATCCGGCTGACGGCAAGAGAGCTGCACAAAAACCCGACGATTGGCGCTTTAGCCGCTTATACTGCTGAAAAATCGGCAAGCATGTCCGTTGACCAACACCCGGCAAAAGCCGAACCGCCGGCAGAACGGGAGAGCAAACAAACGGCGCCAGCGCTTTCAGAAGTTCAAAAAGGGCTGTGGACATTGCAGAAAATGTCGCCGGAATCGGCTGCATACCATGTCCCGCTCTGTTTCCGATTCACATCAGAAATCGACAAAGAGAAACTGAAACAGGCGTTTCAGCTTGTATTAAAACAGCACCCGATACTCAAAAGCGCCGTAAAGGAAACAGACGGCGGGTTTTATTTTGCAGAAGCGGCTGATCCTTTTGTATTTTCGGAAGAAGATATTTCTGACGTAAATGAATCACAAATACCAACTCTGATACGAAAAAAAGTGAAAGAGCCGTTTGTCAAAGAAGGCGGGCCTTTGCTGCGTGTGCAGCTGCTTTCAAAATCCATCTCGGAACATTATCTTTTAACGGTCATTCACCATATCGTGTTTGACGGTATTTCATCCATTACATTTATTCACAGTCTGCTGGATCACTATCAGGCGCTGCTGCAGGGAGAAGAATTTACAGCTGGTGCTTCCGTACATTCAGATTACGCGGTTTGGGAAAAGCGGTACTTGGCAAGTGAGGAAAGCAAGAAAGACCGCGCTTACTGGATGGAACAGCTCGGAGGCGGCCTGCCCGATCTTCAGCTTCCGCCGATGCGCACGGACAGCAGTGCTCCGGGGTTTACAGAAGAAACGCTGACACGCAGGCTTCCTGAACGGCTGCTGAAAAATGTCACGGCATTTGCCGCATCGCGTTCGATTCATTTGTCCACCGTCATGCTGAGCTGCTACATGGTGCTTTTAAGCAAGTATACGGATAAGGAAGATATTGTGACAGGCATGCCTGCAATGGTCAGACCGGAAGAACGCTTTGACGGGGTGATCGGCCATTTTCTTAACATGCTTCCCATCCGGAGCAGAGCCGGACGGAAAGAAACATTTGCTGATTTTGTTCAAAAGGTGCAGGATGCGGTTTTGGACGGACTGGATCACTCATTTTATCCGTTTCCGAAAATGGTGCGTGATATTCATGCGACACCTCGGCAGAACGGTTCGCCTATTTTCACTAATGCTTTTTTCTATCAGAATTTTTTGCAGCATTCAAGCTACCAATCGATGCTTGATGAATACAAGGAATTCTCCTGTGAGTTTGTAAAAGGCATTCATCAGGAAGGGGAATATGATCTTGTATTTGAAATGTGGGAAGAAGCATCGGGCATGGATCTTACAATTAAATACAGCACTGAATTATTTGATGAAGCCGGGGCAGCCAGACTTTTCAACCAATTTGTACAGGCAGCAGAATCTTTGACGGCAAACGCGGATATGCCGCTTGAGAATGTTTCTCTCATGACAAAAAGCGAGGAGCAAAAGATTTTTAAGACTTGGAATGAGACAAGCCGCGAGTATCCGGATGCCTGCTTCCATGAATTATTCGAACGTCAGGCGGCAGAAACCCCTGATGCCTGTGCAGTTGTGTATGAAAAGCAAAAACTGACATACCGTGAACTTGATGAAAAAAGCACGAAACTGGCGCTCTATTTGCAGGCGCACGGCGCGGGGCCTGATGATCTCATCGGCATTTATACAGATCGTTCATTGCATATGGCTGTCGGCCTTCTCGGCATTTTAAAAGCCGGGGGAGCGTATGTGCCGCTTGATCCTTCTTACCCCGCTGACAGATTGGAATATATGATTGCTGACAGCAGGATTTCAATGTGCCTGACGACAGCTGATTTAGAGCACTCTTTGAACTGGGGAGGCGTGCAGACAGCAGCCATTGATCGGGATTGGTCTGATATTGAAGAGACCGCGGGGGAAAGAATGGCGCTGAAACGGCTGGTGACGCCTGAAGACCTGGCGTATGTCATTTACACGTCGGGCAGCACGGGCAAACCGAAAGGCGTCATGATTCCGCATCGGGCGCTGACCAATTTCTTGATCTCGATGGCGCATGAACCGGGGCTTTCGTCCGAAGATAAACTGCTTGCCGTCACGACATATTGCTTTGACATCGCAGCATTGGAGCTGTACCTTCCCTTAATCACAGGAGCGGAATGCCATATCTGTAAGACAGAAGTCACAAAAGATGCACGGAAGCTGAAAGAACTGATTAAGGAGTACAAACCGACGATCATGCAGGCGACGCCGTTTACGTGGAAAATGCTCTTTCATTCCGGATGGACAAATGAAGAAAAGGTGAAAATCCTTTGCGGCGGTGAGGCGCTTAGCGAGCAATTGAAGCAGCAGTTTCTCGATACGAAAAGTGAGGCTTGGAATATGTTCGGGCCGACAGAGACGACAATCTGGTCCGCGGTGCAGCGTATAACGGAAAATGAGAGCGCGCTTACGATCGGGCGCCCGATTGCCAACACCCGTGTGTATATGATGGATTCCAGCCTCAACCCTGTTTTAGAAGGGGTGCCGGGAGAGCTTTGTATTGCGGGAGACGGATTGGCAAGAGGGTATTTCAACAAGCCTGAGCTGACGGACAAAGCCTTTGTCAGCCACCGGCTGGAACAGGGATCAAAACTTTATAAAACAGGCGATATGGCGCGTTTTCTTCCCGGCGGCCGCATTGAATACATGGGACGGATGGACAGCCAAGTCAAAATTCGCGGCTACCGGATTGAACCCGGAGATATTGAGAGCCGGCTGAATGCCCATCCGGCCGTACAGGAAAGCGTTGTTGTTGTAAACAATCACTCCGGAAATGAAAAGCTTTGCGCATTTTATATCCTGAAAAACGGAGAGAAGCTTCCGTCTTCAAAGGAATTGCGCAGGCATTTGAAACAAGCGCTGCCGGCCTATATGGCGCCAGCTTCCTTTGTCCGTCTTGAAGAGCTGCCGCTTACGCCGAACGGAAAAGTTGACCGCAAGCTTCTTGCAGCGAGCGATTTGACAGAGAAAAAGCCGGAAACAAAAACATTTTCTTCATCTCATATTCAGCAGGCGGTGCTTGCGATTTGGCAGGACGTATTAAAAAGCAGTGACATAGCGCTTGATGACCGCTTTTTTGATGCGGGAGGGGATTCGCTCCTTGCCGTAACTGTCACTGAACGGATGTCGCGGGAACTGGATTGTGATTTCAGTGTGACGGAGCTGTTTGAATACGCGACGGTAAAAGACATCAGCCGGTATATCGCTGAACAAAAACCGTCAGAAACCGTTTTTGCATCTGTATCAGAAAAGAAAATGAATGCAGAAAACCGCGAAAACCTGACGGGGAAATTTCCCGATTATTATGAAGAAAGCGTCGCGGTTATCGGTATATCCTGTGAGTTTCCAGGAGCGAAAGACCATTATGAGTTTTGGAATAACATCAAAGAAGGCAAAGAAAGCATCGCCTTCTTTTCAAAAGAGGAGCTCCGCCGTTTCGGTGTTTCTGAAGAACTGGCTGATCATCCCGGCTTCGTCCCGGCTAAAGCCGTTTTAGAAGGAAAAGAAATGTTTGATCCGGGTTTCTTCGGCTTTTCACCGAAAGATGCGGAATATATGGATCCTCAGCTGAGAATGCTTTTGCTCCATTCATGGAAGGCGATTGAGGATGCGGGATATGTCTCAACAGACATTCCGGAAACAAGCGTGTATATGTCTGCAAGCGCCAACTCTTACCGCAGCCTGCTGCCGGAGGAGACGACAGCACAGCTGGAAACGCCGGATGGCTATGTGTCATGGGTGCTTGCCCAAAGCGGGACGATTCCGACGATGATTTCTCATAAACTCGGATTGAAAGGGCCGAGCTATTTTGTCCATGCCAACTGCTCATCTTCTTTAATCGGTCTGCATTCGGCTTTTCAAAGCCTGCAGTCCGGCGAAGCCAAGTACGCCCTTGTCGGCGGTGCGACCCTTCATACGGAATCAAGTGCCGGGTATGTTCATCAGCCTGGGCTGAATTTTTCAAGCGACGGGCATATTAAAGCGTTTGACGCGGCTGCTGACGGAATGATCGGCGGTGAAGGGGCCGGTGCCGTGCTTTTGAAAAAAGCGTCCGATGCCGTTAGGGACGGCGACCATATTTATGCGCTGCTGCGCGGAATCGGCGTCAATAACGACGGAGCGGATAAGGTCGGATTTTACGCGCCGAGCGTCAAAGGACAGGCTGAGGTCATTCAGAAGGTCATCGATCAGACGGGCATCCATCCTGAAACGATCGCGTACGTCGAAGCGCACGGCACGGGAACAAAACTCGGCGACCCGATCGAACTGTCCGCGCTTCAATCTGTGTACGGCCGATACACAGATAAAAAACAATACTGCGGCATCGGTTCAGTCAAAACAAATCTTGGGCATTTGGATACAGCCGCCGGAATGGCGGGCTGCATCAAGGTCGTCATGAGCTTATATCATCAGGAAATCGCGCCGAGCATCAATTACAAAGAGCCGAATCCTCATCTTCATTTAGAAGACTCTCCGTTTTACGTTGCGGAAGGAAAAAAAGAGTTAACCCGTGAGAACACAGCGCACCGCATGGCTTTAAGCTCTTTCGGGCTTGGCGGAACAAATACACATGCGATTTTTGAAGAATATCCCGAGGTGTCTGAAGCAGCAGAATGGACAGGTCCGTACATTATTCCGCTGTCTGCCAGAAAACAAGACCGTCTGAAGGAGTACGCAAAACGGCTGCTGGCTTTTCTCGATGCAAAAACGGACGCCGATCTTGCGGATATTTCCTACACTTTCCAAGTCGGAAGGGAAGCGATGGAGGAGCGTGCGGCCTTTATCACAAGCAGCGCTGCGGAGCTGAAGCGGCAGCTTGCCGATTTTATCAATGATAAGCCGGCTGTAGCAGGCTGCTTCAGGGGAGAAAAACAGCAGGCAAAAGACATCGCCTGGCTTTCTGATGATGATGACAGCGCTGAACTCATTGAGAAATGGCTTGCGAAAGGAAAAGGTTCGAAGCTATGTGAAATGTGGAGTAAAGGTGTCGCCATCAATTGGCACAAGCTTTACAAAGACAAGCATCCGAAGCGGATCAGTGTGCCGGTCTACCCGTTTGCTAAGGAACCGTACTGGCCGAAAAAAGCTGAAACGAAAACATCTGCCGCACACACCGGAATCTCTGTTTTACACCCGCTCGTGCAGCAAAACACGTCAGACTTGGCCGTTCAGCGGTTCAGCTCACGGTTTACAGGCTCTGAATTTTTCCTGAAGGATCATGTGGTCAGAGAAAAAGCGGTGCTGCCGGGAGCGGCATATTTGGAAATGTCTTATGAAGCGGTAAAACGGGCGCTTGGCGGTTTATTAAAGGATCAAGACAGAATAACGCTCCATCATACGGTCTGGATGAAACCGATCGTCGTTCACGAACAAGAGCGCCAAGTCCATATTGCGCTGTTTCCTGAAGAAGACGGCATTATCTCGTATGACATTTACAGCGTAAACGCTGACGATGAAGAAGTGCTGCACAGCCAAGGACGGGCTGAAATCAAAAAGGCAGACCGAGAGCCTGAGGCAGACCTTTCTGCCATACAAAGCAGGTGCACAGCGGACATTCTAGATCCGGCGTCCTTTTACCGGGAAGGCAGGAGCAGGGGGATGTTTCACGGAAAAGCCTTCCAAGGCATTAAGTCCGCCTTTATCGGTGAAAGAGAAGTGCTTTCTGCCATACAGCTTCCGGATTCTGTTTTTCATACGAACGGACAATTTACACTTCATCCGAGCATCATTGATTCGGCTATTCAGACGGCCACGATCTGCATTATGCAGGAGTTTTCCGGACAAAAGCTGATTCTGCCGTTTGCGCTGGAATACCTTGAAGTCATCAAAGCGTGCACGCCGACTATGCGGGCGCATGCATACTTCAGCGAAGGATATCAAACCGGTGATTCCATGCAGAAAGCCGACATTGACCTGTACGACGAAACAGGAGCGCTTTGCGTGAAGGTGAGAGGCTTCTCTACGAGAGTGCTTGAAGGCGATGCAGAATCGGCTCAGCCATCCGGCTCGGAAAAGGTCTTGTTTACACCGGTATGGAAAGAAGCTGCGGCATCCGAGAAAGCTTCTGTGCATGCTGATGAGCATTTGATCATTCTTTGTGAAGATGCAGTTCATCTAAAAGATGAAGCGGCATCCGGCCTGAAAGACGCCGAACTGCTGATTGCGGAAGGTGAGGGCGGAACAGCCGCTGAACGCTTCCAAACCTATGCGCAGATGATCGCTGAACACATCCGGCGGATTATGAGCGAAAAAAGGCAGGGCCGCATTCTGATTCAGACCGTTATTTCAGCAGACGGCAGCCAGCAATTGTTTACCGGATTAACAGGTTTGTTAAAAACAGCCGAGCTGGAATACGGAAAACTTGACTGTCAGCTCATCGAAATAGATTCAATCGGCAAAATACCTACTGTCGCTCAAAAACTGAAAAACGACAGTCATCGGCCGCATGATAAACAGATCCGTTATAAAGGAGAAAAAAGGTATGTGAAGGCCTGGGAAGAAATGCATCCTCCAGGAAGCGGACCCGTCTGGAAGGACGAAGGCGTATACCTGATTACCGGAGGCGCCGGAAGCTTAGGTTTGATGTTTGCAAAAGAAATCACTGATCGCGTAAAACACCCGAAGATCATTCTGACCGGCCGCTCAAATGTGACAGAAGCCAAGCAGCGTGAAATCGCCATGCTTCAACATGCGGGCGCACATGTCGTCTGGAAAAAGCTGAATGCGGCAGACCGGCGGGAAAATGAGGCGCTGATAAAAGAGATTACGGCGGAATTCGGGGAGCTTAACGGAATTATTCACGCTGCGGGCGTGATACAAGACCGCTTCCTGCTGCAAAAAACGAAGGAAGAATTCCGGGAAGTGCTGGATCCGAAAGTGATCGGCACCGCTTATTTAGATGAAGCCAGCAAAGACTGCAGCCTTGACTTTTTCGTATTGTTCTCCAGTGTTTCCGGCGTTCTCGGCAATATCGGGCAGGCTGATTATGCCGCCGGCAACGCGTTTATGGATGCGTACGCCGCTTACAGGCAGTCCCTTACGGAGAATGGCCTGCGGCACGGAAAAACGGTCGCCTTTAACTGGACACTGTGGAAAGACGGCGGCATGCAGGCGGGAGACGAGACGGAGAGAATGATGAAAAAAGCTTTCGGCATGGTTCCGCTTCAAAAGGCTGCCGGCCTGGCTGCATTCTATGAAGGTCTGGCTCAGGAAAAGCCGCAAGTGTTAGCAGCTGAAGGCTACAAGGCAAAATTGAAACAGACGTTCCTATCCATTTCTGAAGCTGACAAACAGCAGGAGAAGACGGCAGAGCCTGTATCAGCCGTTTCATCAGGCCAATGGCACGATTCGCTTATCCGAATGGTCAGTTCGATTTTAAAAGTCAGCCAAGACGAGATTGATATTGATACGGAGCTGAGTGAATACGGCTTTGATTCTGTATCATTTACCGTTTTTACAAATCAATTAAATGAGGCGTATCAGCTGGAGCTGGCGCCGACGATCTTCTTCGAGCACGGCACGATCCGCAGTTTAGCGGAATATTTGACAGATGAGGATGCCGGCCTTCCTCCTCAGCCGGAAGAAAAACAAGATGAAGAGGAAGCTCTTCCAATGCTTCATACCGCTTTGACAGACATGGTAAGCGGAATTTTAAAAGTCGGCCGTGAGGATATTGAGATTGAGACGGAATTAAGTGAATACGGTTTTGATTCCGTAACGTTCACCGTCTTTACAAATCAATTAAATGAAGCGTATCAGCTGGAGCTGGCGCCGACGATTTTCTTTGAGCACGGGACGATCAGCGGCCTGGCCGAATATTTGGCAAAAGAGCACCCGGGCCGTTTCGGCGAAAAGAAGAAAGAGACGTCGAAAAAAGAGCAGCCAAAAGCCCATAAGCCGAAAACGCAGCGAAGAAAGCGTTTCGCGACGGTAATGCACGCTGCGGCAGAGACAAAAGAACCGCGCCGCTTTGACCCGGTTGCGATTGTCGGAATCAGCGGCCGATTCCCGGGCGCGAAAGATATAGAGGAATTTTGGCGCAATCTGAAAGAAGGAAAAGATTCGATCACAACGATCCCGAAAGACCGCTGGGATTGGGAAGCGTTTAATGGCGACCCGAATCTTGAAGGGAATAAAACGAATATCAAGTGGGGCGGCTTTATCGACGGAATAGCTGAATTTGATCCGCTGTTCTTTGGAATTTCACCGCGGGAAGCTCAATATTTAGATCCGCAGCAGCGGCTGTTATTGACTTATGCGTGGCGGGCGATAGAAGATGCGGGCTGTAAGCCGGAGAGCCTTTCCGGCACAAATACGGGCGTCTTTATCGGAACCGGAAATACCGGTTATAAAGATTTGTTCACAAGAGCAGGTCTTGCGCCGGAAGGACATGCGGCGACAGGCAGCATGATTCCTTCCATAGGTCCGAACCGTCTGAGTTATCTGTTAAATCTTCACGGGCCGAGCGAGCCGATTGAAACAGCATGCTCAAGCTCGCTTGTGGCGATCCATCGGGCGGTATCCGCCATAGAAAACGGAGAATGCGACATGGCGATTGCCGGAGGGATCAACACGATTTTGACGGAAGAAGCGCATATCAGCTACAGCAAAGCAGGCATGCTCAGCAAAGACGGAAAATGCAAAACCTTCTCCAAAGATGCCAACGGGTATGTCAGAGGAGAAGGCGCGGGAATTCTGATGCTGAAGAAACTGACAGATGCAGAACGTGACGGCAATCCGATTTACGGCGTGATCCGCGGTACGGCTGAAAACCATGGCGGCCGGGCGAATACGTTAACCTCGCCGAATCCGAAACTGCAGGCTGATTTATTGGTGAAAGCATATCGGAAAGCGGGAGTGGACCCGAGCACCGTCACGTATATTGAAGCGCACGGTACAGGAACGGAATTGGGTGATCCGATTGAAATAAACGGTTTGAAAGCGGCGTTTCACGAGCTGGCGAAAACAAATCAAGAGCCTGAAGTCTCCGGTCACCGCTGCGGCATCGGTTCGGTCAAAAGCAATATCGGCCATTTAGAGCTTGCCGCGGGAGTATCAGGCGTCATGAAAGTGCTTTTGCAAATGAAGCACAAAACGCTGGTGAAAAGCCTTCATTGCGAGACGATCAATCCTTACATTCAGCTGGATGACAGTCCTTTCTACATCGTGCGGGAAAATCAGGAGTGGACCGCTGCGGAAGATAGAAACGGAAATGCGATTCCGCGCCGGGCCGGGGTCAGCTCATTTGGCATCGGCGGGGTCAACGCCCATATTGTCATTGAAGAGTATGTCCCGAAAGAAACCGCTCAGCCTGAGCACAGCCCGGAAAATCCGGCAATCATCCTTCTGTCAGCCAAATCAAAAGAAAAACTGTTTGAACAGGCGCAGCAGCTGCAAAAAGCGATCCGCCAAACGCCGTATACAGATCAAGACTTGGCGGGCGTCGCTTATACGCTGCAAACCGGAAGGGACGAAATGGAAGAGCGCTTGGCCATTCTTGCAGCGACGATGGCGGAATTGGAAACAAAGCTGGAAGCATTTACGGAAAATGAGAAAAACATCGCCGGACTGTATACCGGCCAGTCCCACCGCAATAAAGATACGTTTGCACTGTTTACGGCGGATGAAGATATGGACATCGTCATTGACGCCTGGATCAGAAAAGGAAAATTCGCCAAGCTGGCAGAGGTATGGGTGAAAGGCGGCGTGTTGAATTGGAACCGGCTGTATGAAAAAGGCACACCGCGTTTACTCAGTCTACCGTCTTATCCGTTCGCGAAAGATACGTATTGGGTGCCTGAGAATCCTGACAAAAATAAGGTCCATACGGAGGAACGGATCAAACGTATTCTGACGAAACAATGGGAACAGAGTCCGCTTGAACTGCGTGAAACGTGCGCACGCCCCGTTGCGATTTTGACCGCCGGGGACACGATCAATCTCGCGGAAGAAATCGCAGCGCATATCCCGAATCACCGTATTATCACCGCATCAGGCTTTACCGGTGAATACGACTGGCAGGCGTTTGACGGAGTCATCGACCTCCTCGGCGCAGCGAAAGAAGATTCTGAAGACATGACCGGTATCCAATGGCTTCAGCAATTGATTGAGCATGGGCATAAAGAAGGAATGACACTGCTTTGTGTCACGAAAGACCTTGAGTCAATAGAAAAAGAGGCCAATCAAATAACAGGAGCAAAACGGGCCGGTCTGTACAGAATGCTGGCGTACGAGTACAGCCATCTGTCATCAAGGCATCTCGACCTTGAAGGAGCGTTTTCGGACGACATATTGGCGAAGCAAATTGCCGATGAGTTTCATGCCCGTACTGATGATGCGGAAGTTTGCCGTAGAGGCGGCGTGCGTTACCGTGCCGTATTGAGAGCCTCAGAAAACATAGAGATGAAAGGCGGGCGAATTGATTTTCCGCACCGCCATGCGCTGCTGATTACCGGGGGCACGAGGGGGATCGGTCTTTTATGCGCACGCCATTTTGCCGAACATTACGGAGTGAAAAAACTGGTGCTTACCGGCCGTGAGACCCTTCCGCCGCGACATGAGTGGACGGGCGGCCTGAATGGGGTGCAGGATTCTGTAAAAGCGAAAATTGATGCCGTTCTCGACTTGGAATCCAAAGGTGTACAAGTGAAGGTATTGTCCGTCCCATTAGCGGATGAAGCCGGACTGAGACAAGAACTGGATCAGATCAAACAGACGCTCGGACCAATCGGCGGGGTTATCCACTGCGCGGGTGTGACTGATAAAGAGACGCTCGCATTCATCAGAAAAACCGATGAGGATATACAGCGTGTGCTCGAGCCGAAAGTAGACGGGCTTCAGGCGTTATACAATGTTCTCAGCGGCGAACCGCTCAAGTTTTTCGTCCTGTTTTCTTCCGTGTCAGCTGCGATACCGGCGCTTTCAGCAGGACAGGCCGACTATGCCATGGCCAATGCGTATATGGACTATTTTGCAAACTCATACAAAGAGCAGCTGCCGATCGTAAGCATTCAGTGGCCGAACTGGAAAGAAACCGGAATGGGCGAAGTAACGAACAAAGCTTATAAAGAGAGCGGTTTATACAGCATCACGAATGCAGAAGGATTACAGCTTCTTGACGGCATACTTCTTGCATCAGCAAGAGGCCCTGTGCTGCCGGCCGTTCTGAATCCTAAGCTGTGGAAACCGGAGCAGTTCATGCGGCAAAGCAGCCAGGATAAGCCGATAAGTCCGGCTGCGGTAAAACCGGAAAAAACAGCTGATATGGCCGCGGACAACGAACAATTAACAAAGAAAACAGAAGAGTGGCTGATGGGATTATTTTCTGAAGAGCTGCGGATTGACCAGGATCAGCTTGAGACAGACGTATTATTCCAAGATTACGGAGTGGACTCCATTATCCTTGCCCAGCTTTTGCAGCGGATCAATCGGAATCTCTCAGCATCGCTTGACCCGTCCATTCTGTATGAATATCCGACGATTCAATCTTTCGCAAATTGGCTTCTCGATGGATATACAGAAGTTTTGTCAGATCTGTTTGATATGACGGCGGGGCCTGTTATGAAGGCGCCGGATGAGCCGGTAATTGAAACACAAGCTGTTAAGGCGGAGGAAGAGCCGGCCGGAAAACAGATTTACGGGGAAGATATCGCGGTCGTCGGCATGTCCTGCCGGTTTCCGGGGGCGGCTTCCTTAGAGGCGTACTGGTCGCTTTTGGCTGAAGGCCGTTCGGCCATCCGTCCTGTCCCGGATGAGCGTTGGGGTTTGAAGACACCTTATTACGCGGGAATGCTTGACGGAATTCATCAATTTGACCCGGATTTCTTTCTGCTGGCTGAAGAGGATGTGAAGGCAATGGATCCTCAAGCTTTGGCCGTTCTGGAAGAATGTCTTAATCTGTGGTATCACGCGGGCTATACGCCGGATGAGATAAAAGGAGAGGCAATAGGTGTGTATCTTGGCGGACGGAGCCGGCACAGACCGGGTGAAGAGAAACTGCTGGACGCGAAAAATCCGATCGTCGCGCTGGGCCAGAACTATTTGGCCGCAAATCTCTCTCAATATTTTGATATGCGCGGCCCGAGTGTTGTCCTCGATACGGCTTGCTCTTCTGCTTTAGTCGGAATGAATATGGCCGTTCACGCCCTTGCAACAAGAGAAATAAAAGCGGCCGTTGTCGGCGGTGTAAGCCTGTTTGAATCTGAAGAAACCCATAAATTGTTTGAACAGCGCGGCATTTTAAGTGCATCGCAGTCGTTCCATGTATTTGACGAACGCGCCGATGGAGTCGTACTGGGCGAGGGTGTCGGAATGGTTCTTTTAAAAACCGTGTCTCAGGCCGTTAAAGACGGAGATTCCATTTATGCCGTGGTGAAGGCGGCTTCTGTCAATAATGACGGAAGAACGGCGGGTCCGGCTACGCCGAGCCTTGAAGCGCAAAAGGCCGTCATGAAGACAGCTCTTGAAAAAAGCGGAAAACGGCCGGAAGACATCACTCATATTGAAGCGAACGGCTCAGGTACGGTCGTCACTGATCTGTTAGAACTGAAGGCCATTCAATCCGTCTACCGCACAACAGATGGCGGACCGCTCGGAATCGGATCTGTGAAACCGAACATCGGGCACCCGCTTTGTGCGGAAGGAATTGCAAGTTTCATAAAAGTTGTGCTCATGCTGAAAGAAAAGAGCTTTATCCCGTTTTTATCAGGTGAGCATGAACTTGCACATTTCGACAGAGAAAAGGCCAATATCCAGTTCAGCCGCACTCTGACAGACTGGCCGTCACCAATACCGGCGGCAGGAATAAACTGCTTTGCCGACGGCGGAACAAACGCCCATGTCATTGTGGAAGCGTGGCAGGAAGACGAAGGACGCCGAATCAAGCGCCATCCTTTAACACCGCCTGCATTAAATAAGCGGCTGATTTCGCCGGGCAAAGAAGAAACGAACGAAAAAGCTTCGGCAAACATCTGGGATACCTATGAAGTGGAGGTTTAACGTGAAGAACTTCAATAAGCAAATCACTTTATCGCTGAAAAATCCGTTTATTTTACATCATGACGTTTACGGAGAAAAAGTCCTTCCGGGATTGGCTTATATTGATATGTTTTATCAGATTTTCAAAGAGCGCGGGTATTCATACGACGGGCTTCAGCTGCGCCATTTATCCATATATCAGCCGCTTATTGCGAAAGAAGACAGCGCCGTCAAGCTTACGGTTGAATGTACAAAGGTAAAAGAAGGGCGCTGGAAACTGACCGCAAAAGGGGCTGAGGTCAGCGGCGGACGAGTGCAGCCGGACGAACGTATTTACGTCAAAGCGGAAATGCATGAGACGGCTCCCGCAGTTTTCAGTGACACGCTTGATCTTGACTCTGTCAAACGCGAGGCGGAACGCACCATCGATTTAAATGAGCTGTATGCACAATGCAGAAGCCAGGAATTGGTTCACAGCGGATATATGAAAGCAGAAGGAGAAGTGTTTGAGGAGCGGGACGGCGTCACCTTTGATTTATCGCTCGGAAAAGACGCGATGGGACAGGCCGGAGGGTTTTTGTTCCATCCGACTCTTCTTGACGGAAGCGGCGTCGGCGCAAACCTATTGATTTCATCGCTGTTAAATGGGGAAAAGAGGCTGTTTCTGCCTCTTTTCTATGAATCTTTTACAGCTTCCGAACCTTTGCAGGCCGGATGCATCACGAGAATCAAACGTTCGTCGCTCCGGCAGGAAAAGGAGCTCATTTACATTACACTGGAGTTTTTTAACGCATCCGGCCGGAAAGTAGCTGAGCTGAAAGATTTCACAAGCAAGCTCGTGAGGGATGCCGAGCTGATCAATACAGAACGAAAGACTGCTGAGAAGTCTCCTGAAAAAGCCGGTTTACCGGAAGTTGCGGCATCGCTTGAAGGCGGACACCCGCATGAGGAAGCAGAGCGGTATGTCATGAATCTGATGGCGGAAAAAATCGGCAAGCCGCTTGAACAGATTGATTCTCAAGTCGGCTACTATGAAATGGGGCTGACATCGTCCGGACTGCTTGACGTCGTCGAAACGATCAGCGAAAAAATCGGCGAAACCCTTTCACCGACTTTGCTGTTTGAATATACGACGGCAGCAGAGCTGGCAGCTTTCCTGACTGAGCAGCACGGGAGCCATTTCAGCGCACCTCAGGCAAAAATGGAGAAGCAGCCGCAAACAGAAAAAAGGCGGAAAAGCAGTGTGCCGCAAGATGAAGATATCGCCATTATCGGGATGGCCGGCCGCTATCCGCAAGCCGAAAATATTCACGAATTCTGGGAAAACCTGAAAGAAGGAAAAAACTGTGTCACCGAAATTCCGGAGTCTCGCTGGGACTGGCGCCGATTTGAAAATGTAAAGTCGCCTTCGGGAAAGAGCATTTCAAAATGGGGCGGATTTATTGATGATCCGGATTGCTTTGATCCTCAATTTTTCCGGATTACGCCGCGGGAAGCTGAAACAATGGACCCTCAGGAACGGCTGTTTTTACAAACATGCTGGGAAACGATTGAGGATGCCGGATATACGCCGAAGTCGCTCGCGGAGGCGCGCGGACAAAATAAGAGACAGCGCGTCGGCGTCTTTGCCGGGGTGATGCACAAGGACTATACGTTGGTCGGAGCTCAGGCTTCTTCTGAAGATCATGTATTCCCGCTGTCTCTTAATTATGCGCAGATCGCAAACAGAGTTTCATATTTTTGTAATTTTCACGGGCCGAGCATGGCGGTCGATACGGTCTGTTCATCTTCGCTGACTGCGGTTCACCTTGCTGTGGAGAGCATTCGGCGCGGGGAATGTGAATCGGCGGTTGCCGGAGGCGTCAACTTGTCACTGCATCCGAATAAATATCTGACATACGGTTTATGGGACATGTTTTCAACAGACGGGGTTTGTCATACATTCGGGAAAGACGGAGACGGCTATGTACCGGCTGAAGGAATCGGTGCCGTTTTATTAAAACCGCTGCGGGAGGCGGTAAAAGACGGAGACCGGATTTATGCGGTGATAAAGGGCAGTGCCGTCAATCACGTGGGAACAGTAAGCGGGATTTCTGTGCCGAGCCCGGTCGCACAGGCCGATTTAATTGAGGAATGCCTGGATAAAGCGGGAATCGATCCGCGCACGGTCAGTTATATTGAGGCGCACGGGACCGGAACGTCTCTCGGCGATCCGATTGAGGTTCAAGGCCTTGTCAAGGCGTTCCGCCAGTACACACAGGACAAACAGTTCTGTGCCATCGGATCAGTGAAGTCCAATATCGGCCATGCTGAATCGGCGGCGGGCATCAGCGGCTTAAGCAAGGTCGCCCTGCAGCTTCACTATAAAACGCTGGTGCCGTCTCTGCATTCCGAGGAGCTGAATCCGTATTTAGATTTTGAACAATCACCGTTTTATGTCCAGCATCAAACAGAAGCATGGCAGCAGCCTTCCGTGACGGAAGACGGAAACGAAACAGTATATCCGCGGCGTGCCGGGATCAGTTCTTTCGGGGCGACAGGTTCAAATGTGCATCTCATTCTGGAAGAATTTATTCCGGAAGAATCACACAGAACAAATGCTGAACCTGCGGAAGAACAGACATTCATTTTCCCGGTTTCTGCCCGAAACGAAGAACGGCTTAAAGCGTATGTTGCGAAGCTGTCTGCATTTATTCATCCCGGCGTGCCGCTTGAGGATGCGGCATATACACTTCAGGTCGGCCGTGAGCAAATGGAGGAGCGGGTTGTTTTCACCGCACAGAATATAACACAGCTTAAAGAACGGCTGGGAGGTTTTCTGGCGGGTCAAACGGCCGGCGGATGCTGGCGGAACAGAGCTGATAAAACGAAACAGGCAGAGCTTGCTCCTGACTTGATACATAAATGGCTTTCTTCCGGAAGTCTGGAGATGATTGCTGAGAAGTGGGCCGGCGGAGGAACGATGGATTGGAATCTCTTATACGGTGAAAACAAACCGAATCGGATCAGCCTGCCGACATATCCGTTTGAAAAAACACGGTATTGGGTGCCCGAGGCGGAAAAAAAAGATTCGTTACCGCAAAAAAATGCAGGCATGCTGCACCCGCTCCTGCATGAAAATGTATCAAACATGTCAGGCGTCCGTTTTCGGTCCTCTTTTAGCGGCGGAGAATTTTTCCTCAAAGATCACGTCGTCAAAAACGAGCGGACGTTACCGGGCGCGGCTTATCTGGAAATGGTCCGGGCAGCCGTTGAACACGCGGCAGAAACGAAAGAAGAAGGAACAGTCCGCCTGAAGCATGTCGTATGGATACGTCCGTTTACAGCGGCGGATGAGTCCGCAGAATTGTATCTCCGTCTTTATGACGAAGAAAATGGGGAGATGGGATTTACGGTTTATCGTGAATCGGCTTCATCAGAACAAGAGCCCGTTCTCTATGCGCAAGGAAGCGCGGCGTTTGTCCGGGCGGGCGAACCGGCGAAAATCGAGATTGACAAGTTGAGAGAATCACGTCGTCTGATCACACCTGACGCTTGCTATCAAGCTTATAAACAGATGGGGATTGAATACGGGGATGCTCACAAAGCGGTCACGGAAATCTATGCAAAAGACAGCGAAGTGCTCGCGAAACTCTCACTCCCGTCATCTGTTTCTCATACAAAAGATCAGTTTGTCCTCCATCCGAGCCTCCTGGATGCGGCATTCCACGCGACAATCGGGTTGATGCTTGATAGAGACGGAACTGACATAAGGCCGATGCTGCCGTTTGCTCTGGAGCAGATTGATGTGCTGAAAAGCTGTAAAAGCAATATGTGGGTTTCCATTGCGTACAGCCGCGATAGCAATCCTGAAGATGCCGTGCAAAAGCTGGATATTGATATATGTGACGAACAAGGCGATGTATGTGTGAAAATGACTGGTTATTCCGCACGGGAAATTGAAACGGATAAAACAGATACACTATTTTTTAAACACGTATGGGAAGAGAAGGCGGCTGTACATGAAAAAGCGCCAGTCCATTTCAAAACCCGTCACGTCATGATATCTGACCGGTTTACAGATCAAATGAACAGCATACAGACAGACTTCAGCTGTCATGTGCTCCGTGATTGGCATAAGAATGAAGACGAACGGTTTGAAGACTGTGCAGTTCAGGCTTTTGAAGAAGTGAAGAAAATCCTCGCTTCAAATTCCGGCGGGCGCGAGCTTATTCAGATTGTCGTGCCTCAAGAAGCGGATACGCAGCTCCTTTGCGGCTTAACGGGGCTTTTGAAAACAGCGGCGCTTGAAAACCCGAACCTGACCGGCCAGCTGATTGAAGCGGAGCCGGACGTCAAGGCAGACACGCTGTCACGATATGTAAAAGAATGCAGCGCTCACCCTGATGACAAGCATATTCGCTATGAAAACGGCAGGCGCTATACTGCGCAATGGCAGGAAACGGGTCTTGAACAGTTTGGCGCCGAAAAGCCGTGGAAGGATAAAGGTGTTTATCTGATCACTGGCGGTGCGGGCGGTCTCGGATTTTTGTTCGCCAAAGAAATCGCCCGGCATGCAAAAGACGCCGTTCTTATTTTAACGGGGCGTTCTGCGCTGGATAACCGTAAAAAAGCCCAGCTGCAAGAGCTGTCCGACCTTGGCGCACAAGCCGTGTACAAACAAACGGACATGACAGATAAACAAGAAGTTCAATCGCTCATAGCGGATATCTGCCGGCAGTACGGCGGCTTAAACGGTATCATTCACAGCGCCGGAACGATAAAAGACAACTATATTCTGAAAAAGAACAAAGATGAACTCTGTGATGTACTGGCGCCGAAAGTCTCCGGGCTGGTTCATCTTGATGAAGCATGTAAGGACATAGAACTTGATTTTCTGATTCTTTTCTCTTCCGGAGCGGGAAGCGCCGGAAGCGCGGGCCAAGCAGATTATGCGATGGCCAATGCGTTTATGAACGCTTTCAGTGAAAAAAGAAACCGGCAAAAGGCCCGAAATGAACGCCATGGGCACACTCTTTCAATCTGCTGGCCGCTTTGGAAAGACGGCGGGATGACGGTTGACGCCGAAACGGAAGCCATGCTGACAAAAGAAAGCGGCATGGTCCCTATGAAAACAGAAAACGGCATTCAAGCTTTGTACCGCGGGTGGGCAAAAAAGACATCCCAGATCATGGTGACGGAAGGCTACGCCGCAAAAATCCGGGCGTTTCTGAAAAAATCAGCGGAAGATCAAGAAGATACGGAAAGCGAAACAGAAGCATCGGCAGGCTTTTCATCAGGCGGAGAAAACATGCTTGCGGAAAAAACGGAGCATTTCTTGAAACAGGTGCTTTCGGAAGTAACCAAACTTCCTGTCGGCAGCATTGACGCCAAGGCGCCTATGGAAGATTACGGAATTGATTCGATTATGATTATGCATTTGACGGGACAGCTGGAAAAGAGCTTCGGTTCATTATCAAAAACATTGTTTTTTGAGTACCAGAATATTGAATCGCTGGCGCAATATTTTATGAAAGCACATCGGGACACGCTGCTGGAAGTGACCGGGATGAAAATGGAGGAACCCCCTGCAGCCAAACCGGATCTGCCGGAGAAAACAGAAGAAAAGCCTGTATCCTATCGCAGTGAAGGCAAAAAAGGCTTTGCGCAAGTCCGTACAGACACGCGGGAAAATCCAGTGCCGGAGCGTGAAGATATCGCGATTATCGGTATATCAGGACGATATCCGCAGGCCGAAAATCTCCAGGAATTTTGGAAGAACTTAAGTGAAGGCGTTGACTGCATAACGGAAATTCCAAACGATCGCTGGGATCACGGCCTTTATTACGACGCTGATAAAGATAAAGAAGGCAAGACGTACGGAAAATGGGGAGGATTTTTGAAAGACGTGGATAAATTTGATCCGCAATTCTTCTCAATTTCGCCCCGGGATGCAAAATTGATGGATCCGCAGGAGCGGTTATTTCTGCAATGTGTCTACGAAGCGATGGAGGATGCCGGTTATACGCGCAAAAAGCTGACCGGAAAATCGGGTGACCTGCAGGGCGCCAATGTCGGTGTTTACGTCGGCGTCATGTATGAGGAATACCAGCTTTACGGAGCCGAAGAACAGGCGCGCGGAAAATCGCTCGCCTTGACCGGAAATCCGTCATCCATCGCGAACCGGGCTTCCTATGTATTCGGTTTTAACGGTCCGAGTATGGCTCTTGATACGATGTGCTCTTCTTCTTTAACAGCCATTCACCTGGCGTGTCAAAGCTTGCGGAACGGGGAATGCGAGGCGGCATTTGCCGGGGGCGTCAATGTATCCATCCATCCGAATAAATATTTGATGCTCGGCCAGAACAGATTTTTATCAAGCAAAGGGAGATGTGAAAGTTTTGGAGAAGGCGGAGACGGTTATGTGCCCGGTGAAGGAGTGGGCGCCGTACTCCTCAAGCCGCTTTCTAAAGCGAAAGCGGACGGTGATCATATTTACGGCCTGATCAAAGGAACGGCCGTGAACCATGATGGAAAAACAAATGGGTATTCCGTCCCGAATCCGAACGCCCAAGCCGCGGTAATCAAACAGGCGTTAAAAGACGCGGGAACCGATCCGAGGGCGGTCAGCTACATCGAAGCCCACGGCACCGGAACTTCACTCGGCGATCCGATTGAAATCACGGGTCTGACAAAAGTCTTTTCAGAACAAACACAAGATAAACAGTTTTGCGCCATCGGCTCAGCAAAATCCAATATCGGGCACTGTGAAAGCGCAGCAGGCATCGCGGGGCTGACGAAGGTGCTGCTGCAAATGAAATACAAGAAGCTTGCGCCGTCCCTGCATTCCCGGACGCTTAACCCGAATATTGATTTTCCAAGTACGCCGTTTAAAGTGCAGCAGACGCTTGAAGAGTGGAAAAGACCGGTCATAAATGATAAGGAACTGCCGAGAACCGCGGGGCTTTCCTCTTTCGGAGCCGGCGGCGTCAACGCTCACATCGTCATCGAAGAATATACCGCTGATGAGGATAAAGAGACGGCTTTTGCCGCACCTCATCCGTCGATGATCGTCCTTTCCGCAAAAAATGAGAAACGGCTTCAAGAACGGGCGAAACGGCTTCTTGATGCACTGCGGAGCGGGTGTTACAAGGAAGCGGATCTGGGCCGGATCGCCTATACGCTTCAAACCGGCCGTGAAGCGATGGAAGAGCGTCTCGGTCTGATTGTCAGCAATTTGCGCGAGCTTGAAGAAAAACTTGACGGATTTACGGGCGGCAAAGATTCAATTGATCAGCTCTACCGCGGACAAGTCAGACAGAATAAAGACACGATGGCGCTGTTTGCGGCTGATGAGGACATGGAAAAAACCATTGAGGCATGGCTTGAAAAAGGCAAAGCCGCAAAGGTACTAGAGCTTTGGGTAAAGGGCCTTCTGCTCAATTGGGATAAGCTGTATCAAATGGGCAGACCGCAAAAAATCAGTCTCCCGGCTTACCCGTTTGCAAAAGACCGTTATTGGATCGACACATCAGCTGATGCAGCTGTCAAAAAACCGGTGGAAACAAAGCCTGCACCGATCGCACCGGAGGCCGCTCCGGAACCGGTCATTAAAGCAGCACCTCTTTGCGAGGAGACTTCGAAAGAAAAACCGTCCAACATTACATTGCAGCCTTTGAGCGGCACGGAATCAAAAAGAACGGAACAGCCCGCTGACCGTCCGGCGGTTTCCGTTGAAAAAGTAAGTGCCGAATTAACTGAAAGTTTGGCGGACGTTTTATATATGGATCCCGGCGATATCGACGCAGACGACACTTTTATTGATATCGGTATGGATTCAATCACTGGTCTTGAATGGATAAAGGCCGTTAATAAAACGTACGGCACGTCTCTTACGGTGACGAAAGTATATGATTATCCGACCATCCGCCAGTTTGCGGCCTTCTTGCAAAAAGAGCTCGGGACAGAACCGATCCTTGAGGAAGTAACCGAACCGCAGAAAACGGAGGCCGTGAACAAACCGTCCAACATACTTCTGCAGCCTTTAACCGCTCATAAGCAGCCGGTGATACAGGCAGAAGCGGATATTCTCGAGGCGATGTCTGAAACGGCAGCTTCCGCCGAACCGGAAGAACCGGTTGAAGCGGTGCATGACGAGTTATCGAAAGCACTTGCTGATGTATTGTACATGGAACGGCATGAAGTAGATATTGATGAGGCCTTTATTGACCTGGGCATGGATTCGATTACCGGTCTTGAATGGATAAAAGCCGTCAATAAACGGTACGGCACGGACTGTAACGTAACGAAAGTGTATGATTATCCGACCATCCGTCAATTTGCCGATTTTCTGCGCACGCAGCCGTCCATCCGCGGCAGAAAAAAACAGGCGGTTCCTGTACGTCCAAAGCCGCTTACGCAGGAGAAAACACCTGCCGAGCCGGAGAGATTAACGGTTCAAAAGGAACCTGAACCGGTGCAGGCCAAACGGGAGCCTAATGACGAGATGGCGGACGCGATAGCCATCGTCGGCATGTCGGGCAAGTACCCGGATGCGCCGGACCTAAAGACATATTGGGACAACTTAGCCCGTGCGAAAAACGCCATTCGCGATATCCCGCTTTCCCGCTGGGATGTAAACCAATACTATGATCCGGCCTTAAACAAGAAGGGCAAAGTATACTGCAAATCAATCGGTATGCTTGACGGCATTGAAGAATTTGATCCGCTGTTTTTTAATATTTCTCCGTCTGAAGCTGAACTTATGGACCCGCAGCACCGGATATTTTTACAGGAAGGCTTTAAAGCCTTTGAAGATGCGGGCTACAGCTCAAAAGAATTAAGCGGGAAAAATTGCGGCGTTTATTTAGGGATTATGAACAATGAATACGGCATGATGTTAAATAAACATCAGACAGGAGGAAGTGCAACGGGCAACAGTTTCAGCATCGCGGCGGCCCGCCTGGCGTATTATCTCAACTTGAAAGGGCCGGCGATTCCGATCGATACGGCATGCTCATCGTCTCTTGTCGGGACTCATTTGGCGCGTCAGGCGCTGTTGAATCATGAAATTGACATGGCGCTTGTCGGCGGCGTCACCTTGTATATAACGCCTGAATCATATATCAGCATGTGTGAAGCCGGAATGCTGTCTCCTGACGGCCAATGCAAAGCATTTGATAACAGCGCAAACGGATTTGTGCCTGGCGAAGGCGCGGGGGCGCTCGTTCTGAAGAGGCTGAAAGATGCGGAAGCCGATCAAGACCATATTTACGGAGTCATTATCGGATCCGGAATTAACCAGGACGGAAAAACAAACGGCATTACCGCCCCGAGCGCGAAAAGCCAAATGGATTTAGAGCGCCAAGTGTATGAAACGCACAACATCCACCCTGAGAGCATTACCTATGCGGAAATGCACGGCACCGGCACAAAGCAGGGGGATCCGATTGAATTAGAAGCTTTATCTTCTGTATTTAAGGAAAAAACGGACCGAAAACAATTTTGCGCCATCGGTTCGGTTAAATCGAATATCGGACATACGTCGGCGGCGGCAGGCGTAGCAAGCGTCCAGAAAGTCCTGCTGTCGATGAAGCATCAAAAGCTTGTGCCGAGTCTTCATTTCAGCACGCCGAATGAACATTTTGATTTCGATGACTCGCCTTTATTTGTCAATACCGAACTCAAACCTTGGGAAACAGGCGGAGCACCGCGTCGGGCCTGTGTCAGCTCATTCGGCTACAGCGGCACAAACGCTCATCTCGTCATTGAAGAGTACCAGCCGAAAGACCGGGGCAGCCGAAAACCTGATGAGACAAACATTTTTGTACTGTCGGCGAAAAAAGCGCCGCAGCTAAAAGCCTATGCCGAGTCGATGATCGAATTTACAAAAGCCAATCAGGATATCCATCTTTCAGATATGGCGTACACGCTTCAAACCGGGCGTGACGCAATGGACTACCGTCTTGCGGTTACAGCCGGTTCGAGAGAAGAACTGATCAGCCGTTTAACCGATTTTATATACAGCAATACGGGTGAAGGGATATATGAAGCCCACATCAAAACGGCAAAAAAAGAAATCAAAGCATTTGAAACGGACGATGATATGAAGCAGCTTGTCAGGTCATGGTTCGATAAGAAAAAATATGGCAATATAGCGGAATTGTGGGCAAAAGGGCTTCACGTGGACTGGAACAGACTCTATCAAGGCGAAAAACCACGCAGAATCAGTCTGCCGGCTTACCCGTTTGCCAAGGAGCCGTACTGGCTGCCTCAAGTGAAATCTGCATCGGAGGAAACGGAAGACCGGCGCGAAGCTGTACTTTTAGAAAAGCAGTGGGTTCCGTGTGAGATCAAGTCTGCCGATGAAAAAAGCGTTCAGAAGGTCATGATTCTGGCTGATGCAAGGACAAGGGGACTTGCCGAAGAGACTGCAAAGCATTTCGATGACTCGTTCATTCTCCCGATCGATTCGGCTGACACGTCAGCTGCCGATTGGAGCCGCATAGATGGCGCAATCGATCTGACGGGCTGCGGAGACGAAGACCTTTCACTGGAAGGGATCAGCCGGCTCCAGACTCTGATTGATACGAGCCGCCGTCAAGCGCGGCCGCTGACGCTGCTGTATGTAACAAAAGGCTTGGAGCCGTTTCAGCAGAAAACGATTCATCTCGCAGGAGCGGCAAAAAGCGGCCTGTACAGAATGCTGCAAAGTGAGTATCAAAACGTGACGTCAAGACACATGGATGCCGATACAGATACAAATCAGCAGACACTTGCCAAACAGATTGCGGATGAATTTTCAGCGGACAGCACAGAACCGGAAGTCTGCCTCCGAAACGGACAGAGATACCGCGCTGTATTCAGGGAGATTCCAAAATGGGAGCGATCAGAACAACAGCCCGCACCGTTCCCGGAAGATCATGTGCTTTTCATTACCGGAGGGACGAGAGGGCTCGGTCTTTTATGCGCACGCCATTTCACAGAAAAACACGGCGTGAAAAAAGTGGTGCTGACAGGCAGGGAGCCGATTCCTCCCCGCCATGAACGGTCAGCTGTGAATACACGGCTGAAAGAGAAAATACGGGCGATTGAAGCGCTAGAAGCAAAAGGTGTGCAAGTAGCGGTCATCAGTCTGAAATTGTCTGACCGTGATGCGGCGGCTGCGGAAATTGAAACGATCCGGCGCACGATGGGACCGATCGGCGGGGTCATTCACTGTGCAGGCTCGGTTAATTCAGTAAATCCGGCGTTTATCAGAAAGACTGCTGACGACATACAAGAAGTGCTGGAACCGAAAGTCGCCGGGCTTCAAACCTTAAGCAGCCTTTTTACAAATGATCCTTTGCGATTCTTCGTCTTATTTTCTTCCGTATCTGCTGTCGTTCCGGCGCTTGCCGCGGGGCAGTCGGATTATGCGATGGCAAATGCGTACATGGATTATTTCGCGGCTGCTCATCAGCATCAATATCCGATGGTCAGCATTCAATGGCCGAATTGGAAGGAAACCGGATTGGGTGAAGTCCGCACAGAAAGCCTGAAGCAGACCGGACTTTTAGGACTGACGAATGCGGAAGGGATTGACTTGCTGGACCGCATTTTGTCTGAAAACATCCGCCCGGCCGTTCTGCCGGCCATCGTTGACCGAAGCGGATGGCATCCTGACAGGCTGCTCAGTCAAAAGAAAAAACAAAAAGAGGCTGAAGCAGAAATAAACGGTCAAATCGAGGAAAAACAATCAGACTCAGACCTTCTTTTTGATACGAAGGCATGGCTTGTAAAACTGTTTTCTGATGAGCTGAAAATCGCTCCGGATGAACTGGAAACAGACGAACCGTTTCAGGATTACGGGGTTGATTCGATCATTTTAGCGCAGCTTTTACAGCAAATGAATCAAGCGCTCAAAAAGGACTTAGATCCGTCTGTTTTATATGAACATCCGACGATTGACGCGTTTGCCGAATGGCTTGTATCCAACAGTCAGCCGCTGCTCACAAGGAAGGAACCTGATGCAGAAACCGCGGTTCCCGCCAATGTGCAAACCGTTCAAGCTGAACAAAACCGATATGCCGAAAATGAAGACATTGCCGTCGTCGGAATGAGCTGCCGCTTTCCGGGAGCGGAATCGTTAGAACAATATTGGGATTTGCTGAGAAACGGCAGGTCCGCGATCGGCTCCGTGCCGGCCGAACGATTCGGTTACGAAAATCAGTATGTTGCGGGCTTGATTGAACATATGGATCACTTTGATTCCGATTTCTTTTTCATACCGGAAAACGACGCGAAAGCGATGGATCCTCAGGCATTGGCGGTGCTGGAGGAAAGCGTAAGGCTTTGGTGCCATGCCGGCTATACCCGTGAAGAAATCAAGGGTATAGAAGCCGGTGTGTATATCGGAGGCCGCAGCCAGCATCAGCCTGATCCTGAAAGCCTTGCGAATGCCCGCAATCCGATCGTTGCGGGCGGGCAGAACTATTTAGCTGCAAACGTTTCGCAATTTTTTGACCTGCGGGGGCCGAGCATCGTGCTTGATACGGCTTGTTCATCGGCTTTGACAGGAATGAATATGGCCGTACAGGCACTGAGAAGCGGCGATATCAAAATAGCGGTAGTCGGCGGTGTCAGTATGCTGAACACGGATGCGGCGCACCGGATGTTCCAAGAGCGCGGGCTGTTAAACGAAAAACCGGTATTTCATGTATTTGATAAGCGTTCAGGCGGCGTTGTCCTCGGAGAAGGCGTGGGCATGGTGCTGTTAAAAACGGTAAGCCAGGCGCAAAAAGACGGCGACACGATACACGCAGTCATTAAGGCCGCCGCCATGAATAATGACGGCAGAACGGCAGGACCGTCAGCCCCTAATGTTCAGGCGCAAAAAGACGTTATGCAAAGCGCGCTTTTAAAAAGCGGTAAGAAGCCAGAGGATATCACTTATATCGAAGCAAACGGATCGGGTTCCGCTGTGACTGATTTACTTGAGCTGAAGGCGATTCAATCCGTATACCGCTCAGGTCAGCATGTTCCGCTCGGCATCGGGTCAATCAAGCCGAACATCGGGCACCCGCTTTGTGCAGAAGGGATCGCAAGCTTTATAAAAGTCGTATTAATGCTGAAACATAGACAAACAGTTCCGTTTCTCTCAGGGGATGAACCGATGCCGCATTTTGATATAACAAAGACCGATTTGTATTTTGATAAAACAGCCGGCGAATGGGCTGCAGCCAGACCGTCTGCAGCCATCAACTGCTTTGCCGACGGCGGAACGAACGCCCACGTCATTTTGGAAGCTTGGGAAGAAAAAGATACCCGACTGAAAAGAAAGCCGCTGCCTGCACCGTCATTAAGACGTAAGGGTCTCGTAAAAGAACCTGATGCACCGGTGAAGAAACAAGAGCTTCCTGCCAAGAAAATGTTCTGGAAAGCATTTAAATAGAGAGGAGTGGGAAGAAATGATATCGGAAAAAATCAATATTTCACTGGATCATCCTATCATGAAGGGCCATACGGTCTTTGGTGAAGCGGTATTGCCCGGTCTTAGTTATATCGATTTGATTTATCAGGTTTTTCAGGAGCACGGTTATTCATACAATGAGCTCGAACTGAAGCATGTCACGATTTATCAGCCTTTAACCGTCAGTGAAACGGCTGCAATCATTCTGACCATTCAATGTTCTGAAAGCGGAGATGGAAAGTGGCTCATCTCCCTTTCCGGACAGAAACAGCAAGATGACGAGCTGTCAGACAATATACAATATGCGACGGCTGAAATGGTGAAAAGAGACGCAGTCACATTTGACGAAACCATTGATTTCGGCGAGCTGAAGCAGTCAGTCCGATCTCTGGATCTCGATGACATGTATAACCGCTGCGTGGATCATGACCTGGTTCATTCCGGGATGATGAAATCGAGCGGACGATTATACGAAACAGAAGACGGCATGCTGGCTGAGCTTTCTTGCGAAGAAGGAAAGGATTTCTTTTTATTCCATCCCGCCCTTTTGGATGCGAGCGGCATCGGGGCGAGCGGCTTGCTTTCTGAAACAAACCGGCTTCACCTGCCTTTATATTATGAATCGTTCAAAGCCGCCGGCAGGCTTCAATCAGAGTGTACGGCGCGTATTTCCGCTTCCGGCGTCCGTCAGGAAAAAGAACTTACAACGATGACTATCGAGTACTTCAGCCGTTCCGGACAGAAGGTGGCTGAGCTTAAAAACATTACGGGAAAAGCGGTTCGGCTCGAAGAAGACGGGCACACAGCAGGACAGAATAAACAGGATGCAAAAGAGCCGGAAAGCGCAGATGAAAAAGACATCATTCTGTTTTTGAAGAAGCTTTTGGCTGATAAGCTTGGTCAGCCTTGGGAGACGCTGGACGTTCTTGCCGGCTACTACGAGCTCGGGCTGGATTCATCTTCTTTGCTTGAGGTTGTGCAGGATATCAGTAAAAAGGCGGGTTCGGAACTCGCGCCCACTCTTCTCTTTGAATATACGAATATAAAAGAACTGGCAGCCTATCTGAAAAAGACCGTTTCATTTGAATGTGCGGAACGTGCAGCCGAATCACCGGACGTGCCAGAACATCATGAAAACACCGGTGACATTGCGATTATCGGAATGGCCGGCCGCTATCCGAAAGCGGAAAATGTGGCGGAGTTTTGGGAAAACCTTAAGGCGGGCACGGATTGCATCACTGAAGTTCCGAAGTCCCGCTGGGATTGGAAAACATATAAAAACGTAACGTCCCCATCTGGAAAGACCGTATCAAAATGGGGCGGTTTCATCGACGATGCCGACTGCTTCGATCCGCAGTTTTTCAGAATCTCACCGCGTGAGGCGGAAATGATGGACCCGCAGGAACGCCTGTTTTTAGAAACCTGCTGGGAAACGATTGAAGATGCGGGGTATACGCCTGAAACGCTTGGAAATAAAGGGGCGAAACAGCATCCGATCGGCGTTTTTGCAGGAGTGATGCATAAAGATTATTCCTTAATCGGCGCAGAACAATTATCGGAAACTGATCCTTTTCCGGTTTCGCTGAATTATGCGCAGATCGCCAACAGAGTGTCTTATTATTGTGACTTCCACGGGCCGAGCATCGCGGTCGATACCGTTTGTTCCTCATCATTGACCGCCGTTCATCTGGCGATTGAAAGCATCCGCCGCGGCGAATGTGAGGCCGCGCTTGCGGGAGGGGTGAACTTGTCGCTCCACCCCGCGAAATATCTGAGCTACGGAAGCGTAGGCATGCACTCAAGCGACGGCCGCTGCCGCACGTTCGGCGAGGGCGGTGACGGCTATGTTTCCGGAGAAGGAGTCGGTGCGGTATTACTCAAGCCGCTGGAAAAAGCCGAACAGGACGGCGACCGGATTTACGCGGTCATTAAAGGAAGCGCCGTGAACCACGTCGGGAAAGTAAGCGGGATTACCGTCCCGAGCCCTGCTGCACAGGCAGAAGTCATTAAGACATGTCTGAAAAAAGCAGGGATCAGCCCGCGGACCGTCAGTTATGTGGAAGCTCATGGAACAGGCACTTCGTTAGGCGACCCGATTGAAATTGAAGGTCTGTCAAAAGCGTTCAGCGAAGGGACGCAGGATCAGCAATTTTGTTCCATCGGTTCAGTCAAATCAAATATCGGCCATGCAGAATCGGCGGCGGGCATCAGCGGATTAACAAAGGCTGCGCTGCAGCTTCATCACAAAACGCTTGTCAAATCTCTGCATTCCGCGGAATTAAATCCATACGTGAAATTTGAGAAGTCTCCTTTTTACGTACAGCAGCAGACTGCTCCTTGGAACCAGCCGGCAGCCGAAGAAAACGGAAAAGTCACGTATTATCCGCGCCGGGCCGGGCTCAGTTCCTTCGGGGCATCAGGTTCGAATGCTCATATCATTTTAGAAGAATACATTCAGCCGGAACACAAAGCGCCTGCACCTGAGAACGATGCAGCCAAAATCATCCCGCTGTCCGCAAGAAATAAAGACAGGCTTCTGGCCTATGCGGAAAAACTAGCCGGGTCGCTTTCTGAAAAGACGGTGCTGTCTGAACTGGCTTACACGCTTCAGACAGGACGCGAAGCAATGGAGGAGAGAGCGGTCTTCCTTGCAAATGACACCCGCGAATTGAAGCAAAAGCTGAATGATTTCGTAAAAGGAAGCGAAACCATCCCCGGATTTTGGCGCGGACAAGCCGAGATGCCGGAACTGAGCGAACCTGCTCCTGAAACAGGTGATCCGGTACAGCTTGCCGGTTTATGGGCAGAAGGGAAAACAGTAGATTGGAATAAGCTGTACGATGCGGATAAACCGCGTAAAACAAGCGTTCCGACATATCCGTTTGCAAAAGAGCGCTATTGGATTCCGCAGCAGAAAAAACACGGGAAAAGCCTGTCAGGCACTGTGCTGCATCCGCTTTTACAAGAAAATACGTCAGATTTTTCACAGCAGCGTTTTACTTCTCTTTTTACGGGAGATGAGTTTTTCCTGTCTGACCATGTCGTCAACGGACAAAAAATTCTGCCGGGCGTCGCCTATTTAGAAATGGCCGCAGAAGCGGTGAAAAAGGCCGCGGGCGTGACGGACAAAGGCCATAGCGTCACACTCAGACAGGTCGTTTGGGTCCGGCCGGTCATGATTGAAAACAAACCGAAGGAAATACATATTGCCCTTTATCCAGAAGATAACGGTGAGATTACCTATGAAATATACAGTGAGGCAGAAGTAAACGGCGAAGATCCGGTTATTCACAGCCAGGGTGAAGCGGTCATTACCGCACAGGGCAGTGCTCAGTTAGATATTGAGTCTGTCAAGGCTTCCTGCGATTTAGGGATCGTGACGGCGGAAGAATGTTACAGTGCTTTTGAAAAGATCGGCCTGGATTACGGAGAGGCATACAGGGGCGTACAGCAATTGCTGATCGGGGAAGACCGGTTACTGGCCCGTATTTCACTCCCGGCTTCCGTTCAAGACGATAAAGAGCTGTATACGCTTCACCCGAGTATAATGGACGCCGCTTTTCACGCCTCCGTCGGTCTGCTTGTCCGCTCGATTCATGACGATGCAGACAGCCATGAGCTTTCTTTGCCGTTTGCGATGCAGGAAGTGGAAGTGTTCGGGCCGTGTCCTGAACAGATCTGGTCATATATCCGGTACACAGAAGGCAGCAAAGCAGATGACAACGTAAGAAAATTTGACATTGATATGTGCGATGATGCCGGTACGGTTTATGTTCGGATGAAAGGCGCGTCCGTCCGGGCGCTTGAACCAAGCCAAACAGCGGTCGGTGAAACTTCAGAGGCGCCTGTCGGCCATACGATGATGATTCCGGCATGGGAGCCCGCTGCACTTATAAATACCGGGAAAGCGAAAACGGCGGATAAGCAGACTGCGGTTTTCGGAGGAACTGACAGAAGCCGCGCGCGCATCAAAGAGCATCTGCCGAATGCTTCTTACTATCCAATCAGAAGCACGGATGATATCACATCTCTTACGCACTTGCTTGAAGGACAAAAAGAACTGGAGCAAATCATTTGGCTGGCGCCGCAGGCTGAGAGTGCTGACATCCTTAAGGAACAGGAGCGCAACGTTTTTCATGTGTTCAAGCTGATGAAAGCTTTGCTTGCCTTAGGATACGGAGGGAAACATCTGGATTGGTGCTTCGTCACAGCAAATGCCCAGCCGTTTTCAGATCAGGACAGCGCTGATCCGTCACAAGCAGCGGTCAGCGGACTTGCCGGGACAATGGCGAAAGAATATCCGCATTGGAATATCCGCATGATTGACACAGAGACCGATGGCATCTGGCCGATCGGCGAGGCGCTTTCTCTTTCTGCCGGGAAAAACGGAAGAGTTTGGGCATACCGCAATGAAGAGCTGTATGAGCGGCAGCTGATACCGCTTGACAATATGCCGAAAAACGGCACGCTGTACCAAACAGGCGGGGTTTATGCCGTGATCGGAGGCGCCGGGTATCTCGGTGAGGCATGGAGTGAATATATGATCCGCCGCTACAAAGCACGCGTCATTTGGATCGGAAGAAGCACGCTGAATGATTCGATACAGGCGAAACTCGACCGGCTCAGCGCATTCGGCCCGGCGCCTGAATATGTTTCCGCCGATGCCGCTGACAGGGCTTCCTTAGAGCGGGCTTATCAGCTCATCAAAGAGCGTCATACAAAAATTAACGGTGTCATCAACTCGGCAATGGATCTGTCTGAGCAAAGCTTAAATAATATGAAGACAGAAGAATTCAAATCGGTGCTGCGGGCAAAAGCCGATGTAAGTGTATCTATGGCGGAGGTATTTGGACGGGAGCCGCTTGACTTTGCGCTCTTCTTCTCCTCGCTTGTGGCATTTATCCATAATGTGAAACAAAGCCATTATGCCGCAGGATGCGCCTTTAGTGACGCATTTGCGAAGGAACTTGCTCAGAAATGGAACTGCCCGGTCAAAGTCATGAATTGGGGCTACTGGGGCAGCAGCGAGGCGGCTGAAGACGGCAATTTTATTCAGCTGATGGATCAGATCGGATTGGGATTGATCGAACCGGACGCTGCGATGGAGGCGCTTGAAACCCTTATGACGCTGCGGGTTGATCAGGCTGCTTTCATTCATACGACAAAACCGGTCGCAGTAGAGGGAATGAATGAACGAGAAAAGATGTCTGTTTATCCGCCTCAGCCGCTTATATCAGGACAACAGCTGAAGGTTGCTCCGCCGGGCGCACGTCTTGTAAGAGAGACCGGGCATCAGGAACTTGATGATTTTCTGTATCAGCTATTGATCGCCCAGCTAAAAGAGGCGGACTTGCTGACGCCGCAAAGCCTTAAAGCGTATGAGCCTGAACACGGCTATTTTAAAAAATGGCTCAATCAAACGATCGCCTTTCTGCTGGAATACGGCTATCTGGAAGGGGATGCCGATTCATTTACACTGGCAGCCCGCGCTGAAAACACAACCGCCTCGTTATGGCGGAAGTGGGAGCAGGAAAAGGCGGAATGGCTCAATCATGCCGATACAAAAGCGATGACTGTTTTAGCCGAGACGATGCTTAAAGCACTGCCGGACATTCTGCGCGAAAACGTGCCGGCGACAGACATCATGTTCCCGCACTCTTCAATGGAACTCGTTGAAGGAATTTATAAACACAACCAAGTCGCGGATTACTTCAACGGCGCCCTGTCAGATACATTAACGGCCTATGTGAAAGAAAACATCAGTAAAAATCCAAAAGCCGAGATCCGCATCCTGGAAATCGGAGCGGGCACTGGCGGCACAAGCGCGGGGATATTTGAAAAGCTTAAGCCGTATCAAAACCATATCAAAGAGTACTGTTACACCGATGTATCGAAAGCTTTTCTCGTGCATGCGGAGACAGAATACGGCAAACACAATCCTTATCTGACTTATAAACTTTTTAATGCAGAAGAACCGCTTTCCGGTCAGGACATAGAGCCGGGCGCATACGACATCGCCGTTGCCGCCAATGTGCTCCACGCGACAAAAGACATACGCCAGACGCTGAGAAACGCCAAAGCCGTTTTAAAAGACAACGGTTTGCTGCTCTTAAATGAGATGGCGGGCAACAGCCTGTTCCCGCATATTACTTTCGGTCTGCTTGAAGGCTGGTGGCTGCATGAAGATTCCGGCCTTCGAATTCCAGGATGCCCGGGCTTGTATCCGGAAAGCTGGAAGCGCGTGTTAGAAAGTGAAGGCTGGCATTCTGTCTTCTTCCCGGCAGAAGCGGCACATGAATTAAGCCATCAGATTATAGCGGCAAAAAGCAATGGCATTGTGCGCCAAAAAACGCTTAAAGCTGAGACCGGAAAACGGACCGCACCACAAAAAGCGCCGGAACTTCAGCCGCAAACAACGGCCGAAAAAAGCACAGCCTTAACAGAAAAAAGCACCGAGTACTTGAAAACGTTAATTGGAGAAACGTTAAAAATTCCGCCGGCTCAAATTGATCCGAAAGCGCCGCTTGAAAAATACGGAATTGATTCTATCGTCGTCGTACAGCTGACAAATGCGTTACGAAATGTGTTAGAGCAAGTCAGCAGCACCTTATTTTTTGAATACCAGACGATTGAGGCTCTCGTCGGCCACTTAATCAAAACGAAAAAAGACGAGATGATCAAACTGACCGGACAAACGCCTGTTCAGGAAGAACTGGCGGCATCAAAACCGCCGGCTGTACAGCCGGCTAAGCCGCTTCGCACTGACTGGCGGCGGAAAGAAAAACAGGCAGCCAAAGAGACCGTCCGGCAAAGTTCAGTTCGCGACGTGGCGATTATCGGCGTATCCGGACGCTACCCGCAGGCCAAAACAGCGGCTGAGCTTTGGGCAAACATTAAAAAAGGAAAAAACTGCATAGAAGAAATCCCGCGGGAGCGCTGGAACTGGCAGGATTACTACGATGAAGAAAAAGGTAAAGAAGGCTCTATTTATACGAAATGGGGCGGCTTCATTGAGGATATGGACAAGTTCGATCCGCTGTTCTTTCAGATTTCTCCTTTGGAAGCGGAGCGAATGGACCCGCAGGAGCGATTATTTTTAGAAACGGCGTATGCGAGTATCGAGGATGCCGGCTATACGCCTGACAACCTGTGCCAAAGCAGAAAAATCGGCGTTTTTGCCGGAGCGATGAACAAAAACTACCCGACAGGCTACGGCTACTGGTCCATTGCCAACAGAGTATCTTACCTTTTTGATTTCCAAGGACCGAGCATTGCCGTTGACACAGCCTGCTCTTCATCCTTGACGGCCATTCATCTGGCGCTTGAGAGCCTATACAGCGGTTCAAGCGAATGCGCGATTGCCGGCGGCGTAAATCTTGTGACCGACCCGGTCCATTATATGAATCTGTCAGTCATGAACATGCTTTCTGCAAGCGACACGTGCAAATCGTTCGGAGACCGCGCGGACGGTTTTGTCGACGGAGAAGGGGTAGGCGCGGTCGTATTAAAGCCGCTGGATCAAGCGATCGCCGATAACGATCACATTTACGGTGTAATTAAAGGAAGCACCATTAACAGCGGGGGCAAAACGAACGGCTACACCGTTCCGAATCCGAATGCGCAGGCCGCCTTAATAAAAGAGGCTTTCCAAAGAGCAAACGTCCCGGCGCGCACCGTCAGTTATATTGAAGCCCACGGCACGGGGACCGCATTAGGCGATCCGATTGAAATTGCCGGATTAACGAAAGCATTTGAAGAGGATACAACAGACAAACAGTTTTGCGCCATCGGCTCTGCGAAATCAAATATCGGCCATTGTGAAAGCGCAGCAGGCATTGCGGGTCTGACAAAAATATTATTCCAGCTGAAAGACCGCCAAATCGCGCCGTCCCTGCACGCGAAAGAGCTGAATCCGAATATTGAGTTCGCGTATACGCCGTTTGCCGTTCAGCAGGAGCTCGGTGAGTGGAAGCGTCCCGTTATCGGCGGAAAAGAGCTTCCGAGAAGGGCCGGGTTAAGCAGCTTCGGCGCAGGGGGAGCAAACGCCCACCTCGTCATAGAAGAATATATGGCAGACAAAGAACCTGATGAGACGCCGGCAGATCAGCCCGCCATCATCGTCCTGTCTGCGAAAAACAGCGAACGACTCACCGAAAAAGCAAAACAGCTTAGAGACGCCATCCGTGAAAAAAGATACAGCGGCCGTGATCTGATGAGCATAGCCTATACTCTCCAGACGGGCCGTGTGCCGATGGAAGAGCGTCTCGGCTTTATCGTTCATTCACTGCCTGAACTTGAAGAAAAACTGAATGGATTTATCGCCGGACAAGACAGCGCCGGACTGCACCGTGACGGTACGGAAAAAAACAAACGGTTGCTTGCCGTATTTGCGGCCGATGATGACATGGAAACCATCATTGCCGCTTGGATCAGCAAACAGAAATATTCTAAGCTGCTTGAGCTTTGGGTAAAAGGATTGGACATCGATTGGGCGAAATTATACGGAGACCGTCCTCCGGTTCGCATCAGCCTGCCTGCTTATCCGTTTGCGAAAGAACGCTTCTGGCATCAGCCGCCTGTACAAAGTAAAACAGTGCCCGTTAAGGCGCCGGCTGATGAAAGTGATCAGGCGGAGCAGTTTGAAGTGATGGCTTTTAGAGAAGTTCTTAAAGAACAGGCTCTGCCTGCTGCCGGAGAAAAGAAAATTAAAACGTTGATTTCTTTCTTAACTGATCAGAAGAAGCAGCAGGAAGCCGTCTCTGTGATCAAATCGTATGACAGTGAAGCTGACGTTATTTTTATCGCTCAGGGAAACCGGTACGAGGGCTTATCAGCCGGACGCTGCCAAGTGGTGCGGGAAGATCCGCAATCATATGTAGACGCTTTTGCGGACATTCAAAAAGAGTACGGTGAAGTATCTGCCATTTTGTATTTATGGGCGCTTGAAGATAAAAGCTGCATCGAAGATTTTTCATGTATCGTCTATATTCTCAAGGCTATGGCCGAGACCGGTCTGCAGCCGGAAAGACTGTTACTGGCGGGGGAATATGCATCCGGTCTGGAAAAATGCTACTTGGAATCATGGATCGGATTTGAGCGTTCGCTCGGCATGGTCCTCCCGAAAACGGGCATTACCGGCCTCTTCAGAAAAGCCGGCGCATCAATGACAGACTGGATGGGAACCATTTGGGACGAGCTGAAGGCTGATACGGACGATACCGTTTTCCTCGAAGAAGGGAAACGATATGTCTATCACACTGAACCGACCGGATTAACGAAAGAAAACAGCAGAATCAGAACCGGGGGCACATATCTCATTACGGGCGGATTAGGAGGGCTCGGCTACTTATTTGCCCGCCGCCTCGCCCGGAACTATCAGGCAAATGTCATTCTCACGGGGCGATCGCCGATCAATGAGGAAAAGAAAGAAAAAATGAAAGAGTTGGAAAATCTCGGCGCAGGTGTTCTTTACGCCGAAGCCGATGTTTGTGATCCGATCGGAATGGGCGACTGCATCAAACGCGCGAAAGAACGATTCGGAGCCATTCACGGCGTCATTCATGCGGCTGGCATCGAAAGCAGAACATCCGTCTTTGAAAATGAAATCGGGAACTTCCGCAATACGCTTGAACCGAAAATAAACGGAAGCCTGCTTCTTGACGAGTGGCTGAAAAACGAAACCCTGGACTTCATCTGCTACTTTTCATCCACATCGGCTGTTTTAGGGGATTTCGGCTGCTGTGATTACGCAGTGGCGAACAGGTTCCAAATGGCGTATGCCCATTATAAAAATGAACAATCAGAAAGCGGAAACGCTTTTGTCATAAACTGGCCGGTCTGGAAAAACGGCGGAATGGCCGTCGGCGGTGAAGAGACGACGGGCATGTATCTGAAATCAAGCGGCCAGCGCCTGTTGGAAACAGATGAAGGCATTGAGCTGTTTGAGCGCATCATTTCTCAAGACAATACACAGTACCTTGTCATTGCCGGCAAAAGAAGCCGCGCCGAGCGATTTTTAGGCATACGGCGGGACGATTCATCAAAACCGGAAGTTCTTTTGGAAACCGTGAGCCGCCGTATCCCGGAAGAAAGCACAGAAAAACGGCTCGAAGCGGATTTGAAAGAGCTGATACACAATCTGCTGAAAATATCCAAGGATAAGCTCATTCTGCATAAAAACTGGGCGGAATTCGGATTTGATTCCATCTATTTAGCCAAATTTGCCTCGCTGTTGTCGAGCCATTACGGCATTGAAGTCACTCCGGCGTTATTTTACAGCTATGCCACGCTCGGAGACGTCATGGGCTATTACCTGACAGAACACAAAGAAACGATTGAAACGTTTTACAGAACGGAAGAAACCGAAACAGAAACCGCCGCTCCGGAAAGCAAGGAGTATACGGATCAGGAGATCATCGCCATGATGAAACAGGTCTCCGAGGGGACATTGGATTTTAAAAGAGTGCAAGACATCATAGAAGGGAGTAAGACCTATGAATCATAAAGAACTTCTCGATGCCTACAGATCAGGAACGCTCACCATCGCTGAAGTAGAACAAAAGCTTCAGGCTTTCAAGCGGACGACTGCAAAACGTCCGCTTTCTGAAGGCCAGAAAGGTTTGTGGATGCTTCAGAAAATGTTTCCGGAGATGAGCGCATACAACATTCCGTTATGCTTTCGTTTTCAAAAGCTGGATATCGAGACATTCAAAACGGCCCTTTTTTCCGTGCAGCGCCAGCACCCTATTTTGACGAGTGTGATAAAAGAGGAAAACGGCCTTCCGTATCAGGCTGAAGATGCGGATCGGCACTTTCCGATTGAAGAAATAGATCTTTCCGAATTAAGCGGGCGTGATGCTCTTTCGTTTATTAAAGAAAAAGCAAAAGAACCGTTCGCGCTTGAAACAGGTCCGCTCCTGCGCTTTCAAGTGTTCCGTCAGGCGGAGCCGATTGTGTTAATCACCATTCACCATATCATCTTTGACGGCGTCTCTCTTATGACGTTTATGTCGGCGCTGCTGGACGCTTATGTAAAAGCAAGCGAAGGCAAAGAACCGGAAATGCTTCAGCAGGCCGCAGATTATCATGACTTTGTGAAATGGGAAAAGGAGCTGCTGGAAAGCGAAAAGGGAAAAACGCATCTCTCTTATTGGAAAAAGCAGCTTGACGGACCGCTGCCAGTGCTTGAGCTTCCGGCGGATTACCCGAGATCATCGGTTCAAACGTGCAGGGGGCAGGCGTACCAGCGCTTGCTTCCTGATGAACTGAACCGGCAGATTAAAGTTTGCGCCCGAAAACATAATGTTAATGAATCCGTTGTGTATCTCGCTATTTTCAAAGGCTTGCTCTATCAATATACGAATCAGGAAGATGTCATCGTCGGCATGCCGACGATGGGGCGTTCTGAGGCTCAATTTGAATCTGTGATCGGCTACTTTATTAATATGATCGCGGTCAGAAGCAGGGAAACGGGCGCCAAATCCTTTGCCGCGTTTTTGAAGGAGCTCCAGCTGACCCTTGCAGAAGGGCTGGACCATGCCGCGTATCCGTTTCCGGCGCTTGTCAAAGAATTGAAGACGGAACGCTCGCCTGCGGTTTCGCCTGTTTTTCAAACCGCGTTTTTCTATCAAAACTTCTTCCAGACAGAAGGAGCGGAAAAGCTGGCGGAACGATATCAATCACTCGGCATTGAAATGATAGAAGACATTCATCAGGAAGGTGAATTTGAGCTTGCGCTTGAAGTCTATAAAAAAGAAACGGGAACCGTCCTGCAATTTCTGTACAACCCGGATGTCTACAGCCCTTCTTCCATCGAACGGATGGCGGAGCATTATATGAAACTGGCAGAAAAGGTGCTTTCTGATCCGGAGATCGCTTTTGATGCCTGTTCCGGCCTGCTCAATCAAAAACGGGAGGAAAGCCGTCCATCTCATCAGCCGAATAACCGCTGCATTCATGACGTGTTTGCAGAAAAAGCCGGGCGACACCCTGACAGAGCAGCCGTCACATTCGGTGAGACAAGCCTTACATATCGCGAATTAGATGAACGAAGCACGGCGCTCGCTGTGCATCTGCAAGAAATGGGCGTCACACCGGAATGCCCGGTCGGTATCTGTACGGAGCGTTCTTTTGAGATGGTCATCGGCATCCTCGCCATTTTAAAAGCGGGAGGTGCGTATGTCCCGCTTGACCCGGCTTTTCCAAACGAACGGATGGCACACGTATTGACTGACAGCGGTGTTTCGATCGTATTAACGCAAGCAAAAACACGCGGCGTGATTGAGGAGTTAACCATCGGCGGCGTGAGCACGGTGGAGATTGAAAACAGCGGACCTGTCAGCGGAGCGAAACTGATGCCGCGTTCAAAACCGCATCATCTCGCTTATATTCTTTATACGTCCGGAAGTACGGGAAAACCGAAAGGCGTCATGGTAGAGCACAGAGCCATCATGAACACACTGCAGTTTTTAGAAGCGGAGTATCCGGTCGCGCATGAGGATGCCTATTTGTTAAAAACGAATTATGTGTTTGACGTTTCAATTTCAGAATTATTCGGCTGGTTTATCGGAAACGGACGGCTTGTCATTTTGCCGCCCGGTGCAGAAAAAAATCCGCAGCTTTGCATGGAATATATCCAGACTCACCAGGTGACGCATCTGAATTTTGCCCCTGCCGTGTTTAATGTATTTTTAGAAACGGTAAAGCGGTATACGGCATTTACAGAAGGCGGTCCTTTGAAATATGTGATGGTGGCCGGAGAGGCGTTTCCGAAAGACTTGGTCAAAAAGTCGGTTTCCATCTTCAAAAAGGCCAGAATTGAAAATATATACGGCCCGACGGAAACATCCATTTATGCCGCTTACTACAGCTGCGGCGATAAGGACATTACAAGCAGGAATACACCGATCGGGAAACCGATTCAAAACACGAGGCTTTATATCCTCGATGAAAAGCTCAGCCCCGTCCCTGACGGTGTGGCCGGAGAGCTTTGCGTAGCCGGCGCCGGACTGGCCAGAGGCTATTACAATCAGCCTGAGCTGACGGCGGTATCGTTTATTGATAATCCGTTTAGTGAAGGGGAAAAGCTTTACAAAACAGGCGATTTGGCCAGATGGCTGCCTGACGGAAATATAGAATATGCCGGCCGTATTGACAGTCAAGTGAAAATCCGCGGCTTCCGCATTGAATTGGGAGCGATTGAAACAAAATTGAGCGAGCATCCGGACATTCTTGATCAGGCGGTTGTTGTGCAGGAAAAGAACGGACATAAAAAGCTGATTGCTTATTATACGGCCCGCTCCGGTCATTCGGCAGATGAAAAAGCGCTCCGCAGTCATCTTTTATCAGGTCTGCCGGATTATATGGCGCCTGCCCATTTTATCCGTCTGGATGCGCTGCCGTTAACACCGAGCGGAAAAGTGAACCGCAAGGACCTGGAACAGCGCAAGGTGATCGTTCACCGGTCTGAAAGGACGGGCAGACTGCCGTTGTCAGAAGCGGAAGCGAAAGTGACCGAAATATGGGAAGACCTGCTGAATACGGCAGGCATCAAAACCGAAGACGGCTTTTTCGATGTAGGGGGCGACTCGCTTTTGGCTGTTGCGGCGGCAGAACGCATTAAACAGGAGCTGGAGTGTGATTTTACCGTTACGGATTTATTCGAACACTCGACGATTCAGGCGATCAGCCGTTTTATTGTTGAAACAAAACAGGCGGATGAATCAGAGGCGCCCGGCCAAGATGAGAGAGAAAGAGAACAAACACCGCAAAACGGGATGCCGTCTTACCTTGAAGACAGTGTGGCAATAGTAGGGATTTCCTGTCAGTTCCCCGGCGCGAAAAATCATCATGAGTTCTGGAAGCAGTTAAGAGAAGGAAAGGAAAGCGTCCGTTTCTATTCGGAACAAGAGCTCCGGGAAGCCGGCGTCCCGGAAGATTTGATCGAAAATCCAAACTATGTGCCGGCATTATCGGCGATAGAAGGAAAAGATCTCTTTGATCCTGAGTTCTTTCACATTTCTCCGAAAGATGCTGAATTTATGGATCCTCAGCTGCGGCTTCTGCTGCTTCATTCCTGGAAAGCCGTCGAGGATGCGGGATATGTATCCAAAGAGATTCCGAAGACTAGCGTTTATATGTCGGCGAGCAATAATTCGTATCGGTCGCTTTTGCCGGAAAAAACGACAGAAGGCCACGAATCACCTGACGGCTATGTGTCATGGGTGTTAGCGCAGAGCGGCACGATTCCGACGATGGTTTCCCATAAGCTCGGATTAAAAGGGCCAAGCTATTTCGTTCATTCCAATTGCTCGTCATCACTGGTCGGTCTTTATTCGGCCTGCAAAAGCATAACGAGCGGAGAATCAGAATACGCGCTCGTCGGCGGAGCAACTCTGCACGCTTCGACCAGCATCGGCTATGTGCATCAAGCCGGATTGAATTTTTCAAGCGACGGGCATGTCAAGGCATTTGACGCTTCAGCCGACGGGATGGCGGGCGGAGAAGGAGCGGCCGTCATTCTGCTGAAAAAGGCGTCACAAGCCGTACAGGACGGAGATCACATATACGCCGTGCTCAGAGGCATCGGTCTGAACAATGACGGAGCGGATAAAGTCGGTTTTTACGCACCGAGTGTAAAAGGCCAGACGGACGTCATCCAGCATGTTTTAGACAGCACGGGCGTTCACCCGGAGACCATTTCTTACATTGAAGCGCACGGCACGGGAACGACATTGGGTGACCCGATTGAAATGTCTGCGCTGCAGCAAGTGTATAAACGTTACACGGATCGGGAGCAGTATTGCGGGATCGGTTCCGTAAAAACGAATATCGGCCATCTGGATACAGCAGCGGGCCTAGCCGGATGTATTAAAGTTGCGATGAGTTTATATCATCGGGAGCTGGCGCCTACCCTTAATTACACATCACCGAATCCGAATATCACATTCAGCGGTTCGCCGTTTTATGTGGCGGACAAGAGAAAACCGCTTCCGGAGAGAGACACGCCGCACCGCGCAGCGTTAAGCTCATTCGGACTCGGAGGAACAAACGCACACGCTATTTTTGAACAGTATGAAAACAAAACGATCAGCGGATCAAATGACGGACAGCCGCCTTATATCGTTCCGCTCTCAGCGAGAAATCATGAGCGTCTGACTGCCTATGCGTCTTGTCTTTCTGACTTTTTGAATGACGCCGAAAACGATGTGTCCTTGCATGATCTGGCATTTACGTATCAGACCGGACGTGAAGCGATGGAAGAGAGAGCCGTTTTTATCTGTCATGATCGTCACGATTTGAAGCGGCAGCTGCAGGATTTCATCAATGGCAATGACCAAAACATCTTACGGGGCGAAAAGGTGAGAAATAAAGAAGCGTCATCTCAGGAGCTGGATGAGCTTGCGGCATGTCAGACACGGGATGAAAAGCTGAAAGCACTTGCGGCGCTTTGGATAGAAGGAGTGCGTGTCGATTGGGGCTTATTGTATCAGGATTCCGCGCCGCAAAAAATCAGTGCGCCGACCTACCCGTTCGCAGAGGAGCGCTTCTGGCCGGAAGAAACCGTGAAGCAAACAGATGCGAAGCTTTTGCATCCGCTGGTACATCAGAATACATCCGTTTTGCAGGAGCAGCGGTTCAGTTCGGAATTCACGGGAAAAGAGTATTTTATTGCCGAGCATATCATTAAAGGAACGGCGATCGTGCCTGCTGCCGTCACCCTTGAGATGGCACGGGCTGCGTCGGAGAGAAGCATCGGCGGGGTAACAGACGAATCTCTGGGCCTGCGTTTAAAGAATATCGTATGGGTCCGCCCGGTGATAGCCGATCAGGAGGCTATCCGTGTTCATATTGGACTTTATGAAGAAGAAGACGGACAGATTCAATACAGAATGTACGGCGGGAATGATTCAAGCGGTGAAGCAGACCTTCTTTATAATCAGGGCATCGCTGAAATTATCCGGAAAGAACCGGAAGAAACAGCGGATCTTGATGAGCTGAAGCGCCGATGCACGCAGGGAACAATCGAATCTCAAGCGTTTTACAACGGAATGATCGGAGCTGATTACGGGCCGGGCTACAAAGGTGTCCAGCTTGTATACAAAGGCGAAGACCGGATGCTTGCTAAATTGAAGCTTCCTGAATCCGTCTCTCATACAAAAGCTGATTATATCCTTCATCCGAGTATGATGGACGGTGCGCTTCAGGCCGCTGAATATTTGCAGAACGTGACAAGAGCGCAACTTGCAGAAAGCGGAGAACCATTCAAAGCCGCATTGCCGTTTGCTTTAGAGGAGCTGGACGTTCTGGAGCCATGCGCTGATGACATGTGGGTGCACGTCACATTCAGCGCGAACAATAAAGCCGGCGATCCTATTCAAAAAGCCGATATTGATTTATATGACAATAACGGCGTGCTTTGTGTGCGGATGAGAGGTTTCTCAACGCGGATTATGGAAGAAAACGCGGGTGCCGGCGTTCCCGTCAGCCGTACCGAGACATTGCTGGCTGAACCGGTCTGGAAAGAGCAGCCGGAACAGGCGGACCGCGAGCCGTCGTATGAACAGCATATCATTTTCCTCTGTGAGTACGATGAGGCCGTTAAACAAGCCGTCGAAGCAAAGCTTGAACATGCAAGCGTCTTGATCTTGGACGAGCGTCCCGCATCCATTGCAGAGCGGTATCACTCTTATGCGGGTCAGCTGTTTGCCCGTATGAAAACCATCATGAAAAATAAGCCGAAAGACCGCATCCTTCTTCAGGCTGTCACGCGGTCAGCCGGCTTACAGCAGGTGTTCTCAGGCATTACCGGTCTTTTCAAAACGGCATGTCTTGAACAATCCAAGCTGATCTGCCAAATGATAGAAGCCGATGATAAAGAAAGTGCTGAAGGCATAGCGGAAAAAGCGGCGGAAAACCGCAGGCATGCCGAAAGCGTCCATGTGAAATATGAAAACGGCAAGCGCTTTGCCGCTGATTGGAAAGAGCTGGACATTTCTGAAGCGGAGCCTGACATTCCGTGGAAAGATAAAGGCGTTTATCTCATTACAGGAGGTGCGGGAGGTTTAGGCCTGATCTTTGCAAAAGAGATCGCAACCCGCACAAAAGACGCCGACATCATATTAACCGGCCGATCCGCTCTCGGAGAAAAGCAGAAAGATATGATGGAAACAGTGCGTTCTGCCGGTGCATCTGTCTTTTACGAGCAGACCGATGTCACAGATGAAGCAGAAGTATACCGTCTCATCCGCAATATCCGCAAACGTCACGGCAAGCTGGACGGGATTGTACACAGTGCCGGTGTTATTAAAGATAACTACATGGTGAAGAAGACGGCGGAGGAATACCAAGACGTTCTCGCTCCGAAAGTGAAGGGTCTTGTCTATCTTGACGAAGCGTCACAGCACGAGAAATTAGATGTCTTTATTGTCTTTTCCTCCTTATCGGGTGTGCTTGGAAGCGTCGGCCAGGCTGACTATGCATCCGCAAACGTCTTTATGGAGATGTATGCCGAGTACCGCCGTTCTTTGAAAGCCGCAGGACAAAGATACGGAAAGACGCTTTCTGTCAGCTGGCCGTTATGGAAAGAAGGCGGAATGCAGGCAGGAAAGCAGACAGAAGATATGCTGATGCAGGAGGCGGGAATCGCGCCGCTCGGCACAGAAGCCGGCATTAAGGCCTTATATCAAGGCTTGATGAGCGGGACAGCCCGGATGACGGTTCTTGAAGGAGATGGGAAAACCATGAAAGAAAAGCTGTTCCGCAAAGAAGATGAACGTCCGGAAGCAGAGACCGGCGTACGTCATGACATTGATGCTGACAGCCTCCTTGAAAAAGTGAAGCATCTGTTAAAACAGCAGACGGCTTCACTGTTAAAAGTGAAGCTTGACAACATTGATCCTCATGAAGAAATGACAAAATACGGGCTTGACTCAATTTCGATGACCGAGTTTACGAACCGGTTAAATAAAACGTACCGGCTCACGTTAACGCCGACGATTTTCTTTGATCATCCGACGATTCATGAATTCGCCGTTCATTTAATCGGTGAATATGAAGAGGAATTCGCGGGACGTTTTGCGGTAAATACAAAAACGGTCCAATCACAAAGCCCGGTAAAAGAGGCTCAAAACACACGCCCGTCCGTTAAGCGCCGCCGCACTCTGACTGAGACACCGCCGCAGACAGTGCAGCGGAACCAAAAGCCGGAGCCGATCGCAATCGTAGGCATCAGCGGAATTTTTCCGATGGCCGAAGACATTGAAGCTTACTGGCAGAACCTGAAAGAAGGCAAAGACTGCATGACCGAGATTCCGAAAGACCGCTGGGACTGGCGGGACTACTACGGGGATCCTGCAAAAGAAGCCAATAAAACAAACGTCATCCAGGGCGGATTTATTGACGGAATTGCAGAGTTTGATCCGTTATTTTTCGGAATCTCGCCCCGGGAAGCGGAACAGATGGACCCTCAGCAGCGTCTCTTGCTGACGTATGCGTGGAAAGCGATTGAAGATGCCGGATATGCATCAAAGAGTCTCTCAGGCACAAAAACAGGTGTGTTTATCGGGACTGGAAATACCGGTTACGGATCTCTTTTAGCCAACGCCGATGCGACGATTGAAGGGTCGTCCGCAGCCAATACAAGCCCGTCTGTCGGCCCGAACCGTGTCAGCTATACGCTCAATCTGCACGGACCGAGCGAACCGATTGATACGGCCTGCTCAAGCTCACTCGTTGCCATTCATCATGCCGTTTCTTCAATTGAAGAAGGGACGTGCGACATGGCTTTGGCGGGAGGAATCAATACGATCATTCTTCCGGATGTGTATATCAGCTTTGACAAAGCGGGGGCGCTGAGCAAAGAAGGGCGATGCAAAACATTCTCCGATCAGGCTGACGGTTTTGCTCACGGGGAAGGAGCCGGGCTCTTTTTCCTCAAAAAACTGAAAGCGGCGGAGGCGGATGGAGACCATATTTACGGCGTCATTAAAGGAAGCGCGGTGAATCATGGCGGCCGCGCGGCATCTTTAACAACGCCTAACCCGAAACAGCAGGCGGAAGTCATTAAAGCCGCATACAAAAAAGCGGGCATTGATCCGAAAACGGTCTCTTATATCGAAGCGCACGGCACGGGTACAGAACTTGGAGATCCCGTTGAAATTAACGGTCTGAAGCAAGCGTTCAGCTCATTTACAGACGGAAAAGAGAAAGCGTCCGGCTATTGCGGCTTAGGCTCAGTCAAAACGAATATCGGCCATTTATCCCTTGCGGCGGGAGCAGCGGGAATCATTAAAATCTTGCTGCAGATGAAGCATCGGACATTGGTAAAAAGTCTTCATTGTGAGACGGTAAATCCGTACATTCAGCTTGAAGACAGCCCGTTTTATCTGGTGCGGGAAACGATGGAATGGAAGACGCAGACGGACGAACACGGAAACGATGAGCCGCGCCGCGCGGGCATCAGCTCATTCGGCATCGGAGGGGTAAACGCCCACGTCGTCATCGAAGAATACATTCCGCAAGAAAAAGCGGAAGCAGATGATTCGCATATCAACCCATGTCTTTTCGTTCTATCCGCCAAAAATGAAAAACGCCTGAAAGAACAGGCCGAACAACTGAAACGTGCGCTTACTGAAAAACGATACGATCAATCCAGCCTCGTTTCTATGGCTTATACCCTCCAAATCGGAAGGGACGCCATGGAAGAACGTCTGGCGGTTATTGCCGGATCTGCAGAAGAACTGCAGGAAAAACTGTCACAGTTTATCACCGGGGATAAGAACGCGGACTTGTACAGAGGAAGAATAGACAAAGGCACGCTGCAAATGCTGACGGAAGATGAAGATATTCAAGAAGCCGTTGAAAAATGGATGGCACGCGGCAAATACGCGAAGCTGCTTGAATTATGGGTCAAAGGGCTGAACGTCAATTGGGCGAAGCTGTACGGAGACCGGCCGCCTAAGAGGATAAGCCTGCCCACATACCCGTTTGCAAAAGACCGCTATTGGGCGGAAAATCGTACCGGAAAACACGAAAAAACAGCCATTGTTTCAGCGGGAAAACTAGACGTGCTGCATCCGCTTCTGCACAGAAATACATCAAACCTTGCCGAACAGCGGTTCAGCTCCATCTACACAGGGGAAGAATTTTACCTTGCGGACCATGTTGTACAAGGCGTGCCGATTTTACCGGGAGTGGCACATCTTGAAATGGCGCGCGCAGCAATGGAACAGGCATCTGAAGTGCCGGCCGGACAAGGAAGCATCAAACTTAAGAATACGGTTTGGGTGCGGCCGATCACCATTGAAGACGAGCCGGTCCATGTCAACATCCGCCTCGTTCCCGATACTGCAAATAATGTTCAATTTGACATTTACAGCGGCCGGGAAACAGATCAGCCGTCCGTTTACAGTCAAGGTTCAGTATCAATCTGCCCTGACGCCAAGGCACCGGTCATTGATCTGCAAAAACTGAGATCACGATCCGCCGCGGCACCGTTTTCTGCAGACGAAGTGTACGATATGTACCGCAAAATCGGTTTTGATTACGGCCCGGCTTTTCGGGGTGTCAAAGCGATTTATACAGGTGACGATTTCGTATTGGGCAGGCTGTCGCTTGATCCGGCTTGTTCAGACACGGTACGGCAGTATGTCATGCATCCGGGCTTAATGGACTCTGCGTTGCAGGCATCAAGCATATTAACCGGAACAAATGATGAAAAGCTGATGCTTCCGTTTGCGGTTCAGGAGCTCGAAGTATTCAGCGCATGCGCTGCCGAGATGTGGGTTTACGCCAGACTTTCCGAAGACCACAAAGCCGGCCAGGTTGAAAAACGCGATCTTGATATTTGTGATAAAAATGGCAAGGTTTGCGTCAGGCTGAAAGGTTTGTCATTCAGAACGGCAGAAAAAGAACCTGAGAAAAAAGAAAAAGCTTCGGAAACGCTCATGCTTGAGCCGGTATGGACCCGAAGCGATGAAGCTGCCGTTCAAACGGAACCGGTTTTTGCCCGGCATATCGTGATGCTTTGTGACACAGACGCCGGATTGAAACAAGCCGTTGAAGCTGCGGGGGCCGAATGCATTGAACTGACCTCCCCGCACGGGAAAGCGGCGGCGCGCTTCCGTGATTATACAGGGCGGATATTGGAGACGCTGCAAAAACTGCTGAAGGAAGAGACGGAAGGAGACGTCCTCATCCAGACGGTTCTCACTAAAACAGATAAGCATCAGCTGCTCTCAGGGATTTCAGCTTTGTTAAAAACAGCCGGCCTGGAACATAAAAAACTGAAAACCCAGCTGATTGAAATAGAACCGGCGGAAAACGGCAGAATCACAGACATCATCCGGGAAAATAAAACACGGGCTGATGACAGCCATGTCAAATATGAAAACGGCATCCGATACAGCGCAGATGTCAAAGAAACGGCCGTCTCCGGCAATAAAATACGTATTCCGTGGAATGACGGAGGCATTTATCTTATTACCGGAGGAGCCGGGGGCTTAGGTTTTATTTTCGCAAAAGAAATCGCCCGCAAAGTCAAAGAGCCGACACTCGTTCTGACAGGCCGTTCCGCATTAAGCGAGAATCAGCGGAAGCTGCTGCAATCGCTTGAATCACTCGGAGCAAAAGCGGAATACAGACAGGCTGATGTGACAAACGCTCAAACTGCGGCAGAGCTGGTCAATACAATTGAAACGGAATACGGCGGCCTTCACGGCATCATTCACAGCGCGGGTGTGATGAAAGATCAGTATATCGCAAAGAAAACAACCGAAGAGTTTTACAGTGTATTGGCGCCTAAAACCGACGGATTTGTCAACCTTGATAAAGCAACCGAGCATTTAGCGCTGGACTTTTTCATCGTTTTCTCATCCATATCCGGCGTCACCGGGAATGCGGGACAGGCGGATTATGCGGCGGCAAACGCATTTATGGACAGCTATGCGGCATACCGCAACGCGCTGGTTAAGGCAATGTACCGCCATGGACATACATTGTCGGTCAATTGGCCGCTTTGGAAAGACGGCGGAATGCAAGTCAATGAAGAAATGGCGAAGCTCACCGAAAAAAGAACCGGTGTCGTGCCGATGCGCACTGAAACCGGAATAGAAGCTCTTTACAACGCATGGAGCACGGGGAAAACAAGCGTGCTCGTCATGGAAGGAAACCGCGCCGTAATGCGGGAGAAACTGCTTCAGAAGACGCCTGCAGCCGCTTTTGCACCGGTTAAGAAAACGGAGGAAACGCCTGCACCGAAGGACTTGACGGCGAAAATTCAGGAATTGCTGGCAAAAGAGGTTTCCGCACTTCTGAAAATAAACATTGATGAAATCGATATTGAATTGGAGTTCAATCAATACGGGTTTGATTCCATTACGCTGACGGAATTCGCCAACAAGCTGAATGACACTTATAAGCTTGATTTGACACCGACCGTATTTTTTGAATATGCGACGATTCAAGCCTTGGCACATCATCTGGCCGAAGACTATCACACACAATTTGCCGGCAGCACACAGCCGAAAGAAGAGAAACAAAGCCGCATAACAGATGACGGCAGCATGAGACTGACAGGGAACAAGCGCTTTGCAAAAACTGCCGTACAGCCTGTTCAGACTGCGGTTGAACATAAACCGGAACCGATCGCTATCGTCGGCATGAGCGGAGTGTTTCCGAAGGCCGCAAATATTGATGAGTATTGGCGCAACTTAGAAGAGGGAACAGATTGCATAACAGAGGTGCCGGCGGATCGCTGGGATTGGCGGGAGTATTACGGCGACCCGCTTAATGAAGCCAACAAAACAAATGTAAAGTGGGGCGGATTTATTGACGGAGTTGCGGATTTTGATCCGCTGTTCTTCGGAATTTCACCGTTGGAAGCCGAACAGATGGATCCGCAGCAGCGCTTGTTAATGATGTATGCGTGGCAAGCGATTGAAGATGCGGGATATTCCGCTAAAAGCCTTTCCGGCACGAAAACAGGCCTTTACATCGGCACGGGAAACACCGGATACGGCTCACTGTTTTCTGACTTGGATATCGGCGGTGCATCAGCCGCAAATATGAGTCCGTCTGCGGGACCGAACCGTGTCAGCTATATGCTCAATCTGCACGGGCCGAGTGAACCGATCGACACTGCGTGCTCCAGCTCGCTGGTCGCGATACATCACGCGGTGTGCGCCATTGAAAACGGGAACTGCGACATGGCGATCGCAGGCGGCGTGAATACCGTCGTCACACCGCAGGGCCACATCGCTTATGACAAAGCCGGCGCGCTGAGCAAAGAAGGGAAATGCAAAACATTCTCCGACAGGGCGGACGGATTTGCCGTCAGTGAAGGTGCCGGAATTCTGTTTTTGAAAAAGCTGTCAGAAGCAGAAAAAGCGGGCGATCACATCTATGGCGTCATTAAAGGCAGCGCGGTCAATCACGGCGGACGCGCGAACTCCTTGACGACGCCGAATCCGAAAGCCCAGGCGGAAGTCGTCAGAACGGCTTATGACAAAGCCGGCATTGATCCGAGAACCGTCACTTATATTGAAGCGCACGGAACCGGAACGGAGCTTGGCGACCCGGTCGAAATCAACGGACTGAAATCGGCCTTTCAAAAGCTGTACGAAAAAACCGGCGATCCCGCCGTTTACGCGAGTCACTGCGGTCTGGGTTCGGCAAAGACCAATATCGGCCATCTGTCGCTTGCAGCCGGTGTCGCGGGTGTGATCAAAGTGCTGATGCAGATGAAGCATAAAACCCTTGCAAAAAGCCTCCACAGCGAGGTCATCAACCCGTATATCAAACTGAAAGACAGCCCGTTTTACATCGTACAGGAAAAAAGAGAATGGACGTCATTGAAAGACGAAAACGGCAGCGATCTGCCGCGCCGTGCGGGAATCAGTTCTTTCGGCATCGGCGGCGTAAACGCCCATGTTGTCATTGAAGAATATATCCCGAGGGAAGAAAGAAAAACAGCCATTTTCACACACCCTCAAATCTTTGTGCTGTCGGCCAAAGAAGAAGACCGTCTGCAAGAACAGGCACACCAGCTGGCACAAGCTTCTTTTACGGATGAGGATCTTACGGGCATTGCTTACACGCTTCAGCAGGGACGTGATGCCATGGAAGAGAGAGCGGCCGTTATTGCTTCCTCCGCCGAAGAACTGCGGGACAAGCTAAAGAGCTGTGCGAAAGGGAATTATGACGCAGCGGGCATCTATAAAGGGAAAGCGGGTAAAGCCGCGCTGAAATCCATTATGGCAGGCGCAAACGGCGAACCGGATACAGAAGAACTGATCAGCCGCCGGGAGAATGACAAGCTTGCGGAATTATGGGTGCAGGGTGCCGATATCAAATGGGACGGCCTATATGCTGATATCAAGCCCCAACGGATGAGTCTTCCTGCTTATCCGTTTGCGAAAGAGCGGTACTGGATCACAGACAACCGGCCGAAAGCAGAGAAGCCGCAAGCTGTGCCGACGGCCAAGGTGCTGCATCCGCTGCTTCACGAAAACGTATCGGATTTAACAGAACAGCGGTACCGATCTGAATTTACGGGGCAGGAGACGATTTTCACCGATCATCTGATTAAAGGCAAACCGGTCATGCCGGGCGTCGCCTACTTGGAAATGGCTAGGGCAGCAGTTGCTCAGGCGGTCAAAGGGCAAAAAGAACGTCCGTCTGTCATCCGCCTGAAAAACATCGGTTGGGTTCGGCCGATCGAAGCGGGAAGCCGCCCGATTGAAACGCAGATCAGCCTCGTTCCGAGGGAAAACGGTGAGATCGTGTATGACATTTACACTGCTTCACAAACAGAAGCAAGCGGCAGGCAAATACACTGTCAGGGGGCTGCCGGCATTCTCGGCGCCGTTGAGACTCCGCATCGTGATATAGGCGCCCTGAAAGCTCAATGCAGCCGCAGCATGCTGACTTCTGAGCAGTGTTACGGTTTATTCGGAAAAATCGGTATTGACTACGGTCCAGGACAACAAGGAATCAAGCAGATTCATATCGGAAGCAATCAAGCATTGGCTGAGCTCCGGCTGCCTTCCTTCCTCGAAGAAACGGCAGATCAATATGTTCTTCACCCGTGTATGCTTGATTCAGCTTTGCAAGCGACAATCGGGCTGAAGCTGCACGCAGATGATAACCAGCTGTCACTGCCGTTCGCTCTTGAGGAACTGGACATTTTCAGTCCGTGCACGACAAGCATGTGGGCGTATGTCAGCTCCCGGGGGACGGACGAGAAAATACAGCGGCTGGACATTGACTTATGCGATGAGACAGGCCGGGTCTGTGTCAGGATTAAAGGGATTTCTTCCAGAATGATGGAAGGCCCTGCGCCGGAAACATCATTAAATGGAGCAAACCTTCTGGCTCCGGTATGGAATCTTGCGGAATTCAGTGACCGAAGCCCGGCATATAAGACGGAAGAGGTTGTCTTTATCGCGGGGGATGAGGAGAGCGCAGCTTTTCAATTGCATCATCCTTATGCGAAAAAGCTTCATATCACCCCGGAGGATGAAATAGAGGCTGTTGCAGCAAAAATGAAAGCAAGCGGGACATTCGGCCATATCGTATGGATCGCCCCTGTTCACAGCGCTGCTGACATGGTGAAAGCTCAGGATACGGGCGTCATCCAGATGTACAGAGTGATCAAGGCCATGCTTGCTTTAGGATATGGAGGCAAGCGAATCAGCCTGACTGCAGTCACCATAAAAACACAGTCCGTACAGCCGACGGACATCATTGATCCGGCTCACGCAGGCCTTCACGGTTTAATCGGCTCGCTCGCAAAAGAGTATCCGAACTGGCAAACAAGGCTGATTGATGCCGGATGCCCGGAAGATGTTTCAAAGGCGGAGCTGTTCTCGGCGCCGTTCGATGAGCAAGGCCATACATGGGCGTACCGGAACAATCTCTGGTACAAACAGCGCCTCATTCCTGTACAGCAGCCGGTGTCAAGCCAGCCCGCTTACCAAAAAGGCGGCGTCTATGTCGTCATTGGCGGCGCCGGAGGTATTGGCGAGGCATGGAGCGAATATGCCGTAAAAACGTATCAGGCACGCGTCGTTTGGATCGGCAGACGAAAACATAACAGCGACATCCAGGAAAAAATCGACAGACTCAGCCAGTTCGGCCCGGCTCCGATTTATGTTGAAGCAGACGCGGCAAATCAGGATGAACTCACACGGGCGTATGAAACGATCAAACGCACGTACCCGCAAATAAACGGAATCATCCATTCCGCAATCGTTTTAGAGGATCAAAGTCTGGCAAATATGCCGGAAAGCCGTTTTAAAAGCGTGCTCGCTGCAAAGGTCAATGTCAGCGTGAGTATGGCCCATGTTTTCCGAAATGAGCCGCTGGACTTTGCTTTGTTCTTCTCGTCTGTACAATCATTTGCACGAGCGGCCGGACAAAGCAATTACGCCGCCGGATGCAGTTTCAAAGATGCCTTTGCCGCTCATTTGGCTCAAACGCGGCCGTATAAGGCGGCGGTGATGAATTGGAGCTACTGGGGCAGTGTCGGAATCGTCTCATCTGCCGACTATCAAGAACGGATGAAACAGGCGGGAGTCGGATCAATTGAAGCGCCCGAAGCAATGGCGGCGCTTGAACGATTGCTCGGCGGCCCGTTGAACCAGTTCGTCATGATGAAACAGGCGGAAGAGCCTTTGGAAAAACCGGAAGAAATGATAGAAGTATACCCGGAACATCACGGCTCGGCGATGCAAAAACTGCGAAGCTATCAGCCTAAAGTAACTAGACGTGCACAACAATTGAGTTAAGGAGGGGAAGGCTTTGCAAAACACTGAAGATCTTCTTTACAAACTATTGGCAGGCCAGCTGAAATCTGTCGGATTCTTTACAGAAAACGAGACACAGCCTGTATTGCAAGGGTTTTACGGCAGGTGGCTGGAAGAAAGCATCTCCATCTTGGTGCAAAAAGGCTTTTTGAAACAGTCAGGCAGTACGTATGTGTTAACAGGTCCGATAGAGCGTGCGGACGTGCTGTGGAAAGAATGGGATGAAAAGAAAGCTCCTTTACTCAAGGACAGCAGCAAACAGGCGATGATCACTTTAGTGGAGACAGCCCTCAGAGCTTTGCCGGATATTTTATCCGGCAGAGTTTCTGCCACTGATGTTCTGTTTCCTGATTCCTCAATGGAATTGGTAGAAGGAATTTATAAAAACAATGAAACGGCAGATTACTTTAATGAAGTGCTCGCTGACACATTGACGGCTTTCATTGAGGAACGCCTGAAAGAAGACCCGAACGCAGAAATCCGGATATTAGAGATCGGAGCGGGGACGGGCGGGACAAGCGCGACCGTTTTCAAAAGATTAAAAGAGTACAAACATCATGTAAAAGAATATTGTTATACCGATCTGTCAAAGGCCTTTTTCATGCATGCTGAAAAAGAATACGGCCCCGACAATCCGTATTTGACTTATAAGCGCTTTAACGTGGAGGAGCCCCCGGCTTTACAGGGTGTAGAGGCGGGCGCATATGACGCGGTGATTGCGGCAAATGTGCTTCACGCGACAAAAAATATTCGCCAGACGCTTCGCAATGCCAAAGCGGTGCTTAAAAAGAATGGGATTTTGCTATTAAATGAGATCAGCAGCCATTCGGTTTATTCTCACCTGACATTCGGTCTTTTAGTAGGCTGGTGGCTGTATGAAGACGCCGAACTGCGTATTCCCGGGTGCCCGGGGCTGTATCCTGAAGCGTGGCAGTCCGTGCTGGAAAGCGAGGGATATCGGTACGTTACATTTATGGCGGAATCGTCACATCAGCTCGGCCAGCAGATCGTGGCGGCAGAAAGCGACGGCGTCATCAGGCAAAAACAGCAGGATGCGCAGGCGGCTGAAGAAACTGCAGCTTCCAAAGAGCCGGCTGATTTCACAGAACCGGCTTTCTCAGTGACAGACCGGACCGTGCAATTCATAAAAGAAACGTTAGCCAAGTCGATAAAGCTTGCTCCCGAGCGCATTCAGCCGGAAACGAGCTTTGAAAAATACGGCATTGACTCCATTTTGCAGGTGAATTTCATCCATGAACTGGAAACATTGACGGGCGAGCTGCCGAAAACGGTCTTATTTGAACACACGAATACGAAAGAACTTGCCGAGTATTTGCTGGAAACTTACCCGGATAAGCTTCAACAGGCATTTGGAGCTGAAGAAGCGCCTCCTGAAACGGAGCATCGGGAACCTGTAATGGCTGAACCGGTGCCGCTCGTCACGGAAACGCGGCGATTTATCACTGAACCAAAAGAGCCGGACGCGCCAAAGCCAGAAAAAGAAACCGCCGCCGCTGATCGATCTGAACGTGACGACATTGCCATTATCGGCATCAGCGGCCGCTACCCGGAGTCTGAAACCCTCGATGAGCTGTGGGAGCATTTAAAAGCCGGAGATAGCTGTATCTCAGAAGCCCCGGAAAACAGATGGAAATCCGGTCTTCTGAAAACAATGGCAAAAGAAACACGAAAAGAAGATCGCAAAACAAGGTACGGCGGATTTCTGCAGCATATTGACGCTTTTGACCATCACTTGTTTGACGTTAAGGAAGACCATGTGATGGAGATGACGCCTGAGCTCCGGTTAAGCCTTGAAACCGTATGGGAAACATTTGAAAACGGCGGCTACTCGTTAGAAAGATTAAACAAATGGCAGGAATCAGACAGCGGCATCGGTGTATTTATGGGCAGTATGTACAATCAATATTTCTGGAATATCCCGTCATTGGAAAAAGCCGCGCTCAGCTCTAACGGAGGGGATTGGCATATCGCCAACCGCATTTCTCACTTTTTCAATTTAACGGGTCCGAGCATGGGCGTTACGACCGCATGCTCCAGCTCACTGAGCGCCATCCATCTCGCCTGTGAGAGCCTGAAGCTTAACAGCTGTTCTATGGCGATTGCCGGAGGGGTCAATCTCACGCTTGAACCGTCTAAATATGATGCGCTTGAACGGGCGAATTTGCTTGAACAGGGAAGTGAAAGTAAAAGCTTCGGAACCGGCACAGGCCTGATGCCGGGAGAAGGGGTCGGGGCAGTGCTATTGAAGCCGCTCTCCAAAGCGGTTGCCGACAGCGATCATATTTACGGCGTCATTAAAAGCAGCGCATTGTGCCATAGCGGCGGAAGGCAGATGTACACGGCTCCGGATCCGAAACAGCAGGCGAAGCTCATGGCGGCTTCCATCAGCAAAGCCGGAATCAATCCGGAAACAATCAGTTATGTCGAATCAGCGGCAAACGGCTCTGTATTGGGAGATCCGATTGAGGTGATTGCCCTGACAAACGCGTTCTCGCAATATACCGTTAAAAAACGTTTTTGCGCGCTTGGATCCGTCAAGTCAAATCTCGGCCATTTAGAGGCGGCTTCCGGTATGTCCCAGCTCACGAAAGTGCTGCTGCAAATGGAGCGGGAAACGTTAGTTCCGACGATTAACGCAAAACCGCAAAATCCGAATATCTCGCTTGAAGAAACGGCCTTTTATCTGCAGGAGAAAACCGAGTATTGGGAGCGTCTTAAGGATGCCGAGACGGGAGACATCATCCCGCGGAGAAGCATGATCAATTCCTTCGGGGCAGGCGGGGCATATGCCAACCTGATCGTAGAAGAATACACCAGTCCGAATTCCGATCATGACCGTCACGGCAATGAGGAATATATTTTCCCCGTGTCAGCGAAAACGAAATGGAGTTTTGAAGCTTATCTTGACAGACTGGCGGCTTTTTTAGAAAAAACGCCATCTCTTCATCCGGCCGCCATTGCATCCGCTCTGCAAAAAAGAACGCATCATTCGGAATACCGGGTGGCATTTACGGCTTCTTCCGTACAGGAACTGCTGAACGAGCTGGCTTCTTACCGCGCGGATCAGCCGGGCCGGAGCCGCTCAGATTCTGCTGTCGGCCACCGGGCGCGGCAATGGGAAAAAGGAGAGAATATCGCATTTGATCAGTTGCAGCGAGAGCACGCCGTTCATCTGCCTGCTTATGCTTTTGACCGCCGGACTTCTTTTCAGTTCGGTGAATCAGAAAACGCTGCCGGCGTTCAGGTGATATACAGTGATGATGATCCATATGTGCAGGGGCATCAATTCAGCGGAGAACCTGTCCTCGTCGGTGCTACATACAAAAGCCTGGCAGCCGAGCAGTTTTATCATCACTTTCCTGAAGCGGAAGGAGGACAAATTAAAAAACTGAATTACGTCAATCCCATTGCTGTAAAAAAAGGCGATCGCATCGAGCTGAAAACAGAATCGAAGCAAAACGGGGATGCATTTGAACTGAGCATGATGTACCGCAGCCGCACGTCTCCTGATTGGAGCATAGCGGCGTATGCCGAGTGCAGTCCGTATCCGTTTCAGAAGCAGCACGCGGATCTGGCGGCCATTCAGCGTTCTTACCGGGAAGCGGGGATAGATAAGTTATACGGCGACGGCACGGGAACCGTCGTGTGGGGAGAAGAATTTAAAACGATCACACGCCTGTACAAAGGCACTGATGCGGTGTTAGCAAAGCTGAACGTGAATAATATCGGCTCACAACAAGCGCATCATTACGCCATAAATCCGTTAATCGCCAACAGTGCTTACTTGGCCGCGCTGTCTTTATTGGACCAAGCCGATGCGGAAAGCTATCTGCCGTTCGGCATTAATGCCGTCACCTTCAGCAGCCCGGCAGATCTCGATGATTGCTGGCTGCACATCAAGCTGGCCAAACAAACAGGGGAAATGATCCTGTTTAACGCAAATGTCATCAGCAGCCGATCTGAAGTGGTGATGTGTTATGAAGGCTATGCCCTGAAACGGTTCCGTCCGGAAGCCAAACAGATCAATCAGCCGGCCCGAACGGCTCTTAAAAGCCCGGGGGATCTGGTTTCTGCCGGCAGTCTGACAGATCATATCCGCAGCTATGTCCTTGGCAAGCTTGCCAAGATGATGAGTGAACCTGTGCCATCCCTGCGTTCTGATGTAAATATTATGGAATTGGGGCTTGATTCAGCGAGCCTGATCGGACTGACAAAAGAGATCGGCCAAGAGGCAGAAATCGATGTGAATCCGACATTGTTTTTCGAGTACCCGACGGCAGAAGAGCTGACCCGCCACTTCGCGTCAGCGTATGAGAGCAAGTTTTCTCAATTGCTTGCCGATCACAAACATACAGAAGAGGCTAAGGTCACGGAAACAGAAGAGCGCACTTTGCCGAAGGAACAGCATCGGCCTTGTGATAACGGTAATATCAAACAAGGAATCGCCATTATCGGTATGTCAGGCCAGTTTCCGCAATCTCCGGATATCCAGTCTTTTTGGGAGCACATTGTAAACGGAGATCACTGTATTTCAGAAATTCCGGCGAACCGCTGGGACTGGCGCCGTTACGCCGATGATGAGGATGACACAGGTCTCAAATGGGGCGGTTTTATTGACGGCGTCGGAGAATTTGACCCGCTCTTTTTCGGAATTTCTCCTAAAGAGGCTTCACAAATGGGGCCGGAGCAGTTTCTGCTTTTGATGCATACATGGAAGGCAATGGAGGATGCGGGCCTGACGAGTAAGACGTTATCAAGCAGACCGACGGGCGTTTTCGTTGCCGCGGGCAATAGCGACCCGAACAATGGAACAGCCATTCCGTCCATCATTCCGAACAGGATATCATACGCCCTGAATTTACAAGGGCCGAGTGAATATTACGAGGCGGCCTGCACGTCAACACTAGTGGCTTTGCACAGGGCGGTTCAATCAATCCGTTATAACGAATGTGAGCAGGCTGTCGTGGGCGCCGCCAATATTCTGCAGTCGCCGAAGGGCTTTATCGGTTTTGACGCAATGGGATATTTAAGCAAAAACGGTCGGGCGAAATCTTTCCAAAAAGATGCCGATGGCTTTGTCAGAAGTGAAGGCGCGGGCGTCATCATTATCAAACCGCTTGAGGCGGCAATTGAAGACGGCGATCATATTCACATGGTCATTAAAGGAACCGGGGTGTCTCATGGCGGTAAAGGCATGTCGCTTCACGCGCCGAATCCGGCGGGGATGAAGGCTGCGATGAAAAAAGCGTACGAAAACACCGATGTTGACCCGCAAACCGTCACATACATTGAAGCACACGGCATCGCCTCCGAAATGGCAGATGCGCTTGAGTTCAATGCAATCCAAGCGGGTTACGGCGATTTTACGAATGAGGAGGAAAGCGCGCCTTGTTACATCAGCACCGTGAAACCTTGCATCGGTCATGGCGAACTCGCTTCCGGACTGGCCGCCCTTATAAAAGTGGCGATGGCCATGAAACATCATACCATCCCGGGGATTCCCGGTTTCACAGCCGCAAATGAGCAAATGACCAATCAGCAAAGCCGCTTCCGATTCACTGAAGACAATCAAGAATGGACACAGCTTACCGACCGTACAGGCAGTCCGATTCCGCGCAGGGCCGCAATTAACAGCTATGGATTCGGCGGCATGAATGCGCATGTCGTTTTGGAACAGTACAGTCCGAGCCCTAAAGACAAAGAATCTGTGCATGAACCGCAGCTTATCGTGCTTTCTGCTAAGAGCGAAGGCCGGCTTAAGGCGGCCGCAGGTCAGCTGGCCGATTTCATACAAGCTGAACATACTCCGTCACTGCGGGATATTGCTTATACGCTCCAGACCGGCCGCGAGGCGATGCATTGCCGCCTGGCATTTGTTGCCCGCAATCAAGATGAACTGCTGGAAAAGCTGAAAGATTACAGAGCATTTTCCGGAGAAAGCAATGGAGTGAAAAGCTTCTTTACCGGCAGTCAGCAGACTGGAGCAGGAGACATCGGCATTTTACTGGAAGGGACGCTCGGTACAGTCGTCACGGAGACGCTTTTGGCTGAAAACAATCTGGAAAAGCTTGCATTTTGCTGGGTGAAAGGTGCGGATATACCGTGGGACAGACTCCATCAAGGCAAATCTGTTCAAAGAGTGCCGCTTCCGACATATCCTTTTGAAAAACATAAGTATTGGAACGGCAGTCAGACAGAAGACATCCGCCTTGAACCGATTCTAGAGAATCAACAGTTCCGCCGCGGGGGCGCGGCTGACATAGTGGCTGACATTTTAGGAATGGACGCAGCGGAAATGGATCCAAATAAGCCGCTGACTGAATACGGCTTCGATTCAATGTCCTGTATTCAGCTTCTGAAAAAACTTGAAGACACAGACTGCCGAATAAGTCTGGAAGCTCTTCAGAACTGCGGCACTCTTCAGGAGCTCAGCTTGCTGTTAAAAACGAACCAATCGCAGGATGGGGAAGGGAAATTTCCCGAACTCGTCAAGCTCAATGAAAGAGAAACAGGACGTCCTGTTTTCTGGTTTCATGGAGGAACGGGAGGCGTCGAAGCGTATCAGCCATTCGCCAAAAAAAGCCAGCGTCCCTTTTACGGCATTCAGGCAAGAGGTTTGACAGGGAAAGATCCGCTGCAAGGAATCGGAGAGATGGCCGCTTCTTATGCGAGAATCATTCAAGCGGTACAGCCGAAAGGCCCTTATGACCTCGGCGGATATTCCTTGGGCGGAATGCTCGCATATGAAACGGCGCGCCTCTTGCAGGAGGAAGGTCATACGGTGAAAAGCGCCGTCATGATTGATACTCCGTATAGTGAAAAATGGAAAGAAAGAAAACCATCTGTCAAGTCAGTCATGCTGCAAACGATCAATACGATGCTTACGGCATATCTCAAGCCTGAAAATCCTGAAGACGCATTAATCAGCAGGGAAGACATTAACGTGCAGGCTGGGGAAGAGGCTGTATTGAATGAATTGATCAGCCTTGCCAAAGAGCGCGGACTGCCAAAACCGGAAGAAGCGATCCGGATTCAGATGGAGCAAATGATGAAGACGCAGCTTGCTTACGGAATGGAAGAGTATGATATGAAGCCGCTGCCGCATCCGGAAACGCTGCAGTGCTACTATTTCCGTAATAAAAGCGGCTTGTTCCTCGGAGATCTTGAACGTTATCTGACAGCAGCGGAAGAACAAAACCTGTTAGACCATGAGGCGTATTGGGAGGAATGGGAACGGCAGATAAAACAATTTCACCTGCTGGATGTTCATTCTTCTAATCATGTTACAATGCTGTCGGAATTAAAGCCGCAAAACGCCATTAAGGCATTCTGTGAAAAACTGTACGCAAATAAAGGAACAATAAGCGCCAATTTCCTTAATTCTTTCAGAAAAAAGCTGGACGAAACAAATGAGTTGGTAAAACGGTAATATAGAAAGAGCTGCCGGAGCAATCCGGCAGCTCTTTTTGACTAATGAGAACTAAATTTACTATGTACTAAATTTTCATAGTAATTTGTTGTTTCCTGTTAATAAGATATTTAAAAACCCCCAAATATGGGGGCGGATATTATAATCTGACAGGCAGTGCTTCAAGCCCTCTTAAAAACACATTCTTTCTCCATGATAAATCCTCAGGCGCTCCCTTCAGCTCTATATTCGGCAGCCGTTTTAAAAGCGCTGTAAAGGCAATGGATGCTTCCATCCGGGCGAGCGGAGCTCCGAGACAGAAATGAATGCCGAAGCCGAAAGAGATATGGCGGTTCGGTGTTCTCGCTATATTTAATGTATCAGGATCATCGAAATATTCCGGGTCCCGATTGGCTGAACCGATGCCGATAAATATCATATCGCCTTTTTTAATGGAAACATCTTTATAGGTGAAATCTTCAATCGCCCAGCGATTCGCCATCATGATGACGGGAGAGGTATAACGCAAAAGCTCTTCGACCGCCGTCTGGATAGTTTCAGGCTGCCGCTTTATCTTCTCCAGCTGGTCTTTGTGCAAAAGAAGCGCCAGTGTGCCGGAGCCGAGGAGGTTAACCGTTGTTTCAAGTCCGGCAACGACTAACAAAAACAGCATGGAATAAAGCTCTGATTCACTCAGCTTTTGGCCGTCCTCTTCTGCGTAAATCAGCTTGCTCGTCAAGTCTTCACCCGGATGTATTCTTTTTTCTTCGATCAGTGTTTTCATATATTGTTTAAACTCTCTGAGCGCCTGATTGGTCGCTTCTCGTCCGCTTTCTGACGTGTCGACCATCGCGTTTGTCCACACCTGAAATGAGGCGCGGTCCTCTTTCGGAATTCCGAGCAGCTCTGAAATGACGATAAACGGAAGCGGAGCGGCGAAATCTCTCATGATATCAGGATCTGTTTTTGTTTCCATTTCATCCAACAGCTCTTCTGTAATCCGTTCTATCCCGGTGCGAAGCTGCTCAATCATCCGGGGAGTGAACCCCTGATGCACCAAAGACCGCAGGCGTGAATGATCCGGCGGGTCCTTTGCCAGCATATGCTCTGATACAAAATCGATATCTTCACTGACATTCAGCTTCGCGATCAGCTCCTTCGGCATGACCCGTTTTACATCTCTCGTAATTCTGCTGTCCTTTAAAAACGCCATACAATCATCATAACGCGTGATGAGCCAAGCCGGAAAGGTGCCTCCGAAACGCTGCAGTTCGAATTTATGTATGGGATCCTGCTCTCTGAATGTGCTTAAAACCGCAAAAGGGTTCTCGTGAAACTCGGATGAGTGTGGATGAAACATTATTTTTTCCATCGTGATTTCCCCGCCTTCATGTTTTTAAGAAAGACTTAAGACATAACAAACTGCCGGTGCCTGCCGGCCGATCGGCATTCCTCCTTTTATCCGCTGAAGACACTGATTACAACGGCGCATAAGTATGTCTAATATATAAGGAATCAGAAGCTTGTTCAATAGAAAAACCGTAAAGCCGTCATTTTCGTTGGTTATCACCAAAACAGCAAACTTTTTTTACCAATTAATCATGTGTGCCGAATCCGGCTAATATACATATTTACGCTTCATATCAACTTCTTAAGGAGGCTGTGAATGACTGCGTTTATGAAATGGGCGGCAAGTCTGCTTTTGGTGATCTCTCTTCAGTTCAGCTTTATGAGCGCCGGCACTTCGGAGAATACTGCCCGAGCCGCGTCCAGATACGATCAGGTGCTTTATTTCCCGCTGTTAAAATATCCGGAGACGGGAAATCATATAAAAGACGCCATTTCGGCAGGGCACTCTGACATTTGTACAATTGATCGCGGCGGAGCTGAGGATAGAAGGAAAGAATCATTGAAAGGAATTCCGACAAAGCCCGGATTTGACCGTGATGAATGGCCGATGGCGGTCTGTACAGAAGGCGGAGCTGGAGCTGATATCAGATATGTAACACCTTCGGACAATCGCGGGGCCGGCTCATGGGTCGGAAATCAAATGAGCAGGTATTCCGACGGCACGAAAGTATTATTTATCGTTCAGTAATCTTCTCCGGCGCGCCGGAGTTTTTTTATGCTATGAAAAGGCGGCGTACCGGCTGGACATATGAAATGGCGAAGAGTAAACTTATATGTTGGACTCAGCATGAGAAAGGATTGGATCACATTGCCGGTGACTACATACCGAAATATTGCACTTTTGCTTCTTTGTTTAACTGCGGGAATTGTGGATGTGATCGGTTATTTAAGTTTAGGACACGTCTTTACCGCCAACATGACGGGGAACATCGTTTTGTTCGGCATGGCGATCGGCAACTCATGGCACCTTGCCGTACTCAAATCTTTAACCTCGTTAATCGGATTTATTGCAGGCGTTATTGCCGCGGCTTGGCTTGTCGGCAATAAACAGAAATCATTCTGGCCCCCTGCGGTCACTGCCGCATTGATCATTGAAGGGGCTGTTTTGCTTTTGTTTGCTCTGTTCTCCTGCTTTTTTTCAGAATCCATTTCTGTTTATGTGCTGATTATGCTGCTCAGCTTCGCAATGGGAATGCAGACAACAGCCGCGAGAAAACTTGGTGTAGCCGGGATTTCCACGACTGTATTAACGGGGACGCTTGCTAATTTTTTTGAAGATCTCACCGCAAGGTTTTACAAAGCGGACAAGCGGAAGCAGTTTACGAGAGATGCGGTATTGCGCGCGCTTGCCTTGGTGCTGTATTGCTTTGGGGCGGTTATCGGCGCATTTGCCGAACCGAATTACAAATTCGCCGTGATCTGGCTCCCGATTATCATTATTTTAGGTATTATGCTTTGCGCATTTACAATGTTCCACGGTTACTCGGAAGAAAAAAAACAATAAAAAAACGCCGCTGATTCACGGCGTTTTTTTCGTTTTATTGCTCTTTTCGGGTCCCGATTGTATAAACGGCCCGATCTGTATGTACCTTTAATCCGTCTTGCTCTTTTTGGATGGTAATCTCGCCGAGCAAAGGGATTTCATACGCATCTTGGGGGAGCGGGACATTTCCTTCCTCCGTATAGGTTGTGCCGTGTCCTTTTAGGACGAGTTCTTTGTCGGCTACATAGTCATCGGGATGATTTGTCCGGCGGACGAGAACATCATCAAGGTGAAGCATGATCTGGTCCATATCAGAAATCTCGTTCCGGCTGTCTGTCAGCTCTCCTTTTCTGATATCAAGCGTTTGTCCGATCTGCTTTTGCAGCCATTCTGACAGTTCGGTGTTTGTAAGTGCCATTGTTATTCCTCCTTTTATCTACACCATACTTATTCCCTATTTTTTTAGAAATACACTGCTCCGCTTAATCTTTTTTTCTGACAGCCGGTTTTGAAGAGTTACTAGTTTCTTCATTATAATTGTTTACTAAAAACGGGGTCATCTTCCGGTGCAGACGGCCCCGTTTACTCATCATATAAAGATTATTCTTTCGGCACGGCGTTTTCGGCGTTCACTGCACCCGCTCCGTAAATGTTCGGATCTTCATTTGTCCATTTATCCGGACTTTCCTTGATCAGTGTTTTCACTTCGTCAGGCGTAAGCTGCGGGTTCTGCTGGAGGATTAAAGCGGCAATGCCCGCACAGATCGGAGTGGCCATGGACGTGCCCGACAGACTGAAATACAACGACCCTACACGATTTGATTTTTGTAATTTGTCAAGGTATGAACGAGGTGAACGAAGGGACACGATATCGACTCCGGGCGCGAGAATATCAGGCTTTTCTTTTCCGTACACCGTCGGGCCGCGGCTTGAGAAAGAAGCAGCCGTATCGTCTTCATTCGCGGCCGTATCATTGTCATCATAGGCGCCTACCGTGATGACCTTCTCACTGACGCCGGGGCTTGAAATCGTTTGAGCTTCCGGACCGGAATTGCCCGCAGCGACGCAGACGACGATTCCTGCGTTCCATGCTTCTTCAACGGCCTTGACGAGCGGATCGTCCGTTTCTTTGTCATATCTGAGCGCTTCTCCGCCCAGTGACATGCTGATGATCCGGATCGGATTGTCAGTGTGTTTTTTATTATATTGTATGCACCATTCCACACCTTCAATGATATCAGCCAAGGTTCCCGATCCGGTTTTGTTTAAAACTTTGACACCGATCAGATTGGCTTCAGGCGCGGGTCCCTGATATTTTCCGGAAGACGATGCGCCGCTGCTCGCGATATCACCGGCGCAATGGGTGCCGTGGCCATTGTCATCATACGGTTCCGTCCTTTGGTTCACAAAGTCTGCAAATCCGGTAATTCTTCCTTTTAAATCGGGGTGCTGATAGATTCCGGTATCAATGACGGCAACGGTTACGCCTTTTCCTGTTAATACGGTTCCGTTTCGGGTCACTTCTTTTGCATGGGTTGATTCGGCTGCCGTATCGAGAAGTGCTTTTACTTCCCGGTTTAAATAGACTTTACGGATATCCCGGCATTGAGAAAGAAGCATGTGAAGGGCGGCCGGGGTGACTTCAGCGCTGCAGCAATTAATTGTGTGAAACTGCTTTTTGATCGTGCAGCGTTTCTCATTTGACAGGACCTGGCCTGTGCTGTGAAACCCGGATTCATGGCAGCCTTCCTCGAATTCAATGATGACTGACATTTTCTTTCTGTTTTTCACCTTTTTTTCGAAAAAACGATGGAGAAAGCAAGGCGTCCATTTGAAAGGTTTATATAACTGTAATACATTTTCTCTGAGCGGCCCGTCCAGCTTATGAGCATTTGACCGAACCATTTGTACCATTGAGTAACCAAACATATATACTTTTCCTCCCATTCTGGCGATTCTCTCTATACCATATGAACAGGCAGTATATTCGGTCAGTTTGTTTGTCCTTTCAGAGAGCTGGTTACTTGCGGCTTTTTTATTTGAAAAAGAACATTTGTTCTCTTATAATGAAACCGACAGAAGGAGGTATATACATGAACATAATATTGAGACATTCCTTGGAAAAGCAGCTTCCGATTGATATTATATATATGAAAAAAGACGGCACCATTTCAAAACGGACCATTATTATTAAAAAAGGGGATGAGCGGGCTGTAACGGCATTTTGCTGTACAAAAAGGCAGATGAGAACTTTTTTGACGGGCTCCATTCTGTCCTGCGCATTTGCTTCGGGAGACGGATATTCATTTTTAAAAGCGTATTCTTGATGCCGTCTGTTTCCGGCTGTGAATCTCCCGCCCCTGAAAATTCGGGCGTTCCTCCCTTTTTTTTTGCCTCTCTCAACCTTTTTTCACTGATGCCCGGCATTTGAGCGCTTGAACCGTGACCATCCATTGATTTTTCGAAACCGGGAAGTTTTTCACTGATGATAATGTTAATAGAATGTTAAGATAAGACCTATTGACAAAAATCCAAATAATGAATATCTCATTTTTCAGAAAGGAGCAAAGAAGGAGAGCTGATGAAAAGAATAATACTTAATGTCATCATTATCGTAGCAATGGTCTTACTAATAAGATGTGCTCACTATGCGTCAGACCCTGATCCCTCGAATTCTTCAGATACATACACAGATTTTAAAGATCTGGCTGAACATGAAGACCCCGATGATTATCATATATCGTACAATAAGCGAGAGGGGAGCCCTGTATTGATCATGTCGCCGCACGGAGGGAGAATTGAGGGCGGGGTGAGCGAGATCGTCCGCTCTTTCAGAGATGATTATTCAACCTACCTGTTTGAGGGGTTAAAAGCGCATGATAACCAGACTCTTCATATTACGAGCACCAAGTTCGATGAGCCTTTAGCAGTCGAAAGCATTAAGCAACACCATTATGTGATCGCAGTTCACGGTTATAAAGGCGACGAGAAAAATACCCTTGTCGGAGGAAGCGACCGGAAGCGGGCGGAAAAATTGGTGAGAGCTTTCAAACGAAATGGATTTCCTGCAGAATTGGCAACCTCAAAAACCGGTCTGGCCGGGGTTGACACAGAAAATATCAATAATCAGGCGCAAACAGGTCTGAGCATACAGCTTGAGATCAGCAGAGAACAGCGGGAAGCGTTTTTTGATAATTTCGACTACCGTGAAAGAGAATTCACAAAAACAGACGAATTTTACCGGTATGTCCGTACGATAAAAAGAGTGATCAATCAAGAGTATTCATGAGCTTATCATAAGACAAACAAGTGAAAGATGAGTAAACTTGAAAAAAAGGAGGATGGTCCGTTGGCAAAACATCATTTTTATTTAAAAGCAAATTGGCCCGGAAATCGGAATGACGTCGGCGACATTAAAAGCGGCCGGCTGGAAACGGCTGTGTCCATTCCTAAGGAAATGGACGGTCCGGGAGAAGGCACAAATCCTGATGAGATGCTGCTTGGAGCGGCCGCGACCTGTTATATTATAACGCTTGCGGCAATGATGGAAAGAAGCGGTCTGGATAAAGAAGATTTACATATGGAATCTGAAGGAATTGTAGATGTAACAAACGGTGTGTTCACGTATCAAAAAATCATTCACCGCCCGTTTATATTATTAAAGCCGGATGCAAACGAAACGGATTTTGCACTGGCCAGGAAGTTAGCGCAAAAAGCGGAATCGTCGTGTATGATTTCACGAGCGGTTCAGGGAAACGTGGAGATGGAGCTTGAGGTTGAAGTAAAAGCCGCCCGCGCATGACGAATTCAAACGGTCAGCTCCGGGCCGTTTGATTTTTTTTCGTTTTTTGAGATTTGGAACGGTTGAGCAGGATGACGCCCGTGATGACCAACACAAGACCGATCATCATTTTGATCGTCATGGCTTCCTTAAAAACAATAAAGCCGACGATTGCAGTTAAAGCCGTGCCGACACCTGACCATGTTGCGTATGCGGTGGATAAATCAAGGCTTTTCAATGAAAAGCTCAAAAACATAAAAGAGGCTCCGATTCCGGCAATGACGCCGAGAGCGGGCCACAGGTGCGTAAAACCGTCCGACAGCTTCAGCATCGTGCTCCCGAACACTTCTGATACAATGGCTAATGCCAAGCAAAGTAATCCTTTCATCAGCATGCCTCTCCTTTCTACCAATTCATCAAAATGACACCGGCCAATAAGAAAAAGAGTCCGATGACGGCCTGCTTGTCCAGTTTTTCCTGAAACCACTTCGCTCCGATAATGGACGCAAGCACCGTTCCGGCCCCGCTCCATGTGGCATAGGATAAGCTGAGCGGAATAAGATTCAGTGTCAGTGAAAGCATATAAAAGGCCAATGAATAGCCAGCCACTACAAGCGCGCTCGGCACAAACCGCGTAAATCCGCGGGAGACCTTCAGCATGGCCGCACCCATTGACTCTGATAAAATAGCAATTGTGAGGAAGATATAACCCAGAATCATATCCAATCCCCCTCTCATCATCATCTTTCATGCCTTTTGTTTAAGGCAGTAAAATAAAATAATATCCGAACTTTACCCGGCAAGTCAAGACATTCGGCCTATATAAAAAGGCCCCTGAAAGGAGCCCTTTTTGATTGTCTTAGTAGTAATACGGATAACCTCCGTACGGATAGTAAGGGTAGCCGTAACCTCCGTACAAATACGGATTGAACAAAGCGCTTCCGACAAGTCCCCCGACAAGCCCTCCGACAAACGGTCCGCCGTAAAAACCAAACGGACGTCCGAACCCGCCAAACCAAGGCCGGCCAAAACCAAAACCCGGCCGTCCGAATCCGAAGCCGAATCCGGGACGTCCGAACCCGAATCCAGGCCGGCCGAACCCAAATCCAGGCCGTCCAAACCCAAATCCAGGCCGTCCAAACTGTCTCATATCACTATCTGCTTCGTATGTGTATTCTTCATTCATAATTAAGGTACCTCCAAGAATAAATTTTAGATGATAACAGAGTATTCAGCCCACCAATTTTTGATTGGGCGTTTATCAAAAAAATAAAGGAGTGAGCTTTTGTGGGCCTGTATCAGTCCGATTGGTCAAAAAAACCTCCGCACACACACGCTTACCGGGCTGTAACGGATATTGTGCAGGGGCATTACCATTTGATCGAAGGCTTCTCACAGCCTGAGAACGGCAGCAATACGGATCAGCATACACATTTCTATACGGGTATCACCTCATTTGAAAACGGCCATTTCCACAGATATTACGGTATTTCCGGCCCTGCCATTCCGAGGGTTGACGGAACGCATTACCATGAGCTTTCAGAGACCACCTTTGCCGCCTACAATGAGCCGATTCAGATCCAGTACGGCGGCGTCGTTTACGATCCGCGGGAGGAAGGCCGGAAAACGCACCGCCACACGCTCAAGGGAAAAACGAAAGAGGTTGTCGGCAACGAGCCGATCGGGTGGTAATTGACGTTTAGCGCTCAGGAAAAAGGGCAAAATGGATAGGTGCATGGAGCAATGAATGCTATAATTAGGGGGAGATTTATAAAAGAGAGTGATACATATTGAAAAATACAAAACAGCCTGTCGTCATACTTGTCGGGCCGACGGCAGTCGGAAAAACAAAACTGAGCATCGGACTCGCAAAAATGCTGAATGCGGAAATCATCAGCGGGGATTCCATGCAGGTATATAAAGGGATGGACATCGGAACGGCCAAAGTCACCGAAGAAGAGACAGAAGGCGTGCCGCATCATCTGATTGATATTTTGGAGCCGTCCGACACGTTTTCAACGGCTGATTATCAAAAAATGGTGAGAGAAAAAATCAGCGAGATTGCCGCCAGAGGAAAGCTCCCGATGATTGTCGGAGGGACGGGTCTGTACATCCAGTCTGTGCTGTATGATTATACGTTTACGGAACACTCCGGTGATCCTTTATTCAGGGAGCGCATGGAGAAACTGGCTGCCGAAGAAGGGGCTGAGGCTCTTCATGCCAAACTTGCGGCGGCCGATCCGGAAGCAGCGGCAGCCATTCATCAAAACAATACGCGAAGAGTCATCCGCGCTCTCGAAATTCTGCACATATCGGGCAAAACAATGTCAGAACATCTTAAAACTCAAAAACGGGAGCTGCTTTACAATGCGGTGCTCATCGGTCTTACAATGGACAGAGAAGTGCTGTACGGCCGGATTAACGAGCGTGTTGACCTGATGATGGAAGCCGGCCTTCTTGAGGAAGTCAAGCGGCTGTATGATATGAATATCCGGGACAGCCAATCGATTCAGGCGATCGGCTATAAAGAGCTGTATGAATATCTTGATGGAAAAGTGCCGCTTTCTCAGGCCGTGGAGCAATTAAAACAAAATTCAAGACGTTATGCGAAACGTCAGCTGACCTGGTTTCGCAATAAAATGTCTGTTTCATGGACCGATATGACGCCGCCTGTTGATCTTGAACAGAAAAAAAAGGAAATTTTCGAGTGTATAGCAGGAAAACTGGAAATTTAATCGAAACAGTATTGTATTGAGAACCAAGGAGGACGAAACATGAAACCGATTAATATTCAGGATCAGTTTTTGAATCAAATCCGAAAAGACAATACGTTCGTCACGGTATTTTTACTCAACGGCTTTCAGCTTCGCGGCCAGGTAAAAGGCTTTGACAACTTTACCGTCTTACTCGAAACGGAGGGGAAGCAGCAGCTTATTTATAAACATGCCATCTCCACGTTCGCCCCGCAAAAAAACGTTCAGCTTGAGCTTGAATAAACTTTTGCCAAAGACCATGAACAATGGTCTTTTTCTATGCGCATCTGTATATTGCCGGCTTTATATCGGCAACATAAAAGGGGGCTTGGAAAGCGATGTTCGAAAGTGAGAATGAACTGAGAAGAATCAGGATAACGCTCGTCTGGATCGCTGTTTTTTTGCTGTTTGGAGCATGCAGCAATCATGAAACGGTGGTGACGGATGATGACGGCGGCTCGGCGGATGCCGAACCGCAGACAGAAGGCACGGTGCAGCTGGAGCATAACCATTTCGGCGTCGTCGAAGACGGTTATTTAAAAATATATCGTTACGACGAAAAAACGAATAAAGTCAAACTGAAAAAAGAAACGACGTTAGATGAGCTTGAATAAATTTCACAAGCTTTCGAATTTACAAAGCGGGCCGCACAAGCTACACTAGGTACTGACATTGATCATGCAGAGGGTGAGACGATTGAAACACAAGGTGATAATCAACCATTGGGAAGAAACCTGTGAAGATGATTCCTGCTATGAATATGGAACCAGCATCATTGTTGACGGCAAAGAACTGCTCAGAGAGGCTTCCATCACAAGCGCTCTGAAAGCCGTGCTGAAAGAAATCGGTGCTGATGCGGAAATAGAAGAGACCGTTGAAAGCGAAAAAAAATGTGATTCTTACAAAAAATAAGAATAAAAGTCTAGACTACTAAGCAGTTTTTTTTCATGTTATGATAGACATCGGCTTACACATGACACCTTGAGTAGGATGAGAGATGATTCTCGTTCTGCTCTCTTTTTTGGGCGTTAATCGGGGCAGAACCAAGGTCCGCTCTTTCAAAAATATGAACTTTTTATAAATCGATCTCAATATGTTGTGTTTTTCTGAGAGGTTAGTATACTATATATAGTGTTAAGAGATTCATTATTTTTGATAGGTCGTGATAAGGATGGTTCAAATCATATTTGATTCAAAGACAGGGAATGTTCAGCGTTTTGTGAATAAAACAGACTTTCAGCTGATCCGCAAGGTGGATGAAATGGACCACGTGGACACTCCGTTTGTTTTGGTCACCTACACGACAAACTTCGGCCAGGTACCGGCATCAACACAATCATTTCTCGAAAAATACGCCCATCTCTTATTAGGAGTCGCTGCGAGCGGCAACAAAGTATGGGGCGATAACTTTGCAAAAAGCGCCGATACCATTTCAAGACAATATCAGGTGCCGATCTTGCACAAATTTGAACTCAGCGGCACAGCGAAAGACGTTGAATTGTTTACTCAGGAGGTAGAAAAAGTTGTCACAAAACCAAGTGCCAAAATGGATTCAGTTAAATAACGAAATTATGATCCAACAAGATGGAAAATTCCAGTTTGATAAAGATAAAGAGGCTGTACATAGCTATTTTGTTGACTATATCAACCAAAACACAGTTTACTTTCACGATTTGAAAGAGAAGCTGGATTATTTAATTGAAAACCAATACTACGAAGAAGAATTCTTAAGCCTGTATTCTTTTGAAGACATTAAAGAAGTGTTTAAGACAGCTTACGCAAAGAAGTTTCGTTTTCCTTCCTTCATGAGTGCGTTTAAATTCTATAATGACTATGCTTTGAAAACGAATGACAAAAAAAGAATCCTCGAGCGTTACGAGGACCGGATCTCAATTGTTGCGCTGTTCTTCGCAAACGGCGACACTGAGAAAGCGAAAGAATATGTGAATCTGATGATCAATCAGGAATATCAGCCGAGCACACCGACATTCTTAAATGCGGGCCGCAAACGCCGCGGAGAGCTTGTCAGCTGTTTCCTCTTGGAAGTCAATGATTCCTTAAACGACATCTCAAGAGCGATCGACATCTCCATGCAGCTTTCTAAACTGGGCGGCGGGGTTTCTCTTAACCTGTCTAAGCTCCGTGCGAAAGGTGAAGCGATCAAAGATGTGGAAAACGCCACAAAAGGCGTCGTAGGGGTGATGAAGCTTCTTGATAATGCGTTCCGCTACGCTGACCAAATGGGGCAGAGACAAGGCTCAGGCGCGGCATACCTGAACATCTTCCACCGGGATATTAATGATTTTCTTGATACGAAAAAAATCTCGGCTGATGAAGATGTCCGCGTTAAAACCCTTTCCATCGGCGTCGTGATTCCGGACAAGTTTGTCGAGCTTGCGCGTGAGGATAAAGCCGCTTACGTCTTTTATCCGCATACGATTTATAAAGAATACGGCCAGCATATGGACGAAATGGACATGACGGCGATGTATGAGGAGCTTGTCGACAACCCGCGCGTCAAAAAAGAAAAAGTAAATGCGCGCAAATTGCTTGAAAAGCTTGCCGTTCTCCGTTCTGAGTCAGGCTATCCGTACATTATGTTCCAGGATAACGTAAACAAAGAGCACGCGAATAACCACGTATCAAAAGTGAAATTCTCGAACCTTTGCTCAGAGGTGCTTCAGGCGTCACAGGTTTCAGCTTACACAGATTATGACGAGGAAGACGAAATCGGCCTGGACATTTCCTGCAACCTTGGTTCTTTAAATATTTTAAATGTCATGAAACATAAATCGATTGAGCGCACGGTGAAACTCGCGACGGATTCCCTGACTCATGTCTCCGAGACGACGGATATCCGCAACGCGCCGGCAGTCAGACGCGCAAACAAAGCGATGAAGTCGATCGGTCTAGGCGCGATGAACCTGCACGGCTACCTTGCCCAAAACGGCATCGCTTACGAAAGCCCGGAAGCAAGAGACTTCGCGAATACGTTCTTTATGATGGTGAACTTTTATTCCATCCAGCGTTCAGCTGAGCTTGCAAAAGAAAAAGGCGAAACGTTTGAGCATTATGAAGGCTCCACTTATGCAACGGGAGAATATTTCAATAAATATATCGAAAAAGAATTCTCGCCGGCATACGAAAAAATCGCTGCGCTCTTTGAAGGCATGCACATCCCGACAATCGAAGACTGGAAAGAGCTGAAGGCGTTTGTCGCTGAAAACGGCATGTACCACAGCTACAGACTGTGCATCGCGCCGACAGGCTCCATTTCCTACGTCCAATCCAGCACGGCATCCGTTATGCCGATTATGGAACGGATTGAAGAAAGAACATACGGAAACTCCAAAACATATTATCCGATGCCGGGGTTAGCGTCTAATAACTGGTTCTTCTACAAAGAAGCTTATGATATGGACATGTTCAAAGTGGTGGATATGATCGCGACAATCCAGCAGCATATCGATCAGGGAATCAGCTTTACCCTGTTTTTGAAAGATACGATGACAACTCGTGATCTGAACCGTATTGATCTGTATGCCCACCATAGAGGCATCAAAACCATTTACTATGCAAGAACGAAAGATACCGGGCAGGACAGCTGTCTTTCTTGTGTCGTTTGATTAAAGGAGAGTTTACAGTGACAAAAATTTATGACGCAGCAAACTGGTCAAAGCATGAAGATGATTTTACCCAAATGTTTTACAACCAAAACGTAAAGCAGTTCTGGCTTCCCGAAGAGATCGCATTAAACGGCGATCTCCTCACTTGGAAGTACTTGGGTAAAAATGAGCAGGATACGTATATGAAAGTGCTCGCCGGCCTGACACTGCTTGATACAGAGCAGGGGAACACAGGCATGCCGATTGTGGCCGAGCACGTAGAAGGCCATCAGCGAAAAGCGGTTCTTAATTTCATGGCGATGATGGAAAACGCGGTGCACGCAAAATCATATTCAAATATTTTTATGACACTTGCTCCGACTGAAACGATCAACGAAGTGTTTGAATGGGTAAAGCAAAATAAGTACCTGCAGAAAAAAGCCCAAACCGTCGTCGGACTGTACCGCGCCATCAAAAAAGACGATGAGATTTCGCTGTTTAAAGCGATGGTTGCTTCCGTTTACTTAGAAAGCTTCCTTTTCTACAGCGGTTTCTATTATCCGTTATATTTCTACGGACAGGGAAAACTGATGCAAAGCGGTGAAATCATCAACCTGATTCTTCGTGATGAAGCGATCCACGGCGTCTATGTCGGACTGCTTGCCCAAGAAATATACAATAAACAAACAGAAGCGAAAAAGGCGGAACTTCGTGAATTTGCGATTGAGCTTTTAGAAGAGCTTTATCACAATGAGCTTGAGTATACCGAGGATCTGTACGATCAAGTCGGGCTGTCTCATGACGTAAAGAAATTCATCCGCTATAACGCCAATAAAGCTTTGATGAACTTAGGGTTCGATGCTTACTTTGAAGAAGAGGATATTAATCCGATCGTATTAAACGGATTAAACACCAAAACGAAATCACATGATTTCTTCTCCATGAAAGGGAACGGCTACAAAAAAGCGACGGTAGAACCGATTAAAGACGAGGATTTTTATTTCGGCCAAGATGAAGAGCAGATATAATATCTGCTCTTTTGGCTTGAATGGAGAGGTATGACAGGAGGAACCGACATGGATAAAATGGATGAAATCATCTTAGCTGCGCGGCGGAGTGACGTCTTCCAAAATGAAACGCTGACATTCCAGGGAGTCAACAGCGAAGATGAGCGTATCGTGAAGATTATGGCTCAAATTGAGGAGCATTTTTTAGAAATCAGAAGAGGCGACGCGGAAGAGGACCCGCGTTTTAAACAGCCGATTCCGTATGTCGTCATCCGGCGCGATGATGAAGTGTTTGTGTATGAGCGGCTCGCGGGCGGCGGAGAAACGCGCCTTCATAATAAACTTTCCCTCGGTTTCGGCGGACACATGAATCCTATGGAGGGAGCGGCCTCATTTGCGGAGGTGCTGAAACAGAATACCGACCGGGAGTTAGCAGAAGAACTGCACATCCTTGAGGAAGACAAACAAAACATTGTCACACTCGGTTTAATTAATGATGATGAAAACAGTGTCGGAAAGGTGCATATCGGTATCCTTTCTGCGCTCCAATTAGTGTCTGGAGCACAAGTCGAAGTGAAAGAAAAAGAGCAGATCGCCGGCCGCTGGATGAAAGTGAACGAATTAAAAGAAGAAGACGTGTATCAGCGGCTTGAAACTTGGTCTCAGTTTGTCGCCGATATTCTTCAATAACAGAAAAACCCCTGTTCCTCCTAAAAAAGGGAGAACAGGGGTTTTTCATTAGTTTAACGTAATGATAGTATCAAATCCCGCTTTTTTGGCCCGCGCTGCTAAAGATTCAGCATAATCTCTGGAAGAGAATGCGCCAATCTGTACTTTAAATAAGCCGTCTTTCGGAAGCACAATCGCATCAAAACCTTTAGACACCGCATTGGCGGCAAGCGCATCAGCATTTGCTTTCACATTGAAAGCGCCGATTTGCACTTTATACAAGTCAGTCTTTTTTTTTAGCCCGAAAGCCTGCTCCAAGCCCTTGGCATGTCCTCTTGCAAGGCTTTCAATAAAACTGGCTGTTTTCAGTTTATTTGCATCAGCTGCCGTATCAACAAAACCATTCTCCGTCAAAATCGCCGGCATACTTGTCTCCCGCAGCACATGGAAGTTGGCTGTTTTTTTCCCTCGGTCATTAAAACCGGATGCTTGGATTACTTGCGTGTGAACGGCTGACTGGTAAGTCGAAGTCGGCGCTCCGACACCGGGGTAAATATAGCTTTCGAATCCGGTTCCGCCGCCTGAGTTAATATGAATGGATAAAAAATAATCTGCGCCCCAGCTGTTGGCGGCATCCGTTCTTTCCGTCAGACTGACCGTCTTATCGCTTGTCCTGCTCATCGTGACAGAAACCCCTTCATACTCATTCGTCAGAATCGTACGCAAAACCAGCGCGATCTCCAGCGTGACCGCTTTTTCTTGAAGCCCATTTCCGGTTGCGCCTGAATCAGTTCCGCCATGACCGGGGTCTATAAAAATTTTAACCATTCTCCATCACCTCATTACAGCATATGATGATATTTAAAAGGTGCTTGTACGGCTGTCATTCATAAAAAAAATGAGAAATACACCCAGCATTTCCCGGAAAATAAAAATAAATGGTTTGTCCTTCCGTTTCAGCTGAATACAATAAGAAATGAAAAATATTTCTCGGGAAAGCGCAGGATTCAGCATCATTCCCAAAGAGAACGGAAAATGCGACAGATAAAAGGGGTAATCGGGCCTCATGATGATAGGCGGGTGTCACGGAACGCCTTTATCATGAATAAGATAAAGAGAGAACAGAGAGGTGAGCATGTTGGAGCGCGCTGTAACCTATAAAAATAACGGACAAATTAACATCATTCTTAATGGCCAAAAGCAAGTGCTGACAAATGCGGAAGCTGAGGCGGAATATCAGGCCGCCCTGCAAAAAAATGAAGCCAAGCACAGCATTCTGAAAGAAATTGAAAAAGAAATGAACACATTAGTGGGTATGGAAGAAATGAAGCGCAACATTAAAGAAATTTATGCATGGATATTCGTCAACCAAAAACGGGCCGAACAAGGGCTGAAAGTCGGAAAACAAGCTCTTCATATGATGTTCAAAGGCAATCCCGGCACCGGAAAAACAACCGTCGCGAGACTGATCGGCAAGCTTTTCTTCGAAATGAACGTGCTTTCCAAAGGACATCTGATCGAAGCAGAACGTGCCGATCTGGTCGGTGAATACATCGGACACACGGCGCAAAAAACGAGAGATCTGATTAAAAAATCGCTCGGGGGCATTTTATTCATTGATGAAGCATACTCACTTGCAAGGGGCGGAGAAAAGGATTTCGGTAAAGAGGCGATTGATACGCTTGTCAAGCATATGGAAGACAAACAGCATGAGTTTATTCTGATCCTGGCAGGGTACTCGAGAGAAATGACACATTTCCTGTCATTAAATCCCGGCCTGCAATCGCGTTTTCCTATCAGCATCGATTTTCCGGATTATTCTGTCGCTCAGCTGATGGACATTGCAAAGCGCATGATAGCGGAGCGGGAGTATCAATTAAGCCAGGAAGCCGAGTGGAAGTTAAAAGATTACTTAATGACGGTGAAAAGCACGACAAGCCCCATTAAATTCAGCAACGGACGCTTTGTCAGAAATGTGATTGAAAAATCAATCCGCGCTCAGGCTATGAGGCTTTTAATGGGGGACCAATACTTAAAAAACGATCTGATGACGATTAAGAGTCAGGATTTATTTATAAAAGATGACACGGCAGCTCATGAATAATCCTCTCAGCCGGTTTGAGAGGCCTTTTTTTATTTCTCTCTTTAAAACCCGCCGGATGTGTGGTATACGTCCTGCGGGTTTGGTATGATAGTACTACTGCCCAATACGACACAGAAAGGAACATCCATTTGAACGAACAGGAAGAAAAAAAAGAAACGGTCATTTTAGTCGGCTGCCAGCTTCCGCACATGACCGACGAGCACTTTGAACATTCCATGGACGAGCTCGCTTCATTGACAAAAACGGCTGACGGAACGGTGCTGACCCGGATTACGCAAAAACGGAACAGAGCGGATGCCGCTACATATATAGGCAAGGGGAAAGTAGACGAGCTGAAGGCGCTGTGTGAAGAGCTTGAAGCGGATCTGGTTATTTTTAATGATGAACTGTCACCGAGCCAGCTTAAATCACTCGCCACGGCAATTGAAGCGAAGATCATCGACCGCACGCAGCTTATTTTGGATATTTTCGCAAAAAGGGCGAAGACGAGGGAAGGAAAGCTTCAGATCGAATTGGCCCAGCTTCAATATGCACTGCCGCGTCTGAGCGGACAAGGAATCAATCTCTCCAGACAAGGCGGCGGAATCGGGACGAGAGGGCCCGGTGAGACAAAGCTTGAAACAGACCGGCGCCACATTAGAAACCGCATACACGAAATTAACGTGCAGCTGTCAACGGTTATCCGCCACAGAAGCCGTTATCGGGAGAGACGCAAGAAAAATGGTGTGCTTCAGGCTGCGCTCGTCGGCTATACCAATGCCGGGAAATCAACGTGGTTCAATAAATTAACAAGCTCAGACAGCTATGAAGAAGATCTGCTGTTTGCAACACTTGATCCGATGACAAGAAAGATGGCGCTTCCAAGCGGTTACAGCGTCCTTTTGTCTGATACGGTCGGCTTTATTCAGGATTTGCCTACGACGCTCATTGCCGCTTTCCGTTCAACGCTTGAAGAAGTGAAGGAAGCTGACTTGATCATTCATGTCATTGATTCTTCCAATGAAGATTACGCGGGGCATGAACAGACTGTTCTCGGACTGTTAAAAGAGCTTGAAGCAGATGATATTCCGGTGTTAACTGCTTATAACAAAAGGGATGAAACACTTCCTGACTTCATTCCGACAGCAGGAGAAGGCCACATCATGATCAGCGCCAGAATCGCCGGGGATGAAGCGAAATTGAAAGCGGAAATCGAAGCTTATTTGCGCCGTGAGCTGATGACGCCGTATGAAGTTCATGTACCCGCCGCTGAAGGCAAATTGATGTCGCGCATTAAATCAGAGACTATAATCGACAGCCTTTATTTTAATGAAGAAAATGAACGCTACGAAGTCTCGGGTTATGTGCAAGAAGAACAAAGCATACTTGGAGAACTGAAGAAATTCATGTAAGGAAGGTATACACAACATGTTTGAGACACTGACACACGGCACTCTATTGCAAAAAACCGCCGAAGAAACAGAAGCGGAAATCGCCGCCGTTCATAAAAGAATAGAAGAAATCAGTGAACGGAATGAATGGAGAGTCCTGCAAAGCTACAGAAAGCATAAAGTAAGCGATACGCATTTTACACCTTCAACCGGATACGGTTATGATGACATCGGCCGGGATACTCTGGAAGAGATCTATGCTGATGTGTTCGGAGGAGAGGCGGGGCTTGTGAGACCGCAAATCATCTCGGGGACGCACGCGATCTCAATCGCGCTGTTCGGTGTGCTGAGACCCGGAGACGAATTGCTTTATATCACAGGCAAGCCGTACGACACCCTCGAAGAAATCGTCGGGGTGAGAGGCGGGGAGTATTCAGGCTCGCTTAAAGAATTTCAAATCGGGTATCATGCAGTCGATTTAACCACAGAAGGCAAAGTGGACTTCGAAGCGGTCCGTGCTGCAATCCGTCCGACTACAAAAGTGATCGGTATTCAGCGTTCAAAAGGATATGCGAACCGCCCGTCTTTCAGGATAAATGAGATTGAAGAGATGATTCGTTTCGTAAAAGAAATCAAAGAAGATGTCATTGTTTTTGTGGACAATTGCTACGGAGAATTTGCGGAAGAGCGGGAACCCTGTCACGTCGGAGCGGATCTTATGGCCGGCTCCCTGATTAAAAACCCGGGCGGCGGCCTTGCCAAAACGGGGGGATACCTTGTGGGGAAAGCCAAGTGGATTGAAGCCTGCTCTTACCGGATGACCTCACCGGGAATCGGAAGTGAAGCCGGTGCATCGCTTTATTCACTGCAGGAAATGTATCAAGGTTTCTTTCTCGCTCCGCACGTAGTGGCGCAAAGCTTGAAGGGAGCGGTATTTACCGCCCGTTTTCTTGAAAAGCTGGGATTTTCGTCAAACCCTGCATGGAATGCGCCGAGAACGGATCTGATCCAATCTGTTGAGTTTCAGGACCCTGATAAGATGATCGCTTTTTGCCAGGCGATACAATATGCGTCCCCGATTAATGCGCATGTGACGCCTTATCCGAGCTATATGCCGGGATATGAAGACGATGTCATTATGGCAGCGGGCACTTTCGTACAGGGGGCGAGTATTGAATTATCGGCAGATGGCCCTATCAGACCGCCTTACGTCGCGTATGTCCAAGGAGGATTAACCTATGCGCACGTAAAAAATGCGATTTGCAGCGCAGTTAATGCTTTAATGGAAAAAGGGCTGATCTAAGCCGTTTGCAATTTTCAAAGAATTTGATGTTAAGATTCCTTACATTGTGTTGACACAAAATATAACATCACCTATAATGAGACTAAGATAAGAAAAGGAGGAAATTGAGATGAGTGATAACATTCGCCGCTCAATGCCTTTATTTCCAATAGGAATTGTCATGCAGTTAACAGAACTTTCTGCCCGGCAAATTCGATATTATGAGGAAAATGGACTGATATTTCCAGCGAGAAGCGAAGGAAATAGACGATTATTTTCATTCCATGATGTAGATAAACTGTTAGAAATCAAAAATTTGATTGAACAAGGCGTCAATATGGCGGGGATCAAACAAATACTGGATAAGGCATCTGCCGAACCGGAAGAAAAATCCGAAAAAACTGCCAAACCGATGAAGCACAATCTGTCTGACGACGAACTCAGAAAGCTTCTGAAAAACGAACTGATGCAGGCAGGCCGATTCCAGCGGGGGAACACCTTCCGCCAAGGTGATATGTCCCGATTCTTTCATTAATCCGTTAGCAACTGTTTTGCTATATACATTTACCTTTTAGAGGAGGAGTTTTACGAAATGGCAAAGTACACAAGAGAAGACATCGTAAAATTAGTAAATGAGGAAAACGTAAAGTACATCCGCCTTCAGTTTACAGACATTCTCGGAACGATTAAAAACGTGGAAATTCCTGTGAGCCAGCTTGAAAAAGCACTTGATAATAAATGCATGTTTGACGGTTCTTCCATCGAAGGTTTTGTCCGCATCGAAGAATCTGATATGTACTTATATCCTGATCTGAACACATTTGTTATCTTCCCATGGACAGCTGAAAAAGGTAAAGTAGCACGCTTCATCTGTGATATCTACAATCCGGACGGCACCCCGTTCGAAGGTGACCCGCGTAACAACCTCAAACGGATTCTGAAAGAAATGAAAGAACTCGGTTTCAGCGATTTCAATCTTGGACCTGAGCCTGAATTCTTCCTGTTTAAATTAGATGAAAAAGGCGAACCGACACTCGAATTAAACGATAAAGGCGGATACTTCGACCTGGCTCCGACTGACTTGGGAGAAAACTGCCGCCGCGATATCGTGCTTGAGCTGGAAGAAATGGGCTTTGAAATCGAAGCATCTCACCATGAAGTCGCTCCCGGCCAGCACGAAATCGATTTTAAATATGCCGGTGCCATCCGTTCTTGTGACGACATCCAAACTTTCAAACTTGTCGTCAAAACGATTGCCCGCAAACACGGTCTGCATGCGACATTCATGCCAAAACCGCTGTTCGGCGTAAACGGTTCCGGTATGCACTGTAATCTATCACTCTTCAAAGAGGGCGTTAACGCATTCTTTGATAAAGACGCTGATCTTCAGCTAAGTGAAACAGCAAAACACTTCATTGCCGGTATCGTAAAACACGCGACAAGCTTTACAGCTGTCACAAACCCGACAGTGAACTCTTATAAACGCCTTGTTCCGGGCTATGAAGCACCTTGCTACGTGGCATGGAGCGCGCAAAACAGAAGCCCGCTGATCCGTATCCCGGCTTCCCGCGGCATCAGCACGCGTGTTGAAGTCCGCAGCGTAGACCCGGCGGCAAACCCGTATTTGGCATTAAGCGTATTGCTTGCAGCAGGCCTTGACGGAATCAAAAATAAACTTGAAGCGCCAGCTCCGATTGACCGCAACATCTACGTCATGAGCAAAGAAGAGCGCATGGAAAGCGGAATCGTGGACCTTCCGGCGACACTTGCGGAAGCTCTCGACGAATTCAAATCAAACGAAGTCATGGTTGCAGCTCTCGGTGAGCATCTGTTCGAACACTTCATCGAAGCAAAAGAAATCGAATGGGATATGTTCCGCACACAGGTTCATCCGTGGGAGCGCGAACAGTATATGTCTCAATATTAATCTCTCAATCCCTTGGCACTATTGGTGTCAGGGGATTTTTTGATTTTGACCGCCAAAAATACTAAACATATATATTCTTCATAACCATCAACTGATGAATTTTAAAGTTTCTCTGAGACATGGGAGTCCACGTCTGAAGTGATGGTTATATTTTTATGTCCAAACCTTTCCTGGACAAATTATTGTTGCCCCAGATTCAAAAAGAAGAAAAGCGTGACAAACTGTAAAATACAGACGGATTACAGTGTTTTTCCCTTAATAAAAAGACCAGGGTGTTGGTATCACCCCGGCTCTGTAATAAAAGCTGCCCATCAAAGGGTTTGCTCGATGTGGTTTCATGATAGACCTAACCCTTCAGGTTTCCAGGCTCACGGGTGGTCTGTTTTTTTCTTATATACGTCAACAGGCCGATTATAAACGGCTCGAATAAACCCATCTATATTTAATGAGGATATTATATGATTGCCTTCAATTTTCATTTTCAATAGGAAGGAGCAGGTAATTCATCGATTTTTATACGAAGTAAACTATAAGGTTTCTGTCGTAAGTCTTTTCCATAATGAAATCTAGCCTGCCGATGTAATTGGTTCACGATGACGTATAAGTATCCATCCGGACCAATCGAAAAAGTATCCGGCCATAAAATTCTCGGATCATGTGCGATGGTTTCCATTATGCCATTCGGCAGTATTTTTCGAATACTATTGTTCTCGTAATCTCCGGCATAAACGGCTCCTTTTGCATCTGTAATCATTCCATCAGACGCACCTTTTTCTCCCCAATACGCCACATGATAAAGTAAATCCATGTCCGGTATATTTCTATCTCTCAGGGCTTCTGTTGAGATCGAGAACAAATGGCGGCTGGTCAGTGGACAAAAAAATAATACCTTCCCGTCAGGAGAAATCGCAATACCGTCGGATGCCAGCCTAAATGGGGAAGTTGAACCATCCCTGTTACGATTCATCAAAATGTTGCCTTCTACTTTCGGTATAAAATAGGGATCCGGTGAAGTTGGATATGCTCCATTTAACCGTCTGTATGCATTTCCGGTTTCCAAATCAACGACGATAATCGCTCCTGGTCCTTTGGAAGAAGAATCCGTTATATAGGCATAACCTGCAGTTCCAACACGAAAATCAAATCGGACATCATTCAGGTAAGTTGTTGGCAGGACAACATCTTCTGTAAAGGTATACACTCTTCTGATTGTATTGGTTTTTAAATCAACAGCGACTAATTTTGCCCTGCCTTTAATTGGTTCAGAAAAATTGGGCGCCGCTGTATCTAGTACCCAAAGCGTTCCCCTTCCATCAGCAACTACACTTTGGACACTGATGAAACTCATTTTGATAGTCTCGGGGTTAACCAAATTGGTTTGTAAATCAGGATAGGGCTGCAATTTATCCCCAACTATTTCCGCCACCGTAAATTTAACATCGTCTCCCCATTTCGGAAAACAAATGAAAATACGACCAGTTTCCGAAACCGTAACACCGGTAGGCATAGCTCCATAAAATGCATAAACCAGTTCTAAATCACCGAAATACTTTTCAAAAGGCAGCATAGGTTTCATAATATCCTCCTCAACCAATTAAACGGGATATGACTTATATATGATTCGCATTTTTTCTAGTGCATGTTTATTAATACGTTTTTCTAAACGAAAAGGTGATGATCAGTCAGCCACAAGGGATTTTTACTTATACGTCTGTCGAAGCAGTTGGCGATTACACTATGGTATGTCCTTGGTCGGGTTTAAATTTTCTGAAAAAGGAGTTGAAAAAGCAGATCAGATTTTATAAGATTAAATCAAGTTAGTTTGTTTACTCAACAAACTAAGGAATCCGATTAAATTACCCGTAATTTAAATGCATGATGGAAGGGGGATAAGAGGCTCGAAAGAAGAATTTAAAAAACGAAAGCACGGGGCTTTTATCCTTTCCGGGCATATAAGATGAAATTGCAGCCATCTGATCACCATTTATCTGATGAAAATGCTCTGTGAAAGTCATCGGCTATCAGTTTTATGAAAGCGCTTTTATAAAGTGCGCACTGCCCAATAAATTTGAAGACATGTTATATTCTTTCATACTGGTTCCTTATGAAAGATCGAAAAGGGGGAGGAAATCATGCTCAGTGAAAATGTAAAGAAGATCAGCATGGCTGAAAAAGTTGGATATGCGTCTGGGGATTTTGCATGTAATTTAATTTATGCAACGGTGTCTACTTATCTTTTGTTCTTCTATACAGATGTATTTGGTTTATCGGCAGCCGCCGCCGGTACGATGTTTTTAGTGGTCAGAATCATCGACGCCCTCGCTGATCCTTTTATCGGAACAATAGTAGACAGAACAAATAGCAGGTTTGGGCGCTTCAGACCGTATCTTTTATTCGGAGCTTTTCCATTTGTCATACTGGCCATCCTCTGTTTTACAACCCCCGATTTTTCAGATATGGGGAAATTAATATATGCCTATATAACATATGTCGGCTTGTCGCTTACATACACAGCGATAAACGTTCCGTATGGCGCGTTAACTTCTGCCATGACCAGAAATAATCAAGAAGTTGTTAGTATAACATCTGTCCGTATGTTATTTGCGAATCTTGGGGGACTTGTCGTTGCATTTTTTGTTCCTTTACTGGCTGCTTATTTAAGCGATACTTCAGGCAGCGAATCTCTTGGCTGGCAGCTAACCATGGCCATTATGGGATTCATAGGCGGGGGCCTTTTAATCTTTTGTTTTAAAAGCACAAAAGAGCGTGTCACTCTTCAAAAATCTGAAGAAAAAATTAAATTTTCGGATATATTTGAGCAATTTCGTGTTAATCGGCCGCTTGTTGTATTAAGTATTTTCTTTATTATAATTTTTGGGGTGAATTCAATAAGTAATTCAGTCGGCATCTATTACGTAACGTATAACTTAGGAAGAGAGGATTTAGTGAAGTGGTACGGTTTGTTAGGAAGTTTGCCCGCTCTGGTCATTTTACCTTTTATTCCAAAGCTTCATCAATTATTGGGGAAGAAGAAATTACTAAACTACGCATTATTACTGAATATGATCGGCCTCTTAGCTTTATTGTTTGTTCCGTCAAGTAATGTATTCCTTATCCTTTCCTTTCGATTACTGGCTGCTGCCGGAAGTCTCACTGCCGGGGGATATATGTGGGCGCTTATTCCTGAAACAATAGAATATGGAGAGTACAGAACCGGAAAAAGAATGGGCGGGCTCATATACGCTATTATCGGATTTTTCTTTAAATTCGGCATGGCCTTGGGAGGGGTTATACCTGGGCTGGTTTTAGATAAGTTTGGATATGTGGCAAATCAGGTGCAAACGGCGGAGGCATTGACGGGAATTTTAATTACAACCACCATTATTCCCGTGTTCTTACTGGTTTTAGCCATGATTGATATTAATTTCTATAACTTAGATGAGAAAAAATATAAAAACATGGTTCGAGAATTAGAGAATAGAGACAAGGTTTATTTGGATCATATTGATGATTTCAAAGCTTAAAATATGATGAGTCAACAGAAAATAGCTAAGGAGGCGTTCCGATGAAGATTATCAATCCGGTACTTAAAGGATTTAATCCCGATCCGAGTATTTGCAGGGTCGGAGAGGATTATTATATCGCCGTATCTACATTTGAGTGGTTTCCGGGAGTCCAGATACACCACTCAAAAGATTTAGTGAATTGGCACTTAGTTGCACATCCATTACAGAGAGTTTCTCAATTAGATATGAAAGGAAACCCTAATTCAGGAGGGGTCTGGGCGCCATGTTTAAGTTACAGCGACGGAAAGTTTTGGCTGATCTATACGGATGTTAAGGTAGTAGATGGCGCCTGGAAAGATTGCCACAATTATTTAGTGACTTGTGACACGATTGATGGTGATTGGGGGGAGCCGATCACATTAAATAGCTCGGGATTTGATGCTTCTTTATTCCATGATACGGATGGAAAAAAATATTTATTAAATATGTTATGGGATCAGCGTATTGATCGGCACTCTTTCGGAGGAATTGTCATGCAGGAATATTCTGATGAGGAGCAAAAATTAATTGGAAAACCGAAAGTAATATTTAAAGGAACTGAAAGAAAGCTGACGGAAGCGCCGCACCTTTATCATATCGGGAACTATTATTATTTATTAACTGCAGAAGGAGGAACGCGGTTCGAACATGCTGCTACAATTGCCCGTTCTGCAAATATTGAGGGGCCATATGAAGTTCATCCTGATAATCCTATCTTAACGTCATGGCATGATCCCGAAAATCCGCTGCAAAAATGCGGGCATGCATCCATCGTTCAAACACATACAGGTGAGTGGTATTTAGCTCATTTAACGGGACGTCCTATTCATCCGGACGATGATTCAATTTTTCAGCAGCGAGGTTATTGTCCTTTGGGCAGAGAAACAGCTATTCAAAAACTCTATTGGAAAGATGAATGGCCTTATGTAGATGGCGGAAAAGAGGGAAGTTTGGAGGTGGAAGCGCCTTCTATTCCTGAAACCATATTTGAAGCAACGTACCCGGAAGTTGATGAATTCGAGAACTCAACATTAAATATCAATTTTCAAACGTTAAGGATTCCGTTCACGAAAGAATTAGGCTCATTGACTCAAGTGCCAAATCATTTGCGGTTATACGGCCATGAATCATTAACCTCGGCATTTACTCAGGCATTTGTAGCCAGACGCTGGCAAAGTCTCCATTTTGAAGCGGAAACAGCTGTAGCGTTTTTCCCGGAGAATTTTCAACAAGCCGCTGGATTGGTGAACTATTACAATACAGAGAACTGGACGGCTCTTCAAGTCACGCATGATGAAGAACTCGGCCGTATTCTTGAATTAACAATATGTGATAACTTTTCTTTTTCACAGCCATTAAAAAATAAAATTGTGATCCCCGGTAAAGTAAAGTATGTCTATTTAAAAGTGAATATCGAAAAGGAAAAATATTATTATTTCTATTCGTTTAACAAAGAAGACTGGCATAAAATTGACATTACATTAGAATCGAAAAAATTATCAGATGATTACATCCGCGGAGGAGGATTCTTTACAGGAGCTTTTGTAGGGATGCAGTGCCAAGATACCAGCGGTCACCACATTCCGGCTGACTTCAGATATTTTCGTTATAAAGAAAAATAATGCGCACAAGAAAAAGGAGCTTCTATTTTAGAACTCCTTTTTCATATCATGTCCTATGTGAAAAATTCCTTCAGAAATACTCCTGTTCAGCATGAAAAAAACAGCGTAAAACTTAATGATTAACCATATCAAGAAAATGATCAATTACAATCGAGGACATTCCCAATGCCGATGCATTTTTTCCTAAAACAGATGGTAATAATTCATAACTATTGCCTAATTGGGAATAAACCCGGGACGACACTTCGCTTCTAATTGAATTTAAAACCATAGGATGCGATTCAATGATGCTGTTTCTTAAAATGATGGCTTGCGGATTGAATGTATTCAAAATATTGGTCAGGCCTATCCCTAAATAGAAGCCGAAATTCTGTAAGGCACGTAAAGTTCCAACATCATTCAGATGGGCGAGGTCTATGATATCTTGATTGGATACTTTTTTTTCTTTCGTCTGAAGAGATTTTAATAAAGCCTTCTCTGAAGCATACAATTCCCAGCAGCCCCGGTTTCCGCAGCTGCATTTCGGACCATTAAAGTCTATTGTCATATGTCCCATTTCTCCAGAGAATCCGCCAACCCCTCTATATAAATCATTATTGATTATAACGCCGATCCCTATCCCTGTACCGATACTTGCATAAATCATGTTATCGTGATTTTTTGCAGCGCCAAATACTTTTTCTCCATATGCGCCGGCATTTGCCTCATTTTCAATAAAAACAGGCACATTGAACTTCTCTTGGATGATAGGTTTTAAGTCAATATTTCTCCAGTTGGAGTTCGGAGTGAAAACAATTTTTTGATTTTTATCAATTAATCCGGGAACGCATATGCCTATACCGATAAGCCCGTATGGAGATTGCGGCATATTCGCAATAAAGTGATGAATCATCTCAATTAAAATATCTTTCGTTATTTCAGGAGAGCTGCATTCCAAATGATGGTGTTGATCAAGGACGATCGTCCCTTCAAGGTCTGTTAAAATGCCGTTAATATAATCGACCCCGACATCTATTCCTACGGAGTATCCTGCTTTTTTATTAAAAACAAGCATGACAGGTCGTCTGCCGCCGCTTGATTGTCCCTGACCGATTTCAAATACAAGGTTTTCTTTCATTAATGTGTTTACCTGTGATGAAACAGTAGATTTATTTAATCCGGTCATTTCAGATAATTTTGCTCTTGAAATAGGTGAGTTTTTAAGGATTTCTTTTAATAATAACTTTTGGTTTACTTTTTTGACAAAGGCTTGATCAGCGATATCCACTTCATCCACTCCATTTGTATAATCTTTAAATTAAGTTGAGTTTTCTGTGTTATCATGCTAAGCGTCACACATAGCGAATCCAACCTTATTATATCTAATGTATTCGTGAAAAACTAAAAAAATATTGAAAATACTGATGAGGTTATATAAGATGAAAATATGTTAGTTTGTTTAAGCAACAAACTAACATGCGAATATGACATAAAATGCGCTTGAATTTATTTTTAAGGGGGAAATGTCATGGCTCAGTCTCATTCCGGTACAGCCGGCTATTTTGAAAGCGTAAACAAAGTGATTTATGAAGGGAAAGATTCCACGAATCCTTTAGCATTTAAATATTATAATCCTCAAGAAGTAATCGGCGGAAAGACAATGAAAGAGCACCTGCGGTTTTCTATTGCTTATTGGCATACATTTACCGCTGACGGTACAGACATGTTTGGAGCAGCTACGATGCAAAGACCGTGGGATCGTTATAAAGGCATGGATCTGGCGAGAGCGAGGGTAGAAGCAGCATTTGAGATGTTTGAAAAACTGGATGCGCCATTTTTTGCTTTCCATGACCGGGATATCGCACCTGAAGGAAGTACGTTAAAAGAGACAAATCAAAATTTAGATATTATCGTGAGCATGATGAAAGAGTACATGAGAACGAGCGGCGTGAAGCTATTATGGAATACTGCAAACATGTTTACGAACCCCCGCTTCGTCCATGGTGCCGCGACTTCTTGCAATGCAGATGTGTTTGCGTATGCCGCAGCACAAGTAAAAAAAGGGCTGGAAACAGCAAAAGAGCTTGGCGCCGAAAACTATGTATTTTGGGGCGGACGTGAAGGATACGAAACATTGTTAAATACGGATTTAAAATTTGAGCTTGATAATCTGGCCAGATTCATGCATATGGCAGTGGATTATGCGAAGGAAATCGGGTATACAGGGCAATTTTTGATTGAACCAAAACCAAAAGAGCCGACCACTCATCAATATGATACAGATGCAGCAACAACCATTGCCTTTTTGAAGCAATATGGCTTAGACAGTCATTTTAAATTAAATCTCGAAGCCAATCATGCCACATTAGCCGGGCATACATTCGAACATGAATTACGAATGGCGAGAGTGCATGGCCTTCTTGGATCTGTTGATGCGAACCAAGGTGATCCGCTGTTAGGCTGGGACACAGATGAATTTCCGACAGATTTATATTCTGCGACATTAGCCATGTACGAAATCCTGCAAAATGGCGGCCTTGGAAGCGGCGGATTAAACTTTGACGCAAAGGTCAGAAGATCTTCTTTTGAGCCTGATGATTTACTTTATGCCCATGTTGCAGGGATGGATGCATTTGCAAGGGGATTGAAAGTCGCTCACAAATTAATCGAAGACCGTGTGTTTGAAGATGTGATTCAGCATCGTTACCGCAGCTTTACCGAAGGGATCGGTCTTGAAATTGCAGAAGGAAGAGCTGATTTTAAGACACTTGAGCAATATGCGCTAAACAATCAGCCAATTAAAAACGAATCAGGGAGACAGGAGCGGTTAAAAGCGATATTGAACCAATACATTTTAGAGGTATAACAAAGAAGCTTGATCCGCTAAAAAGTTTTAGCAGGGAAAGCCGAGCTGCCCCGGAACTTCCCGTTCTGGCGGGAAGTTTCAATGGGGACCTATTGAGGGGGACCTATTGAGAGGGAAAGGAGTGAAAAAATGAAGTATGTCATTGGGATAGATCTTGGAACGAGCGCCGTTAAAACCATTTTAGTCAATCAAAACGGCAAGGTTTGTGCAGAAACGTCCAAAAGATATCCGCTTATTCAAGAGAAGGCGGGGTATAGTGAGCAAAATCCCGAAGACTGGGTGCAGCAAACAATTGATGCCTTGGCTGAATTGGTTTATGAATCCGGTGTTCAAGCCGAAGATATAGACGGGATAAGCTATTCAGGACAAATGCATGGGTTAGTCCTGCTTGACCAAGATGGGCAGGTGCTGCGTCATGCGATTCTTTGGAATGATACCCGAACGACGCCTCAATGTATGAGGATGACCGAGACATTTGGCGATCATCTGCTTGATATCACAAAAAACCGTGTACTAGAAGGATTTACATTACCTAAAATGTTATGGGTGAAGGAACATGAGCCTGAACTTTTTAAAAAAACTGCTGTTTTTTTGCTTCCGAAAGACTATGTGAGATTCCGTATGACCGGTGCCATTCACACTGAATACTCCGATGCGGCGGGAACGTTACTTTTAGATATTACCCGCAAGGAGTGGAGCGTTGATATTTGCAATCAATTCGGTATTTCTGCAGATATTTGTCCTCCGCTTGTTGAATCCCATGATTGTGCAGGATCGCTGCTTCCGAACGTCGCGGCGGAGACAGGGCTGATGGAAACAACAAAAGTGTACGCCGGGGGAGCAGATAATGCTTGCGGTGCAATTGGAGCCGGTATTCTTTCATCCGGAAAAACATTATGCAGTATTGGGACGTCAGGGGTCATACTTTCCTGTGAAGAAGACAAAGAAAGAGACTTTAAAGGGAAAGTGCACTTTTTTAATCATGGAAAAAAGGATTCTTTTTATACGATGGGAGTCACGCTCGCTGCTGGATACAGCTTAGACTGGTTTAAAAGAACGTTTGCGCCAAACGAATCGTTTGAACAATTATTGGATGGGGTGGAAGCTATTCCGATAGGAGCAAATGGACTGCTGTATACTCCTTATTTGGTTGGTGAAAGAACGCCGCATGCTGATTCATCTATTCGGGGAAGCTTGATCGGAATGGATGCGGCCCATAAAAGAGAGCATGTTATGAGGGCGGTAATGGAAGGCATCACATTCTCTTTGAATGAATCAATTGAGCTATTCCGCGAAGCGGGAAAATCAGTTGATTCTGTTGTCTCTATTGGCGGGGGAGCTAAAAATGAAACGTGGCTTCAAATGCAAGCTGATATTTTCAATACGCGGGTGATTAAGTTAGAAAACGAACAAGGTCCCGCCATGGGAGCTGCTATGTTAGCTGCCTTCGGGAGCGGGTGGTTTGAATCCCTTGAAGAATGTGCAGAGCAATTTATACGCAAGGCTGCTGTATTCTATCCGGAAGAACAAAATGTTCAAAAATATAAAACACTATTCGATTTGTATAAGAACATTTACACTCACACAAAGGATCTCAATACAGCATTGAAGAGTTTTCGGGAAAATGAATGATAAGTGCGGTTCGTCAAGAGAGTGTTTTTGCCGGGAGATCAATGAAAAAACAATTAACAGCTAAAAAGCTTTGATGGCAATGCTGCTAATAAATAATGTCATTTATCGGAAGAAACAGATAATCATTCGGACTCCGTGGAGATAGCCTTTCTGCAATGGATTCACAGATATCATTCAACTTCAGGAGGAAATTAAAAAAGAACCCCGCCAAATTGGCCAGGTTCTTTTTATATTGCACAAAAACAGACACGGTGATATAATCAGATCACGCGTGCTTTCTGTGTGTGAGGTCATAGTTATCCATCTTATATTATGATTATATCATGCTGAAAAGCTCTTGTCAATTTTTTTTTGAAGGGGAGATATAGAATGAGTTCTTTGGTTCTCGGTATTCACGAAATTGAAAAAACACAGCCTTTGCTCGTTGGAGGAAAAGGGTTGCATTTAGGGGAATTATCAAAAATTCAAGGAATACAAGTACCAGAAGGATTTTGTGTCACAACAGCAGGATATCAAAAAGCCATTGAACAAAACGAAACGTTACAAGCGCTGTTGGATCAACTGACCATGCTGAAAGTGGAGAATCGGGATCAAATCGGTAAAATCAGCAGGGAAATTCGGCAAACCATTATGGAAGCAGAAATTCCTTCCGATGTAGTTAAAGCAGTTGCTTGCTATCTCTCCCGGTATGGCGAAGAACATGCCTATGCCGTGCGTTCTAGTGCGACTTCTGAAGATTTACCGCACGCCTCTTTTGCCGGTCAGCAAGACACCTATTTAAATATTACCGGTGTCGATGCAATCTTGCAGCATATCAGTAAATGTTGGGCGTCCCTATTTACTGATCGCGCGGTCATTTACCGTATGCAAAATGGATTTGATCACAGCCAAGTTTATTTATCCGTTATCATCCAAAGGATGGTTTTCCCTCAGGCTTCGGGGATTTTATTTACCGCTGATCCGGTGAACGGAAACCGAAAGCTGCTATCCATTGATGCCGGTTTTGGACTTGGTGAAGCACTGGTCTCTGGCTTAGTATCCCCCGATTGTTATAAAGTACAGGACGGGCAAATCGTCGATAAGAGAATAGAAGCTAAAAAAAAGGCTGTCTATGGACGAAAAGAAGGCGGAACGGAAACACAAGCGATTGATCTTGATCAGCAAAAGATTCAAACACTGACTGATGAACAAATTTTACAGCTGGCACGTATCGGGAGGCAGATCGAAGCTCATTTCGGCCAGCCGCAAGATATCGAATGGTGTTTGGACCGCGATACTTTTTATATTGTCCAGAGTCGTCCGATCACAACGTTATACCCCGTTCCTGAAGCGAACGATCAAGAAAATCACGTCTATATCTCTGTTGGTCATCAACAAATGATGACGGACCCCATAAAACCCCTTGGATTATCTTTTTTTCTGTTGACGACTTCTGCACCCATGCGTAAAGCCGGCGGAAGGCTATTTGTTGATGTCACACATCATCTGGCATCCCCTAAAGTCAGAGAAGTTTTCTTAAAAGGCATGGGGCAGCACGATCCGCTCTTAAAAGACGCACTTATGACCATAATAGAGCGACGTGATTTCATTAAGCCGATACCTGATAAAACGGCACCGATTCCCGGAAAAGGCAATGCCGATATGCCGGATCAAACTGAAAACGATCCGGCAATTGTTTCTGATTTGATTAAGAGCAGTGAAACATCGATAGAAGAGTTAAAACAAAACATCCAGACGAAATCAGGATCTGATTTATTTCGTTTTATTTTGGATGATATCCAGGAATTAAAGAAGATTTTATTTAACCCAAAAAGTTCGGTATTAATTCGAACTGCAATGGATGCTTCATCATGGATTAACGAAAAAATGAACGAGTGGTTAGGTGAAAAAAACGCAGCAGACACGCTTTCTCAATCTGTACCCCATAATATTACTTCAGAAATGGGGCTTGCGCTATTGGACGTCGCCGATGTGATCCGTCCTTATCCAGAAATAATTGCTTATTTAGAGGATGTAAAAGATGATTCCTTTTTGGATGAGCTGGTGAAATTTGAAGGCGGACAGGAAATCCATGACGCCATCTATGCTTTCCTCAACAAGTACGGAATGCGATGTGCCGGAGAAATTGATATGACAAGAACTCGATGGAGCGAAAAACCAACTGCACTTGTCCCTATGATTCTTAATAATCTCAAAAACTTTGAGCCAAATGCCAGCCGGCAGAAATTTGAGCAAGGGCGGCAGGAGGCATTGAAGAAAGAACAAGAGTTATTAGATCGATTGAAGCAATTACCGGATGGTGAACAAAAAGCCAAAGAAACCGAACGAATGATCCGCATCATCCGGAACTTCAGCGGCTTCAGAGAATATCCAAAATACGGAATGGTCAGTCGCTACTTCGTTTATAAGCAGGCTTTACTGAAAGAAGCCGAACAACTCGCCGAAGCGGGTATTATTCAAGAAAAAGAAGACATATACTATCTTACTTTTGAAGAACTTCAAGAAGTCGTACGCACAAATATATTGGATTACCAAATCATCAGTACACGAAAAGACGAGTACAAAGTATATGAAAAACTATCTCCGCCGCGTGTTATCACGTCTGACGGCGAAATCGTTACAGGCGAGTACAAACGAGAAAATCTCCCGGCCGGAGCGATTGCAGGGCTTCCTGTTTCCTCGGGAGTCATAGAGGGGCGGGCACGTGTTATTTTAAACATGGAAGATGCCAATTTGGAAGAGGGGGATATATTAGTTACCTCCTTTACCGATCCCAGCTGGACACCATTGTTTGTATCCATAAAAGGCCTGGTCACGGAAGTTGGCGGACTGATGACCCATGGAGCGGTTATAGCACGTGAATACGGTTTACCTGCAGTTGTTGGAGTTGAAAATGCAACCCAATTGATAAAAGATGGGCAACGAATCCGCGTACATGGAACAGAAGGCTGTATTGAAATATTATAATAGCGGGTGTGTGCACCGGGACATCAAGTATTCCCTGCACTTGTACCAATGGTAATAACAAAGGTCGAACAATAAGAAAAGCCGGAACCTGTTAAAGGTGGAGTCCGGCTTTTTTTATGCGAAAATGACTTAATGTCAAAAGTGAAAACGCCATAAAAAGATCTTATGGCGTCTGTCCGAACTGTGAGATGCAATTTTCTTGGGAGACGAATATGGTTCGTCAATGTGCTATTAAAGGAAAGCAGCACCTACAATGATTAACAAAATGAAAAGCACAACGATCAAGACGAAAGTGCTTCCGCCATAATTTCCACCGTAGTATCCCATATTGCCACCTCCTCTTGTTAGGATAGTATATACTATGCCGAACGATAAATTTCGACATGGATTTTAGTCTAAAGGAGAAAAAATGAAGTTTTTGTCTAAATGAAGGGCTGATGAATGAAATATCATTTTCGGTTCTCCTTAGGCTATGGCATGTTTAGTTGAGAGTAAGAACCTTTAGGATATACCGTTTTATTTCACGATGGAAGCAAAGTTATCCTCGCACGAAATGAATTAGATAATGAGAAATAATCAAGAAAGAATGATTCATCATTTCCCGGGCAAGCGCAGTATACGACAAATAACAAGTATTTTCCTTTTTTCGTTTTGGAAGAGAACGTATTAAAGTGAACGAACAAGATTGGACACAGGGGAAGGTAATGCTGGCAGCCAAACATGACTAACCTGTGGGGCGGGCACAGATCAACCGGAACGAAGTAACTTCCCCGGTCATGAGTAAAGCTTTATCCTGAAACTTTTATAAAGCAGTAACGTATTACTTTTATAAAGATAAATAAGGGGGCTTCTGAATGGGATTAAAACATTTCTTTAATATAGAGTTAAAATGCTCCATCTGCGGGAAAACATTAAAATCTGGTGATGGGCTGACAGCTCATATTACCCTTCCGAGTGAGAAGATGATGCCTGTGGGGAGAATGGACAGAGTGTTAAGTAAATTCGCTGATAAGGTTTACTGTAAAAAGTGTAGTGAGTAGATCGTCAGTGTCATGAGGAAACTCTGGCGGGTTTCCTCATGATATATGTCGGTCAATTCAAATTGGAAAAAAGCGAAATTGTAATGACTAAAGTAGACAAAGAACCCAAGGATACCAAAGAGATCATTTTTCGTTTGCTTTGCTTTTTGGAAGGTTTGCTTAGTTCGTGGATCACTGCACCCCATAAAAGCATGGATGCTAGAATGATAAGACTCATATATAACAGTGCTCCTTTGCTTGTTTTAAGAAATTTTACCATCTATAAGGCGGAAATGTCGATGAAATGAACAAAACAAGATCTTAACAACAATTACCGCTGATCTTAATCAATGATGAAGAAAGGAATTGAGAGTTGAAATTAGAACGTTTATTATCAATCATATTCAAGCTCTTACATAATGAAATTTTATCTGCTTCCAGTTTAGCTGATGAATTTCAAGTATCATCGCGGACAATTTATAGAGATATCGAAGCGATTTGTGCTGCTGGAATACCGATCGTTTCATATCAAGGTGCTAACGGCGGTTTCGGGATTATGAAAGGATACAAATTTGATAAAAGTTTAATCGGATCTCACGATGTATTAAATCTTATCACTGTATTAAGCAGTTTATCGAGTCTTTTTGAAGATAGGGAAGTTGAACATACGATAGATAGATTAAAATCTCTGGATACAACCGGCAACAACAGAACGTTGTATGTTGAGTTGGAAAGCCTTAGAACAGAACCGAATTCCTTAAGGCATCTGCGAAAAGCTATACATGAAAAAAAGGTGGTACGCTTTGATTATGTCAGCAATAAAAATGAATTTACCTCACGTGAAGCAGAACCAATCCATCTCCATTATAAGTTCCGTAATTGGTATGTATATGGTTATTGCAGAGAACGTCAAGATGTTAGAGAATTTAAAGTATCACGTATGATGAATATAACGCTGACTCAAGAAGAGTTTATGCACAGTCACAAAGTGAGAGATGATTCATCTTATTCAGACTCCAATGCGGAAGGGTTTGAGGATGTTGTCATTTGGGTTGATCATAATTCCCTGGCAAAAGCTTTAGATCAATTTCAGAACGCGTCAAAAGTCATGAACAGTGATGGAAGTATGACGTTTACCATTTCTGTTTATCAGCCTCTGCATGCCGGATGGCTTATATCAATTCTCTTAAGCTTTGGCAGCGGAGCTAAAATGATAAAACCGGTGCAGCTGCAATCAAAATTAATCGCTGAAGCCAAAAAAATTATGAAAGTTTATCAAGATGTATGACGATCTGCTGTCATATATCTTTTTTTATAATCATAAGTATCAACTTTAAAGGAGAAGATGTTATATGAACCATGCAAAAAATATGTATCAGTACCATGTTTGGGCGAATAAAGCGTTATTAGAAAGAATAAAGGAATTACCAAGTAACGTTCTTTATGAAGAAGTTCGCGGTTCATATCCTACAATTGCTCAAACGTTCAGTCACATCTGCGCGGTGGATGCTATGTGGCTGCAAGTACTTAAAGGAATAGACATGCAGGAAGCAGTGGAAGGTTCTGCGGCTTATGCAGAAAGGACTCATTTATATTCTGCAGATGAATTTGCGGCGTCTTATGATGAACTGGCTTCACAGTTTGAAGAATGGATGAATAACCAAACAGATTTAGAACAAAAAATGAACTTACATAATCCTTGGTTAGGTTCCAGAGAAACTGCTTACTCAGAAATTTTATTCCATGTTGCCAATCATGGCACTTATCATCGGGGCAGCATAACAACTATGTTAAGACAGCTGGGTTACGCTTCAGCAATGAATGACCTTGTATTATATTGGTATCAGGATTAGTTCAGTACTTGCAAAATGCCCGCCGATTGGTCAGAACTAAAATGACAAAGGTGAGGGCGCTGCGCAAGAATAGAGCTCAAAGGCTGCCGTATCATTCCCGGCAGCCTTAATCATTAGGAAGTAAAATCTATAACCATACGGCCGGTCACTTTCCCTTGCTCCATTTCTTCAAATATATCATTCACGTCTTCAATCGGGCGTTTTGTCACTTTAGGTACAACTTTACCGTCTGCAGCAAATTGAAAAGCTTCCCTCAGGTCTTCTCTGGTTCCTACTAATGAACCTACTACTTGAATACCATCTAACACAAGACGGGGAATATCTAATTCCATCTTGTCGACCGGTAAACCGACAGCCACTACACGCGCACCGGCTTTTACAACATCAATCGCTTGATTGAAAGGGATTTTTGAGACAGCAGTAATGACCGCGGCATCCAGACCTAAATCGCCGGTCACTTCTTTAGCCTTCTTGACGGGGTCTTCGTTTAAACTGTTTACAACCGCGTCAGCGCCTAAGCTCTTAGCAAAGTTCAGTTTTTCATCGCTAATGTCGAAAGCAATCACTTTAGCGTTAAAGACATTTTTTGCATATTGAACAGCCAAGTTGCCCAAACCGCCGACTCCAAATACACCGATCCACTGACCAGGTTTAATTTCACTGACTTTTACTGCTTTATAAGTTGTGACACCTGCGCAGGTAATGCTGCTTGCGGCTGCCGGATCTAAATGTTCAGGCACTTTCACGGCATAATCAACCGCCACGATTGCTTCTTCAGCCATTGCACCATCAACTGTATAGCCGGCATTTTTCACATCCCGGCACAAGGTTTCACGGCCTGTTAAGCAATATTCACAGCGGCCGCAGCTTTCAAACATCCACGCAATGGAGACGCGGTCTCCTTTTTTCAGGTTTGCTACGCCTTCACCAATCTCGGTTACAATGCCTATTCCCTCATGACCTAAAGTGACGCCTGTCACATCCCCGAAATCAGCATTTTTCACATGCAAGTCAGTATGACATACACCGCAGTATTCCATCTTAACTTTGGCTTCACCGTGTCGCAAAGGACGCAATTCTTTTTGTACGATCGCTATATTTTTGTCCTTCGTTGCTACTACTGCTTTCACAACATACACCCCTTTCAAATATTTGCAGAAAATTGATACTTATCTTACAATTTAGCACAATACTCTTCTTTTGAAAACCCTTACATAACTTTGCAGACAAGTATCTCTAAAAATTTATTGAGGGCGCACGCTATAAAGATACTAGAAATTATTTGTTATCCGAATAGTGTTTAAATAGGAATTTGTCGTCTCTCTATGAACGGAATTTACATAGTATATATAATAGTACGTTTTCAAAGGAGGTCTTTTTTTTTGAGTGATAGAAAGCTGACGGAAGAAAACCTTGATAAATCACCAGCCCGCTAACTTTGCGCCATTTATCAGCCCTAATCCTGTTACGTCATTTAATCCGGTTCGGAGATACCCTAAAATTGATAAAACATCATTCATCAGTCCGTTTTCGAGTGTGATAGGAGACGTGAGAATAAAGGACAATGTTTTTGTCGGGCCGAATGCTGCTGTTCGCGCAGATGAAGGGATGCCCTTTTATATTGGGTCAAATACAAACCTTCAAGATGGGGTCATTTTACATGGTTTGTTAAAACAATTTGTTTCAGTCAAAGATAGGGCATATTCCATTTATATCGGAAACAATGTAAGTGTCGGACATGATGCCCTTATTCATGGCCCTTGTTATCTTGGAAATTACACGTTCGTCGGTTTTAAAGCCATCGTGTTCAATGCGATTGTAGGCAAAGGATCATTTATTTCATACAATGCTGCCATAACAAATGGTGTACGCATTGCACCGAATCGGTTTGTTCCTCCCGGAGCCGACATAGACACACAAGAAAAAGCTGACAGACTCAGAAGAGTGACAGAAGAGGAACGTGAATTTGCACGGGAAGTGCAGCGCGTCAATCAAGAATTTCCCGCTTCTTATCAAGCGTTATTCAGTTGAAGAAAAACAGATAAATCCCCATCTCGGAAGGAGGGGATTTTTTTATGAAGTGCGGTTATTGGGTGTGATGGGCTGATTGATAAGGAGAATTTATAGGAAAAGGTTATCCTTGAAAGCCTTAATTTAAAGCGATTGTCTAAAGCTTCTTTTTAATAAAATCCACCGGATAGCGTATGAATATAATTCCCCTAGACACAATAAGAACAGTCTATATTCTATCTGAAAGGGAGTGAGAACCAGTGAGTAAAAAAGGAATCCAAAATTCAAGCATTGAACAATTAAAAAAAGACCATGAGACCGAAACCGCTTTTAAAGCAGATGATTCCAAAAAAGTTCAAACCAAAAACAAATGAAAATACTTAGTTACACTCGTCAAACAAAATTGATCAATATGGAGTGAATAACATGGCTGAACAACATGGCGCAGACAGACCGGACGATTACAAAAGATTTTCTTCTTTGGACAAGGACTATGATTTTCAGCAGCAATCTTTAGCCTGCGATACCAAAGCAAACCAGACAGACACAGAAACACAAACTCATCATAAAGAAACTGACACAACAAACACGGCAGGGAAATATTTTGACACATCAGATTATGAGGGAAATACGCAACTGGAAAAAGGATTGGCTGAAACACATGAACAGGTCAGCGATGACTATTTTGAAGGAACGATTGATCAAAATTTGGAATAGCCATATAACGGAACTTTCTTGCAGAAGTCAGTTCCGTTATATTGATACTTACCGGTAAGCTGGTACGGTGATGCAATTAAAGATTACAAAAAAAGCCGGCTGCGGTGACATGTGATTAAGGGCTTTGGATTTGAATATGATGAATCGGATGAAGATTATAGTCAAGGTATCTCCTTGACCTTTTTTATGGGCAAAAAAAAAGATTTCAAAAAATATAGATCTTTTAAAGTGATCAATATATACTGATTTAAATAACAGGAAGAAAATGAAAAATTAGAGAACTGAATTTTAAAAAGCGGGTGAAATAAATGGAAGGCGCGGCGCGGAGCAGCTTAAAATGTTATGCTTTCACATTGGCGTTTTCAAGTATGTCATTTGGTCTTGTTTTTGGATTGTATATGTATGTATACTCGGGTTTTGTGCCATTCGCATTAGTCACTGTAGTTATCATTGCTTGTTACGCTTTCGTCACTTACTTTTTATTTGCTGTTCCTGTGCAAATTTGGTTAAGAAAGAAGCCGAAAAAGTGTAGTTTGATTCATCTTTTCATTTATACAGCAGTCGCTTTTTTAGCTGTGTTCTTGTTCTGGTGCATGGGTAGTCAGTCCATTAATGTTAGAGTTTTCAAGAATTTCATTTATTACATGATGAGCATTACTGCTGCGTTAATCTATTGGTTTTGGGACTCTATATTTCTGAGAAAGCAGTTTTTATAGAAAAATCATGAGCTTAACAATTTCGGGTTAAACGCTGATCTTGGAATGGGGAGATCATAATGGAATACATTGAATTGAAAAAGGACAATATTGATGACAATCATATTTGCTGCGCACTAGGTGCGAAACAATATGAGAAGGCCGTAACGGAAAAGAAAAGCTGGCTTAAAGATCGAATGGCTGATGGTTTGGTGTTTTATCGATTAAACGAGCGGGCAAAAGTTTTTATTGAATATTTACCTGCAGAAAAAGCGTGGGTTCCGATAAGCGCTCCTAATTTTATGTATATTAATTGTCTTTGGGTCTCGGGGAGATATAAGAACAGCGGACATGCGAAACACTTGTTAGATAAATGTGCGGAAGATGCCAAATCCCGCGGTATGGATGGAATTGTTCATATAGTTGGTAAGAAAAAACTTCCCTATTTAAGTGATAAGCATTTCTTCGAGCATATGGGATTTACTTTGCAAGATGAAGCAAAACCCTATTTTCAGTTAATGTCATTGACCTGGAATGAGCATGCAGCTCTTCCTGTATTTAAAAAACAGGTTAAAAGTTGTTCTTTTAATGATGAGGGGATCACAATATTTTATACAGCTCAATGTCCATTCGCAGTCGGAGTGTTAGAGGATTTGAAGGAACTGACTGAAAAGAAAGGGCTTCATTTTCAGGCTCATCGATTATCCTCCAAAGATAAGGCCCAAACATCACCGGCAATCTGGACAACTTTCAGCGTGTTTTATAATGGAGAATTTCTCACTCATGAAATGATGAGCGTGAATAAGTTTGAAAAGTTACTTAATAAGCTTTTAATGGCTTAACTGGTTTTTCTCCATATTCTAGGTAATGAGGATCACATTATTGACATGGACAAAAATGATAACATATATAGTACAAATAGATTGAGATCGTTCTTTAACAAACGGGCGAGGCCTGTTGAAGAAACATTTCAAAAAAAGGAGACTAACAAATGCAAAAAATTGAAACCCCACGCTTAGTTTTAAGAAATTTTAGCGAGGAAGATTCGCACGGCCTTTTGGAATATTCGGCACATCCGAGAGTGAACTGCTTTCTTGATGACAGAATTTCTACGATAGAAGAAGCAGTCTTAAACGTTCAAAAAAGAAGCAGAGATGATTCTTATATTGCTGTTTGTTTAAAAGAGAGTAATGATCTGATCGGGGAACTATTTTATTTAAAAGAAGAGCCTGATACATATTCCGTTTGTTGGAATTTCAATGCTCGATTTGAAGGGAGGGGATACGCCAGTGAAAGTGTAAAGGCTTTCTTTGAGTATCTCTTTATGCAAAAAGGCGCAAGAAGGCTTTATGCATATGTTGAAGATGATAATGACAAGTCACAAAAATTATGTGAAAGATTAGGTATGCGTAAAGAAGGTTATTTTCTTGAATTTATTTCGTTTACAAAATATGAGGATGGAACACCTAAATATGAAAACACTTTCCAATACGCACTGCTAAAGAAAGAATGGTTAAAACAAAAACATAGTTAACGGAAAAAACCTTGCCGAGGGCAGGTTTTTTGCGTTTAAGTTAAATCCTTCAATGCAATTACCGATAATACCAATGGATTACGGAATTGAATAAATGCTTATAGTAACGATCAAATGAGATTCAGATTTGGCAAAGCAGTGAAAATCATTTACCGTAACGTTGTAAAATTCGAGAGAGGGTGAATGTGATGGAAAGCCTAAATAACTCTTACAATATCACGAAAGATCCAAAGTTTTTAGCATTTTGCAGTTTAGCGACAGAAGGTGCAGGAATTAGTTCGAATCAGCAATGTTCAATTGGTTTTACTGAATTCAAAGAAGCGCTGGAGAATGGCAAAGTGGTTGAAAATCAAAATCTGCAAAGCAGTTCAGAGTTACATCACAAGTTCGATTACTGGAAGTCCAAAATCACTGGAGGACGAGCTGTAACTGAAACCGATAACCAAGTGCTGGATATCATCAAACAAGCATACAATCTTGGACTGGTTACGAAGGATAATATGCTGTTGAGAAGTCAAGCCATTAACGCGTATCAAACATCTATTTAATTTTAAGAAAAAAACGTTAATCATGAAAAGATGGCGTTACCTGATGTGATCTAATAAAAGTAATGGTGAAAGGAACTCTAACTTGAAGTCACATTTAGTTTCGTTCGTATTAGCTTTGATAGGATGTTTATTCAGTATTTATATGCAATCAATGGCTTATTGGAGCAATGACTCAATGCTGTGGTATTGGGTCGGTGCGATTTTATCGTATATATTTGCTGCAGGATCATTCATTACGCTGAATTTTAACAAAAACAAGGACTCAGTTCTGTCGATAAGTTGCCTCATTTTAATGATTCTAACTGTTATGCTTATTTTAGTTACAGTTTTTTGGACGGCTTTTATCATAATCGCAGGGCAATCGGGGATGTGATACTAAGGGGAACATGGCTTACTATTTTTTTGATGACTGGAATCTGAACCTCTATTTATTAAGTTTTCGAATTTAAATGTAACAATTCTAATGTCCATACGTTCTAAATGATAAAGGCGGGATGCAATGAAGAAGTATAAAGTCATTAAAACATTGCTGATTATTCTCACTGTTCTGACCATAACGGCCGGAATTGCACTATTTTCTTTAATTTCAGGAGAGAAAGTCAAATATATCGGCTATAGCCAGAACAAGACGTGGGAAGCGTCAATTGAAAAATCAGGAAAGACCTCTATCGGTCCCAATTATTTCTTGAATTTGTACTACAGAGGCAATAAAGAGAATGAAAAGAAAACGGTGATTAAGAGATTAACATTATTTATTGACGGCCAGAAATATGGAGAAGATAAAGACTATTATCTTTCAGAATACACCGGAGAGAAATTAGCAGGCGGCGGAACGGGGGAAGATCATATTCAGACGTTTGAATATATGCCGGAAAATGAAGTGATCGGTCATGAAATCACTGTTGAAGCAGCATGGAAAACCGATCATGAGTCCTATAAAGAAAAATTTAAACTGAAAAGAATACATTGGTATGACTGAAGTAAAAAGGACGGTATAACCCTCTCTTTCATCCAAAACCTTTAGTTTGGTCTGTTTTTTCTCGATTTTCTAAATTGATCCGGATCCATAAAAGAGCCACTTGCTGCTTATGTATAAGAAAGTAATACTATGGAAATGTGTAAAATCAATGAGCAGCTTCGGAAATGGAAGGATCCGCAGTGGAGGTGAGCTTGTGAAAAAAGGATCAGGATGGATGTGACCAGCATCCACCTTGATCAATGGGGTTCACAGTGTTCTATTTCATTGTATTCCAATCGGAATAATATTACAAGGGCGAAAAAGTAAAAAGTAGGTCGATCATTAACAGAAAGTGAGAATGTTTTGAATGAAAATAAAGGATTATCTGAAGGAAAGGTTTCCGGCTTTAAAATTAATGCCGAGCATTTATCATCAATGGGACGTTGGAATTCACTTTTCTCTTGGCCGTCATATATATCAATTTAATGAAAACGGTGAGCTGAATCTTGAGTATTTTCAGTGTGTCCATCATCAAATGACCGAAATTTTTAATGAGCTGTTTGAACAAAACGATGACTTATTCCTTGTTGCAAACATATATAAGCACAAAGCTCAAGGTAATGACGCCAGAAAATTAAAAATTTATCAGCCGTTTCTGAAGTGCAAGGATGATTTATATCGGATTCAAGTGGAGACCTGTCCGTATCCGTTTGAAGAAGATGATGCAGAAGAATACGAGATGCAGCAGTTTTCTTTATTATGTAAACGGAAGGATTTGCGTATTACCCAATTACTTAAGGCAGCTGCTCACGAAGATTTTCCTCTGAAGCCAAGATTCGGGGGTTGCACCGTTGATTATCCCGATGTTTTCTTTGTGAATATTGCAAAAGACATTATTTTCTTTATATATGATGACAGAGGGTGTGAAGTTATCGCCCTTGATACCGGAAAAATACGTGCGCTTTATGACCAATATCACGATTGGATTGAAAGTGAACGCATGCATTCGAATTAGCTTTTTCGAGGTGTGTTCTTGCTTGCGCGGTTTCGCATTTGTGCGGGAGGAATGTAACGGAACTTCTGGATGCTAAGATGCTGTATTTATTTGGATGAATTCCATTTTGTAAAACGGCTGAATAGAATAACAGCATAAAAGTTTTTTTACACAGTGCAGGAGGAGAGATACGTGAGGGCTGAACATCATGATGGTATGGAAATTGGAATTTATTCATTTGCAGAATTATACCCCGATCCTCTGACAGGGAAAACAGTCAGCGCAAAGCAGCGGGTAGAGGAATTGATAAAGCTGGCGAAATTGGCTGACGACGCAGGGCTTGATGTATTCGGCGTAGGCGAGCATCATCGTCTTGATTATGCAGTGTCGTCGCCGCCGGTCATCTTATCAGCGATTTCACAGCTCACCGAAAACATTAAGCTTACGAGTGCTACGACTGTATTATCCACCGCAGATCCAGTCCGTTTATTTGAGGATTTTGCAACGCTTGATCTGATATCAAACGGAAGGGCGGAGATCATAGCGGGACGCGGTGCATTTTTAGACTCGTTTCCTCTTTTCGGTTATGATGTGGGTTATTATAAAGAACTGTTTGAAGAACACGTTGAGCTTTTTTTGAAATTAAATTCGGGGGAAGAATCGGTCACCTGGAAAGGACGTTACCGGCCGCCGCTGAATGACGCAGAAATTTCCCCTCAGCCTTTTCACGGAAGCATTCCGCTGTGGTTAGGTGTTTCAGGAACTCCGGAAAGTGCGGAGCGGGCCGGAAGAGCAGGTGCCGGTCTGGCATTAGCTGTATTGAGCGGTGATCCGAAATCATCTAAACCGCTTGTTGACAAATACCGAGAAGCGGCTTCTAAAGCCGGTCATCCGCCGGAACATATGAAGGTTGCCGTAACCGGACATACGTTCATTTCAAAAACGAATGAACAGGCAATACAAGAATTTTACCCGTATCATTCTAATTATTGGTCTCATGTTCATTCATACCACGGTATTCATGAACCTTTAACGAGGGAAGATTTTGAGCGGGCGTCCGGTAAAGAAACAGCCTTATTTGTCGGAAGCTCACAGCAGATCATTGAAAAAATCATGCACCAATACGAGCTGTTTGGCCATCAGCGGTTTCTTGCGCAAATCGATATAGGCGGTATGCCGTTTAAAAAAGCTGCGGAAAACATCGAACGATTAGCATCAGAAGTAGCACCGGTGATCCGAAGAGAAACCGGCAAATCAAGCGATTAAATGGAGTCAGGCGGAGCGGGCCGGTTTTTGAACATCGCGGACTCGACATCAGAAACGGTCCGGCTTTTTTAATGATTATAAAAAACAAAGGGAAGAGCGCGAACCTCATTGCTTTTTCCTATCAAGAAAAGGAAGGTCATTTCATCCTCCATCGTGAAGTGTATATACTGAAAGGTTTATATTTACAAAAGAGGGAGGATGATGTAGAGATGAAGGGTTTAGTCAAAGCTGCAGTTTTAACTGTTACTCTCGGTATTGGAGGCGCTTTCTATTCGAGTGATGCATCTGCACACGGGTATATAAAAGATCCCGCCAGCAGAGCGTACATGGGAGCATTAGAGAAACAGACAATGGGCTGGACGGCCGCTGCTCAGAAATATGGCTCCGTCATTGATAATCCTCAGTCTGTTGAAGGGCCGAAAGGATTTCCGGCCGCAGGTCCGACGGATGGAAGAATTGCATCTGCAAACGGAGGATCGGGACAAATTGATTTCGGACTGGACAAGCAGACTGCAGATCATTGGGTAAAACAGAATATACGCGGCGGCTTTAATTCTTTTACTTGGCACTATACCGCACCCCATGCGACATCAAAGTGGCACTATTATATCACCAAGAAAAATTGGAATCCTAATAAACCTTTGTCGAGGGATGAATTCGAATTAATCGGAACGGTAAACCACGATGGCTCCAAGGCAGATACGAATCTGACTCATAGGATTTTTGTGCCGACTGATCGAAGCGGTTATCATATCATTTTAGGGGTATGGGATGTCGCGGATACTTCTAATGCCTTCTATAACGTCATTGACGTAAACCTTACACAGTAATCTATGAAATGACTGATCGGCTGCATTCATGCATTGCCGATCTTTTTCGTTTGAAAGAGTTAGTTAAATGAGGAAACAGCAAAGCGCCATAATGAATTCATTATGGCGCCTTACGATCATAGAGGTAATGCTGACATGGATGCGGAGGTAAGGGAGACTCTTAATAACCGCCGAGGAAAGAAGCACCGACGATGATTAATAAAATGAATAGCACCACGATTAACGCAAAGGAGCTACCATAACCGCCCATATGATCTCACCTCCCTTAAGAGGATTAATACATATTATGCTGAATGTAAAAGTTTGATAGGGATGCTAGTTTATTTTTGAAAAAAAGTTCGTCTGCATATATTTTCTTCTCACATTTCCATCTTTTAAAGGGGGGACCGTAAATGCTTCCTGTAATAGAAACGGACAGACTTATTCTTAGAGAAGTTGAAAAGAAAGATGCAAAGCAAATATTTGCTTGTTTTTCAGGATGCAAATGTAACACGCTATTATGGTTTGGAACCTTTTGATTCAATGGAACAGGCTGAAAAAATGATTGGCTGGTTTAAAGATCAATATCATGATAAAAAGGGAATGCGTTGGGGAATTGAGAAAAAAGATGCGAAGGGAATAATCGGAACTATTGGTTTCAACTCTTGGGTGCCCAAGCATAAGCGGGCGGAGGTCGGTTATGAGATTCATCCGATAGGCGCTGTTGTTTTCATTGAGAAGGCAGCGTCTCATCAATTATTGATAAAGGCGGGGTTTCAATCAGAAGGAATTTTGAGAGGATATATGTATCAAAACGGACTGCCCCATGATACACGTGTATATTCTATACTGAATGAGGACGTTGATGAGACGCTATAAAGCAATCTTTCAGCTGCGTCTCCTGCAGAAGGAGTTTGATTGTAAGAAACGATTCCAATAATCACTAACAAGATAATCAACACAAATATGCTCCACAGAGTTATTTTTAAACATTTTGACATGACATACCCTCACTTTGAAAGACTTTACCGGATCTGTGATCGAAGACCATTTCAAGTATATTCATTATAAAGGAGAAAAATGAGCAGTATCTCGGTGCAAAAATAAAAAAACTTGCGGTGCGCTGCCGCAAGTTTTTTCGCATTAAGGTCTGTGGAATTCAATATGCTGATTATCACGATCAAAATCTTATTTAGAAATGCACATTAACAAAAACACCCGGAGTTCACCGGGTGTAAAAAGCGTTGATATGTCATGTCAGCAACATTTTTTGCATTTTCTTTTATAGACAACGATGTAATCATAATCAAGATGCTTTTTGTCTTGTTTCTTCTTCTTTTTTTGTTTAGGCTGCTTTTCTTCCTTTTTACCGTGATCATAATGTCCGTCCATATCCATATCCATATCCATTTCCATATTCATATCCATGTCCATATCCATACTCATATCCCTCCTTTTTCATCTGACGGTAGTATTCTATGACAGAAGGAACAGATGGCTTGGACAAATGAAACGATATGCTGTAAAAGAGGCGTCTCATCCGGTATAAAAAAACAGGATCATACCCGTCCGATAGATAGGGAGGAAATGATCCTGATATGAAAATACTATTTGATAACCGCTATTGCAATGCCGTACCCTTTTTCTGGACTGTATAAGGCCGTCAGTTTCAATACCTTCCAGCCTTCTGCGGCTTTTGTACCGATTCCGTTATGGGCCGTGATATAATCTCCCGGGTTTACCGTACTGTCTACCCGTACGTAGTGCCGGCCGCTGAGTCCGACAATATGCCATTCGTCTCTGGCGGCGCGCGCTTCATAGTCAGCTTCAAGAGCCGGACTGCAGTCTGGGTTTTGTTTCGGCACGCGTATCGTTTCTCCTGTTTCTTCGTCAGTTACATTTTCATATATGAAACCGCCGAACTCGTTTGTCAAAAAACGGCTTTGCCATCCGAAGCTTGCGGCTCCTGATATAAAAGCGGCTGTTTCTGAAATGACGCCGAGCATATAATCACCAACGTGAGCCGGCTCGATTTTTTCTCCCCTCACTGTGACGATCGTCCCGGCGGGAATCGTCTGGCCGTTTACACTTTCAAAATATTCTCCGTACCCTGACAGGGAAGAGGTGACGGCTCCGGCGAAAGTTCCGTGGCCGCCCGCTGAGTCCAGTTTCCACTTAATGGACTGATGCCCTCCGGCAACGGTGTACGGTTCTTCCAATGTAATGCTTTCTGATGACAGAATAGTTCTGGAGACTTTGCTGCCCGTAACATGGACATTGTTTGAAGCAGCGATAAATGCCCTTGAACCTTCGGAACTTGAACCTCCGGAAGAGCTGATGATCGCATTTCTGTCACCTCTTGCCGTAATATCGCCTGTGCCCGCAATAACGGCGCTTGTCGGGTTAAATGCAAAACCCGAGCTTGTCGCAAGCTGTGCGCCGCCTTTTAAATTGACGGGGATCTGCTCGTAAGTCTGTCCTTTTATAGAAGCGGCAGCGCTGTAGCCTTCCGCCTGCACGCCGAGAATGACAGCCTGGCTGTTAGGGGACGTAATTCCGACAGCACCGCCATCTCCGATCATCGTTCCATTCATAATATTTACGTTATATTGGCCTCCGCCAATTGAGATGCCTTTGGGAGAAGACTTGTAAATATCAAAATTTGAAATTTTAACATAATCGGTTTTATTTGATCCGCCGGATATATTGATGTCAACACCGGCTTGTGTAAAACCGCGTATTTTAATGCCGCTGATCGTAATATTTTGACTGCGGTATTGAAGGGCTACGACAGGATTCCCGCCATAATCATATGAAGGATCGCCAATAGCTGTGAATCCGTTTACATTTACGTTTTTGTAGGCAGAGATAACCAGCGCCCTTGGAGTCACGCTGTCATAGAGAGCGTTGAAGACCGGTTCAATCGCGGTGCAGTCGGTTAAAGTAACATCATAAGCCGTCGTGCTTTCGGGGTCTGAGGCCTGGTGGTGTCCGATATGACGAATATCAAACGAACGTACATCACGATACGAAACATGGCCGATAATATGAACATTTTGGGAAGCCGGCCACAGGCTGTGCGCTTTTACTTCAATTCCGCGGATATTTCCGCTCGTATAGTTATTCAAAAGCCATACATGTTTAGAGCCGTCATCAATTTCAATGCCATTCGAATTTGCGCTGCCCTCGGCATGCTCTGTGCCGCGCGGGTTCCCTGAATGACAGTTGGAAATGAAAATATATTCGCTGTAATGGGTGGTAATGCCGTCGTCTCCGGCTCCGTACGCCACACAGTTATCTATCCATATATAACGGCAGCCGTCTTTCGTCCATTCTGTTTCAGGCAAATGATCATAAGCCGGGGATGTGATATCGATACCATGCAGACCTGCGTTAACCGCTTCAACATTCTTGACCCAGCCGTATTGCACATTGGCAAACGTTAAACAGCTGGAAAATTGTCCCCCGGGGTTTCGGACTCCGCATTGACGATCAGGATTCCAGTCTAAAGTCATGCCCTGGACAAAAATATTACGGTTTCCATTTTCGTAGTTATCATTGGTTATAACCCATTCATATGCGGGAGTGTCCTCATGGAGTTTAATTACGGTAATCCCTTGTCCCTCACCGGAGATGGTAGTCCACGACGGAAGTTTTATCCCTTGAACTAAAAATTCTCCTGCGGGAACATTTACTTTGACGCGGCCGTTCCCGATCGCTCTCCGAAAGGCTTCCGTATTGTCCCGGCCGTCAGGGACCGCTCCGTAATCCTCCACATTTACTTCCCGGGTGATTTTATTCATAAGCATTTCGTATTCAGTATCAAGCCGTTCTTTTAAAAGTGAGGTGACCATTCCTTCCGCCGTCACCCGGGCATCTGCGATCTCAAGATTATCATCTGTTGCGGAATGCTTAATAAAATTCTGCATCCTTGCTTTGAGATGTTCCAATTCAGAGGAATGAGCAGGGTGAGACTGCAATGCGGCGTTTAAAGACGGATCAGGAAAGTTTTTAAATTGAACCATTCTAAAGACACCTCTTTCTTTTGATATAAGCGCTTGACGCAGGGGAGCAGTAAAAAGCCGCGCGCCTTAAGCGCTTATTCATCAAATTCTTTGTTGAGAACGAAATCCCTTTTAAAATCAGATTGAATTTCAAAAAAACGCCAATATTTCAGGTGAAAGATCAAAACGAAGAAAGTTTTTGAAAACTAGTATAAAATTTACCTTTATATAGAGTGTGTATTATAAGTGGAGCTCTCCTGTGAAAACGATGGAAAAAGATTGTTGGGGGACGTTATGATAAGTAAGGAAAGCAGAATTGCGGCTGCAATATTAGCATTTTTCTAGGGGGTTTCGGCATTCATAAGCATTTATTGAATATATTATTTATCTCTGCGGAAGCGAACAAGTATTTGATCAAAAGTATAATGATTATTATGACCAACAGTAATCAAAAGCCTGAGTGGGATATCCCGCTTATCGGTTTCTTCTCAATTAAGCGTTTTCTTTTCTTCGCATTAAATCCTTTCCTCAGCTGCTCAGTTAAAATGGTATAATGGTGCACGGATTGGTCATTAATACGACTAAAATAGGGAATCAAAAGGAGCGGCGAACATGACTTTACAAATTAAAATTAAATATTCAGATGATACACAAACGAGAATCAGTAAAATTGAACAGGGCGATTGGATCGATCTGCGGGCTGCAGAGGATATAACAATCAAAAAAGGTGAGTTCAAACTTATCCCGCTCGGAGTTGCGATGGAGCTGCCGGAAGGATATGAGGCCCATGTCGTTCCGCGTTCAAGTACATATAAGCATTTCGGTATTATTCAGACAAATTCAATGGGTGTCATCGATGAATCTTATAAAGGTGACAATGATTTCTGGTTTTTCCCGGCATACGCACTTCGGGATACCGATATTTCCAAGGGAGAGCGGATCTGCCAATTCAGAATCATGAAGAAAATGCCTCAAGTGGAATTGATCGAAGTGGACAAGCTCGGGAACAATGACCGCGGCGGTCTGGGATCAACAGGCACAAAATAAAACGATTAAAGACTGCTGTTAAGCAGTCTTTTTATTGATTTCGAAGCGCCAGCCGCGCTAGCATATTGATAAATGATTTCCCGATATTCCCTCTTCAGCATTCCGTCTATCTAGAAGATGCTCTGATGTTTTTATTCTTTAAGATGAACGGAGGTCTTGTCCAGCGTATATAATATTGTGACAAAAGTGTAAACAAAAGAAAGGATGATGTTATGAAAAAAAGGGTTAGAAGAGAAGACCGTAAAGCTGCTGGCAAAGAGGCAGAGCAGAAGAAACCGTCCAAAGTCACCCTGTTCTGCCGTTCGCTTCAAAGGCTGAAGCATTTGTATTGTAACATAAACATACAATTGCCATCAATAACCAAAAAAGGAATTTTAGTTTTAATTTTATCGTTTTTGCTTCTGCCGTTTTTACGGGCTGATGCCGCTTCAGATACTTACGGCAGTTTCGAGGAATTAAAACTGCATGAGGCCCCCTCCGTTTTTTCTATTTCATCGAAAGAACATGACCCTTCTGTTCTCATATTAGCTATACACGGCGGAGGCATAGAGCCGGGTACCAGTGAGTTGGCCAGAAAAATTGCCGAAAACCGGAGCCTGTATTTATTTGAAGGGTTAAAATCAGCCGGCAATGCTGAGCTGCATTTGACCAGTTCGCATTTCGACGAACCTAAAGCCGTTCAAATGGTGAAAGAGCACTCAAATGTCATTTCATTGCACGGTTACGGCAGCGACGATAAAAAGATAAAAATCGGCGGTACAGACAGAGAACGGGCCGAACTTTTGACAGGTGTGCTGAAACGAAACGGGTATCCTGCCGTTCTTCTTGACATAAATGATAAATACGCAGGTGTCAGTCCGAACAATCTTGCCAATCAATCTTCATCCGGATTAAGTATTCAAATCGAAATGAGCACCGGTTTTAGAAAATCACTGTTTGACACCTTTACGCTTAAAAGCAGAGCGTCCACACAAAACGATACCTTTCTCCAATTCACAAAAACGATTTCTGATTTTATCAATGACAATTATAAATAAGCACGCCGCTTTTTGCCGGCGGAGCTTTTTCTTTTGAAATTTATGAAACTTTAAGTTCTTAAGATCGTATACATAACTGACAGGATGAAAGAAAAGAGGTGGGCGAATGAAAGTGATGATTGGGTCTGTCATTCTTCTTGCCATCATCGGATTCGGTTTATGGCTGATGCTGAGTCCAATCTTTAAACAAGTGGGAAGCGGAGCCAAAAAATTTAAAAAGTCATGGGAGGAAGAAGATCAGCATGAGCGAAAATAAGCGGAGAAACACAAAAAAAATACTCGGCGGTGTGATTATAGGCGCAGCCCTTTTAATTGCGGGCGTTACGGCGTCATTATTTATTGAAAAAATACCGAATGGTTATGTCGGAGTCGTATACTCACCGAACGGCGGGGTAAAATCCGAAACTTTGGATCAAGGCTGGCACTTAGTCGGTTTGTTTAATAAAGTAACGGAATATCCGGTGCGTATGCAGACCGTAAATAATGAAAATATAAAAGTGGCAACCTCAGACGGTAAAAATATTGAAATGGATATCGCTTACAACTATGTTGTGCAGCCTGATAAAGTAGTCGATCTGTTTAACAAATTCGGGGCGGTAGACGTTGAAACGATTGAAAATACATATTTAAAAACAAGACTGTGGGACGCGGCGCGAAAATCAATCAGCAAATACTCGGTTATTGACACATACGGGCAAAAATCTGCAGAAGCCGCTGCCGATGTTCAAAAAAGGTTTGCTGAGGATATGAAGAACCTTGGATTTTTAATTGATGATCTGACGCTTGGCGTACCGAAGCCGGATAAAGCCACACAGGAAGCCATTGATGCAAGAGTGAAGTCTTCACAGGAGCTTGAACGGACGCAGACTGAAATTAAAATAGCTGAAGCAGAAGCGAAAAAGAAAAAAATTGAAGCGGAAGGGATCGCTGATTATAACCAAATCATAAAAAAATCAATGTCTGATGAAATGATCAAATATAAATGGATTGAAAAATGGGACGGAAAAACACCGAAAGCGACAGGCACAGACTCACTGCTGCAGCTGCCGCTGGACGATCAGAAGCAAAAATAAAAAGAAAGGAGGCGGATGCCTCCTTTTTATGTTTTTTCTTCAGAATCTTTTTCCGGCATTAATTCTTCAGACGCCTCGGTTTGATATCTCAATTGTGTGCTGTCTGTCCCTGTTTCGCCCTGATAATCTTCAGGCAGCACAAATTGCTGCAGATACCGGTGGAAAAATGCTTCAAAAACAGAAAGGCAAAATGCAGAAATAACCGCTGCCGCTGCAGGGGAGACATTAAACCCGCCAATGTTCATTAGAAATATCCATAATATAATGAATGAAATTCCGAAATCAGCTGCAACGGCTGTAAAATTGCTTGTTCGCGGCAGAATCATGCAATCACCCAAAAAGTAAGTGACCAAACTTAAGATCAAGGTAATAAACAGAACGTTTAAAAAAGTTACTTGGTACATCAGATCGAGAACAATGTACAGCAAAGCAAGTGTGAGCGCTGTTTTAGAAGCGAAAGCAATTACATGTTTCATTTGAACCACCTTCGTTATTTCGTTTAGTCTTCATTGTAGGCAATCAGCAAATTTTTAAACTGGTATATAGTGGTTATAAAGTGTGCGTTTCAATAAAATGTAAATAGACATCACCATATTCACAAGTTAAAATATGTAAAAAAGGGGGATGCAAAATTGAAAAAATGGTGGATATGTATTGCTGTTTTTTTATTATGTTTTTGCGGAGTACACTCAGCAGAAGCGGCTACCACTGAATTCGGATCAAAAACAAGCTTTATAATGGAGGGAGATGTAAAAGAGTTTTTTATTGAAAATCCGGGGGCTGTATCAGCTGATGATTACCTATTAGGATACAAGTTCACCATTGTGAACAATTCTTCATGCAATTTAAACGTGAAACTCCAGCGGATGGCGCTGAACGGAAACTTTTATACATTAAGTTCTAAAAGTTACAGCGGCAGCTGGTTAAACCTAAGTGCCCAGGACAAAAAATCAATTGATCCATATCACAAATACAGGATTCTGATTGAAAGCTCTTCAAACGTCTGTGAACCTGTTCATATTAAAGGGTTATACGGCGTGGAATATTATCATTTTGATTGAAAATAGATACCCGCAAAGGCAGCGGGTTTTTTTACACCTCATCAAAACTTATTGTGCTATGTACTAAATTTTCACAAATACAATGTAATCCGCCCGCTCCAGGTAAAGGTAGATGTATATCAAAATCAGCCCGCACAAATACAAAAGTTGAAAAATGGATAAAAAGTTTCCTTTAGGAAACATTATTTGTTGACTTCAAAAGTGAGATGACAGATAATAAAGATGTAAGTTTTTCCTCCTTAGCAGGTTCGTTTCTTAAGCCAGGGCGAATCTGCTCTTTTTTTGCAAAAGAAAAACCCCTTTCAGAGGGGTTTTACGATAAATAAAGTTTAATAGAATTAATGAACGGCTCTGAATACGCCGATCACTTTCCCTAAAATGCTTACGTTTTGCAGGATAATCGGTTCCATCGTCGGATTTTCCGGCTGCAGCCGCACATAATTGTCTTCTTTATAGAAGCGCTTGACCGTGGCTTCATCATCTTCGGTCATAGCCACCACGATTTCCCCGTTATTGGCCGTGTTCTGCTGTTTGACAATGACGTAATCTTTGTCAAAAATGCCGGCATCAATCATACTTTCTCCCATGATTTCTAACATGAATACGTGTTCTCCCGGAGGAACCATCCGGTCAGGAAGCGGAAAATACTCGTCGATATTTTCAACAGCCGTAATCGGAATACCCGCCGTCACTTTTCCGATGACCGGAACATTGACAACCTGGCTTTTCGGAATTTGGACTTCTTCTTCATCCAATACCTCAATCGCTCTCGGTTTAGTAGGGTCCCGTCTGATCAGGCCTTTTGTCTCCAGCCGCGCCAAATGTCCGTGCACGGTTGAACTGGAAGCCAGTCCTACTGCTTCTCCTATCTCTCTTACAGAAGGCGGATATCCTTTCGTTTTTACCTCTTCTTTAATAAAACGCAGGATATCAAGCTGCCTTTTTGATAGCTTCGTCATATTTCGCACCTCAAAACGTCGATTTTAAGTAGATTATAGCATGATTTTCCTGACAGTACAAACATAGGTTCGAAAAAAACGATTGACAGAAACATTTGTTCGTATATACTGAAAGGTATAAAAAGCGAACAAACATTCTGGAGGTTGTTTAAATGGCGAAGGAATCTATCATATTTGTCGGACTGTTTACTGCGATTTTAAGTGCCGTTATTTTACTTGTTTCATGTGCGGGAAATGATCAGGCACTCAGCCAATATGTTAAAATAAAGGTTCAGGACGGAGATACTCTGTGGTCACTTGCGGATCAAGTAGCAGAGAAGAAAAATATTAACAAAGAAGATTTCATTGAGTGGGTGACGGAGAATAATCATCTCCAAACTGCTGATATAAAGCCCGGAGACGAACTTATTCTTCCGGTTAAAAAGGAGCATCCGGCCGTATATCAGCTGGCCATTGTCAATTAGAGAGGAAAGAGAGAAATGAAGGCGCTCATTTATGCCCGGGTAAGCACAAACAAAGAACAGCAGCAGACGTCTTTAAAAAGACAGGAAGAGGAGCTCAGTGAGATCGCTGCGGCAAACGGCATGGAAGTTGCAAAAGTCATTTCAGAGAAAGCCAGCGGTTACGAAATGGACCGCGACGGAGTATTTGAAATGCTTGATGAAATTAAAAAGTCACATATTGACGCGATATTGGTGCAGGATGAAACAAGACTGGGAAGAGGAAACGCCAAGATCGCGCTTTTGCATTGTATTTACAGGGAGAACGTAAAGATATATACGACGGCTCATAAAGGTGAGCTGGAGCTTTCCGAAGCTGATACGATGGTACTCGAAATCGTCAGTATTGTTGAGGAATATCAAAGGAAAATTCACAATATGAAAATCCGGCGGGGAATGAAAAGAGCCGTAAAAAACGGCTATAAACCTGAACGGAATCTGAAAAACAGACATGAAAACAGCGGAAAAGAAAAAAAAGAGGTTCCTGTTTCGGAAATCATCAGGCTGAGAGCCAACAAGCTTACCTTTGCAGAAATCGCAGCCACCTTAAGAGGATTCGGCTATGATGTATCCAAAGCCACGGTTCACCGGCGTTTTCAGGAATATATCGCAGACAGCGAAGGCAGCTGACATGCTTCAGTTGTAAAAAAGACTATGTTTTAGTAGTATATAATCAACACGCATCAAAGGAGCTTATTATGATTTCTAAAGAAAAAATCGCAAGAATTAACGAATTGGCTCAAAAAGCTAAATCAAACACGATAACCGATGAGGAAAAAGCCGAACAGCAAAAGCTTCGCCAGGAGTATTTGAAAGGATTCCGCTCCTCAATGAAAAATACGTTAAAGAGCGTAAAAGTTATTGATCCGGAGGGTAATGATGTCACTCCTGAAAAATTAAAAAGGGAACAACAGAAAAATAATCTTCATTAAACAGAAAGAATACGGCAATACGTATTCTTTTTTGTATATACTAATATCAGGCTGTGATTTGCGACAATTTTCAACAAGTTTATCTCAAATTTAAGCTGAAAGAGTTGAGAAAAAGTCAGCATCGCTTTATGATGAAAAGGTACAACAATAAGGAAGGGGATTATAATGGATACAATTGAAAAGAAATCAGTTGCCACCATACGTACACTATCTATAGACGCAATTGAAAAAGCTAATTCCGGACACCCGGGCATGCCGATGGGAGCTGCTCCGATGGCTTACACGCTGTGGACGAAGTTTATGAATGTAAATCCGCAAAATCCGGGATGGTTTAACCGCGACCGCTTTGTTTTATCAGCAGGACACGGTTCAATGCTTTTGTACAGCATGCTGCATTTAAGCGGGTATGACCTCAGCATTGAAGATCTGAAACAGTTCCGCCAATGGGGAAGCAAAACACCGGGACATCCGGAGTTCGGGCATACAGCCGGCGTCGACGCAACAACCGGGCCTTTGGGACAGGGTATCGCTATGGCAGTGGGAATGGCAATTGCAGAACGCCATTTGGCTGAAACATATAACCGGGATTCATTCAACGTAGTTGATCATTATACATATAGTATTTGCGGAGACGGCGATTTGATGGAAGGCATTTCTTCTGAAGCCGCTTCTCTTGCAGGCCATCTGGAATTAGGCCGCCTGATCGTATTATACGATTCTAATGATATTTCTTTAGACGGCGATTTAAACCGCTCTTTCTCTGAAAATGTAAAACAGCGTTTTGAAGCCATGAACTGGGAAGTCCTTTATGTTGAGGACGGAAATAACATCGCTGAATTGACGGCTGCAATTGAGAAAGCGCGCCAGAATGATAAAAAACCAACATTAATTGAAGTGAAAACGACAATCGGTTTCGGTTCTCCAAACCGCGCGGGCACATCCGGTGTTCACGGCGCTCCGCTGGGACTAGAAGAGAGCAAGCTGACTAAAGAAGCGTACGCTTGGACGTTTGAAGAAGATTTTTATGTTCCAGAAGAAGTATACGCGCATTTCAACGAAGCTGTAAAAGAAGCGGGCGCGAAAAAAGAACAGGAATGGAATGAACAGTTCGCTGCTTACAAGGAAAAATATCCTGAGCTTGCTGAACAGCTGTCACTCGGAATGAAAGGCGAACTGCCGAAAGACTGGGATCAGGAAGTTCCTGTCTATGAAAAAGGCAGCAGCCTTGCTTCCCGCGCATCTTCAGGTGAGGTGCTGAACGGCATCGCCAAGAAAATTCCTTTCTTTGTCGGAGGATCTGCTGACCTTGCGGGTTCAAACAAAACGACAATCAAAAACGCAGGGGACTTCACGGCCAAAGACTACGCCGGGAAAAACTTCTGGTTCGGTGTCCGTGAATTTGCGATGGGCGCTGCTTTAAACGGAATGGCGCTTCACGGCGGACTCCGCGTATTCGGCGGCACATTCTTTGTGTTCTCAGATTATTTAAGACCTGCTATTCGTCTGGCGTCATTAATGGGGCTTCCTGTCACTTATGTATTTACGCATGACAGTATTGCTGTAGGAGAAGACGGACCGACTCACGAACCGATTGAGCAGCTTGCATCTTTACGCGCGCTTCCTAATCTTTCTGTGATCAGACCTGCTGACGGCAATGAAACCGCAGCTGCGTGGAAGCTAGCCGTTCAAAGCCAGGATCATCCGACAGCTCTTGTGTTGACACGCCAAAACCTGCCGACAATTGATCAGCAGGCTGAAGAAGCGTATGCCGGAGTAGAAAAAGGGGCTTATACCGTTTCCAAAGCAAAAACCGATTCACCGGACGCCCTTCTTTTAGCGACAGGTTCTGAAGTCGGACTTGCGATTGAAGCACAGGCGAAGCTTGCTGACGAAAACATTCATGTATCTGTAGTCAGCATGCCGAGCTGGGACCGTTTCGAAAAACAATCGGCCGAGTACAAAAACAGCGTACTTCCTCCGAATGTGACGAAACGTCTTGCGATTGAAATGGGATCAAGCTTCGGATGGGGCAAATTTACCGGTCTTGAAGGAGACGTTCTTGCAATTGACCGTTTCGGTGCTTCGGCTCCGGGAGAAACAATTATGAAAGAATACGGGTTTACTGCAGAAAACGTGGCTGACCGCGTGAAGAAACTGCTAAACAAATAAAGAAACAAAAAGAGGATGAGTCAAATCATCCTCTTTTTCCTGTTTATACGACAAAAATAGAAGGGGCGCCATAACAGTAATAGACAATTCTTTCTTTTCTCCTTTTGTATAATAGAAAGCAATACGCAGCGCTGTAAAAGGGGATGAGGAAATGGAACGTCATTACTATACACACCTGATTAAGGATGAGTTTGCGAACCACTACTTCGGGCGGGAAACTGCTATGTTTGAATTATTTCGAGACTATCATTGGACAAACCTGACACCCCAAGAATATCAACTGACAAAAAAGCAAGTTCACTATATAACAGAACCGATTCCGGTGATACATATGCATCAGCGTCTCCAGCTTCATTTAAACCGAATGAGTTACAGCCGTTTAGATTCAATTTATCAGCTTACACTGCCCGGAGAAAAGGGCCGCGCCACCTTCATGATGAAAGACAGCTTGATTGAGATTGCGGCTTCGGGAGATTATGAGGCGGAAACGATTTTCTTTGAGATTCTCCGTAAAATCAGCCCCTGCTTTCTTGCGATGGATTTTAAGACAAGGCGTTATGGGTGGTTAAATCCGGTCAGAGAAAGAAATTTTGTCTAAAAACGAGCAAAAAGAGATGTAAATGTTGTATAATAGCCTTTGGTTTAGTACACTTTAAACTAGACAACATGAAGGAGGAAATAAAATGACTTTATGGGTTGGCATCCTAGTGGGCGTTGTCGCATTGCTCATAGGTGTTGCACTCGGGTTTTTTATTGCTCGTAAATATATGATGAGCTATTTGAAAAAGAATCCGCCTATTAATGAACAAATGTTACGCATGATGATGATGCAAATGGGAATGAAACCTTCTCAAAAGAAAATTAATCAAATGATGAAAGCCATGAATAATCAAGCGAAATAATACGTAAAGATTATGATATAGAGATACATGGTTATAAAAATAAAAAACCCGGAGAGGGTTTTTTATTTTGGCGTCATGTTTCACCCCAACTGCCGGTGTGCAGTTCCTTTTGATATTGTATGAGAAGGTGGTCAAGCTCCTGGCTGAGTTCTATCGTAATGTTTGATGTCATTCCGTTTGTCATGACGATTTTAAGCAGCTCTGCCCGTTTTTTTTCAATTTCATTTAATAGATGCTCTCTAATCACAGGGATATATCCTTTCATACATAAATCTTTCACTTGAATCGCTATTATTATATCCACATTTATACTGTTTTTCAAATAAGAAGGAGTATAATATCTTGATGTCAAATTAAATTATATAAGCTTTTTCTATAAAAAGTAATCCTTCATAGGAAAGTGTTAAAAAAATGAAATGATTTTGTCATAACTCGAAAGGAGTGTGTCATGGTGAGTTTTAATTACTTTCTCACGTTTGGGGCCGGATTTCTGTCTTTCATTTCTCCCTGCTGTCTGCCGCTGTACCCCGCTTTTTTGTCATACATAACCGGTGTCAGCATGGACGAGGTGAAAACGGAAAAGGTGATGCTGCAAAAACGGGGGCTCGTGCATACACTTTGTTTTTTGCTTGGTTTCTCCGTGATTTTTATTGCACTTGGATACGGAACCTCGTTCATCGGCAGTTTTTTTACCCGTTATCATGAAGCGATCCGCCAGTTTGGCGCTATCATGCTGGTGCTTTTCGGGCTCATTACGGCGGGTGTGTTTCAGCCGAAAATCATGATGAAAGAGCGGCGCATTCATTTTAAGCACCGGCCTGAGGGGTTTATCGGCTCTGTTCTGATCGGCCTGGCGTTTGCAGCCGGCTGGTCGCCGTGCAGCGGGCCTATTTTAGGCGCCGTGTTTTCACTGGCCGGTACAAATCCTTCTTCAGCGGTGCCGTATATGTTTTTATATGTTTTGGGATTCGCCATTCCTTTTCTAGTTCTTTCATTTTTTATTACCAGAATGAATTGGATTCGAAAGCACCAGCTGCTTATCATGAGAACCGGCGGCATTGTTATGATTGTCATCGGAATTATGCTGTTTTTTAACTGGATGAGTTATATTCTGATCGTTCTGTCAAATCTTTTCGGAGGGTTCAAGGGGCTGTAAGAGATTGATAGCTTTTGAACTATTATATACCCTTTCTTTTTTGGTACAATAAGACTAGTTAATGTTAAATATGTGGAGGGGAATATGACACGAGTTTTAGTTGTAGATGACGCCAAGTTCATGAGAGTGAAAATCAGAGAGATTCTGGAATCGGCGAATTATACAGTGGCCGGAGAAGCGGCTGACGGCGAGGAAGCTCTGGCCGTTTATCAAAAAATCCGCCCCGATCTGGTGACAATGGATATTACCATGCCGGTTAAAAACGGAATACAGGCGCTGCAGGAGATTTTAGCTTTTGACCCGAAAGCCCATGTCATTATGTGCACCGCCATGCGGCAGCAGCGGATCGTTCTGGAAGCGATTGAACTGGGCGCTAAAGATTTTATCGTTAAACCGTTTGAAGGGTCTAAAGTGCTGGAGGCCGTAGGCAGGGTAACGGGAACATAAACGTATTTTCTTTTCACATTGGTTTTTTTATGTTTTTGGAGTATAGTATATAGTATCAAACTCCGTGCAAGCAAAGGAATGATAAAGATGATGATTATAATTTCATCCGTTATTGCAGCGGCCATGGCAATCTCTGTAATGATCGTGAGGATTAAATCCTCCGATAAGCCCGCTTCACCAAAAAAAATAATTCTCCCGCCGATTTTCATGAGTACGGGAGCGCTGATGTTTCTTTTTCCGATTTTCAGAGTGACAGGCGAAGAATTTTTGGAGGCCATTACGCTGGGCGTGATCTTCTCTATTTTTCTGATAAAAACATCTAAATTTGAGATTAAAAATAATGAAATCTATTTAAAACGGTCAAAAGCATTTGTGTTTATCCTAATTGGTTTGCTGGTTATCAGAATCGCTATGAAATCCATTTTGAGCACGACGATTGATTACGGAGCTTTAAGCGGAATGTTTTGGATTCTGGCTTTCGGAATGATTGTCCCGTGGCGCATCGCGATGTTTATGTCGTACCGCAAACTTGCCAATGAACTGAAGACCGCTGATATTCAGATGAATTAAAACCTTTCCGGCGGACGGAAAGGTTTTTTATTTGAGCAGGGTTTGATAAGGAGTAAGGTCAATCTGTTTTTCGCGGAGATGTTTTTTCAAAAACTGATGATCCCGCTTAGGGGTGGCCAGTATGTAACCCCTGATGATTAAATCCCGGTTTATTTGTTCAGCTTCCTCTTGTAAAGAGATTTCACCGATTTTTCCGGCGATTTTAGCTTTGGCTACATCCCGAAAGAGCTCTGGAACGGGGGCGACCAGTTCATCCAAAAACGCCTTGTCGCCTTCATTCCATAGGTGTCTGCTTTTTTCAATATAATAATCCTGCCAATCCAGTTCTGACCGGCCGTCTTCTTTCGGTAAGCGTTTTAAAAATTTTCGAAACATAAAAAACCCGCCGATGGACAGCAATCCGATCATTACGATGACCCAAAATAAAATAAACCACATAAACCAGCCTTCGAGCATTGTTTTATCTCCTCCTTACTTTAACCATATTGTAAACGAAGACAGAATAGAAGAACACATGAAAAAAGAATAGAAAAAATGATAGATGTCCAGTCAATCCGGTTGCTAGAACATATTCTATCGTATAGTGATTCTGCTATTTGGCCATGGGAGATTCACTTCGAGGGTATATGACTGATATGACCGGACAAAAAAGCCGCTTTCATTGAGGGATGAAAACGGCTTTTTTATGTTATAGAGGAAATTGAAAGGAAAAAGAGGCAGGGGTTTCATTTGGCTCCTTGTTCATGGAGACGGTCAGAATATGGTTTGTGAAATCAGTGAAAATATGTTTGTCATTTAGATAAAAAGGCAGCATCATTTGTTTGTTTAACGTCTGTTCAAGCGTTTTAACAGAGAGCATGAACTCATTTCCCGAAAGAGTGACGGTCATCGCCTGCACCGGCTTCAGCGCCGCAAGGTCAGCTTCAATGATGTATTGACGGCTTGTTTCATATAGATCGATCGGAAGCGCCTCGTCATACCAAGCATACGGATCCTCGTAAAACTGCCGCAGCCATTCTTCGATATCATCAAATTCTTCAGCGTGATTTGAATGATTCATGGAAGCATCCCTCCATATTAAAAAAGCCTTGCTATAACGTATGCAGAAGCTTTGAATGGGTGAAAGCACAAAAAAACAGACACCGAGGTCTGTTTTACATATCGTGGCTTGTATTATGTTTTTGTCTTGTATGGTTGCGGTTTTTCACTTTTTTGCTTCCGCTTAACGGTTCCGGCTGGCCGGGATTATGGCCCTTCGGAGCATTTTTATGCATATCTTTGCTCGTATTTTTATTTGTCATGTTAAAGCCTCCTTTTTTAAGGGGTGACGGCTATTGGTTTGTTTTTCTTTTTTTATTGTTCTGCCGTTCTGCTTCGGTCAGGACAAGCTGGTCATTTTCAATATAACCCGCGCCTTTACCTTGGCTTTTTGCATCATTCATGCCGTTTATCACATGATTGGCTTTTCGTTTTACCATGATCATCACCTCAACTTTAATATGGCTCTTTACAGCCCGTTGTATGAGACATAAAACAGGACAAAATTTACCGGAAATTATTCTGATAAGACGATCTTATTGTATTTAATAAAAACATTGATATTTACTTATGTATGATTTTATACTAAGATGAAATTGTGAGAAAATTGTGATGGAATGTGAACATTCATCTAAAGAACGATCTTGATCTTTGAAGGGGGATTTTGGAGAATGACAAATCAGCAAAAAGTCGCAACACAAGACGTTTTCCAAGCAAGAAAAACATTTTCTTCAAACGGGAAAACATACCACTACTATTCATTAAAAGCATTGGAAGACGCAGGGGTCGGCAATGTTTCAAAACTTCCTTATTCTATTAAGGTTCTTTTGGAATCCGTTTTGCGTCAGGTAGACGGACGCGTCATTACGAAAGAACATGTTGAAAATTTAGCAAGATGGGGTACTGCTGAATTAAAAGATATCGATGTGCCGTTTAAACCGTCACGGGTTATCCTTCAGGACTTTACCGGCGTTCCGGCCGTAGTTGACCTGGCATCTTTAAGAAAAGCCATGGCTTCTGTCGGCGGAGACCCTGATAAAATCAATCCTGAAATTCCGGTTGACCTGGTCATTGACCACTCCGTACAAGTCGACAAAGCAGGTACGGAAGACGCGTTAGCCATTAATATGGACTTAGAATTCAAAAGAAATGCAGAACGTTATAAATTTTTAAGCTGGGCAAAGAAAGCGTTTAACAACTATCAGGCCGTTCCGCCTGCAACAGGTATCGTCCACCAGGTAAACCTTGAGTTTTTGGCAAGTGTCGTTCATACGAAAGATGAAGACGGAGAGCTTGTGACATATCCTGATACTTTGGTGGGAACAGATTCTCATACCACGATGATTAACGGAATCGGCGTTCTCGGCTGGGGTGTCGGCGGTATTGAGGCGGAAGCGGGAATGCTCGGCCAGCCTTCATATTTCCCTGTTCCTGAGGTCATCGGCGCGAAACTTGTCGGAAAATTGCCTAACGGAACGACGGCAACTGACTTAGCGCTGAAAGTCACTCAAGTGCTGCGCGAAAAAGGCGTAGTCAATAAATTTGTTGAATTCTTCGGCCCTGGTGTTGCTGAGCTTCCGCTTGCGGATCGGGCGACTATTGCCAATATGGCGCCGGAATACGGAGCGACTTGCGGATTCTTCCCGGTTGACGAGGAAGCACTTTCTTACATGCGTCTGACCGGCCGTGAAGAAGAGCAGATCGATGTCGTGGAAGCATACTGCCGCAACAACGGTTTATTCTATACGCCTGACGCAGAAGAGCCGATTTTTACTGACGTTGTGGAAATTGATCTGTCAAAAATTGAAGCGAACCTATCAGGCCCGAAACGTCCGCAGGATTTAATCCCGCTTTCTGTCATGCAGGAAACGTTTAAAAAACATCTCGTCAGCCCGGCCGGCAACCAAGGATTCGGAATGGATGCTGCTGAAGAGGACAAAGAAATCTCATTTAAACTTAACAGCGGCGAAGATGCGGTCATGAAAACAGGGGCAATTGCAATTGCCGCCATTACAAGCTGCACAAACACATCTAATCCTTTTGTATTAATCGGTGCCGGATTGGTAGCCAAAAAAGCGGTAGAATTGGGATTGAAAGTGCCGAATTATGTGAAAACATCACTTGCACCGGGATCTAAGGTTGTTACTGGATACTTAGTCAACTCAGGCCTTCTTCCTTATATGAAGGAGCTCGGCTTTAATCTTGTCGGTTACGGCTGTACGACATGTATCGGAAACTCCGGACCGCTTTCTCCAGAGATTGAAGAAGCGGTTGCTAAAAATGATCTTCTGATCACTTCTGTCCTGTCAGGCAACAGAAACTTTGAAGGCCGGATCCATCCGCTTGTCAAAGGAAACTACCTTGCTTCACCGCCGCTTGTCGTCGCGTACGCATTGGCAGGCACTGTGAATATTAACTTGAAATCTGACCCGATCGGTGTCGGAAAAGACGGGCAAAACGTTTACTTCGATGACATCTGGCCGTCAATGGATGAAATCAATTCCCTCGTCAAACAGACTGTGACGCCGGAATTATTCCGTAAAGAATATGAAACGGTATTTGACGACAACCAGCGCTGGAATGAAATCGAAACGACGGATGAAGCACTTTACAAGTGGGATAAGGATTCTACTTACATCCAAAACCCGCCGTTCTTTGAAGAAATGTCTGTAGAACCGGGAAAAGTTGAGCCATTAAGAGGGCTTCGCGTTGTCGGCAAATTCGGAGATTCCGTGACGACTGACCATATTTCTCCGGCCGGAGCGATCGGAAAAGACACGCCAGCGGGCAAATACCTGCAGGAAAAAGGCGTTTCTCCTCGGGACTTTAACTCTTATGGCTCACGCCGCGGAAACCATGAAGTCATGATGAGAGGAACATTCGCCAATATCCGCATTAAAAACCAAATTGCGCCTGGCACAGAAGGCGGATACACTACACACTGGCCTACCGGTGACGTGACATCTATTTATGATGCATGCATGCGGTATAAAGAAGATAAAACGGGTCTTGTCGTCCTGGCCGGCAAAGATTACGGAATGGGCTCTTCACGTGACTGGGCTGCAAAAGGAACAAACCTGCTAGGCATCAGAACAGTCATTGCGGAAAGCTTTGAAAGAATTCACAGAAGCAACCTCGTCTTCATGGGTGTGCTGCCGCTCCAGTTCAAACAGGGTGAAAACGCGGATACACTCGGTTTAACCGGTAAGGAAGTTATCGAGGTGGATGTTGATGAAACTGTACGTCCACGCGACTTGCTGACTGTCAGAGCTATCAGTGAAGACGGTACGGTAAAAACATTTGAAGTCGTTGTCCGTTTCGACAGTGAAGTGGAAATTGATTACTATCGTCACGGCGGCATTTTACAAATGGTGCTTCGCGATAAAATGAAACAGTAGCAGAAAGACAAAAGAGAGAAAGCGGACTGCTTTCTCTCTTTTTATACGGGAGGCCTTGAGATGCTTGCAAAATGGCTGGGCGTATTGTTACTTATCGGGTTGTTAGTGTATGCGGGCTGGAACATTTATTCTGCACAAACAAGTCCGAAAGAAGGGACAGAAGAAGGGATGAAGGCTCCTGACTTTACACTCGACACACTGTCAGGAAAAAGCAGCTCCCTTTCTGATTATAAAGGTAAAAAAGTGCTTCTTAATTTCTGGGCGACGTGGTGCAAGCCATGCCGGATGGAAATGCCCGATATGCAGGAGCTGCAGAAAGAAAATCCTGATATTGCGGTAGTAGCCGTTAATTTTACGTCCTCTGAAAAAAATATACAGGCTGTGAAATCATTCGCTGATACTTATCAGCTGACCTTTCCAATTCTGATTGACAAGAGCGGGATTAACGGAGATTTCAACGTGCTTTCTTATCCGACATCATACATATTAGACGAAAAAGGAACCATTCAGCACATCCGAGTAGGCACGATGACAAAAAAAGAAATGAAAGAAAAACTGGATCTCAAGTAGAGGTTCAGTTTTTTTTATGCGAAAGGCTTATCTTTTAAAAAATTGGAAAAAATGAATGAAAACACGGAGGTGAGAAGATTGAAAAAAATGAGAAAACGTTCTTTTCATGAATTGGTTATGGAGAATAAACGTGAGCTGATGACCAATACGGAATATTTGAATCAGCTTGAAGAAAAGCTGGAGCAGCGGTTCAAACAAAAATAACCTTTAATTTGCAGTCATGTTTGCGCCTCCTTTTGCGAAATATACTCTTAAGGAGGGATGAACATGGGCACAAACAAGAAAGACGGCCAGCCGCAGTACGCTCCGAGCCACTTAGGGACAAAACCCGTTAAATATAAACGAAACAAAGGGGAAAAGTTTCATGACAAGTCAAACGGACATCCGATTGTCATGCAGACGAAAGGCGAATAATATCATTAAAGGAGAGCTGACATGATGACAAATCATAACCAAAGACCGAACCCGGACGACCGTTCTGATAACGTTGAAAAGCTTCAGGATATGGTACAGAATACAATCGAAAATATAGAAGAAGCGAAAGAATCAATGGAGTTTGCGACAGAAGAGGAAAAACAGCGCATTCAGGAGAAGAATGCCAGACGCAATGAAAGCATTGAATCATTCCGAAGTGAAATTCAGGATGAATCGGCTGCGAGAGAAAACGGCTATCAATCGTAATAAAAACCAGGGAAACCTGGTTTTTTCTCTTTCCGCCTCGTTGTGATAAAATAGGGCTAATCTGATAATAAGGGAGCAGAGAACGTTGCATGTGTCAAAAAAAGAAATAGAAGTGCGTTATGCGGAAACAGATCAAATGGGCATTGTCTATCATGCCAATTACTTAGTCTGGATGGAGGTCGGGAGAACGGCGCTCATTAAGGACCTCGGATTTCTGTACAAGGACATGGAAGAAAGAGGGGTGCTGTCACCTGTAGTGGATATCAGCATTTCTTATAAAAAGCCGCTCCGCTACGGAGAAACAGCAGAAGTACATACGTGGATTGAAGAATATAACGGATTTAAAATCATTTACGGCTACCGCATCTATAATCCGGATCAAGAACTTGCGATCGAAGCGTCATCCTCTCACATATGCGTCGATAAACAGAGCTTCAAACCGATTCAGTTCCGCAAGGCCTTTCCTGATTGGCATGCCGCTTACGAAAAGGCAAAAAAATAAGGAGCAGCTCAGTTATGGCATTTGGAATTACACGCAGAGAACTGGAAAGATGGAAGCGGGATGTATCGGAAGGAAAAATCGCTTTTTTAACGCATTATTGGCTGGACGACCGCTTTCCGGAGGCTAAGACCGTGACGAAGGCCGGTTCAAGCGATCTCGATAAGCTGATCCGATGGGGATCGGAATACGGGCTGAAGCCTGAGTGGATTCATCATAAAAATGCATTTCCCCACTTTGACCTGCTCGGTGAAACGCAGAAACGCATATTAGAAAAAGAACATCTGACTGATCATATCAGAAGGTTCAAACTGTAAAAAAAAGAACGCATCCGCTGCGTTCTTTTTTCTTACACGTAATCAAATACCGGCTCTTCTGACTGATCTGAATATGTGACGGACAGATCGTGATTATCAAAGTACCATAAGTCGCTTTCTTCAATAAAAAAGGTAATGCCTTCAACTTCCGTGCTGATTCCGACGTTCATCGGCTGGTCTTTTGAAACACCGAGAGAAAAGCCTTTCTGGACGCTGCTGCATCCTCCGTAACGGACAAAGAAACGGACTTGATCGCCTGTTTCCAGTTCAAGCTCTTCTTTGTACCAATCCAGCGCGCCTTTCGTTACTTTCATGTTCATCCGGTACACTCCCTTTTTGTTTCTCATAAAGAAATTATCTCTATTATAAACGCATATGGCATTTTGATGTCAAAATTGAAGTTTCATCAAAACCATTTGATTTTCGGTTCTGTTTTGTTCATAATCCGTTTGATGTTTGCCCTGTGTCTGTAGATAACAAACGCGGTCAAGAGCGTCACTACGATTAATAAATAAGGGTCTTTTACAAACAGACAGTAAATAATCGTATAAATCCCTGTTAACATTGAAGACAGAGAAACAAATTTCGTAAGGAATAAAAATACGAAAAACACTGCAACCATCGTTACGAATAACAGCGGAGCATAAAACAGCAGGACGCCTCCTGAAGTGGCTACGGCTTTTCCGCCCTTGAATTTTGCGAACACGGGGAATACATGACCGATCACTGCCGCCACTCCTGCGAGAAGAGGGTGAATGGGAACGTGCAATAAATACGGCAGCGCCGCGGCCAAGGTGCCTTTTAAAATATCGGCTGCAACGACGACAGATCCCGCTTTAACGCCAAGCGTGCGAAAAGCATTTGTGGCGCCCAAATTACCGCTTCCATGTTCTCTAATATCAATCCCTTTCGCAAGTTTGCCTACGACTAAACCTGACGGGATGCTGCCTATTACATAGGCCAAAATAATCAATAAAGCAATCAACATCTACATTTCTCCTTTTTAATGTCCCTTCACTTTATTTTAACACGAGTTGTTATCGTCTGATGACAAGTTTTTTGAGAATTAAGCTGACAAACCGCTTTTTTTGAATCCGATGAAGCTGTCGTGTACAATAATACAAAAGGAGATGGTAAAGATGCAAAATCCTTCAAAGTCAGAGATTAAAGAAATTCTTGACCGAAGCAAACGTATCGCCGTCGTCGGGCTGTCAGACCGTTCCGACCGGACTTCTTACATGGTTTCCAAAGCGATGCAGGATGAAGGGTACGAGATTATTCCTGTCAATCCGACGATTGATGAAGCGCTTGGCGTTAAAGCCGTCGCTTCATTAAAAGACGTTGAGGGACCGATTGATATTGTCAATGTGTTCAGACGATCTGAGCAGCTTCCCGGCGTCGCTGAAGAGTTTTTACAGACGGATGCTCCCGTTTTTTGGGCGCAGCAGGGCCTGGCAAATGAAGAAGCGTACCGCATGATTACAGAGAAAGGGCGGACGGCTATTATGGATTTATGTATAAAAGTCGCCCGCGCTGTTATAAAATAGGAACAAAAAAGGCAAAAATCCTTGGCAAATCAGGGGTTTTTGTTTTTTTATTGAAAGAATACTCTTTGCGTATGATGTTGAAACAGATACAATAAAGCATGAACAGCTTTTTTAGAAACCCCTGCATTAAAGGGGGCTGCAGTCTGTTTGCGATGGACGGCATAAATCTATATAATAGAAAGCGAACATAAGTTCTCGTCTCCGGAAAAGAGCACCAAAAAGATGAAAAGCCGTTCGAATGTATGTCTTGCGGCCTAAAAAACGAGCCATTCGCTTAAAGATGTTGCGAAATCAAGCATATTGGTTATAATTGTGAGTCCGAGGAGAATTGGACCGAAGCTTGCGCATACTGAAAAACAAAGACATGAAAACATTTAAAAAGAGAATGATTAAGAGCAGGTTTTTTGAAAGGGGTTTGTACGTTTGGCTAGAAAACAGCAATTTGATTACAACGAAGATGCCATACAGGTGCTTGAAGGCCTGGAAGCCGTCAGAAAAAGACCGGGAATGTATATCGGTTCGACGGACGCACGCGGCCTGCACCATCTGGTATATGAGATCGTCGACAATTCCGTCGATGAAGTCCTTGCCGGCTACGGAGATCATATTATCGTAACGATACATAAGGACAACAGCATCTCCGTGCAGGACAGGGGGCGCGGAATGCCGACCGGAATGCATAAGCTCGGAAAGCCGACACCGGAAGTTATTTTCACCGTGCTGCATGCGGGAGGGAAATTCGGCCAGGGCGGCTATAAAACAAGCGGCGGTCTGCATGGTGTCGGCGCATCTGTCGTAAACGCTTTATCAGAGTGGCTGACAGTTACCATTGAGCGTGACGGCTATGTTTATAAACAACGGTTTGAAAACGGCGGCAAGCCTGTGACTTCACTTGAAAAAATCGGTACGACCAAGAAAACGGGAACGCTTACCCATTTTAAACCTGATCCGTCAATGTTCAGCGCAACGGTTTATAATTTTGACACGCTGTCGGAACGCCTGCGCGAATCCGCCTTCTTATTAAAAGGCTTAAAAATAGAATTAATTGATGAGCGGAACAACGTAAAAGAAGTATTTTATTATGAGAACGGAATTGAAGCATTTGTCGCCTATTTAAACGAAGAAAAAGACGCTTTATGCGAAGTGGTTTCTTTTGAAGGCGAGCACCACGACATTGAAGTCGATTTTGCTTTCCAATTTAATGACGGATACTCAGAAAATATGCTGTCATTCGTTAATAACGTCAGAACAAAGGACGGCGGCACCCACGAATCAGGAGCCAAAACGGCAATGACAAGAGCGTTTAATGAATATGCGCGAAAGGTCGCGCTTTTAAAAGAGAAAGACAAAAACCTTGAAGGCGCCGATATCAGAGAAGGGTTGTCCGCGATTATTTCCGTGCGTATCCCGGAGGAACTGCTGCAATTTGAAGGCCAGACAAAAGGGAAACTTGGCACAAGTGAGGCGAGATCCGCCGCAGACGCAGTCATTTCTGAGAATCTTGCTTATTTCTTGGAAGAAAACCGCGATACAGCGACCCTGCTCGTCAAAAAAGCGATTAAAGCAAGCCAGGCCCGCGAAGCTGCCCGTAAAGCGAGAGAAGAAGCGAGAAGCGGTAAAAAACGCAAAAAATCAGAAGCGACGCTGAGCGGAAAACTCACACCGGCAGGCTCCAGAAATCCGGCGAAGAATGAATTGTATCTCGTGGAGGGAGACTCTGCCGGAGGTTCTGCAAAACAGGGAAGAGACCGGAAATTCCAAGCCGTGCTGCCCCTTCGCGGAAAGGTCATCAACACAGAGAAAGCAAAGCTTGCAGACATTTTCAAAAATGAAGAGATCAATACAATTATTCATGCGATCGGCGGGGGAGTCGGCGCAGATTTTGAGATAGACGACATTAACTATGACAAGATCGTCATCATGACCGATGCGGATACCGACGGCGCGCATATTCAAGTCTTGCTGTTAACGTTTTTCTACCGCTATATGAAACCTTTAATTGAGCACGGAAAAGTCTTCATCGCGCTTCCGCCTCTTTACAAAGTCAGCAAAGGAAGCGGTAAGAAAGAGATTATTGAATATGCTTGGTCCGACGAAGAAATGGACGGCGTTTTAAAGAAAGTCGGCAAAGGCTATACCATTCAGCGTTATAAAGGTCTGGGAGAAATGAACGCAGACCAGCTCTGGGAAACGACGATGAATCCCGAGTCGCGAACGCTCGTCAGAGTCAAGATTGACGATGCGGCACGCGTAGAGCGCCGCGTAACGACATTAATGGGAGACAAAGTAGAACCGAGAAGAAAATGGATTGAAAAGAATGTTGCCTTCGGATTAGACGAGGAAAGCAATATTTTAGAAAATGAAAACTTGTCGGTCGCTGAGGAGGTTTAATAGTGGCACAGCCAGAATTATTTCATGATTTACCGTTAGAAGAAGTAATCGGCGACCGTTTCGGACGCTACAGTAAATATATTATCCAGGACAGGGCGCTGCCCGATGCACGTGACGGGTTAAAGCCGGTGCAGCGGAGAATTTTATACGCCATGCACGCAGACGGAAATACATTCGATAAAAATTTCCGGAAAGCGGCAAAAACGGTCGGGAACGTTATCGGTAATTATCATCCGCACGGAGACAGCTCCGTTTATGAAGCGATGGTGCGGATGAGCCAGGATTGGAAAGTGCGGAATGTGCTGATTGAGATGCACGGCAACAACGGAAGCATTGACGGTGATCCGCCTGCTGCCATGCGTTATACGGAAGCGAGATTATCTTCTATCGCATCAGAGCTTTTGCGGGACATCGATAAAAATACGGTTGAATTCGTTCCGAACTTTGATGACACAAGTAAAGAACCGGTTGTTTTGCCCGCTATGTTTCCGAACTTGCTGGTCAATGGATCTACCGGGATTTCCGCGGGCTATGCGACTGACATTCCCCCTCATCATCTGGGTGAGGTCATTGATGCTGTCATTAAGCGGATTGAATCGCCCGATTGCACCGTCGATGACTTGATGCAGGTGATTAAAGGGCCTGACTTTCCGACAGGAGGCATCATCCAAGGTGTTGACGGCATTCGGAAGGCCTATGAAACCGGTAAAGGCAAAATTATTATCCGCGGCAAGGCTGAAGTGGAAGCCGTAAGAGGCGGACGGGAGCAGATCGTCATTACAGAAATCCCGTTTGAAGTAAACAAAGCCAATCTCGTGAAGAAAATGGACGAATACCGCATTGACAAAAAAGTTGAAGGTATTTCTGAAGTCCGGGATGAAACGGACCGCACGGGACTGCGGGTGGTCGTTGAGTTAAAGAAAGAAGCCGATGCAAAAGGCATCTTGAATTTCTTATATAAAAACACTGACCTGCAGACAACGTATAACTTTAATATGGTTGCCATACATAACCGCCGGCCGATGCTGATGAGTCTTACGGCCATTCTGGATGCGTATATTTCCCACCAGAAGGAAGTGGTGACAAACCGCTCCGTCTTTGAATTGCAAAAAGCAAAAGAGCGGCATCATATTGTTGAAGGACTGATGAAGGCACTGTCTGTGCTAGATGAGGTCATTGCCGTCATCCGGGCAAGCAGCGACAAGAAAGATGCGAAACAAAACTTAATTTCTAAATTCGCATTTACGGAGCCTCAGGCGGAAGCGATCGTATCTTTGCAGCTGTATCGTCTGACAAATACGGATATTACGGCATTAAAAGAGGAAGCGGAAGAGCTCAGCAAGAAAATTCAGGAGCTTGAAGCCATTTTAAGTCATGATAAAAAGCTGTTAAAAGTCATTACCAGCAGCCTGAAAAAAGTGAAAAAGACTTATGCCGACAGCAGACGGTCGGTCATTGAAGAGAAGATTGAGGAAATTAAAATCAATCTCGAAGTTATGGTTGCCTCGGAGGACGTCTATGTGACAGTCACGAAAGACGGCTATGTAAAACGAACAAGCCAGCGGTCATTTGCCGCTTCTAACGGCCAGGATTTCGGGATGAAGGACACGGACAGGCTGATTCACCAATTTGAAATGAATACAACAGATGTGCTCTTGCTCTTTACCAACAAGGGAAGTTATATATATTGTCCGGTTCACCAGCTTCCTGATATCAGGTGGAAAGACATGGGGCAGCACGTCACGAACATCACCACGATGGACCGTGACGAAACCATCGTGAAAGCCATACCGGTAAAAGAATTTGATCCATCTTCATATTTATTGTTTATGACGAAAAACGGTATGGTGAAAAGAACTGAAATGACGCATTACAAAGCGCAGCGTTACTCAAAAGCGCTTGTTGCTCTTAACCTTAAAGGGGACGATGAGCTGATTGATGTTCATGTCACAGACGGCGGCTGCCAGCTGTTTATCGCCACCCGCCTCGGGTACGGCTTATGGTTCGGTGAAGATGAAGTAAATGTAGTCGGAGCCCGTGCGGCCGGCGTGAAGGGCATTAATTTAAAAGACGGCGATACCGTCGTATCAGGACAAATCCTGCATGAAACAGATTCGCTTGTCCTCGTCACACAGCGGGGAGCCATCAAACGGATGAATCTCTCTGAATTCGAAAGAACATCCAGGGCTAAGCGCGGCGTCATCATGCTGCGTGAGCTTAAAAAGAACCCGCATCGTGTTGTCGGAGTATTCGCGTGCGCTTTAGCCGACATGATCGCTGCGGAAACCGAAAAAGGCGAGAGAATTGAAGCCTCCGTGAAATCTTTGCGGGCTAATGACCGATACAGCAACGGCTCCTTCTTTACAGATGAAGATGAGACAGGGCCGGTCACAGATGTATGGCGCATCCCCGCATCTGATGTTTAAGAGTAAAAATAAAATAAAGTGAAAAAAAACCTCCGCTCAATTGGTCCTAAAGCGGAGGTTTTGCTATTTATTAGCTCTCGTGGCTGCCGAATAAGTCCGTGATAGCGTGAACGACTTCAATTCCCTGCCACACAAATAAATTTAATGCAGTGAATGAAAATAAGCCTAAAATCACCATTCGTAAGATAAACAACATGTTGAACAACCTCCTCATTTTATGTTACATAGTTAGGCGATGTTGAACATGAAGCTCATCGAAATACGAGGATTGATAAAATTTAGCGATTAAAAAGCTTTTCTTTCGCTGTCTTCTCCGGGAAGCGGGGCGTTTTCTGTCTGATATCACGATCAATGAGACAGAAGCGGCAAAAAGCGCCGTCAAAATAAATGAGCCCGTCAGCGATTTTTTCTCATCGTCAGCATTTTGGCCGGCCTTCATTTCGTGAATTTCCTGCTGATCGGCTACGGCTTTAAAATGATGAGCAGTATCAAACGCATGGGGAATGGAGAGCAAATGAAAGCTTGCAATCGCTAAAAATAAAATAGAAGCTTTTAAAAACAAGATTTTTTTCAAATGTTCTCCCCCCTTCATAAGTCTGAATATTTTTATTATAATACCCTAATTTAAATTGGAAGTAAACACATTTATTAAATTTAAAAAATTATTATGTTGGTTAAGTATATACCATTCCGTCCGTCATTTCATCTCTTTTATTCTTAAAGGCCTATTTGTTATGATATGCACGCAACCCTTCTGATGTGACAACATTTTTCAGGTTACAGGATAAAGAAACGGGGCATACCAGCAATAAGCATGATGAAGAAACCGAAACATTTTCTTAAAAAAACTTCTCAACATCTGTTGTTGTGATATAATAATACCCGTTGTGTTAAAAGATCTAACATATGCAGCGAAAATGACAGTAAAAGATATGTAAAAGGGAGGTTAAACATGGAGGCTTTCATCAGTGAAATCATAAATGTTCCAAATGATTTTATTTGGAAGTATCTTGTTTATATTTTAGTAGGAATCGGATTGTATTTCACATTCCGTTTTCGCTTCATTCAATTCCAATACTTTATTGAAATGTTTAGAATTGTCGGGGAGAAGCCGCAAGGAAATAAAGGAGTGTCTTCAATGCAGGCATTCTTTATCTCGGCCGCTTCACGTGTCGGTACCGGAAACTTGACCGGTGTTGCGCTGGCGATTGCAACAGGCGGTCCCGGCGCAGTATTTTGGATGTGGATCGTAGCAATTGTCGGTATGGCTTCAAGCTTTGTGGAAAGTACCTTAGCGCAGCTGTATAAAGTGCGCTCCGGCGATGAATTCCGCGGCGGTCCGGCATATTACATGGCGAAGGGTCTCGGCGCCCGCTGGCTCGGTATTTTATTTGCCGTATTGATTACCGTTTCTTTCGGACTTATCTTTAATGCCGTGCAGTCAAATACGATTTCTGTCGCGTTTGACGAAGCTTTCCATGTGAATAAAACAATTATCGCCATCATCTTAGCTGTATTAACGGCTTTCATTATATTCGGCGGGCTGAAACGTGTTGTTTCCGTCTCGCAATTAATCGTTCCGGTCATGGCGGGTATGTATATTTTGATCGCGCTGTATGTTGTGATTGTGAATATTACCGCAGTACCTGAATTGCTTGCGACGATTGTGAAAAATGCGTTTGGTTTTGAGCAGATCGTCGGCGGAAGCTTAGGAAGCATCATTATTATCGGTGCGCAACGCGGCCTGTTTTCAAACGAAGCAGGTATGGGGAGCGCGCCGAATGCCGCAGCAGCTGCACACGTATCGCATCCGGCTAAGCAGGGATTAATCCAGACGCTAGGCGTGTTTTTCGATACATTTATCGTTTGTACATCGACTGCCTTTATCATTTTATTGTACAGCTTTACACCTAAAGGCGACGGCATCCAAGTGACACAAGCCGCACTGCAGCACCATCTTGGAGACTGGGCCCCGACGTTTATTGCAATTGCGATGTTCTTATTCGCATTCAGCTCAGTCGTCGGCAACTATTACTATGGTGAAACGAATATCGAATTTATTAAAACAAGCAAAACATGGCTTAATATTTACCGCGTATTCGTCGTAGTGATGGTGGTATACGGATGTTTGGCTGACTTCCAGATTGTCTGGGACATGGCAAACTTGTTCATGGGTCTCTTAGCTCTCATTAACTTAGTGGCAATCTTGCTGCTGAGTAATGTAGCCTATAAAATCTATAAAGATTATGCCGCTCAGCGCAAAAAAGGACTTGATCCCGTATTTAAAGCAGAGAATACTCCGGAACTCAAGCATATTGAAACATGGGCGGAAGAAGAAAGTACAAGCCCTGAACACAAGGCTGCCTACTGAGGAATATGCATATCATTTACGAAACCCTTCACGTTTAATGTGAAGGGTTTTTTATATGTTAAAAACCAGCTTCATATTCCTGAAATCTTATTGCGGAATTTCATACATCCCTATGATAATATAGGAATTGTTTACAAAAGAAGGGAAGCGGAGGGAGCATGAAACAGAAGCCGATATATGTCGAAATCAATATGGCGTCTGATATAGAAACGCTTTGGGAATATACGCAAAATCCGGTTCTTCATAAGGAATGGGACCTGCGCTTTTCTGACATTACATACCTTCATAAGTTACCAGATGAACCGCAGAGATTCCTATATGAAACGCGAATCGGTTTTGGGCTGAAGGTGTCCGGCACGGGTGAATCAATGGGTGACATAAGGCCTCAATCGTCAGAAAGGGTGTCGGCGCTTGCTTTTGCATCTGATCATCCGCTGTCTCTGATAAAAGACGGCCGGGGCTACTGGAGGTATATAGAGCGGGATAACGGAGACATCACATTTTTGACTCAATATCAATATGAAACGGCCTGGGGTCTGCCGGGAAGATGGATAGACCGGTTTTTATTTCGTCCGCTGCTCGGCTGGGCTACCGCATGGAGCTTTGATGCGTTGCGGCTTTGGATAGAACAAAGCCGACATCCGAAGATATCAGTCCGGTTCGGGTTTGTCTATGTCCTGATGTGTCTCGTATTCAGTCTGTATTGGTTTTTTCAAGGCTTTCATGATGGCTGTGCCGATGCAGAGATCGTGAAGGGAGCGCTGAAGACAGGATTAGGGATATTATGGCTGCTGCCTATGCGGAGAAAGCGGCTGATCCACGCCGGACAGTCAGCCTTCTTTTGTATAACGGCAATGCTGTATTCCGGCGGCGGATTCGCCATTTCATTAGGATTACTTACAATAGCGGGTATGATTCTTACATTCCTGCTGCCGAGCGCCGCACATACAAAACGAAAGAGAGAGAAGTGAAATGACGGATTCAATGTATGAAAAAGCGATTATTCATTATCAATTCCTGCATCCGATGCTGCAGAAACGGTACAAGCTTGCCGGATCACGCACGTTTTGCGGAGAAGGGGTTATGTCAGAAATTAAGGGAGGTTCGTTGTTTGTCAGAATGCTTTTAAAGACAGGCGTTTTTTTCAGATGTTTTTTCTCAGAGAGGGGAACAGATATCCCTTTTACCATTGAGAACAAAAACAGGCAAAATGGTGTGGAGTGGAACCGCACCTTTTTCTTTAAAGGCAAAACACGGTTTTTTGATGCGGTCATGGAATATGACGAGCGGGAAAACAGAATTCTTGATTATTTCGGCAAACCTCACATCCTGCTGTCTGAACTGCATTTAGAAGCGTCTTCAGACGGAGGGCTTGTTATTACATCCGGAAAGCAGTGGCTCCTGATAGGCGGAAAGAAAATCCCGCTTCCGGCTTGGCTGTGCGGCAGTTCAACCGTTTATGAGGCTTATGATGAGGAAATGAATTGCTTCTGCATTAAGGTTCATGTGAAAAACCGGATACTCGGCACAATTTTCTCTTACCGGGGGACTTTCCGGGAAACAGAGGGAGAAACATGCTGAAGCGTCATCTCATGGTAGGCGCGGTTTGCTTTTTGGGATATGCGGCGGCTGAAGCACCGCATATATCAGCTGCTGAGACGTTTGTTTTATTATCCATACTATTTTTCGTTCCTGCTGTATTCCGCTTTGCGTTTCGGCCGTCAAAGACCTTAGAGAATGTGCTATTACGGTGTTATCCCATTGCCGCTTTATGTGCAGTGCTTGCGCTGATTACAGACTTCAGCTTTTTTGCCTTTGTCTGGCTCATTTATACGCTTGGACTTGCACTGTATGCTGTATGGCGGCTGATGAAAACAAATATCCACAGAGCGGAAGAGATGTCTGTTATGATGGGTTTCGTTTATTTGGCCGGCGGCGGATTTTGGTTTTTTGCATATATCTTTAAGATTCCTATCATGGATTTTGGTCCGCTTATCGTGCTGCTGACGGCGGTGCACTTTCACTATTCGGCTTTTCTCATTCCGATCTTTAACGGATTGCTCGGCAGGATCCTGCGGGAGAACCGCGTTCTTTACAGGCTGAGCACGGTCATCATCCTGATTTCGCCGATCCTTATCGCCCTGGGAATTACATTTTCAAAGATACTTGATGTGATTGCTGTCGCTCTGTATCTGACGGGTCTGTATGTTAATGCGTATCTCGTCTTTAAGGCGCCGTTTGCTGTGAAAACAGCCAGGTTCTTGATCAGGAGTTCTTCGGCTGTGTTAATGATTACAATTGCTTTTTCTTTGATATATTCGTTCGGTGTCTACCGCGAGGCGGCAACGCTCACGATCAGTCAGATGATTTGGATTCACGGGGCCGTCAATGCATTCGGTGTTATTATGCCGGCTTTGGCGGGGTGGAGGTTGGAAAATCCGAGACCGTTTGATGAGGGCAGTGAAAGAACGTTCAGCCGAATTTACGGGAAGGGAACGATAGGCAAAAATTTTTTGACTGACATTCATGCAGCAAATGAAATCCATTATACCGGCCTTCAGGATCAGATGAGAGAACTGCATTCTGAAGACTTTTCAACTGAAAAACTGGCTCCGGCCGTTATTTCCTTTTATGAAGAGACAATCGATTATGACATCAAGGCAAAAGTGACGTGGAGCGGATGGTTTCGTCCGTTCGCGCGCTTGTACGAGCCGTTCAGCAGAAGAGCGGGGCAGATCCACCTGTCAATGAATCCGGATTGGTATACCATGCACACTAGCATGAAAGGAGTCGATTCTGACAGAGACGGCAGAAAAAATGTCCGGGCGTGGATCAGGACAAATGACAAGCAGGAAACCGTTTTTACTGCGCTGTATTCAGCGTACAGGTCAAAAGGGGAGGGATACATGAATATTTCTCTCCCGCTGCCGTATGGCCAAATGACGGGCATTTTAAAACCTTATGCGCATAAGCAGAATCTTGTTTTGACGAGCAGACGCCGAAAAAGCGGAGCGGGTGATGAAGGGATTTATCTGCAAACGAAATGGGGGGCATGCCATCTTCCTCTGGCAGAGACATTTCTTATTGCGGCCCAGAGCGAAACAAGCTTGAAGGCCGTTCATCATATGTGGCTGTTCGGCCTGAAGTTTTTAACTGTGCAGTATCGGATCACTCACACTTCCGCAGGTAAGCAAAGCAAATAACAAGCTGTAAAGCCGTCTGTTCAAGACGGCTTATTTATCATGTAAATATAGAAACATCCTGAAATTATGAAATAGAAGCGCTGTCGTAATTGTGTTGTACTCAAGATTCGTCATTTGCCGACTTATTTGAAATCGCTGTGCGCAGCCAGTGCAAAAAATCTTCGAAAATGAGCAAGGAAAGAGCAGAAAAGTATTACCAGACATGAATTTTTCATTTGTGTGTTGATTGGATAAATAAAATGAAGAAAAAAAGCCATTCTTTTATCATGGTGCTGTAACCGGGATTAAATTTGTGCGTGACAGATGAATAATAATAAGCGCAAACGGAATATGCGGGTTATTTTGCTATACATTTCTTTTTCGTCTCATTGACTAAAGTATACTTAGTTTATGAGACAGGAAATTAATTCATCTCTTCGTTTAACTTCCTAGAATATATATTATGTAAACTAGAAATTGTGAAGAGAATATAAAAATGGATTCTAACAGCACTCCCTTTTTGCAGTGTACTATTAAAAAACCTCTACGTCCTTAATAAATTAAATTGGTCATAAAGGTTTTTCGGTTTGAGTATTTTAATCGGTTATGTCACTTGTTGCCGGCCTTCTTGATCAAGTCCACGCCATCGTATGCCAGACTTTCCACACTTGCAGCCTTCTGCAGTATGTAATGATCAAAAAAGTTCTTCGTATAGTTTGTAACAAGATTCCGCATCTCCATAGCATCCCGTTCGCCTCTGAGTTCCGCATTCACATTAGTAAACACGATGTCGCAGTAATCTAAATGCGCAGCACGATCAACAGAGAAATAATAGGTTTCCATGCTATTGTTAGCGCCAATGATCGCATTCATGTTATAGTTCGGTTCACAAAACAGCAGCAAAAAGGGTTTCTTTAGGTCGCTGCCCTGAAGGCCGAACGCACCGCTATCCAGGCCAATCCCGCAGGCGAATCGGTCGTCATCCCGGCAAACAATCGCTGTCGTAGGCCCTCCGTAAGAATGTCCGACTATGCCCATGCCGATGTCAAGCAACAATCTATCTTTAAAGATAGAATTCAGCTCTCCAGAGTCCAGTTTGTAAAGATAATCGGCTGCATACCTTACATCTTCCGCCTGTAATTCACTATACACTGTTAACTTGTCAAGTATCGGCAGTGTAAGCACGTTACGGCACATCTCAATGGCAGTTTCATCGTTAGGCCGCATCTCCATCTTATCAGCCAACGCCAGCATCTCCGGATCTTCAGAAAACGCCAAAATGGCATCCGAAAAATCCTTTGATACATTAAACATGCGCCCATCTTTACGCTTATACATTGTGCTATTCTGATGGCCGATGCTTACCACAACATACCCCATGCTTGCCAAGTCTGTACAGATCACTGTACCCCATTCCGGAGAACCGCCTCCGCCGCAAACATAGAATAACACCGGATAGCGTTTTTCCTTCCCGGAGAGAGCAAGGTCGTCGTAACATTGGGTCTTGATATCTATAGAGTAAGCATCCTTCAACGCAGTGAGAAGCGGCTGCTCATTAAGCATTTCGGAGACTTCAGGAAACATGTACGTTGATGTAGTCTTCCCTTCGCTGCTGTCGGACGGATAGTACACAAACGCTGTCAGTTCTCTTTTTGAGTGATCTGATGCCGTGTAATCAAAATCCATCTGGGTTCGGCCGACAGTATAGCCGCCAATTGGTTTTGGAAATGTGTCATAAGTTTTCATTCTCTTTGTGCCCCCTTAATGAATAAAAGTGGCGAATGTGAAATACATACTTTGAATACTACATCCTATGTTCAGTGAGTCATATTTACTCCCTTGCTTTCTTGAGATTGCTAAAAATTTCAGAATATTTGTGATATTAAAGCAGCTCGTGATCCATAAAGTCAGCAAAGTACTTGCTAATCTTATAGTATAGCCTAGAGTCCTTAATATCGAATTCTCTAAAAACCATGGCTAAATTAAACTGCATTGACTCAAATATAAAAGAAATCAGATCATCGCCAATATCAGGCCGTAGATTTCCATCAGCCCTCATTCGGCGTAAAATGTCCTTGATTAAGGGGAATGACTCGCCCTTTAGCACATTTTGTACAGGCCTATAGACTGTTTCAGAAGTTTCATCCGCCACGTAAACTTCTTTGTATTGCTGTTTTTAAGATCATAAAAGCGGACATCGTGTTGCTGATGTCCGCCTAAAGCTTAACTAATTGGGTTCTGTTCCCCAAATCAGTTTTCCTTGATGATATAATGTGATTTTTTTCGTTGTTTTAAACGTATTTGATTGGAAAAAGGAATAATCGCCGCTTTGTGCATAATTGCTCCAGTCATCGTTGTGAAGACGAAGCTGAATATTCCCTGTGCTTGCTCCCGGTGACAGCGTTCCTTTTTTAAACCCCAGTTCCAGATAGGTATCTGCACCTTGCTTAGGTTTATGCAGCATTACAAACTTGTGGGTCAGATTGCCGCATCCAATCTGCGCGTAGTCACAGTCAAAGTTTTGGCCTTTGTTTTTCGCGTTATACCAGTAACGGGCAGTGACATCTTTTAAATCAACCGTCGTATTGCCGTTATTTTTTATGTGAAGCTGCGGGCGGATTTGGTTGCTGTTCACACCCTCATCCCCTGCTTTGTATTGTACAGAAATGCCGTTTTCCTGTGCGGGGTTATCTTGTGCCGGCGTTTCAGGGCGTTCTTTCGTTGAATCTTTGTTGCCGCGAATGTTTTCTCTTACGAATGTTCCTGAAGCAGTTAAATCTGTAAGCGGCCAGCCGCCTGTTTTAGATGCTCCCGGCTTTAACGCCGAGGATGATTCCTGCTTATCAGAAAGATTCCAGTTCACCCAGCTGATTTTCTTGCTGTCGAGATAATTCAGCCATTCCCGCGACTGGTCAAGGAATACACCGCCATTTCCAGACGCGTCGCTTGTTCCCCATTCCGTCACGAAAATAGGCGCTCCTTTACTGAGTGCATAGTTTGCTTTATCCCGTAAAGATTGGCCGTGTGTGCCGGCATAAAAATGAAGCGCGTACATGACGTTTGCATCTTTTAGCTGATCATCGGCTGCATCATTCACATCCTGGCTCCATGTACCGGTACCTACAATGATGGGATTGTCGGGGTCATTTTTGCGGATCACGGAAATCACTTCTTCCGCATACGGTTTAATATCCCGCTTCCAGTTCACATCACCGTTTGGTTCATTTGCAATTTCATAAATGACGTTTGGCGTATTTTTGTAAATACTTGACATTTCCTTGAAAAATTCTTTCGCCTTCTCTTTATGTTGGTTTGGATTGCCGTCATTTAAGATATGCCAGTCAATGATGACATATATCCCAAGCTCTTTTGCTGCTTCAACCGCTTCTTTCACTTTATTTTTCACGGACGGGTTGTCAATATAACCGCCATCTGCCGTATACATCGCCGTGCGGAAAACGGTGATGCCCCAATCGTCTCTCAGCCATTTTAAGCTGTCTTTATTGACGAAATCGCCATACCATTGCAATCCGTGTGAACTGATCCCTTTCAGCTGTACCGCTTTGCCGTCTCGGTTTACGAGCTGTGTCCCTTTTATGCTAAGCTGTCCATTCTTGGCTACTGGCGTTTTAGTCCCTGCTGCAGATGCCGGCGAAGCCAGCATGCCGCCCATTGTCAATACCACAATCAATAAACACGTAATAAAAATAGAGATTGACCGTTTCATATCTGTCTTTTCCTCCTTCACATCATTTTGGCTCTACTTCTTATGAGCACGAACTCATTGTAAAAATCTTTCTCATGATTGTCTATCAACCTAATTTCTTGTTTTTGGGAGGTTTAAAAGCCTGTCAATTTGCTCTATCTCTATTGAATAAGATACACCTGACACATATAGAACAAAGAAAACTGGACTGAATCGGGACTTTACACGTCATTTTTCAATCGAATCGAAAAATTAAATTTATTTCCAACGTAGATACGCTAAATGTGATGAGTCTCAATATGGCATTGAATCTTATGATTGCTGTAAGAGGACAATCCCTTATTCTGTACTGGTTAATTTAAGGTTGATGTAAGGTTCGGATTAATACGGGTTAAGGTTGGAGTTGTACAATGAGATTGTACTTCAGTGAGGGATGCAGTCAGACCCACAGAAAATAAGCCAATTTTCTTTTTAGAGTCAGAAAATTGGCTTATTGCTATGATCTATTTGAACAAACAGATACCTTTAACGCTTTACAACAAATGTTGTCACGCTTTGAGCCGGCAGATGGGCCCAAAAGTGATTGTCCGTTACTTTGAGATCCGTTCCAGGCTGAAGATTGCTGCTGCTGCTCGTGATCCATCTGGATACTTGAGAAGCGGATCCGTTCTGCAACACAAAGTTTTGGTTGACCCCTGTATTGGTTTTGTTAATGGCGACAATCACGACTTTGTTGTCACCTTTATAGGCTGACACGTAAACATTCGGATTAGGGTTTTTCGTTGCATCAATCCTTACATATCCAGGGCGCACAAATTTAGAGAAATGGGCCATATTGTAGCCTCGTTTGCTGATCGTGCCATCTTCTTTCATAGGACCATATGATCTTCGGATGTACCACCAAACATAAGCTTGAAAATCCCCTTCTACCATCGAACTGTGAATATGTTGCGAAACATCCAAGGCCTCGGGCCATCGATCCGCCGAGTTGTTATCACTGTTCGGATAGTATACTTCCGTCATCCAAAGGTCTTTCCCCGCTCCTTTTTGTTTAAAAAGAGGATAAGGGAATTGACTGACCTGAGTTCCGTACAGGTGGGTTCCGAGAATATCCATATTGGCAAGGGCCTGAGGATCGTTCAAAATCGGGTCCGACAAATTCTTTAAGTATTGAAATGATTCAGGCGCAATGACGCGGGCATTGATTGAGCCGGCGTTTTCTCTCATAAAGCGAAGTATTTCTTGCGGCGTCCACCATGTCCACTCATGAGCGTAATCAGGCTCGTTTTGGATGGAAATTGCATACAGATTCACACCATTACTCTTCATGAAGTTAACGAAATCGTTAAGATGCTGCGCGTATGCGGCGTACTTATCGTATCTCAGCCGCTTAGCTGATGTGTCACCATTATGATTGAAAGTCTCGACCATATCGTTTGGCGGATTCCAGGGAGAAGCGAAAACGATTGCTCCATGTTTGATCGCACTCTTTGCAGTCTCTACTTCTTTGTACCAGTTATTTCTATTTTCATCTACATGAATTCTTAAGATCGAAAAGCCTAACTGGTTCTGCCCATTGCCAAAAGCAGTTTCTCTTTGAGCAGCTGTTAAATCTCCAACCCAAGCCGGGTGGTTCATCCCTCCAAAACCGCGAATCACTTGTCTTTCTGCAGAAATGTTAACTGTTACATCATTTGCCGCCAAGACCTCAGCAGCGCCTGGGCCCATTAACATTACTGACAGCGTAGTGAAACATACCAATAATAGACAAATTGTTTTTTTTACGCTCGACATCATTTTTTCTCTCCTTTATCTGTCTTTTACCGTATTAGAAAAATGTGTTCTGTCCTGCTTTTATATCACAAAACTGATGTTATCTTTGCGTAAATTGCCAATAATCAAAATTAAACAAGTTTCCTGAACCTGTTCCGGTAAATACAAAGAATACGTTGTGCACACCGGCTGCGCCGCTTACCGCAGTTTCTATTTCTCTCCAATTTTGTGTTCCGCCTGTGGAAGGGACATTCAGTGTTCCCGCAAGTTTACCGGTTGGACTATCGAGACGCACTTCTATTTTCCCGCCAAGAGCGGATGCTACATTTGCTTTAAACGTCCTGGCACCGCCTGACCCGAAGTCTGCATTTCCTACAGCAACCCAGTCTCCGTTCTGAATGCTTGTTATATGTTGATTATTTACCGGCCCGCCGGGTGCAGAGGAATTCTCGGTCAAAATCCGTCCATTCCAAGCAAACGTTTCAGCTTCTACCCGGTGATATGGATTCAAGTTAGAAAGCTGTTTTACGCCTGTATAATTTGCCGCTACCTCTTGAATCGATCCGTCTGAATTATGCACAAGCTTATTGATATGGGGAGAACGGTATCCTTTGCCGGCCCCGAACAGAGCGGAGCTGACAGTTTGAGTATGATACACCGTGTACCACTCGTTTTTAAAATTGAAAACGGCATGATGGTTGTTTCCGCCGCCTCCGAAAAATGCACCCGGATTTTTCAGGAAGTGCCCTCTATATGTAAAGGGACCCATGGGACTTGAGCTGGTCATGTAGCCGATCTCACCTGGGGGTTTATCGGCCGGGTGCGCGCCGCTGAAATTGATGCAATAGGAATAGTAATATGTCCCGTTATATTTGTGCATTCCCGAATCTTCAAACATGAAAGGCGCATCGATCGTAGATGCACTTCCGGCAACACTGGTCATATCAGGCCCTAATTTCATGACTCTTGCTGTTTTAGGGTTTGCCCATTGCTCCTGTGTCGGATTTGAACCTCCGGGGATGCCTCCGCCAGCATACAGGTAACCGGTACCGTCGTCATCTACGAATACTGCCGGATCAAAAAGCCATACAACGCCGGACATTCCTGGTGTACTTGGCGTCACCAGCGGTTTTCCGATCGGATCTGTCCACGGACCGGTCGGGCTGTCTGCAGTGAGAACCCCGATACCGCCGCCGCTGTTTGCGAAATAAAGGAAGAATTTGTCCTTGCCATTTATCTTTTTAGCGGCGACTGACGGGGCCCAGGACGCACCTGCCCACTTTGCGATCCCCCGGCCGCCATTAGCGCCATAGGCACCTGCTACCGGAATGGCTCCGTGGTCTGTCCAGTTCACCATATCCGCTGAAGATATGACGAATACTCTATTCAAATTGGCAAATGAATTATCCTTAATCGTTCCGTTGCTGTTATATTCATAATCATCACTTGACATATAGATGTAGACTCTTCCGTTATAAGTCAGTGCAAACGGATCTGCGCCCAGATGATGGTCGATCAGCGGGTTTGAATTCCCTGCATGTTTTGCAATTGGCGTACTGGCAGCATACGCAGACTTCCCAGATAAGCAGCTCAATAATAAAACAAGAACCCATAAACATAAGCTACATTTTTTCCTCATTACTTAATATCCCCCTTTTCCTAAAATAAGGGTCCTTTTGGGAAATTGCAGTGTTGGCAGCATACGACGACTTCCCAGATAAGCAACTCAATCATAAAGCAAGAACCCCTAAACATAAGCTACACTTTTTTGTCATGACTGAATATCCTTCTTTTTCCTTAAAATGAGGATTTTCTTTTAACATTTGATGACAAAAGGTCATGGAGAACGCATTCGAGGAAACCGTTTCAAATGCATGAGTTTACTCTCTTCTTTTTCGTACAAAATGCCGCTGACTGTCATCCAGCGGCATTTTACACTGGATCATTTACATTTTGTCAAACTTCGTATTTCCCGCAAATGATCCCATTGACAGTTGTTCTTCAAGAACAAGTCCGTGATGATGCCGTTCTTCAATCCGTTTAATAATAGATCGAATTGCATCCGTATTTTCTTCGATATTGTGAGGTTCAAAGATCGTCACGTGATCTCCTTTTAATTTGTACTCAAGATAATGCTGTGCTGTTGATTGTGTCCATCCCCTATCATCGGTTACATCGCCGCATAGTAAATGATGGATGTTGGCGTTAACGGCGCCGGAATTGATCAGTTCATTGTGATACGCAAGATAGCCTCTGATTTTATCCTTAATCGAAGGAATGGTTAATATTTCTCTGTAGTAGTCCGGAATAATGTCCATATTCAGATGGACGATCTCTTGGATTTCCTCTTCCGATAAATGAGTTACCGAATCGGTGATTTTAGAATCCAGCATAATCACATCAGATACGGTGCGCCCCCGCTTTTCTAAGGCTTTGGCAACCTCAAAAGCCAAATTCGATCCGGAAGAGTAACCAAGCAGAACAAAAGGCCCTTGTTCTTGAATGCTTATCATGCTTTCTGCATACCGGTCAACGATCTCTTTCTCATGAGACGGCTCTTCTAAAAAATCTGCCGCATAGACGGTGCTGACGCCATCAAGTCTTTTCGCCATTTCATTATAAACGAGTCCATACCCGATTAAAGGCGGGAAACAGAACACAGGGATTGAATCTTCCTGGTTCAGCTTGACGAATACGTTATGATCCGTCTCGGATTCGAAAACTGCCGCTTGAATGGCGCGTGCCATTGTTTCGATGGTAGGAAAATCGTATACGGCTTGATAATGCATGTTGATTCCCATACTGGCGTTAATTTGATGAATGAGCTGCAATACTTTAAGTGAATGGCCGCCAACGTCAAAGAAGTGATCTTTAATCCCGGGGTCAGGCAGAGCTAAAATATCCTTCCATATATCGGCCAGCTGCTTTTCAATTAACGTTCCTGGCGCTGCGTATTCGGTTCCGGTAAGCCTATTTCCCTCAGGAGCCGGCAACGCTTTTCGATCGATTTTTCCATTAGCGGTTATCGGCATCTTCTCTAATTGTACAAAATAAGCCGGAATCATATACGCGGGCAGATTGTTCAGCAAATGACGCTTCAGGTGCGCAGTATTTAATGACTCGTCTCCTGACAAGTAAGCGCACAGCTGCTTTGAGCCCTCTTCTTCAATCGCGATGACGACCGCTTCTTTGACAGTATCGAGTTGTAGTAAAGATGCTTCGATCTCGCCGAGTTCTATCCGGTAGCCTCGGATTTTCACTTGATGATCGATTCGTCCCAAATACTCGATATTGCCATCGGGCAGCCATCTTGCCAAGTCGCCTGTCCGGTACATCCGCTTCCCTGCTTCAAATGGGTGAGCTGCAAACTTCTCAGCCGTCAGCTCCGGGCGGTTCAAATAGCCCCGTGCGAGCCCGTCTCCGGCGATACACAGCTCTCCTGCCACACCGAGCGGTTGAAAATATTCCGATTCGGGGTGTACGATATACAATTGAATGTTGGAAATCGGTTTACCTATCGGAACTGAGTTAAGCGTTTCTCCCGCTTCGCATTCAAAATACGATACATCGATCGTCGCTTCGGTCGGCCCGTATAAATTGATGATTTTAGCCTCACCCGCCGGTGTGATCAAGCGATGAAACCCGGCAACGTGCGCAGGCGTCAAAGCCTCGCCGCTTGCAAATACATATTTTAATGACGCCAGCTTTCTCTTTAATTCCTCGTCGGATTTCTGCTCCATGGACTCAAGAAAAGCATGCAGCATCGCAGGCACAAAATGCATAACGGTGACATTTTTCTGCGCAATCGTATCTAAGATGACGTCAGGGTTCTTTTCCCCTCCGTTTGGAAGCAATACCGCTTTAGAACCAGTCATCGACCACCAGAACAATTCCCACACCGATACATCAAAGGTGATTGGGGTTTTTTGCAGAATGACATCCTGCTTATCCAGCGGGTAATGTTCCTGCATCCAAACGAGACGATTGATTACGGATCGGTGTTCCACCATAACCCCTTTCGGTCGGCCTGTTGATCCCGAAGTATAGATAACATAAGCTAAGTGATTCGGTCCAGCCGTCTGTTTTAAGTTTGAACCATCTTCCCAAGAGAATCGCGGATCTTCCAGGTCAAGCACTTTTCCCGTAAAAGGCACGCTTTTCCTCAAGTGACTCTGTACTAACAACAGCTTCGTATCCGAATCCTCCAATATATAGTGAATCCGTTCTTCCGGATAGCTCGGATCGATCGGCACATACGCGCCGCCGGCTTTTAAGATCCCGAAGAGTCCTACGATCATTTCCAAGGAACGTTCGGCCATAATCCCGACCGGCTGATCCGGCTGCACGCCTTCTGATTGCAATGTCCGGGCAAGTTGATTGGCTCTTTCATTCAGTTCCCGGTATGTCAGCTGGCTTTCCCCGTATACGACAGCCGTTTGATCAGGCGTACGCTGTGCTTGTTCCTCAAACAATTTATGAAGCGTCTTTTCCTTTGGATAATCTGCTTCCGTATCATTAAATGCCTCTATAAGGAGCGAACGTTCATCCCCCGTAAGTATATCTAAGTCTTGGACGCGAATCGCCTGACTGTTCACCATCTGCTTAATGATTTGCATAAAATGCTCTTCCATCCGCTTGACACTTGCATGATCATAGACGTTGCTATTGTATACAAAATGAATGTCGATTTCTCCCGCGGGCATGACAATGAAATTGAAATCGTAATGGGTATGCTCTTCCATATGGAAATTGATAATGTCCAGCGCGTCACGATTCGGTTTCATATGTTCCATTTGTTTCTCGACCGGATAATTTTCAAATACCATGATATGACTGATCAGCTGCTGCTTTTGTTCGGTTTGAGCCTGAATTTCATATAACGGAAATGTATCATACCCTTGAGAAGCCAATGCCTGCTCCTGGCTCATTTTCAACACTTGTTCCACAGTCATTTCAGGCTGAGCGGTAATACGGACGGGAATGGTGTTGATAAATAAACCGACCATGGACTCGATACCCGGAATTTCTGCTGGGCGGCCGGAAACAACCGACCCGAAAACGACATCCTGACTGTTGTTGTATCTTTGCAGCAATAGTCCCCACGCACTTTGAATGAACGTATTCACGGTGACGTGATGCTTGCTTGCAGTCTGTCTGATTTCTTCTGACAGCTGTTTTCCGAGCCGGCATGCAAGCCTTTGTTTTTGATATCCCTTGGCTTGGTTTGAGACAGGTTCTTTCAGTACAACGGTTTGTCCTTCATAACCGTCCAAATATTTTTGCCAATAGGCTGAAGCGTGCTTATGATCCTGGTCTTCCAGCCATTCGATATATCGGCTGTACGGGGTGACGGCTTCGGGCTCCGGTTTTCTTCTATCAATAAGCTCATAATAGGTTTCAAACACTTCTTTCGTAATAAGAGGCAGACACCAGCCATCCATTAAAATATGATGGAAGCTCCATATCAATCGGGCTTGGTCATCCTCTGTACGAAGGATTGATACGCGCATTAACGCATCTTGAGTAAGGTCGAATCCTCTTGCCTTATCTTTTTGTACAAAGCCGGCAATGAACTCGTTTCGTTGTTTATTCTTCATGCTTCGAATATCTTCAACAGTTATTTCGATCGGTTTTTTCCGGAATACGATCTGCAAAGGCTGATCTTTCCATTCCGTATAAAAATGAGTCCGGAGAATCTCATGTCTTTCCGCCAGCTGCGACAAACTCATTGTAAATGCCTCGATATCCAAGTCGCCTTTGAGATCAAAAGCGGCTTGTTCAAAGTAAGCTCTGGAAGCCGAATCGATTAAACTATGGAACAGCATACCTTTCTGCATGGGAGTTAAAGGATATATATTCTCAATGTCGCCGATATGCTGTGTTTGCTGAACAAATTGATCTAATTCCTCGATTGTTATGTCCTTCAGCGAGATATCGCTTGGCGTCAGCTGAATGTCTTCTTGAGCTGCGCAATGTTCGATGACTTCTTTTAGGCTATTCTTTAAGAGAGCTGCACATGTTTCCATCGTTTCTCTTCGATATTGTTTACCGCTGTAACTGATGGCCAATGACAGCCGGCCGTCTGAGATCATGCCGTTAATGTCAAGCGTATAGGCAATGGGATGTCTGTCGCTTGCAATTTTCCCTCCGGAGTAAGGAGATACCTCGATTCCTCCATTTTCGAAATCTTGATCAAATTGTCCGAGGTAATTGAAGCTGATTTCCGGATGTCCGGTCCATTCTGATGCCTTCGGATGATCGGTCAAATATTTCATCAGGCCATATCCTATTCCTTTTTGGGGAATCTGACGCAGCTGTTCTTTCACCGTCCTAATCCGCTGGGAGATGTCCCGGTCCGCCTGGATTTGAAGAGAAACCGGGTATTGGGTTGTGAACCAGCCCACCGTACGTGAAATATCAACGTCTTGAAAAATAGATTCCCTGCCGTGCCCTTCCAGATGAACATGAATTTCTTCATGCCCCGTCCAGCGATGAACAGCCATTCCGAGTCCGGTCAGCAATAAATCATTAATGTCAGTCGTATAGGCCCGGTTCGAATTTTTTAATAAATGCTCGGTTTCTTCCTCTGTCCATTGGACGATGATCGTTTCCCGGTCTTCGGCCAGACCGGTTTCCTGCTCATTGTCCTTTGGCAATTTGTGTTGCGAGATATGTTTCTGCTCAAGCCAATATTGATTTTCCGCTTCAAATTCCGGACTTTCTGCATAACGTTTCAATCGTTCAGCCCATAACAGATAGGAATCCGTCTTCTTAGGGAGCGTGATCGCTTCTCCGTTTTGGAGCTGCTCATAAGCTGACGTTATATCCTCAAGTAAAATCCTCCACGATACGCCATCTACAACCAGATGATGAATCGCAATCAGCAAATGATCGCCATCCTGACATTGAAACAATCCCAGTTTCATGAGCGGACCATCGGCTAAATGGATGGATTGCTGAATGTCATTTGCTATCGTTTCTATCGTTTCGGCAGGGTTGTTTTCTTCGAGTAAAGAGAACACGTCGAGGCTGAATAATTCTCCTTCACTGATCCCGCGGGTTCTGGCTTCGTATTCATGATCTCCCTGAACATAGACCATGCGCAAAGCATCGTGATGCTCGGCAATCTTCTTCATGACTTTCTGAAGCTTCGATTCGTCCAACCCCTCTTTAAAATAAAGCATGACAGATTGATTATAATGGTGCGGATCAGGGTATTGCCGGGCGAAAAACCAATGCTGAATCGGCGTCAATAAGGTACGGCCTTTGATTTCCCCTTGTTCTGCGATTCGGGTAACGGGCTCAATAAAAGGAGCAAGCCCGGAGATCGTCGGGTGTTTGAACAAGTGTTTGATGTCAAGCTTATACCCGGCTTGATATAAGCTTGAGGTCACCTGAATCGACTTAATCGAATCTCCTCCCAGCTCAAAGAAATGATCATCGATTCCGACCTGTTCTGCGCCTAATACGGATTCCCACACCCCGGCCAGTATCTTTTCCAGTTCTGTCCGCGGAGCTGTATAAGGATTGCCAGTGAGATTTCCCGTTGGAGCAGGCAGCGCCTCGCGATCTATTTTTCCGTTGGAAGTAAGCGGCATCGCTGCCAGCTGTACAAAATAAGCAGGGATCATATAGGACGGAAGCTGCCGGGACAGGTGCTCCCGAATTTCGCCTGCGGTTAAAGAATGCTGTGCGGTATAATAGGCGCACAAGGATGTTTCCCCGTTGGTTTCTTGTGCCGTTACGAGAGCTTCTTGAATCGGCGGTATTTGGAAAAATGCGGATTCGACTTCCCCGATTTCAATGCGGTAACCGCGGATTTTGACCTGGTGGTCGATCCGGCCTAAATATTCGATATTTCCGTCCGGGAGCCGCCTTGCTAAATCTCCCGTCCGGTACATTTTCACCTCTGGCACAAAGGGGTGCTGCAAAAACCTTTCCGCCGTTAATTCCGCTCTGTTCAAGTATCCTCTGGCGATGCCGTCCCCGCTGATATAGATTTCTCCCGGGACGCCGGCAGGCACCGGCTTCATGCTCTTATCCAGCACGAAAATGTTCATGTTGTCCGCGGCGGTTCCGATCGGCACTGATTCCCGTCTGTCGTTTTGCGGATCAAAGGAATAAATCATACAGCCGACGACTGTCTCTGTAGGCCCGTATTCGTTAAAAATTTCGATTTTTCTGCCGAATTTCCCGCTGATGCTTCGGGCGAGCCGCGTGCTTAAATTGTCACCGCCGACAATGAATTTCCGAATGGTGCACTCAGCAGGGATATTCATCTCTTTCAATAACTGCAAGTGCGCCGGGGTCAGCTTAATAATATCCGTCCTTGAATCCTGAATAATGCAATCAAGCAAGGCAGCACTGTTTTCTCCTCTGTAGACAATAATGGAATTTCCTGTAATGAGCGGAGTGAAAACAGACGTTATCGTCAGATCAAAAGCGATGGACGAATATAGGGGAAAGTTGGTTTTTTCCCCTTTGACATAGACCCGGCGGGCCCACCAAATATAATTGGTTAAGCCCTGATGCTCAATTGCCACTCCTTTAGGCTTGCCTGTGGAGCCTGATGTATAAATGACATAAGCCAAATCCTTCGTACTGCTGATCGGTTCCAGGTCAGAGCCGTCTTCGTGGTAAGAGCTTTCCTGATCGAGGAAAACCATTGTGCCCGCAAGTTCCAACTGTTTTTGAAGATGGCTCTGCGTCAGGATGATATCAGCTTGGGAGTCTTCTACTATATACTGTATGCGATGCTTCGGATAATCCGGATCAATTGGCACATAGGCCCCTCCCGCTTTTAAAACGGCCAGTATTCCCACGACCAGTTCGATCTCATGTTCACAAATAATCGCAGTGAGCCGGTCCGTCTTTACCCCCTTTTTCCTTAACGTTCGGGCTAATTGATTAGCACGTTCATTGAGCTGACGATATGTGAATTGCTTTTCTCCGCAAATAACAGCTGCTTGATCCGGTGTTCGTTTCATCTGTTCTTCGAATAACTGATAAACCGTCTTATCCCGCGGATATTCAGTTTTCGCAGTTTGAATGTCAACGAGAAGTGCATGTGTCTCCGATTCTGGCAAAATATCCACTTGGCCGAGGGGGAGGTCAGGCTGAAATAATATGACAGAAAATAGCCGGTTTAAATGTCCGAGCACCTGCATCATATACTGACGGTCATAGACTTGTTCATTAAAACATAACTTTAGGTCAATCAAGTCTTCACCCATAGCAAACTGAAATAAAGCATCTGCAGCAGCTGTTTCTATGAAACCATCAGGATGAATTTGCTCTAGTGAAACGACTGTATGGATGATCGGCAAATGATTTGCATTGTAGTTCAGCCTCAGCTGTCCGGCCATTTTATCAAAGGGAACGTCCTGATATAAGATCGCTTCGTCCAGCGTATGTTTCAATTCATGGAAAATTGATTTAAACGTACTGCCGGATTTGATATGCTGTTTGATTAACATGAGCTGGTCTGAACGAAGATCTTCATCAGTTTCGTCTTCAAAGGTTGGAACCCCTGTAATCACACCCTCATCCCCCGTGTATTTGTATAAAAGGGATTCAATTCCGATCAGGAGAACCAGATAGACGGCCATTGGCGTTTGGTTCGTCATCGTCAGGATGCGCCGTGATACATCCGCACTCAATGAACTGTGAATACAGTCAGATCCACTTGTTATATCACGCTTTACTGTTGAGTCGGACACTTGAAACGAAGGGAATGCACTGGGACGGTCTTCCGTGTGAAACATTCGGCCCCAGAACAACTCCTGTTGTTTGAATTCTGACATTCATATCCCTCCAGTTGGTTTCATTCCTGTTTTCAGGCAGCTGGCGGCAGCCGCGGCATTCATGCCGGGACAGCCGCTGCCCCCGTGATTAGAAATCCAATTCGATTGTGCTTGCGAGATGTTTACTTTTGTTTACTTTTTCGCTTAATTGAATGTCTTTTAAAGGAATGGATGGGTTTCTCATAATCGCCGAAAGGATCATGACGTAATCCTTGGCCAATACAGCAATGGTTTTCTTTTTAAACAGTTTCGTACAGTAATCAAAACTGCCCTGAATCTCATCTTGATCTATTAAGAAGTTCAGCTGTAAATCAAACTTGGCTGCCGTCTCCGTTTGTTCATAAGGTCTGACTGCGAGAGAGTCCACTTTAATATCCGTTTGTTCCGTATTTTGCAGGACAAACATCGAATCAAACAATGGATTGCGGCTTAAGTCCCGTTTCACACCCAGTTTTTCAACTAATTCTTCAAAAGGATACTCTTGATGTTCAAAAGCCTTCAGCATGGTTTCTTTCGTTTCCGTTATATAATCCAAAAATGTCTTTTCCGCCATCGGAGCGGTGCGGATGGCTAATGTATTGACAAACATTCCGATAATGGGTTCCAAATCCGCATGCGGTCTCCCCGCAATAGGGGTGCCGACGACGATATCATCCTGACCGCTGTATTTTGTCAGCAGTATGGAATAGGCCGAGAACAAAATCATGTAAGCGGTCGTTCCGGTCAATTCTTCCAGCTGCTTTATCCCTTGGGTGACAGTCTTATCGAGCGTAAAATTGTGCCTTTTCCCATCAAAGCTTCTAACAGGCGGTCTCGCAAAATCTTTCGGCAGCTCGAATGACGGGAGCTCTTCATGAAATACACCAAGCCAATACTCTTCCTGCTTCTTGATTCGTTCTCTTTGTTCTTTTTGATGTTTCCATTCCGTAAAGTCTTTGTACTGAATACGGAGCGGAGCTAACTCTTTGCCGTCATACAATTGAATCAGTTCTTCGACAAAAATGTTCATGGAGGCGCCGTCCGTGATGATGTGGTGCATGTCAAACATGAAAATATGCAGGTCTTGTTCTAACTCGATGAGTCCGGCCCTGAGTAATGGAGCCTGGCTGAGATCGAACGGCCGCACGAAGGTGCGGAAACATTCCTCAACCTCGTCAGCTGTTGCCTTGTATCTTTCCATCGAAAACTCCACTTGCGGTTTGATCACCTGCATCAGTTCTCCGCGGACCATTTCAAAACCGGTACGCAGCGATTCATGACGCTGGATCAGTCTTTGGAAAGCGGTTTGCAAGCGATTCATGTCGAGTTTTCCTTCTAATGTAAGGATTCCCGGCATATTGTAGCTCAGTTCTCCGCCTTCTATTTGTGTTGACAGGTAAACCATCTTCTGCACGGACGATACGGGATAGACATCTTTTGCTTTGGCTTTCGGAATGTCATCCGGTCCGTTGGTTTCAGCTTCTGCAATAGCCTTTGCCATTTCCTCAACTGTCGGACATTGAAAGACCTCTCTTAATGAAATGTTTTTGCTGAATTGCTTATGAATTTTGGCGATGAGTGTCATCCCCCGCAACGAGTGGCCGCCCAAATCGAAAAAGTTATCTTTTACACCTATTTCTTTTACCTTCAAAACGTCTTGCCAGATGCATATCAGCTGCTCTTCCATATTCGTCCGCGGAGCAACGTAGTCGGTTCCCGTTTGCAAACCTGCTTCAGGCATCGGTAATGCTCTTCGATTTACTTTTCCATTGCCGGTTAGCGGCAGTTTCTCCAGCTGGATGAAGTATGAAGGGATCATGTATCCCGGTATTTGGCCAGCAAGTTTTTCTTTCAGCTGACTGATCGAGAGTGATTGCTCCGCTGTAAAATAGGCATATAAATCACTTTGGCCATCGGTATTTTCTTTTGCTAGAACAACTGCTTCCTGTACGTGCTTGAGAAGAGCGGCCTCCACCTCACCGAGTTCAATCCGGTAACCGCGAATTTTGACCTGATGGTCTCTCCTTCCCGCATATTCAATGTTTCCGTCAGGAAGGTAACGGGCCAGATCGCCTGTTTTATACATCCGTTGATTCGAGTCATATGGGTGCGGAACAAAAGTTTCGAGCGTCAAAAGCTCCCTGTTATGATAGCCTCTGGCAAGGCTCACTCCTGAAATACAAAGTTCGCCGACGATTCCGACAGGCTGAAGCGTTCCGGCTTCATTCAAAATGAAAATCTCCGTATTTGAAATCGGTTTGCCGATCGGCTGCAGCTCCTGATCTGTATTCGGATTAACGGTATACATGGTCACGACATGCGTCTCCGACGGACCGTAATGATTATGCAATGTGACTTGATGGCGTGCCAGCATGTCACGCAGCATACTTGTTGCGATGAGCTGTTCTCCCGCAGCGATGATGTGATCTACGCACTCGGCAAACGGTTCGAAATAGTGTTTCTCCGAGGCAAGAAGCTTAAGGAACGCGGTCGGAAGAAATGCTGTTTGTATCCTGTGCGTTCTGACAAAATCATTGAGCTGACGTATGTCACGTTTTGCCTCATTGCCGATGATAAAGAGTGTTCCTCCGCTTGAAAGCGCGGAGAACATTTCTTGATAGCAAACATCAAAGCTCATTGCGGCAAATTGCAGCACTCTGTCAAACTGCAGCTGCGTATGATCCTGCTCATAAGCGAGCAGATTCGTCATCGTCTTGTGCTCCAGCTGAACGCCTTTCGGCTGCCCCGTTGTGCCTGACGTGTAAATAACATACATTAAATCATTTTCCGAGCAGGAAAGATTAAGATTGTCTGCTCTGCCTTGATATATCATCGGATCATCAAGCAGAAGCGCTTCTCCTTCAAAGAGCGGCGGAATAGCGTGACCTGCACAAGTCAAAAGCACATCGGCGCCGCTGTCTTTCAGCATAAAAGCCCGCCGTTTTTCGGGAAGCTCCGGATCGATAGGGAGAAATGCTGCGCCGGCCTTTAATATGGCTAAAATGCCGATGATCATATGTGCTGAGCGATCCGTGAGAACGGCAACAACCTGATCAGTGCAGGCACCCTTATCCTGAAGGACGCGCGCCAGCTGATTGGAACGTTCATTCAGCTGACGATAAGTCAGCGTCTGATTTCCAAACTTGACGGCTTCATGGTCCGGGTTAAGCTCAGCCTGCTGCTCAAAAAGCTGATGAACCGTAGTTGGAATTCGTTTTTCCGCAACTGCAGTATCGTTAAAGAGTTGCTGAATGTCTCTTTCCTCTTCCTTGGTCATCATATTCAGACGAGCCAGCTCGGCATCAGGCTGTTTAATAATCGAATCAATCAGCTGCACAAAATGCCCCATCATACGTTCGATCGTTTCCGGTTTAAACAGAGCCGTCAAGTATTCCATCGTGAACTGAATACCCGTCTCTTCTTCCACAGCCGTTAAGGTTAAATCAAATTTGGCCATCGTATGTCCGTTTGGATATGGTTTGAAAGTGACGTCATTTATCTCTAACTGTTCCTGCTCCGTGTTTTGAAGCACAAACATGGTGTCAAACAATGGATTACGGCTCAAGTCTCTGGCGATATTCAGTTGATCGATCAGCGCTTCGAACGGATAATCTTGATGCTCATAAGCTTTTAATGCATTCTCCTTCACCTCGGACAGATACTGAGAGAACGTCTTCCCTTTTTCAGGGTAATTTCTCATGGCCAATGTATTCACAAACATTCCGATAATCGGTTCCAAATCGGCGTGCGGTCTTCCCGCTATAGGACTGCCGACAATAATGTCTTCCTGGCCGCTGTATTTTGAAAGCAATAATGTATAAGACGCAAGGAGCACCATATATAAAGTCGATTCAGTTTGGGATGCCAGCTGCTTTAATCCGGCGCTTTTTTGCTTATCAAGCGTAAACTGCATTGTGGCTCCCGCAAAATCCCGTGCCGACGGCCGGATATAATCGGTCGGCAGATGAAGGACAGGAACGTCGCCGCTGTACAGCTCTAACCAATAGGCTTCTTGATTTTGGATCTGTTTTAACCGCGCTTCGCCGGTCTGCCATACTGCGTAGTCCTTGTACTGGATGCGCAAAGGCGGTAATGTCTCTCCTTCATAAATGCGGATAAATTCTTTAATCAATACGCTCATGGATGTTCCGTCAGAAATAATGTGATGCATATCAAACATCAGAATTCCCCGGTCAGGTTGAAGTTCAATCAGCCCCACGCGAAGCAGCGGCGGCTCATCCAGATGAAAAGGACGAATAAATTGGCGGATATAAAGGTCCGCATCATTTTCTTCTGCCTGATACCACTCTACTTCGAACTTTGCGTGATCTAAGACATACTGAACGGGTTCTCCGTCAGCCATTTTAAAACCGGTGCGCAAAGATTCATGGCGCAAAATAAGCGTACGGAAGGCTTGCTGCAGCTTGTCACGGTCAAGCTTGCCTTCGACAGCCATCAGTCCCAGCATGTTGTAACTGAGTTCTCCGCCTTCCAAGTGATTCAGGATGTACAACCGTTTTTGTGCTGAGGATACCGGGTAATAAGGTCTTTTTTCAATTGCAGGAATCGCATCATATCCGGTCAGCTCCGTCTTCGTGATCGTCTGTGCGAGCTGTTCAATGGTTGGGAAACGGAAGACGTCCCGCAAAGGAATTTGGACATGCAATTGCTTTTGTATTTTTGCAATCAGCGCCGTTGCCCGCAGGGAGTGTCCGCCGATCTCAAAAAAGTGATCTCTGATCCCCACCTGCTCTAATCCGAGGACATCCTCCCAAATTGCTGTCAGTTGGATTTCTGCCGAAGTTTGCGGAGGGACGTACTCTATGCCGCTGTCACGCTTTTTGACCGGAGCCGGCAATAACTGGCGATTCAACTTCCCGTTTGGCGTCAGCGGCATCTTATCCAGCTGAACAAAATGAGCCGGGATCATATATCCCGGTAAATGCCGGGCCATTCTTTCGCGAAGTTCACTGATCTGTATTGTCTTATCCGCAGCAAAGTATCCGCACAAGTAATATTCATCATCTGCATCTTTAAGGGCAGCTGCGGCGGCTTCTTGAATATCAGGAACGTTCAGCATCACCGATTCGATTTCACCGAGTTCAATCCGAAAACCTTGAATTTTCACCTGATGATCAATCCGGCCGATATATTCAATATTTCCATCCGGCAGAAGGCGGGCCAGATCACCGGTTCTGTACATTCGGTCCTCCGGTACAAACGGATCGGCAACAAATTTTTCGTCCGTCAGTTCCGGCAGGTTCAAGTAACCCCGCCCGACACCGTCCCCTGCAATATACAGCTCGCCTTGGACGCCCGCCGGCTGCAGCCGTTTTTTTGAATCAAGAATGTACATGCGGTTTCTGCCTAACGGCTTGCCTATAGGGACATAGTTTTGGCTGCGTGCCCACGCATCGGAAGAACATTCAATGTTGAACAGAGACGCGTCTACGCAAGTCTCCGTAGGTCCATATACATTGGTAATCCCAGGTGAAGCGCCATGATCGCCGAATAATTGCATGAGCTTATTTACCGTCGTTTTGGAAAGAGCCTCTCCTCCGATTAAAAGATGCTGAAGCGGAACTCCCTGCAAATCACCTGCAGCTATCAAAAGCTTTAAGTGGGCAGGTGTTCCGTCGGTGATGTCAATCGAATGCTGCCGATAGTAACGGCATAAGGCAGCACCGTCTGACACAATCTCTTTCGGAACAATAAACAAGGTATGTCCTGACAGCAAGGAAGCATACATTTGCTGAACAGAAGCATCGAAATAATATGGAGCGAGCATGGCTACATTCAGCTCCGCATCGTAGGCAGAGTAAATTTGGCGTCGAAGTCCTTCAATCAGGTGAATGACCTGGCGATGTTCAATTAACGTGCCTTTAGGCTTGCCTGTCGTACCGGAAGTATAAATGGCATAGGCCAGTTGACTGGACTGATAAGAGAGTGCAAGACTGCTGTCTTTTTCGTGATAGAAATGTTCCTCCATGAGATCGATACATGTTCCTGGGAAGCCGATGTTATCCTGCAGCTTCCCGCGGTAAAGCAATACGCTGATGCTTGAATCATTTAAAATATAACTGATGCGTTCAGACGGAGAATCAGGATCTATCGGCAAATATGCGCCGCCCGCTTTTAAAACTCCCAAGATGCCTACAATCATCTCAAGCGAGCGTTCAGTCATAATACCGACAAGCTGATCGTTCCGCACACCTTTTGCCTGCAAGGTTCGCGCAAGCTGATTGGCACGCCGATTCAGTTCTCCGTAGGTGAGTTGTTTACCCTCGAATACAACTGCTGTATTGTCCGGAGTACGATGCGCTTGCTCCTCGAACAGCTCATGAATCGTTTTTTCACGCGGGTAATGCATGTCATTAGACTGAAAGCTGCTGAGCAGATGTTCTTTTTCTTGCTGAGAGAGAAGCTCCAATTCTTCTATTTTGACAGACGGCTGCTGTAATACTTGCTGCATGAGCTGTTCAAAATGTCCGGAGAGCCGCTCCACTTCTGATTTTTCATATTCGTTTTCATTAAAACCGAAATGAACGGCCAGCTGTTTTCCAGGTATGACAACCACATTCAAATCATAGTGGGAGTGTTCCTGCATATAAAAATTCGTAATGTTCAGCTTTGTACCATGATGTCCCGTCTCTTCGACCTGCTGACCGATCGGATAGTTTTCAAAAATCATGATATGGTCAATCAGGTTTTGCTTTTGTTTCGTTTGGGCCTGAATTTCGTATAAAGGATAGGTATCGTACGATTGGGAAGCCAACGCTTTTTGTTGAACCATTTGCATCGTATCAGCAAAAGAGCTGGTCTCATCGCAGCAGACCCGAACCGGAATGGTATTGATGAACAGGCCGATCATCTGTTCCACATCAGGAATTTCCGCCGGCCTTCCCGACACGACACTGCCAAATACAACGTCTGCGGACCCGCTGTATTTCTGTAATAAAATTCCCCACAACGTTTGGATCAACGTATTTAACGTAACCTGATGCTGATTTGCGATCTGCTGTAATTGTTTTGTCTGTTCGTGATCAAATTGGCAGATCACATTGGCATAAGCGTATTCTTTTTGTTCATGCTGCGGTGTTTTATGAAGAAGCGCGGTTTCACCTTTATATCCTTCAAGGTACTCGCTCCAGTACCGCTTTGCTTCTCCCTGATCTTGGCGGTCAAGCCACTCGATATAGTCGCTGTAAGGAGCTGCAGATGACGGTTCTGTTCCCCTTCCTTCTTGTAAGGCGCTATAATGATCAAACACTTCCTTCGTGATAAGAGACAGGCACCAGCCATCCATGACAATATGATGGAAGCTCCAAATCAAATGATAGCTGCGGTCTTCCATACGGAAAATCGCTATGCGCATCAGCGGATCGCGAGCCAAGTCAAATCCTTTTGCCTTGTCTTCTCTTTGATAGGCTGCGATTACATCCTCACGCCGGTGATCCTCTATGTCACGCAAATCTGCAAAATGAATTTGCGGTTTTTGCGTTTTATAGACAATTTGCAAAGGAATATCGTTCCAGTCGCTGTAAAAACGGGTTCTGAGCACGGCGTATCTTTCAAACAATCGCTCCAAGCTTTGTTTAAACCAATCAACCTTTAACTCTCCCTGCAAATCGAACGATGCTTGTTCAAAATAAGAATGTGAGTCCTCGTCCAGCAAGCTGTGGAAGAGCATTCCTTTCTGCATCGGAGTGAGCGGATACACGTTTTCAACCTCACCTGTATGCGGCAGTTGAATGAGGAGCTGATCCAATTCGTCAATGGACATGCCTTTTAACAAAATATCGCTTGGTGTCAGTTCCGATTGTTCTTTCTGAACGCAATGCGTAATGATTGTCCGCAGGCGGCTTTGAATCGTTTCCGATAACCGCTTGATTGTTTCTTTTGCGTACTGTTTACTGCTGTAGCTGATCGTGAGCCTCAGCCGGCCATCGGTGATCATTCCGTTTATATTCAATACATACGGTCTTTCTTGATTTCCGCTCGAGTCTGAACCGCAAGAATAAGAAGATAATTGAACCCCATGCTGCTGTAAATCTTGGTCAAACTGTCCCAGGTAGTTAAAGCTGATCTCAGGATTGAGTTTCGATGGCAGTCCGCCGCTTAAGTACCTTGCTATTCCATATCCGATCCCTTTATGCGGAATTTGTCGCAGTCCTTCTTTGGTCGTTTTGATATAATCAGAGATTTCTTTGCCTGGCTGCGCGTGCAGCACAACCGGATACAGACTAGTAAACCAGCCGACCGTGCGCGATATATCCATATCTTGAATGATCTGTTCTCTTCCGTGTCCCTCTAAATGAATCGGAATCCGGTCAAGCCCCGACCAATGTGATACGGAAAGACCAAGAGAAGTTAAAAGCAAATCATTTATTTCCGTGTTATAAGCGCGATTCGCTTGTTTTAATAAGAGCTCTGTTTCCTCTTTCGTCCATTCCACAGTTGCCGTTTCACTGTCTTTTGCAGTGGTATGGGTTTCCTGAAAATCTGTAGGCAGCGGTTTTACTTCGGTTTGTTCGATCTTTGTCCAATATTCCTGTTCTTGTTTTATCGTTTCACTTTGCGCATATTCTGAAAGTCTCTTAGCCCATAATTGGAAAGAGTCTGTTTTTTGCGGCAGTTGAATCACTTGCCCGTTCTCGGCTTGCCTGTAGCCGGTCACGAGATCCTCCAGTAAAATGCGCCATGACACCCCGTCTACCATCAAATGATGGATGGCGATGAGCAAATGATCTCCATCTGCACATTGAAACAATCCGGCTTTCATTAACGGGCCATCACTTAAATGCATACTGCTTTGTATCTCATCAGCCTTGGCTTCAATGGTCTGCCCCGGGTCGGATTCTGCTTTCAGATTCAGGACTTCAAGGTTGTACAGTCCGCTTTGGGCGATCTCTGCATTCTGTGCCTCGTAACCCTTTTCCGTAGTCTGGAACGTCATCCGGAGCGCATCGTGATGTTCTGCTATCTTTTGCAGGGTTTGACGAAGCGGCGTTTCCTGAAAACCTTCCGGCGCATGCAGCATGACGGCTTGATTATAATAATGCGGATCTATTGTTGTTTGTTCAAAAAACCAATGCTGAATAGGAGTCAGGCTGACTTTTCCTTTGACCTCACCTTGATCGGCTGTACGCAGATTCTGCTTGATATGCTGACTCAATTCGGCAATCGTAGCATATTGAAACAAGTCTTTGATTTCCATTTTGTATCCGCTCTGTTTTAATCTGGATGACACTTGGATTGACTTAATGGAATCTCCGCCAAGTTCAAAGAAATTATCAAGAATACTGATATTCTCTGCGCCTAATACCGATTCCCAGGCAGAAACTAATATTTCTTCCGCTTTTGTTCGGGGAGCTTTATACTCTGCTCTGTCCTGCAGCTCGAAATCCGGAGCCGGCAGCCCTTTTTTGTTTATCTTTCCGTTAGACGTTAAAGGCATTTCATCAAGCTCGATAAAATAAGCCGGAACCATATAACCCGCCAGGCTGTGAGACAGTTGTTTCCGGAGCCGGGCTGCCGTTGTTTGCCCGCCGCTCACGTAATATGCACACAATTGTTTAAACCCGTTGGCATCAACTCTTGCTGTAACGACCGCTTCCTTGACCGCTTCTTCTTGAAGCAGCGCTGCCTCGATTTCGCCTAATTCGATACGGTAGCCTCTGATTTTCACTTGTTCATCTATTCTGCCCGCATATTCAATGTTCCCGTCAGCCAGCCACTTCGCCAAATCTCCGGTCTTATACATCTTGGCTCCGGGTTCAAACGGGTCATCGACGAATTTCTCTGCCGTCAATTCCGGACGGTTCAAATATCCTCTTGCTACACCGGCGCCGCTGATATAGATTTCTCCAGGAACACCGATCGGCGCGGGTTTCATATTCTCATCAAGAACGTAAATGCTCGTGTTTGCCGCAGCGGTTCCGATCGGTACCGATTCCCGTCTGTCCTTTGCGGCATCATAACGATAAATCATGCAGCCGACAACGGTTTCCGTCGGCCCGTACTCATTGCATATTTCAATCCGGCCTTCGAACTGTTCATGAATACTTTGGGCTAACCGGGTGCTTAAGTTTTCTCCGCCCACAATCATTCTTCGGACAGCCGTTTGATCGGCGATGTTCATTTCCTTCAAAACCTGCAAATGGGCCGGGGTCAATTTAATAATATCCACCCTCGGGTCCTGCACAATCGATTCAAGCAGAGCTGTTTTATCCTCTCCGTCATAGACGATGATCGTATTACCTGTGATAAGCGGTGTGAAAATAGAAGTCACCGTCAGATCAAAAGAGATGGAAGAGTACAGCGGGAAGTTGGTTTTCTCGCCTTTTACATAAACTTCTTTCGCCCACCAAATATAATTGGTCAAGCCCCGGTGCTCGATTAATACGCCTTTTGGCCGCCCTGTAGAGCCTGACGTATAAATGACATATGCCAAATGGCTTGCATCACTTATCGGCTCAAGGTCAGAGTCATCTTGATGATACGACTCTTCATCATCCAGTAAAATCGTGACGCCTTCATAGGAAAGCTGTTCCCTGACATCTCGCTGCGTCAAAACGATTCCGGCTTGGGAGTCATCGAGCATATACCGGATGCGGTCTTGCGGATATTCCGGATCTATAGGGACATAGGCGCCGCCTGATTTTAAAACGGCAAGGATTCCGACCACCGATTCGATGCTGTTTCTGCTGATGATGGCTACCGGATGATCCGTCTGTACACCCATCGCTCTGATCGTCCGCGCCAGTCGGTTTGCCCGCTTATTGAGCTCTCCGTACGTGAGTTGTCTGTACTTATCGATAACAGCCGCTTGATCGGGCGTACGCTGCGATTGCTCTTCAAATAATTGATGTACCGGCGTCTGCGGAAATGGCGCGGCCGTGTCGTTAAGCGTCTGCAGAAGGGTTCTTTTTTCACTTTCCGTTAACAAATCTACTTGATCCACCCGGATATCCGGATCTGTCACGACCTGTTGCAGGATTTGCATGAAATGTTCCCGAACCCGCTCTATGCTTGCCCGCTCATACACATTGGCATTGTATTCAAAAGAGATGTTCATCTCGTCGCCCGGTATAACGGTCAAATTAAAATCATAGTTGGTCTGCTCTTCCATTTGTACGTTGGAAATGGTGACGGATGATCCGTTTTGCCGGCCTATGCTCTCCATATATTGATCAACCGGATAATTTTCGAAGATCATTAAATGTGTAATTAAATCTTGCTTTTGCGTTGTACGTGCCTGAATATCGTACAATGGGTGCGTCTCGAATTGTTGAGATGCTACAGCCCTTTCCTGCGTCTCTTTCATAAGCTCGGCAAACGTTGTCCCTGCTTCACACCGGAACCGGACGGGAATGGTGTTAATGAATAAGCCGATCATCGTTTCCACGTTTGGAATTTCAGCCGGTCTTCCGGATACGACACTCCCAAAAACAACGTCCTTGCTTCGGTTATATTTCTGCAGCAAAACCGCCCATGCCGTCTGCAGCAGCGTGTTCAGCGTGACATGGCGCCCGCCGGCCGTCTGTTTCATTTTTAAAGTGAGGTCGGTGCTTATGTCACACGTCACTTTCTCCGGAATGTATCGTTCTTCTGGTGCATGGTGATCCTTAGGAAGGCCGGTTTGCTCTTCATATCCCTCCAAGTATTGATCCCAATAAGCCATGGCCTCTTTTGCATCTTGCCGGCTGAGCCATTCAATATATTGACTGTACGGAGTAATTGGCGATTGTTCAGGCTGTTTTTTGTGAAGCAAGGCAAAGTAATGCTCGAATATTTCTTTTGTAATCAGCGGCAGGCACCAGCCGTCCATCAGAATATGGTGAAAACTCCATATGAAACGGTATGTCTTTTCATCCGTTCGAAGAATGAGTAACCGCATTAATGCGCCTTTCTCTAAATCGAACCCCCGCATTTTATCTTCTCTGGCATACTGCTGAATCATCTCTTCTCTTTGTGATTCCTTCATCTCGCGTAAGTCAATGAATTCAAAACCGATCTTTTTCGTTTTCAATATGATTTGCAGCGGCTGATCCTTCCAGCCTCTGTAAAAATTCGTCCGGAAAATATCATATTTTTGCGATAAGCCATCCAAGCTTTTTGAAAATGCATCAATGTCTAACTCTCCGTGCAGATCAAACATCGTTTGCTGAAAATAAGCACCTGAATTCGGATCAAATAAGCTGTGAAACAGCATGCCCTTCTGCATCGGTGTTAATGGATAAATATTTTCCGCTTCGCCTAATTCACGCGTCTGCTCCAAAAGCTGTTCCAGTTCGTCGATTGAGATGTCTTTTAACAGGATGTCACTTGGTGTGAGAGAAGTCTGCTGCCGGCTTACGCAATGCGCAATGACTTCTTGCAGACTTTCTTTCAACTCCCGGGCAAATTGCGCCATAGTAGATCTTTCGTATTGTTTGCTGCTGTAGCTCAGTGTCAGCGATAATGTCCCTTCTGAAATCATGCCGTTTACATCAAGAACGGCTGTTCTCTCTTGGTTTTCGTTCATCGATAACCCTGTGGAAAAAGGCGATATGCGCAAAGCTTGACGATTCAGGTTTTGATCAAACTGACCCAAGTAATTAAACGATATTTCCGGTTTCAGCTGCAGGCTGTCGGCTTCGGGATGCCCGGATACATATTTGATGATGCTGTAATTCATTCCTTTATCCGGGATACGGCGCAGCCCTTCTTTCACGGTCTTAATTCGCTGTGACAAGTCTTTTCCGGCTTCCATTCTCAGGACGACAGGGTACTGGCTTGTAAACCATCCTATCGTGCGGGAGATATCCGCATCCGGAATAATCGGCTCTCTCCCATGCCCTTCCACATTTACGGCAATGTCTTCCATGCCAGTCCACCTGTGAACGGCGAGACCTAACGAAGTCAGCAGCAGATCATTGATATCCGTGTTGTAGGCGCGGTTCGCTTGTTTTAACAATTGCTCCGTTTCCTCTTTTGTCCATTGAATCGTCACTTCTTCGCTGTCTCTTAATAATGAACCTTCGCTTATTTTGTCCTTAGGCAATGGCTGCGGCTCCGTGCTTGAAAGCTCGGCCCAATAAGCAATCTCTTCTTCCATGTCGGTTTCTTTCGCATATTTGGACAATTGATCAGCCCAGAATGGAAATGAATCTGTTTTTTGCGGAAGGCGGATGGTTTGTCCGCCCTCTGCCTGCTCATAACCGCTTGCAAAATCTTCAAGTAAAATGCGCCACGATACTCCGTCAATCACCAAATGATGAATTGCAATCAGCAAATGATCTCCGTCGGGGCATTGGAACAAACCAAGTTTCATCAAAGGCCCCCGGTCTAATGCCATGCTGCTTTGAATCTCATTCGCTTTATCGGCAATCGCTTGAGCCGGATCGGTTTCCTCTTTATAATTCATCACTTCCAGATGATATAATTCACTTTCATCCGTTCCTGTAATTCGCGGAGCGTACCCGTTCGGTGTTTTTTCGAAAACCATCCTAAGGGCATCGTGATGCGACGCGATCCGTTCCATCGTCCGGCGAAGCGGAGCCTCTTTCAAGCCTTCCGCCGAATATAACATGACGGCCTGATTGTAATGGTGAGCTTGCGGCATTTTTTGTTCAAAAAACCAATGCTGTATCGGGGTCAGGTTTGTGCTGCCGGTCACTTCCTCTTGATCAGCCATCCTGCCGATCGGCACGACAAATTGACTTAGTTCTGCAATCGCGGGATATTTAAACAGATGTTTCATATCAACCTTGTATCCGGCTTGATACAATCTGGAAGACACCTGAATTGATTTAATCGAATCTCCGCCATAATCAAAGAAATTATCCAGAATTCCGATACGTTCTGCCCCTAATACTTCTTGCCAGATAGACGCCAGCAGTTTTTCTGTTATGTTCCGCGGGGCTATGTATTCGTTATCTGTCCGCGTATTTTCTTCATCAGCAGGCAAAGCTTTCAAATCAATTTTTCCATTGGAAGTGAGCGGTATGCGTTCCAAATGGATAAAGTAAGAGGGAATCATATAATCCGGCAGTTTACGGGATAAGTCGGCTCTGAACTGCGCAGTCATAGAAGGCTCGCCGACATAATAGGCATACAATTGCTTGGCTCCGTCTGCGCCTTCCCGCGCAATGACTGCAGCTTCACGAACATTTTCCAGATTGAACATGGCCGCCTCTACCTCGCCGATTTCGATTCGGTAGCCGCGAATTTTCACTTGATGATCGATCCGCCCTGCATATTCGATTCTTCCATCTGGCAGCCATCTGGCGAGATCCCCTGTTTTATACATCTTTTGACCGGAGAGATGCAAATGCTGAACAAATTTTTCCTCCGTCAGCTCAGGCCGATTCAGGTAGCCGCGGGCCACCCCGGCGCCTCCGACATACAGCTCTCCCGGTACGCCGATCGGCTGGATTTGCTGGTGCGCTCCTAAAATATAGGCTTGATGGTTCGCCACCGGTTTGCCGATTGTGATCTGTTCATCAGCGGACTGAACAGGGTGAAAGGTCGATACCACGCTGTTTTCTGTCGGTCCGTATTCATTATTGATCCGAATGTGAGGCTGCAGAGAATACAGCTTCTCAACTGTGTCTGTTTCCAGCTGCTCTCCGCCTACAACAACATGCTGAACATGAATGAAGTCGTCCGCGTTCATCTCTTCGATCATCGTTTTCAAAAGACGGGGAGAAGTTGAAAAATGTGTAATCCGCTCTTGTTTCAAGACATTTTGAATGGCGAAAAGGTCTTTATTTTCTTCATTCGGCAAAAGGTGCAAAGTCGCACCCGAGATAAGCGGGCCGAAGAAATTTAAAATGAACGCATCAAAAACATACGGGTACAAGACAAGCACGCGATCCGCTGAAGAATGCTTGAAAAACGCCTTCTTCCACTGGAGCGAATTCACAATACCGCCGTGTTCAACCATGACTCCTTTCGGCTTTCCTGTTGTGCCCGACGTATAAATGACATAGGCTAAATGGCTGTGTTCCGCTACTGGTGATAACAATGAGCCATCGGCATGGTAAGATGCTTCATCATTTAAATCAATCACCGGGCCGTCAAAGGCGAGGCTGTTTTTTAAATGTTGCTGAACAAGGAGAACGTCTGCATTCGCATCATGAAGCAAATATTGAAGCCGCTCTTTTGGATATTCAGGATCCAGGGGCACATAAGCGCCCCCCGCCTTCCAAACGGCTATGATTGACACGATCATCTCTAACGAACGATCAGCCAGAATGGCGACCAATGTATCGGCTTGAACCCCGCAATTACGCAATGTTCTTGCCAAACGGTTTGCCTTTTCATTCAATTCCCTGTACGTCAAATGGGCGTTTTTAAACTTGACCGCCGCGTGCTCAGGCGTTCTTTCTGCCTGTTCTTCAAATAATTGGTAGACGGTTCTGCTCCCGGAGTAATCTCTGCCGGTATCATTAAAATCAAACAATAGTTTCTGTTTTTCCGCTTCGGGTATCATTTCTGCCGTATGGATCTCCGCTTGAGGGTGAAACAAGATTACGGACAGCAGCTGATCCAAATGGGCTGTCATTTGATCCATATAGCGCTCATCGTACAGATTGCCGTTATAAAAAAGCTTCAAATGAATCCCGTTGTTCTCCAAATCAAAGTGAAACAGCGTATCGGCTGCAATATCTTCTTTAAATTGCAAAGAATGAATTTCGTTAAGCGAAACGACAGTATGAATCAGCGGCAGACGCTCATCATTGTAATGCACGTTTAGATGCTGAACCATTTTTCTAAACGGCAGGTTTTGATTTTTCAGAGAATCATTAACGGCTTCTTTCAGCTGTTCAAACACGGTTTTAAATGTACTCTCGTTTGAAAGCGTATTTTTCAAAAGAACAACGGTGTTAACGGCTGACTGGCTGCTTTTTTGCTTCGATACCGTTGGAATGCCGAGAATCAGGCTCGTTCGATCGGTATATTTATACAGCAAGCATTCAATACCTGCTAATAAAATTAGATAGGCAGCCATATCGGAATGATTCGCCATTGTCATGACTCTTTGAGATACTTTCGGAGATAAGGAACGGCAGATATATTTTTCCTGATAGCCGGTACGGGCCAATGACGCTTTGTCCGCTGCTTTAAAGTAAGGGAATGCGCTTAGGCCGTCCTCTTCGTCAAACAGGTTTTCCCAGTACGTTTCTTGATTTCTAAATACCGACATTGGAGCACCTCATTTTATATAATTTAAAGAAATAAATGCTATTCCCTAAAAGTTCAATTGAATAGAATCAAGCGCGTTCTCTTCTTCCTCAATATTTCCGCTCAATCCGATTTGATCGATCAGAATGTCCGGCTGTTCCAGAATCGCTGATAGGATGTGTAAATAGTCGTTTGATAGAATCTCGATTCTGCTTTTCTTAAACAGTTTTTTCGAATATTCAAACAGCCCGTGATAGTTGTCGTGATCCGCCTGAATCGACAAGGTCAAATCGAACTTGGCAACCGGATGATGAAATGGATACGGCTTGAGCTGCAGGGAATCAAATGTCAATTCAGCCTGGTCGAGATTTTGCAGCACAAACATCGTATCGAATAAAGGGTTTCGGCTTGAATCTTTCGGAAGATGTAAATGCTGTATCAATTCTTCCAACGGATAGTCTTGATTTTTATAGGCGTTCAGCATGTTTTCCTTTACTTCGTTTAAGTAGGCATCAAATGTTTTACGGCCCGCCGGGTGATTCCGAATGACTAACGTATTGACGAACATTCCCACAACGGACTCCACATCCAAGTGAGTCCGCCCGGCAGACGGCGTTCCTACGATAATATCCTCTTGTCCGCTGTATTTAGATAAAAGAATCGTATAGGCCGCCAATAAAATCATATACAGTGTTGCGCCTGTTTCTTCTTCCATATGGCTTAAACGCTGTTTCAAGTGTTCTGGTATAACAAATTCGAATGATTCGCCTTCGTAATCGCGTATGGCAGGTCTCTCATAATCCGCAGGCATATCCAGTACGGGAATGTCATCGTGAAACTGATCCAGCCAATACGCTTCCTGGCTCTTGATGTTCCGTCTCTGAATGTCCGATTGCTGCCAGACCGCATAATCTTTATATTGAACTGAAAGCGGGTCCGGTTGGTTCCCTGCGTAGAGCCGGCTCAGATCGTTCATCATAATATTGACGGACACGCCGTCAGAAATGATATGATGCATATCAACCACAAGCACATGCCGCAAAGGTTCAAGTTCAATTAATCCCGCTCGCATCAGAGGCGGTTTGGCTAAATCAAACGCTTGGATGAATTCAAGCACACGGTCTTCCGCTTCTTCTTCGCTTGCTTGAATTTGTTCTATTGTAAATTCGACGCTCTGATGAATTCGCTGCGCCGGCTCACCTTCATATAATTCAAAGCTGGTGCGCAACGCTTCATGACGCTCGATTAATTTTTGAAAAGCGTCGTTTAACCGGTCGGGATCAACGTCTCCTTCCACGCTCATGGCACCTGTCATATTGTAAGTCAGCTCGCCGCCTTCTGCGTGACTTAACAAATACATCCGTCTCTGAGCTGAAGAAACCGGATAATAGGACATTTCCTTTGCGGCCGGGATCGGTATATATTGATTTTTGTCCATGTGTAACGTCTTTTCAGCCAATTGTTCAATGGTAGGAAACTTGAATATGTCTTTTAGAGACAGATTCACATCCAGCTCTTTTTGAATTCTGGCGGCTAAGGCCGCTGCGCGAATGGAGTTCCCTCCGAGATCAAAGAAATTATGTTTAATTCCCGCACGGCTTATTCCGAGCACTTCCTGCCATAAATCTGCGAGTTTGGACTCCGCCTCATTGCCCGGCGGAACATATTCAGCTGTCTGCTGAAGACTCGCTTCTGGCGCGGGCAGTGCCTTACGGTTTATTTTCCCGTTGGACGTTAACGGCATATCGTCCAGACGGACAAAATAAGAAGGAACCATGTAGTCAGGAAGCTCCGATGACAGTTGTTCCCTAAGCTGCGCAGCCGCTAAAGGCTTGTCGCTTACGTAATACGCGCATAATTGTTTTAAGCCGTCTTCTTCTTCTTTCACTGTAACCGCGGCTTTTTGCACCGCTTCCGCGTTATGCATTGCTGCTTCAATTTCACCAAGCTCGATTCGGTGTCCCCTGATTTTGACTTGTTCATCAACGCGCCCAATATATACAAGATTTCCATCCTTCAATCGTTTAGCCAAATCCCCTGTTTTGTACATCTTCGCTCCCGGTATAAATGGGTTTTCAATAAATTTCTCTGCCGTTAAATCCGGGCGGTTCCAATACCCTCTGGCCACACCCGGTCCGCTGATATATATTTCGCCGATTACACCGATCGGAACCAGGTTTCTGCTTGCATCGGCCACATAAATATCCGTATTGGCAGCCGGAGTGCCGATCGGTACAAATTCCCGCTTGTCCCGTTCTGCGTCGAAGTGATAAATCATACATCCGACGACAGCTTCCGTCGGTCCGTATTCATTGAAAATGTCCAGCCGGCCTTTAAACTGCTCGCTGACACTTTTGGCCAGACGGGTGCTTAAATTTTCTCCGCCCACAATCATTTTCCGAATTGCGGTGCCGCCTGCTATATTCATCTCCTTGATGACGTGCAAATGTGCCGGTGTCAATTTGATCATGTCTATTCTTGTGTCCTTTATAATCTCAGAAAGCACGGTGCTTTTGTCCTCTCCATCGAAGACAACGATGGTATTTCCTGTAGCCAGCGGTGTAAATATCGAAGTCACCGTCAGATCGAAAGAGATGGAAGAATATAATGGGAAGTTGGTTTTCTCACCCTTTACATAAACCTCTTTCGCCCACCAAATATAATTACTCAATCCCTGGTGCTCAATGAGTACACCTTTCGGATTTCCCGTAGAACCCGACGTATAGATCATGTAGGCCAAATCATGTGCATTGCTATCCGATTCAAGATTCGAGCGGTCCTCATGATATGAACTTTCCTCATCCAAAAGCACAACGTCACCATCATACGGTAATTGATCTTGCAGGCTCTGCAGTGTCAACACAACCTCCGCTTTTGAATCGCTCAGCATATATTGAATCCGATCTTCCGGATATTCAGGGTCAATAGGCACGTATGCGCCGCCGGATTTCAGAACTGCCAAAATTCCAACAATCAGCTCAAGGCAATGCGGAGAAAGGATGGCAACGAATTGATCCGCTTGTACGCCTTTTGTCCGTAACGTCCGCGCCAATTGGTTCGCCCGTTCATTGAGCTGTCTGTACGTATACTGCTCATTGCCAAAAATAACGGCTGGATGATCGGGCCGCTGTGCCGCCTGTTTTTCAAACCATCGGGTTACTGTTTCCTTATGCGGATACGGCGTCTTTGTGTCATTACACTCCGTCAGCAATTGATGCCGTTCGGTTTCAGACAGCATAGGAACGGAAGACAGCGTCATCTCCGGCTGCTCCACAAGGCTGTTTAATATGCTGATATAGTGTCTGGTGATCTGTTCAATGGTGTCTTTTTCAAACTGTCCCGGTTTAAAATCAAAATGCATCTCGATCTGGTGTCCGGCATCTTCGACCGTCAGCATCAAATCATATAAAGAGACTCCGGGATTTCGCTCTTTCACCTTAAACGTACATTCATCGTGCCGGATTTCATGAAATTCAATATTTTGAAATACAAACATCGTGTTAAACAGCGATGTTCCCGTTGTTTCCCGCTGGACATTTAATTTCTCCACAAGCCTGTCGAATGGATAGTCTTGGTTTTCGAAAGCGTCAAGCGTCTGCCTCTTTACTTCTTCCAGATAATCCGAGAACTTTCGATTGGCGTGCGGCTTCGTTCGGATTCCGATGGTTTGTATGAAAATACCGATGATATTTTCAATATCCGGATGATTTCTTCCTGAAGCAGGCGTACCTACGACTATGTCTTCTTGGCCCGTATATTTATGTAGCAGCACTTTGTAGGCCGCCAGCATCACCGTATAGAGAGTCGTTCCCGCTTTTTGCGCCAGCTCTTGCAGCGAACGGATGACATCAGGCTGTAAGGAGCACGTCACGCGCTGTCCCTCGGAAGACTGCTCCGCCGCTTTTGAGCCGTCTGTCGGCAATTGAAGGACCGGGATTTCGTCTTGAAATTGTTCCAGCCAATATGCCTCCTGCCGCTTCATGGCATCCTCATTCAGCCATTGGTTTTGCCATTCTGCGAAATCTTTATATTCAAATTCAATATCCGGTAGCGGTTTTTGATGATATAAAGCCAGCAATTCATTTGTAAGGATGTTGACGGAATAACCGTCCGAAATGATATGGTGCATATCGATGAGCAGTTCGGCCTGCTCGTTTTCAATCTTGATCAGCTCCGCGCGAACCAAAGGAGCTTCTTCCAAGCGGAACGGTTTTACAAATCGGTCTGCATAAGCTTCAAATTCGTTCCGGCTCATGGTCCGGACTTTAACGATAAAATCGACTTCGTTTTCAAGTTTCTGAACGATTTCCCCGTCTATCATTTCAAAGTATGTGCGAAACGCTTCATGCCGCTCTATGACTTGCTGAAGGGAAGAAATCAAGGCATGCTCATCGTACTTCCCTATAATTGATATTTGGCCGAACATATTTTGAGCCAGCTGATCGGGCTCCAGTTGATGGAGGAAATAGACTCTTTGCTGCGCCGGCGATGTCGGGTAATACGCTTTTTTCTCAGCAGCTTTGATTGGGAGGTGCATGACTTTCGTTTCATTCTGAATGAAACGTGCTAATTCCTTAACAGTCTGATGATTGAAAAATTGTCCGATGGAAACTTTTTGCTGAAATGTCTTCTGAACTTTGGAAAGCATAAGCGTCGCTTGGAGTGAGTTTCCTCCCAGTTCCAGAAAGCGATCTAATCTGCCAACCCGCTCAAGGCCGAAAAGCTCCTCCCAAATCTGCGCCAGCTGCCGCTCCGTTTCATTTGCCGGCGCCTCGTAGGCATCAGCAAGGTTTTCCGTATTGCTTACAATTGAAGAAACCCGCTTTTGGTGTTCGGCGTAAAGTTCTTGTAAATGATGCTGTTCTTCATCGGAAAACATCACCAAGGCGTTAAGAGGGACTGAATCCCCCTCAACCATCTTTTGCAGCAATGTCGTGAAGCCCGCTCCCCACTTTTTCATGATCTCCGGACTGACGACATTCGTATTAAAATCAAAATCAAGAATGTATTCTTGATCCACATCCGTTACGTTAAGAAAGAGATCGTATGAAATGCATTTCATAGGGTAAGCAACGAGCTCAGCTTCCGCCTTTCCGAAGTGAAGCTTTCGAAAAGGCCTGTCCAAATTAAAAATAATACGCATGGCCGGCACATGATCGTGCGGAAGTTCTCTGGCCGCCAGTGTCATCGGAACGGCTTGATGGCGCATGGCTTGATTCACGTTTTCTTTCATCCGGTCCATATAGCCGGATAAAGTGCTTTCTGAAGAAGCCGTGTTTTTTACCGGAATCATATTGACGCAATTTCCAATCAGATCATGCTGTTTCATATGGGATTGACCGGCTGTCGGCATCCCGATTACAAGGCCCGTCTGTTTGGTAAGCTGGTGCAGAAAAAGGTGAAATGCACCAAGCAGCGTTACAAATACGCTATTTTTCATCCGAATGCTTAAAGACTTTAAGGCCTCGCTTAAAGGCCGCCCAAGCCGGACGGTACACCGGTCTCCCTCGTATCCGTTCTGATGGCGGGCAGAAGCGGCGCCCGGCAGGACTGCCTGCTGTATCGGTTCTGAGAAATGATGCCGCCAATACCGGACTCCTTCTTCATAATGGCTGCTGTCAATTTGCGCCTGCTGCCAGTCTAAATATTGGCGAAATGAAGCAGCGGCCTCTTTTTGCTGAATTGATTTTCCTTGTACGATTGCCGCGTAGCTGCTCTCCAGCTCTTGAACAAAAACGGCGATCGACCATCCATCGGCAATGATATGATGGAACGTGAGCACAATCAGATGTTCATTGTGAGCCGATGTAAGCACATGGATTCGAAACAAGGGCTTTTGTTCTTGGAAGTGAAACGGCCGCTTGGCATCTTCAGTCAGCCATTTCTGAATTTCTGTTTCCCGCTGCTCTTCCGGGTGACCGGTAAAATCAATGACAGGTATTTCTATAGTCATCCGTTCCTGCACTTGCTGTACTTCGTCATCGGGATGAATCACCGTACGTAAAGCTTCATGACGGTCGACGATATGCCGGACGGCTTGTTTTAATGGTGTATGCTGCAGTTCGCCCTTTACTTTCAGCATAATGGACTGGTTTAAAGCTGCAGAAGCTTCATTCCCATAATGGGATGCCATAACCAATTGTTTTTGTTCATCTGAAAGCTCGTACGCCCCTGATTTGTTATGTCCGCCGTCATCAGGAGAATCCGGGCCTTCCGGAATAAATCCGCCTCGGCGAAGATCCTTCACCGTGTCTTTAACAGCTTGAATGATGTGTTCAATATCATCCGCGGTATGCGCCGTGGATAGGAAGCAGTTGCGTCCTTCCCACACATAGATCCCTTTATAATTGAGATGGTAAAAGAACAAGTCGTTATCAAGCGATGAGACAAACCGGAATAAAGAACCGAATTGAACCATGCGGATAGGCACTTGCGATTGTTCAAAGAAGCGATTTAGCCGATCAACCAGGGAGGCTGTTTTTTGATTCAGCTGTTCATACAGGTGTTCTCCCTCGGTTTGTAAATGGCGAAGCACGGCTAACGACATTCTCATGGTAAGCGGGTGAGTATTGAATGTGCCGGCCACAAACGTGCGTTTCGCCTCATCTTGCGGATAGGAATCGTCCCCATACTGCCAGGTTCCCCCGTCGATCGCATTCATGAACTCAGCTGTTCCGGCAACAATCCCTAACGGCTGTCCGCCGCCGATGATTTTTCCGTAGGTCACTAAATCAGCCTGAATACCGAACCATTCCTGGGCGCCGCCGAGACCGATCCGAAATCCGGTAATAATTTCATCGATAATCAAAGCTGTTCCGGATTGCTGCGTGATCGCCCGCAATTCTTTCAAAAATGCCCGCGGCTGCAAATCCGGCCTGCGGCTTTGTACAGGTTCCACCAGTACGGCTGCCAATTCATCACCAAGGCTGCGAATCACATCGAGCGAATCGGGATTGTTGTAATGTAAAATAATCAAATCATCCATATAGCTCTGCAGTATACCCGGAGCCAGCGGATTCGCAGACGAGGCTCCGCCTTTAGTGCCGGCAACCCCTAATACCCCGTCAAACGTACCGTGATAAGATCCCGAGAAGGCCACAACTTTCTTTCTTCCTGTTGCCGCCCGCGCTAAACGAAGGGCAACCATGACAGCCTCTGTTCCGGAATTATAGAAAGCGACCCTTTCCACCCCAGTGCATGTGCGGATCCGATCGGCAACTTCTCCTGCGACATCCGACATCGGGCCGAGCGGAGGCAATGATGAACGGACTGAATCATCGATAACTTGTGTAATAAAGGAAGGATGATGCCCGAAAAGGTTAACCCCGAATCCCATGGTGATATCAATGTATTCATTGCCGTCAACATCCCACATCTTGGAACCGTCAGAACGTTCAGCGATAATCGGGTACACGATTTCCTTCCAATATGAACGGAAGCTGGACAAGTTGCGATTATTTGCATGAGCAAATCGGGTTTTGTCCGTATACTGTTTGGAACCTTTCGTTTTATCTGCATATTTCACGATGAAATCTTCTAAATATTGTTTTTGCCGTGCGGTATAGTGTCCCTGTTCATGCAGGTTCTGAGGCTGAAAAGGAACATAAGGTTTCGTTTCTCGAGTCAATGTCTTTTCTGCAGTGACAGCCGGAGGCCCCTGCTTGACAGAAGGAATTGATTTCTCTTGGGTTTTATCGTGTTCTTTCACATCGGAATGATGACCGCCGTTTCTCAGCAAATTAAAGCTATTTAACTGAGCTTGCAAGGTGTCCTGGATTAATTGATTCTGAGAAGCAATTATTTTTTCGAGCATATTTCCTTGATGATCTTCTCTGTGACCAGATTCAGGCTGTGCTTCTGGAATGACCAGTGTTTCCTGCGCCGGAACATTCTCTTGAGCCGGAGCGGATGCATGAGATGATGGAACAGTCTCAGCCAAGTAATCGATGACACTTTGAAGGTTGTTCATCGTATCAAAAAAACGATCCATCGGGATGTCTATCCCAAATTCGTCCGCGATAGCTTTTTTGACCTGAGACAGCATGATAGAATCCATTCCGAGCCCGATAAAATGGGCATTCAGATCGAGTTCCTCCGCTCTGATTCCAGAAGAATTGCTGATGACTGTTTTCAGGAAGGATTCAATATGCGCCTTCGATTGATTGATGTTCAATGCGGCTTCTCCTTTCTCTCGGCCCTCGTTTAGGCGCAATTGGTCAGCTTCAGCCCAGCAGCGGTTCCGTTCAAACGGATACAGGGGCAATGGCGTTTTTTGTACGGTTTCACTGGCGTAAATGGCGCTCCAGTCTATTACGGCTCCCTGCACAAATAATTCGGCGGCGCGATTCAGCCATGCGATCCGTTCATCATGCGTACGTATACGTTGCTCCAACAGAGCGGCTGCTTGTTTATTCAGCTCCTCTTTATGGGCAGGCAGCATTTCCTTCAAGTTCTTATAACCAACGTATACTCCGGGAAGATGTCTGTCTCCTTGGATTACGGAAGTCAGCTTGTCACATAATTCCTGCTTACTGAAGACAATCATGGCAATACCATGATCCAAATGAGCCCTGCCCGTGCCGGCTGTATAGCAAATGGACTTCAATGAAGCTTGGCTGTCATCTGCTGCATATTGACGGTACTGCTGTGCGAGTTCATAGAGTGATTTTTCAGTATGAGCAGATAAAACAAATAGGTGCGGCTCATGTTCGTCATCAGGTGCATCCTCATTTTGAGAAGTATATTCCTCCAATACCACATGAGCGTTCGTTCCGCTAAAACCGAACGAGCTGATTCCGCCTCGCAGCGGCTCATCACCGGATGTGAACTCCGCAGCTTCCTGATTCACATAAAATGGTGAAGAGTGAAAATGAATGAGCGGATTAGGTTCGTTAAAGTGCGCTAAAGGCGGGTTTTTCTTATGATTCAGCATGAGGACAGATTTGATCAGTCCGACGATGCCTGCTGCTTCAAACAAATGACCGATGTTCGATTTAACAGAACCAATCGCACAAAATTGCTTTTTTGCCGTGTGTTTTTCAAACGCTTTACAAAGCCCGTTGAATTCAACCGGATCGCCGAGCTTTGTTCCGGTGCCATGCGCTTCGATGAAAGACAGCGTTTCAGGAGCAATGCCCGCATCTTTCCAGGCCGTCTCAATGACCTCAGTCTGAGCTGCCGGATTCGGTGCGGTAATCCCGGCGGTCGTTCCGTCTTGATTTATGGCGCTTCCTTTAATCACGCCGTAAATATGGTCTCCGTCGCGAACTGCATCCTGCAAAGGTTTTAACAGGACTGCCGCCGCGCCTTCACCCGAGCCCGTGCCGTCTGAATCTTTGCTGAACGTTTTCGTGTACCCGTCCGAGGATTCCATATCAAGTCCGATACGGATCGGCAAGAGCGATGTCCGGATCCCGCCGGCAAGAGCCATGTCACAATCGCCGGAAATTAAAGATTTGCATGCCATATGAACGGCGGCAAGCGATGAAGAGCAGGCCGTATCCACCGTGACCGCCGGCCCTTTTAAATTTAAGAAATAAGCAATCCGGCTGGCTAACACGGAAGGAAGATTGCCTACTATATATTGCTGAAGTTCCTCCGGATAATTCGCAGAAAGGAGGCGTTCATAATCGTAGCCCACCTTCGAGTACCCTGCATATACCCCGACCCGGCTCCCGTTTATCCCGTCCCCGGCATAGCCCGCATCTTCAATCGCATGCCATGCAGACTGCAAAAACAGTCTTTGGTTAGGATCCATAAACTGAGCGGTTTTAGGCGCTAAACCGAAAAACGAATAATCAAAACGGTCGATTTCATCTAAATAACCGCCCTTCACAAACTGATTCTCATTGAATTCACTTTGGATGGACTTTAAATAATCCGCCGCATCTTTCAGCCGGGATGCAGGGTATTCTCGAATGCTGTGCTCTCCTTTTTCTAGCAAATCCCAAAAATCACTTTTGGTCGATGCTCCCGGGACATTGAGCGACATCCCGATAATGGCGATATCTTTCGGCGTCACATGGCTTGGTTTTGCTGTCACGTCCTGCTTGATTTCAGCCCGGCTTTCAGACAGATATGCCGCTAAATCAGTGATAGAAGGATACGTAAAGAGGTCGGAGACGGCAAGCTCGCGTCCAAATCTCTGTTCTATACGCTCGGCAGCCTGTGATAACTGTAATGAATTTGCGCCCATATCAAAATAACTGTCAGTGAGGTGAACCTTTTTCCCATCGAGCACATCGGAAAAGATAGACAGTAATTCCGTTTCGATTTCATGAATGGGAGTCTGTCCGGTTTTTTCCGGGCCGCTCTCCAAACATTCATTAATGGCGGCAGACTCTAATGAAAAATCCCCTGCCTCATACTGTCTGGCCAGTTCATATCGTTTCACCTTCCCGCTCGTCGTTTTTGGCAGCTTTTTGATCGGGAGTACTTCTTTTATGCTCCAGCCGCCCCGCTGGTATAAATGCTTTTTGATCTCTTTGACAAGCGGGGCAAATTTTTCAGGCGATTTTTTGAAAACAACAAAGAGCACGATTTCTCCGCTTTGTGTCTTTTGGTCATATACACCGCAGGCGGCAACCCTTCCTAAGTCAACCTCTTCCATTTCAATCGCAACCCGTTCAATATCGTGCGGGTAGATATTTTTTCCGTTCACGAAAATAATGTCCTTTTCTCTTCCGGTTACGACTAAGTTGCCACTTTCATTAATGAATCCGAGGTCCCCCGTTTTTACCCAGCCGTCAGAAGTCAGCGCTTTTTCCGTACTTTCGGGGTTGTTATAATATCCTTGAGTCACATTGTCTCCTTTAATCTGGATATGGCCGATGATTCCGTCTTCTGCTCTTTCATTTGTTTCATCGGAGATCCGAAGCTGACAATAGTCAATGGGTTGTCCCACTTCGACGAATGAAGCGCAATTTTGGTCCTCTTTGCTGACTTTTACAGCTCTTTCACCAAGATTCAAATAGTCACGATGCAAATAAACGGGAACGAATTCTTTACCTATTTTAGAAAACGCTGCGCCAACCGAAGCTTCCGCTAAACCGTAAACATTCAAAATGGCTGATCTTTTCAGATTGAATGCTGCGCATCTTTTCAAAAATTCGTCACAGAGCTCCGGCAATATCGGTTCTGCACCGTTTGCGATGACTTTGATATGGGATAAATCCCAGTCTGGTTCGTTTTTCAGAAATTTAAGGAAGTAGTTGTACCCGAAATTAGGAGAGGATAGAATACTGGCTTTATGTTCATGAGCTTTTTTCATCCAAAGAATAGGTCTGCGAATAAATAATTCTGTAGGCATTAGATTTTGATTGATTCCGGTTATGAAGGGAACAAGGTGGCAGGCGATGAGCCCCATATCATGCGTTAAAGGCATCCATGATAAGAAAGAGTCTTTCGAATGAATGGCTAGGGCAGTCCCAATGGCGCACGTGTTATGTATTAAGTTGTGATGCGTTAACATGACTCCTTTTGGATCTCCTGTCGATCCGGAAGAAAATTGGATAAAAGCCAGTTCATCCGCATCAGGTTCATAAAACGAAGCGGGGTAATCGTAGGTTTGATCTTGAATGATGTCAGATTTTTCGTTTAATTGATGATGGAAATCCTGTAAATCGTGTTCTGCAGCGTATTTCTTTATTTTGTCCAATACTTTTTCAGAGGCAATCAGAAACGGATGATTTAATATATTCCAAATGCGCCACACCTTCAGCTTATGGTCATCATCTTCTCCGATACTGACCGGTACCGGGATCATTCCTCCTAATATACAAGCCCAAAAAGCAACGACAAATGATTTGTTTTCTTGGATTTGAAATACAATTTCCTGCTTCGGCTGAATGCCGATATGCTGTAAATAGCCAAGAAAGCCTTTCGCTTCTTCAAACAATTGGCGGTAAGAGACAACCGTCTCTTTTTTATCGGATTCGATAAAACGGATTCCGCGATCAGAGATATTGCTTCTTTCCCGAATGACATCTACTAAGGTTTGGAATTGACTGGTATACATAGGTCCCCTCCTGGGCGCTTTATTTTAAAATCCGCAATTCTTCCCAAGCCGGAAGCTGTTTAGCCTCGCAAATTAATTTGCATAAATGGATCGAATGTTCGAGCTCTTGTTCTGAAAGCTCTTCTTCATGTCTTTCCATTCTCTCTTTCAGCTCTTGGATTTGCGTAAATAATGGGTTCGTCAGGTTGGAATAAGCCAATGAATCCTTGTTGTAATTTCGAGCAATGATGGATTGAATCATCAATTTATTCAGTTGTTTTTTGCGTAAACGGACAATATGCTTCTTTCTTTCCGCTGAATTGGAAAGCGGGTGAATATCAGATGTCTGTCCAAAGGGATAAGGTACAATGTGATTCGTTATTTTTTTCAGCAGACCGGATAAGACATTGTTCGGCCCCATTTCGATGACTTCCGTGACTCCTTGTAAAAGCAAGTAATGCATTGATTCCGCCCATCTTACCGGCATCGTCATGTGCTGCTTGAGATGTTCGCAGATCGAATTTCCGCTGCTGTAAGGGCGCGCGGTGACATTTGAAATGATTGGCCATGCGGCATCCCGGAAGGAATACTGCTGTAAAGCACTCTGGAATTGTTCGGATGCCGATCTTATCATTGAGCTGTGAAAAGGTGCACTTACATTTAAATAAGTGTATGCCGCCCCCTTTTCCTCCGCCATCCTGATGACACGCTCCACAGCTTGCTGATGTCCGGAAATGACATGCTGCCGGTCTGAATTCATGCAGGCTACACCTGCCGGAAAGTCTTCTGTCGACACTTTCGCACACATTTCTTGCAATGTTTGAAGAGAGAGCCGGGTCACGGCAGCCATCGTCCCCTGCTGTTGAGGATCCGCATTTTGCATAAGAATTCCCCGCCGCCTTACAAGTGTAACGGCATCATGAAAAGAAAGGGCGCCGGCACAGACAAGCGCCGAGTATTCTCCTAAGCTGTGACCTGCAAGAAAGCGCGGCTTAACCCCTATTTCTTGCATATACACTTGAAACGCAATCACACTGACCGTTAAAATAGCGGGCTGCGCATTCATTGTTTTTGTTAATTCATTCATATCACCGGTAAAACACAGCTTTTTTATATCCAAGGAGATCGCGTCGCCAGCTTCTTCAAATAATCTTTTTGCGACCGCAAAATCATTCCAAAATTGTTTGCCCATTCCTACAAATTGAGATCCTTGTCCAGGAAATAAAAAGGCAAGATTGTTCATGAGCTCCCTCCGATCGCATTGAACATTGATCCAATATCATACAATATATCCCTTTATATAACATCGTAGCATGATTATAACAAAGGTGTATAGAATACTTTCGGAGGAGTTATTGTTCGATTTCACAAACGAACTGGTTATAATTGTTCATAAAATATAAGATGGAGCTGACACTGAAAAATCAGTCTTAAAGAGAGGTGATGAGAGCCGGGCCGGAAGCCTGTTTCCGACTCTTCTTCACTTAGGGAGCGCCCTTAATGTTTCATATTTTTTGGGTATATAGGCATAATTGTGTCAGAAATTACATCTTTTCTGTTTATTGTAAAAGTTCATTTGTATATCTGTGAAGGATTGTAAACTGGTTGTGCAGGAATGGGATTGGAAGAGGAAAATCTGCAGTGAAATGCGGTGCAGAACATATGGATGATCCTGCTCCGATACCGATTGATGCATTCTCAATCGATTAAATTCCGGCTGTTTTTTGTTTACATTGTTTTGTAACCTTCCGTCAGCATTCACCATCTTGCTTATCAAGAACCCCAATCTTATTTGGACAGAAAAAAACAGCCGCTCAAAACGGCTGTTTTTTCATGGGTATCAGAACTATTGAGCGGTATAACCGCCGTCCATAACGACGGCCTGACCGGTGACGCCTTTTGCTTTGTCGCTGGCTAAAAATACGGCGTAATCCGCAATTTCCTTCACTGACAGCAGCCGTTTTTGGGGAACGAGCGGAAAGATGACGTCCTCCAGCACCCGTTCGTACGGTACATTCCTTGTTGCGGAAATATCCTTTAACTGATTGCGGACAAGCTGAGTGTCCACATATCCTGGGCAAAGCGCATTGACGGTAATGCCGTCAGCCGCGCCTTCAAGTGCGCCGACTTTCGTTAAGCCGATGACGCCATGCTTGGCGCTGTTATATGCCGCTTTTCCGTAAAAGCCGATCAGTCCGTTGACAGACGCCATATTGATGATCCGTCCGAACTGCTGTTTTTTCATTGCGGGGAATGCATGTTTCATGGTGAGAAACGGTCCAGTCAGCATGACACGGATGAGTCTTTCAAACTGTTCCGCGGGAAATTCCTCGATGGGCGCGATATGCTGAATGCCCGCGTTATTTACGAGAATATCGAGCCGGCCGAATTCTGTCAGAGCTGTTTGAATCATATCGGCCGTTTGTTTTTCATCTGTTACATCACACGTGATGCTGATGGCATGGGCGCCTTCTCCGCTGAGTTTTGCAGCAGCTTCTTTTCCCGCCTGTTCATTAACATCCGCTATGAGAACGGAGGCTCCTTCACGGGTGAATTCTTGAGCGATTTCAAATCCGATTCCTCTGGCTGCCCCTGTCACCACAGCTGTTTTGTGTTTCAGCATTGAATGCATGATGATACCTCCTTATTTCCGCCGGGACGTTAATGCTTCACTGACAGTGAACCGGCCTTCGGTTTTCTCGAGGACTTCCTCTAATGCCGCGCCTTCCTGCAATTCGGTCAGCGTCATACGGCCTTGGCGGAAATCGAATACCGCCAAATCTGTGATCAGCCGATCGACGACCTGCCTGCCGGTTAAAGGCAGCGTACATTCCGATTTCACTTTGGGCTCTCCATATTTATTCACATGCTCCATGATGACAACGATCCGTTTTGCTCCGTGAACCAAGTCCATGGCGCCGCCCATTCCTTTAATCATTTTGCCGGGGATCATCCAGTTCGCCAAATCTCCCCGTTCGGACACTTCCATGCCGCCGAGGATGGCGACATCAATGTGCCCCCCGCGAATCATAGCAAACGATTCGGCACTGTCAAAATACGAGGCTCCTTTGACTTCGGTAATGGTTTCTTTCCCGGCGTTAATAAGATCTGGGTCCTCCGTTCCGGCAAGGGGATAAGGGCCGATTCCGAGCAAGCCGTTTTCCGACTGAAGCATCACATTGTAATGATCCGGGATTTCATTGGCGACAAGCGTCGGCATGCCTATCCCTAAATTCACATTCATTCCGTCTTTAATTTCCTTTACTGCCCGTGCGATCATTCGTTTTCTGCCATCTTTCATGAGATCAGCTCCCTTCTTCATGCTTCCCGGACGGTGCGGCGTTCGATCCGTTTTTCTTGTGTTGTGCTTTTGAGCACATGCTGAACAAAGATACCCGGTGTATGAATGTGATCCGGATCAAGCTCTCCGATATCGACGATTTCTTCAGCCTCTGCAATCGTCACTTTGCCTGCCATGGCAGCGAGCGGATTGAAGTTTCTCGCCGTCTTTCTGAAAACCAGGTTGCCCAGAGGATCAGCTTTCCAGGCCTTTACGATGGCGGCGTTCCCTGTAATTCCTTTCTCCAGAAGATAGGTGCGTCCTTCAAATGTCTTCTGTTCTTTTCCTTCGGCTACTGATGTCCCGACGCCCGCAGATGTATAAAAACCCGGGATGCCCGCCCCTCCCGCGCGAATTCGTTCTGCGAGCGTTCCTTGGGGAACCAATTCGACTTCCAGCTCCCCGCTTAAAAACTGCCGTTCAAAGGTTTTGTTTTCTCCCACATAGGATGCGACCATTTTTTTGATCTGCCGATTTGCAAGCAAGAGGCCCAGCCCCCAGTCATCAACACCGCAGTTATTACTGACAACGGTCAGGTTTTTCACGCTGCTGTCCCTGATCGCGAGAATTAATTGTTCCGGAATGCCGCACAGGCCGAATCCTCCTGCGATGAGGGTATCTCCGTCTTTGATCAGTTCAGCAGCTTCTTTAAACGAATCCATGATTTTCCCTTTTCCCATATTCGCTTCCCCTTTCTGTTTTGGCTACACAAGGCCCGTCAGACTGTAAATACCGATGATGACAAACACAGCCGCTGTTTTAATGACGGTAATGGCAAAGATATCTCTGTAGGATTGGCGGTGAGTCAACCCTGTGACCGCGAGCAGCGTAATGACGGCGCCATTATGCGGAAGAGTGTCCATCCCGCCGGAGGCCATCGAGATCACCCGGTGCATGACTTCCGGCGGGATGTGAAATGTATGGATTGCTTCTGTATACGCTGCGGACATCGTACTTAAAGCGATGCCCATTCCTCCTGAGGCCGACCCTGTAATCCCGGCAAGCGCAGTGGTCGTCACCGCTCCATTGACAAGCGGATCAGTAAACGTCTGCGATATGCCGCTGCTGACTGCTTTGAAGCCGGGAAGCGCTGCAATGATGCCGCCAAATCCGTATTCGGCTCCTGTATTCATTGACGCCAGCAAGGCGCCCCCGATGCCCTCATTCAGTCCTTCCTTCAAATTGAAGAGCACTTTTTTCCAATCGAACAAAATCGTTGTCATGATACCGATGAACAGTGCGAGCTCTACTGACCAGATCGCAGTGACGGAAGAAAGATCAATCTTTCCGAACGCTTCTAAACCGAGCGGCGCAAAATCAAATCCGGCGGGATACCAATGCGGGAGCCACATCGTGAAGCATTTGTTCAATACCCCGACAAGGATAAGCGGAATAAAGGCGAGCACTTGCCGCGCGGTACTGGGTTCTGCCTCCTGCGGTAAATCAGGCGTGTTTTTTTCATAAGCCAGACCTGAGGATTCCTTTGCAGCGGAAACTTCAGACGGAAACCCAGCATAGCCTTCTCCTGCATCGGCCGCTTTCTTGCGCCGGAATTCTAAATAAAACATCCCGGCCGTAAGCACAAACGCTGCACCAATCAGTCCGAGCCAGGGAGCGGCATAAATGTTTGTTTTAAAAAATGCTGTCGGAATGACATTTTGAATTTGCGGTGTGCCGGGAAGCGCATCCATTGTAAATGTAAAAGCGCCCAATGCAATCGTTCCGGGTATCAGACGTTTGGGAATATCAGCTTTCATAAATAGGTTTTTAGCAAACGGATAGACGGCAAACACCGCTACGAAGAGACTGACGCCGCTGTACGTTAAAATCGCACCCATTAAGACGATGGCGAGAATGGCTCTTTTTGCTCCCACAAGCCTGACGATTGTTTTCGCAATCGACTCGGCGAGCCCGGATATTTCAACAATCTTGCCAAAAACAGCCCCCAAAAGAAATACAGGAAAATACAGCTTAATAAAGCCCGCCATCTTCTCCATAAATATATTCGAGAAGAAAGGAAGTACGAAGCTCGGATCTGTCAGAAGCACAGCAAACAGCGCGCAAATCGGGGCAAATAAAATGACTGAAAAACCCCGGTAAGCAACAATCATCAGCAAGCATAATGCCAATAAAATAATGACAATGTCCACAAATCCCCCTCTTTTCTGCTTCATGATAGCAAACGCTTACAAATTGATTCGAAGGAAGAAAATGCAACAACCATGCCAAGCTTACATCATGCTTGGTTTTCCGTTTTTTTTAAACGAATGAATTCCGGACAATCGGAAGTTTCCGTTTTGGCGGAAAGAAAAGGAAGCCCTTGTTACGTTATATTGAATGGCTGAGCGGTGAGTTTTTTTGAATATGAGAGAGAGGATTTTTGCTTTATAAATATGTATTCTTTTTTCTTTCATTTATTTCCTGCAGGAGGAACTGGTAAAATCCGCCCCTCCTGCATGGTCATCAGCCGATGACAACTGGAAGCTCTGTGAGTGACCTAAAACCAATGAGCTTCCGGTATTCAAGCTTGGGTGCAGCCAGCCGAAGCTTAGGCATCCGCTCTAACAGCGCGAGAATGGCTATTTGCGCTTCAATGTGCGCTAATCGTGAACCTACGCAAAAATGGGCGTTCTTTCCGAATGCAAGATGCCGATTCGGTTTTCTTTCAATGTCCATTTTGTGAGGCTGATCGAATATGCTTGGATCGCGATTGGCTGCACCTAAAAGGATATATACCTGCTCTCCTTTTTTTATGATCTTTCCATTTATTTCGCAGTCTTCTGAAGCGGTGCGGGCCGTCAGCTGTGTAGGGCTGTCATAACGCAAACATTCCTCGACTGCAGTTTCAATAAGCGAGGGGTTTTCTCTCAGTGCGCTAAGCTGTTCAGGGTGTTTCAATAAAGTATACACACCGTTGCTTATGAGGTTTACCGTCGTCTCGTGTCCGGCTATGATAAGTAATACACATGTCGCGAGTACTTCCTCTTTTGAAAGCTGTTCTTCTACAATAAACCTGCTGATCAAGTCTTCCTGAGGCTGGATTTTCCGCTTGTGAATCAAATCTCTGAAATATGACGTCATCCTGCCTGCGGTGCCGCTTGCTCTGACTAACGTCTTTCTTGACCGGGTAAAATCAATGGCCTGAATGACGTCTGCCGTCCATTGTCTGAATTGATATCTCTCCTCTTTCGGCACTCCGAGTATCTTCGCAATGATGAGGCTTGCCAATGGAAAGGCAAACTCTGAAACAAGGTCTGCGTTTTTTTTGTTTTGGACTTGATCCAATAAGTCATGCGCCGTTTCTTTTATACAGGGGCGGAGTGATTCCGCCGTCTTTGCGGTGAATTCTTTCCCTATAACCATCCGGATCCGCTTATGGTCTGATTGATTTTTAAATAACAGCATATCGTGCTGGATATGCGATAGATTTTGATATTTCGTTGAAGCTTCCGGAAGAGGAACACGGTTTTTAAACCGGTTGTCTTTCAGAATCGCTTCCGCCTCTTTATACCCGGTGACATACCAGCCCGGATATTTTAATACAGTTCCTTTATAAACAGGATCAATGGCCCGCAGGTTGTCATAAAACGGGTAAGGGTTATTCCAAAAATCTGAATCCGCCTGGAGGGACGGATGTGAAATTGATACGCCCGCCGTCATCTTATACCTCCGTTTTGCAGGCGGATTGTAAGCCGGCTTTCATTTCTTCGACGGATTCAACTTCAAAACCTAGATCATGGAGCATTTTATGATCCTCTGTTTCATGCTGTCCTGAGGTTGTTAAGTAATCACCGACGAATATAGAGTTTGCCGCGTACAGGCCGAGCGGCTGCAGCGAACGCAGGTTGACTTCCCGTCCTCCTGAGATACGGATTTCTTTTGCCGGATTGATAAAACGGAACAAGGCGAGCACTTTCAGGCAATACACCGGATTTAATTCGCTTACTCCTTCTAACGGAGTTCCGTCAATCGCATGCAGAAAATTAACCGGGATGCTGTCGGCGTCAAGCGCTTTCAAGCTGTTCGCCATATCAATGACGTCCTGTTTCGTCTCTTTCATGCCGACGATGACACCCGAACAAGGTGACATCCCTGATTGTTTCGCCATTTGTACCGTATTGACCCTGTCGTCATACGTGTGTGAGGTCGTAATGTTTGCGTGATTCCTTTGTGACGTATTGATGTTATGATTGTACCGGTCGACTCCTGCCTGTTTCAGCCGCTCTGCCTGTTCCGGCTTCAGCAGACCGAGGCATGCGCAGATTTTCAAACCGTACGTTTCTTTTATTTCTTTGACAGCATCAACCACTTGGTCTACTTCTCTGTTTGACGGTCCCCGGCCGCTGGCGACGATGCAGTATGTTCCTATATTCAGGTCATGGGCGCGTTTTGCCCCTTTAAGCAATATATGCTTATCCACCATCCGATAAGACTCAATCGGCGCTTTTGATATTGCAGATTGTGAACAGTACCCGCAATTTTCGGGACACAGGCCTGACTTTGCATTCATAATCATATTCAGCTTTACCTTTTTTCCGTAAAATCGTTTTCTAATATGAAAAGCGGCATGCATCAGCAATAAAAGATCCTCATCAGGGCAATTTAAAATGGCAAGCGCTTCCTGGTTCGTTACTTCCGCCCCGTCCAGCACTCTCTCTGCAAGATCCATCCATTGATTCATGTTTATCTCCCCATTTGTGTCAGATTCATGAAAGAGGAAACATCTACATGTTTCTCAATCATGTGTTGAATGTTTTCTGCTGAAACGAGATCCAGCTTTGGTGTGATTCCCAAAATCGGAACTTTGCATAATGTTTCAATCATGCTCGGGTTTGTCTTTTCGTCCAGCCCCGGCCGGCTCTTTACGCCGTTGATAATGATGCCGAGAACCTCTATCCCCATGTTTTTCGCATATTCAACGGTTAAATACGTGTGGTTGATGGTTCCGAGATCAGGCCTGGCCACAATCACTGCCGGCAATTCCAAGGCTTTTATCAGATGACTGACTAAATAATTTTCACCAAGCGGGACGGAAATGCCGCCGGCCCCTTCGACGATGAAACACTCATGACGATTTTTGATCTTTCTCCAGTGGGCCGTGACCTCCTCCATGCTCACGGATTTTCCTTCAAGCATGGCGGCCGTGTACGGTGCAAGCGGCTCTTTCCATTCAAATGGCGTAATCTCTTCATGAGACAGTGCGGTTTGTGACATGTCTTTCAAGAGCGAGGTGTCACTTTCCGGATGAGTCCGCGGCACCCCGCTTAAAAACGGCTTAAACACTCCGACATCCGCACGTTTCTGCCTGAATGCCGCGGCTAGTCCGCAAGAGACGATAGTTTTTCCGACGCCCGTATCTGTTCCTGTGACAAAAAAACTTCTCATTTGTTTATATTCAGCTCTTTTCTAATGGAATCAAATGCTTCTGTAAGCCCATCTATGTCCTGTAAGCTGCGGTCCGCCGTGACGGTCAGCCTGATTCTGCTTTCGCCGTCAGGAACGGATGGCGGGCGGATGGCCGGGGCGCAGATTCCCTTTTTCTCCAGCAGTGCAGCAACTGAAACCGCTGTTTTTGCATCACCGATGATGACGGCGATGATTGGTGTATCTCCGCCTCTTACGGTAAAACCCATATCGGCCAGACGGGTTTTGATCGTTTTGACAGACGACAGCAGTTCACGGCGCGTATCGTACATATCTGATATGATGTCAAATGCCGTATGGGCAGCCGCACAAATTGCCGGCGGAAGGGCCGTCTGAAAAATAAACGTCCGCGCATGATTCAGCAAAAAATCAATGAAAATGTTTGACCCCGCGGCAAAACCTCCTTCCGTTCCGACCGCTTTACTTAACGTGCCGATGACAACATCAGGACAAACACCAAAATATTCACTGGTTCCCCCGCCGTTTTCCCCGAGTACACCGGTTGCATGCGCGTCATCTGCTATCACAAATGCCTGATACTGCTTTGCAAGCGCCATTATGCGGTCAAGAGGCGCAATGGTGCCGTCCATGCTGAAGACGCCGTCCGTGACGATAAAGCGGCGGTTCCTGGACTGGACGGAGGCAAGTTTTTCCTCAAGATCAGCCATATCAATATGGCGGTACACTATGGTTTCCGCTTTCGATAAACGGCAGCCGTCAACAATGCTCGCATGGTTCAATTGATCGCTTAAAATGACATCGCCTTTTTGAGGCAGTGAAGCAAGCACGCCGATATTTGCCAAGTAACCGCTGGAAAACAATAAAGCAGCTTCCGTCTGTTTAAAATCTGCGATTGTTTGTTCAAGTGTTTCATGCCAAAAAGTATTTCCTGTCGTTAACCGGGAACCGCTGCTTCCTGCTCCGAAGCAGTTTAGCGCCGTTTGCGCGGCTGTGATCAGGCGCTCATCTTTAGACAGGCCTAAATAGTCATTGGATGCCCAGATCTTTTCCCCTTTGTTTTTGAGAGCGGTTTCCTGTTTCCGCAGCGTCCGATACAGCCCGTCTCTTTTCACCGCATCGAGCCTTTCGAAGAGCCATCCGTCAAAATCCACGGCCGGTCACCTCGGCTATCGCTTCTTTCATAATGGAGATCATGGCTTTTAACTGATCAGTCGTGCTGGCGAGCGGCGGAAGAAAGGCGATTACGTCTCCGAGCGGCCTCGTCAGCATACCGAGCTCTCTCATTTTCAAAGACACCTTATATCCAACACGCTTTTCAGGCGGGTAAGGCTGTTTTGTCCCCTTATCCTGCACGAGCTCTATGCCGCACATGAAACCGAGCTGGCGGACATCGCCGACATGAGGAAGCTGCTTCAGATCATGAAGAAACATCGCTGCCGTTTTTGATTTTTCGGCAACTTGTTCAACGATGCGCTCTGATTCAAATAAACGGAGATTTTCAATTGCCGCGGCACAGCCCAGCTGATTTCCTGTATAGGAGTGGCCGTGGAAAAATGTTTTCATTTTGTCGTAGTCATCGTAGAAGGCTTTATAAATGGCTTCTGTGGCAAACGTCACAGCGATCGGCAAATAGCCTCCCGTAATTCCTTTCCCTGCCGCCATCAAGTCCGGCTGGACATTTTCATGCTCACAGGCAAACATTTTTCCGGTGCGGCCGAACCCCGTCGCCACTTCGTCAACGATCATTAACACATCATATGCCGTACACAGCTTTCGTACGCCTGCCAGAAAACCTTCAGGCATGACGATCATGCCGGATGCGCCTTGCACCATCGATTCAATCGTAAGTGCGGCAATCTCTTCGTGATGCTTTGCGAGCAGCTGTTCGAGCGCGTTCAGACATTCATCCCGGCACTGTACGGGGTCGCCGCTTTCAGATCTGTATACGTAAGGAATCGGCGCTTTGTAGCTTTCAAACATCAGCGGGCCGTATACATGGTGAAAGAGTTCAATAGAACCGACGCTGACCGCTCCGATCGTATCGCCGTGATAGCCGTTCTGCATCGAAATGAATGTCTGCTTTTTGGGCCTCCCTATGTTTTTCCAGTATTGAAAGGCCATTTTCAGAGCGATTTCCATTGCTTCCGCTCCGCTGTCAGAGTAAAAAACACGTGTCAGATTTTCAGGTGCAATGCCCGTCAGCATCTCGGCAAGTTCTGTCGCGGGAACATTCGTCATGCCCAGCAAGGTCGAATGAGCGATTTTTTTAAGCTGTTTTTGAATCGCCTCATCCATTTCTTTTTTGCGGTGGCCGTGTACATTGAGCCATACTGAGGAAAAGCCGTCATAGTATTCTTTGCCGCTTGTGTCTTTCAGCATGATTCCGTTTCCACTTTCAATCATTAACGGATCCTCATCGTAATCTTTCATTTGTGTGAAAGGCAGCCAAAGATGCTTTTTGCTTTTTTCAATCATTGATTGTTTCATATGTTCCCCTCCCGCTGAATGAATACAGGCTGTTTCTCTAAAAAATGGATACAGCTCTCTGTATCTGTGATTCCATCTGTAAAGAAAATCCGGCAGCCGCTCTCATCGCCGTCATTCTTCATCTTGGTAATCCGCTGATAGCCCAGCTCTTTTGAGGCAACGTAGCCCGTTATGTAATCAGGGTCATCTGACCAGCACACTTCAGCTATGATTCCCGGATGCTCGCAAACCTTTGCCGCGATGGCATGTGCTTCTTTGATTCGTGAATTTTCCGGCATGTTGTGATCTAAAGCCCATTTTTGAAAATCGTGTGCCGGCCAATCCATTCGGGACACCCGCACACCTCTTTCCCTTCTGCCGTCAATGCGTTTTCCTGTCCGGATGTCAAACAGGACCGCTCCTCTTGCTTCTGCATATTCCGCGATGTTTTGATAGGCTTTCTCTATCATGCGCGGAGGAATCCCTGCTTTTTGCAAAAGCGTACGGGCGATTGCTTGTCCTTTCTCTGCCGTATCTGTTTGATGTACGGTAATCGGCAAAGGGCGGATCGTTTTGATCGGTTCATTGACACTTTCAAGCTGGATCTGCATAAAATCAGGTGTCCCTCTTGAATGCGAGAAGCCTTTATGTAATAAGCCATTCACCGCTTCCTGTATTCCGCTGTAAGTGATAAGCCGTTCTCCGCCGGAAATGTGTTTCCCGCCCTGTTCATGAGAGGCATTTCGGGAAGCTCTCATTCTGACGCTGTAATATGTTTCTTCCTCCATTCCTTTCCCCTCCTTTCTCTTGCCTTGAAAAATAATGTTAACCAAAATAATTAAAGGTTAACACTTATACAGAATATTAGTGCCCCTCTCGAAATATGTCAACCTAATCTATCAAACTGTTAACTTAACGTTTTCATGTTTTGTTCATATTTTAGTCATTGTTTTTTCAAGGCTGTCCGCTAAAGTAATCGATATCAACAAATAGGACACCATCCGCATCTTATTAGAGGGGAGGTCACTGTTATGCTGAAAGGAAAAATAAAGACATTAGGCCGTTTCTGCACGGTCGGGGCCGGCAATACGCTGATCGATTTTGGGGTCTTCTTTCTGCTTACCGCCTGCCATGTCCCTTATCTGCCGGCACAGATCTGCTCTTATTCGGCTGGAATGATCAATAGCTATGTGTGGAACCGGAATTGGACGTTTCGTGTAAAGCGCAAGGCTGACGGGAAAGAGATCGTGTGCTTTCTCATCATTAATCTTGCCGCGTCGGGGATCACCTTTTTGCTGCTGTACGCGTTTCAAAAAGGCGGCTGTTCGCTTTTGGTGAGTAAGCTCGCCGCCACTATCGGCGGAATGATGATGAATTTTATCGGAAACCGAATCTGGGTATTCAGAGATTCGCTGAAAAACATACAGGATCAGGAGTGAAGATGAATGAGAAAAAAAGTGAGAAAAGCGGTCATTCCCGCAGCGGGTTTAGGAACGAGATTTCTGCCGGCGACAAAGGCGCAGCCGAAAGAAATGCTGCCGATCGTTGACAAACCGGCAATCCAATATATCGTAGAAGAGGCCGCCGAGTCAGGGATTGAAGATATTCTGATTATTACAGGAAGAAACAAGCGCTCGATTGAAGATCATTTTGACCGGTCGGCGGAATTGGAATTCAATCTGCGGGAAAAAGGCAAGACGGAGATGCTGAAGGAAATGCAGCAGATTGCCGATTTGGCCAATATTCATTACATCCGCCAAAAAGAGCCGCTCGGCTTAGGTCATGCGGTGCTGTGTGCGGAGCATTTTATCGGAGAAGAGCCTTTTGCCGTTCTCTTAGGTGATGATATTATGGTATCTGACACTCCCGCGCTCTCGCAGCTCATAGACGTCTATAACCAACACGGCACAGAAACGATCGGCGTACAGCCCGTCGATCCCGCCGATGTCAGCAAATATGGTATTATACAGACGGGGCGGCAGAACGGTCGTGTGTACCAGGTTGAGGATCTGATTGAAAAGCCGGCTGTTGAAAAGGCGCCCTCTCACATCGCCGTGATGGGCCGTTACATATTAACCCCTGCCATTTTTAAAGCGCTGAAGACGATCGGAAGAGGCGCAGGCAACGAAATCCAATTGACAGACGCGCTGCGCGAAGTGTGCCGCACCCAAAGTATCTATGCGCGGGAGCTCGAAGGAAGACGGTTTGATATAGGCGACAAGCTCGGCTGTTTTAAGGCCGGCACGGAGATCGGGCTGCTGCGGAAGGAAATGAGACCGAAACTCTTAGCTTATTTAGAAGAGGTGTTAAAAAGAGAATCTGAAGAAAACGTGCGTTAAAAAATAATTTGTAACCATTTTGCTTGTCAATCAGTCATATAATTGGGTAAAAAGATAAAGAGGTTGTGAACAGTGTGGGCAATTTTATTAGTGAAATATTATCCTGGCTGACAAGTATGGGCTATTTCGGGATTGCGCTCGGATTAATGATCGAAATCATTCCGAGTGAAATCGTTTTGGCCTATGGAGGCTATATGGTGTCAGAAGGCACGATCAGTTTTATCGGCGCCGTTATCGCCGGCGTGATCGGGGGAACGATCGCGCAGTGCTTTATTTACTGGATCGCCCGTTATGGGGGGCGGCCGTTTTTGGACAAGTACGGCAAGTACTTATTGCTGAAAAAGCATCATATTGATGTTGCCGAAAACTGGTTTCGCCGTTACGGCGCGGGTGTAGTATTCTCGGCCCGGTTTATCCCGGTCGTCAGACACGCGATTTCCATCCCGGCCGGCCTCGCGAAAATGCCGCTTTCCAAGTTTGTCACCTTGACGACGCTTGCGATTATTCCGTGGTCTGTCATTTTCGTTTATCTCGGGTATCAGCTCGGCGGACAGTGGAAAGATGTAGACAGCTATGCCGGAATGTACACGACTCCGATCATTATATTGGCTCTTGTATTTATTGTTGTTTATTTTGTCGTGAAAAAGATGAGATCAAGACTATGAAAAAAAGACTGCATAGAAGAACGGACGCGGGCCGGATCTATGCGGTCTTTTTTATTTATACCGGGTATACGGGGTGTTTCCGGTGTGTGAAAGTCAGTTGTTTAGACATGTAAGCAGTGAGGCGTTTATTGAGTTCGTCCCGCAAGGAATCAGCGGGAACGATGCCGTCAATCACCATTTCAGAGGCAAGACGGTAAAGATTAATGTCTTCCTTGTATTCATCTCGCTTTTCCTGAATAAAAGCCGGCCTTTCTTCTGGAGCAAGTTCGCTGATTTTGTTTGCGTAGACCGCATTCACCGCTGCTTCAGGCCCCATTACGGCAATTTGCGCAGTCGGAAGCGCTAAGCAGCAATCAGGTTCAAAAGCCGGGCCCGCCATCGCATATAATCCCGCACCGTAGGCTTTTCTGACAATAACGGAAAGCTTCGGAACAGTCGCTTCCGCCATTGCGGAGATCATTTTTGCGCCATGCCTGATGATGCCCGCCTGTTCAACCTTCGTTCCGATCATAAATCCGGGGATGTCTGCCAAAAACAGAAGCGGAATATGAAATGCATCGCACAAAGCGATGAATTTTGCGGCTTTATCCGCCGAATCGAGAAATAAAACCCCGCCCTTGACACGCGGCTGGTTGGCGATAATGCCGACCGGCTGTCCGTGAATCCGTGCAAGTCCCGTTATTAATTCCTGCGCAAATAACGGTTTAATCTCAAAAAAAGAGTCTTCATCGATGACACGTTCAATTAAATCCAGCATGTTGAACGGTGCGTTTTGATGTGCCGGGATGACATCTGAGAGCGGTTTTTCAAAATCTTTCGGGTTCTTGGATTCGCTGACAGGCGCTTTTTCCGTATAATTTGCCGGAAAGTAGCTGAGATATGTCCGCGCCATCGTGATTGCTTCCTGTTCCGTCCGGGCGAGGAGATCACCGCAGCCTGATACGGAACAATGCATACGGGCGCCGCCCATTTCTTCAAGCGAAACTTTCTCACCGATTACCATTTCCGCCATGCGCGGTGAGCCTAAGTACATGGATGCATTGCCTTCCACCATAATGACAATGTCGCAAAAGGCAGGAATGTAAGCGCCGCCCGCAGCGGAAGGGCCGAACAATAAACAGATTTGCGGTATGCGTCCCGACAGCTTTACTTGATTATAAAAAATGCGGCCGGCTCCCCTTCTGCCCGGGAACATGTCGACCTGATCGGTAATTCTTGCACCTGCTGAATCGACTAAGTACAGAAGCGGACACTGCAGCTTTTCAGCCGTTTCCTGAATGCGGATGATTTTTTCCACCGTCTTCGCGCCCCATGAGCCCGCCTTTACGGTTGAGTCGTTTGCCATCACACAAACGGTTCTGCCGCTGATGGTTCCGATCCCGGTGACAACCCCGTCGGCCGGCAGTCCGTCTGACATGCATTCGGCGAAAAAAGCGTCTTCAACGGATATGCCGTCATCGAATAGAAGCTTCAGCCTGTCTCTTACAAAAAGTTTTCCCTTTTTTTCGTTGCTTGCGTGATATTTAGCCGCTCCTCCCTTTTCAATCGTTTTGCTGCGTGTCTGCCGTTCTTTTTCGTAATCCATCCGAGTCCCTCCAAGTTTTATTTTCCTTTGTATTCAGGGGGTCTTTTTTCTTTAAAGGCGCGCAGCCCCTCTTCTCTGTCAAGTGTCGGGATGACTTGTTCATATGCTTTTCGTTCGATTTCGAGCCCTGTATTGAGATCAGTCTCCAGCCCTTTGTTTATCGCGAATTTTGCTTGTCTGACGGCGATCGGCCCATTGGCGGCGATGCGGCCGGCCAGTGCTTTTGCTTTTTCCAAAAGTTCTTCGGTTTCACATACATGCTCGACCAGCTTTATGTCTTTTCCCTCTTGGGCCGTGAGCCTCCGGCCGGTATAGATCAACTCTTTTGCCGCACCGGGTCCGATAAGCCTAGGCAGTCTCTGTGTTCCGCCCGCCCCGGGTATGATCGCAAGGCCTGTTTCAGGGAGGCCGAGGCCCGCCCGGCTGGCGGCGATTCTGATATCGCAAGCGAGGGCGAGTTCAAGTCCGCCGCCGACTGCCGTTCCATTCAGCGCTGCAATGACCGGCTGCGGGAGTGCTTCAATTGAGGCGGCGGTTTCACCGATACGACTGACGCTTTGTTTGACTTGTTCATGATTCATCCCCGCTCTTTCTTTTAAATCAGCACCGGCGCAGAATGTGTTTCCGAAGCCGGTGAGAATGACACATCGAATGGATGGCGAATTTTTGATGTCTGTAATCACACGCTGTAAATCATCAATCATTTCTGATGACAGTGAGTTGGCCGCATGCGGGCGGTTCAGCATGATCAGGCCGATTGTTTCTTGACAGACGGAAAACAATACACAATCTCCCATGGCTTCTCCTCTCTCTCATTTCGTTCTGAAGACCTGCAGGTTTCTGCTTGGCAGGTCTTTGCCGATTTTATCCCCGATCCAGCCGGCGGCTTCAAGTAGTTTATTCATGTCCGTCCCGGTATCAATCCCCATTTGTTCAAGCATATAAATGACGTCTTCAGTGGCGGCGTTTCCTGCTGATCCCGGAGCATACGGACAGCCGCCAAGCCCGCCTGAGGAGGTGTCAAAGGATGTAATCCCCATATCAAGAGCGGGAATGATATTTGCAAGAGCCGTGCCTCTTGTATCATGGAAATGGAGTGCGATTTTTGAGGCGGGAATTCTCGGTAAAAGAGCTTCAAGCACGGCTATGACCTGCAAGGGGTTCGCCGCGCCGATTGTGTCGCCGAGTGATAATTCATCAACGCCCATTTCAAGAAGCGTGTCTGTGAGCCGGATGACTTGTTCGATCGGTACGTTTTGTTCATACGGGCATCCGAATACGGTGGAAAGATAAGCTCTCGTTGCCATTTTTTCAGATTTTGCTTCAGAAATGACCTGCCTGAGCTCTTGAACGGTCCGGTCAATCGGTTTGTTGACGTTTTTTTGGTTATGGGTTTCGCTTGCTGATAAAAACACACAGGCTTGATCAATTCTGCCTTCTGCCGCATGCTCCAGCCCGATGAGGTTTGGAACGAGAGCCGCGTATACTGTATGTTCTGTTCTGGCAATTCCCTTTGCAACGTTCAGACTGTCACGCAGCGCCGGAATCCACCTCGGATTCACGAATGAAGTCACTTCGATATAGGAAAGTCCTGTTTTTGAAAGCATATTGATCCACTCAATCTTATCTTCTGTATCCACCCACGCGGACTCATTCTGCAGGCCGTCACGGGGTCCCACTTCGTTGATGCGGACATGCTTCGGACAGTTCATTCTGCACCTCCCGTTTTATTGGAGCTCAATCAGGACCTCTCCTTCATCGGTGAAATCACCTTCTGCTTTTCTCACTTCTTTCACCGTTCCGGATACATCAGCAATAATCGGAATTTCCATTTTCATTGATTCCAAGACAGCTACTTCCTGTCCTTTTTCGATGACATCGCCCGGTTTCACATGAATTTTCCACAGATTTCCCGCCATCTGAATTTTTATCTCACTCATTTGGACGCCTCCCCGTTCATGGTTTGTAAAAATCCGGTTGTCGCTTCACCCTTTTCAAACGCTTCTGAATGGGCAATCTTTGACAGCAGGGGAATATTGGTTTTAATCCCTTCTACATGGTATTCGCGAAGAGCGGTTTTCAGTTGTTCAATGGCTTGTTTTCTCGTATTCGCCGTGACGATCATTTTGGCAATCATCGGATCGTAAAACGGAGAAATGGTGCTTCCCTTTTCAACGGCGCATTCGTGTCTCACTGACGGATGCCGTAATACGGAGAAAGACGAGATGGTGCCGGGTGACGGATAAAAGGTGACCGGATCTTCCGCATAAATCCGCACTTCGATCGCATGCCCGTGATGTGTGATGTCTTTCTGTGAAAAAGTCAGCGGCTGACCCGCGGCAATTTTCAGCTGTTCTTCCACAAGATCCAATCCTGTAATTTCTTCTGTCACCGGATGCTCTACCTGCAGTCTTGTATTCATTTCTAAGAAATAGATTTGTTTCTTTTGGTCGACGAGAAACTCTATGGTGCCCGCATTTTGGTAGCCGATCGATTTAGCGGCTTTAACGGCGGTTTCGCCGAGTCTTTGTCTTAATTCATCATCAACAAACGGGGACGGCGCTTCTTCTATCACTTTTTGATGGCGCCTTTGCACTGAACAGTCACGTTCAAACAGATGAACGGTATTGCCGAAAGAATCTGCGAGAATCTGAATTTCAATATGACGGGCGTTTTCAATGACTTTTTCCATATACATCGCGCCGTCTCCGAAAAAGGATGCAGCCCGCTTTTGATTGCCTTCAAACGCTTTGGCCAGCTCTTCTTCTGAATGTACGATCTGCATGCCGATTCCGCCGCCTCCAGCGGACGCTTTCAGCATGACCGGAAAGCCGATGGCGCGGGCCTCGGCTAAGGCCGAGTGTACATCGGGCAACGGTTCTGAAACACCGGGAACGATCGGGATCTTTGCTTTTTGCATCGTTTTTCGGGCTTCTATCTTGCTGCCCATCTTGGCGATGATGTCACCGGGCGGGCCGATAAACGTGATTTGTTCCTTGCGGCAGCGTTCGGCGAACGAACTGTTTTCTGACAGCAGTCCATAGCCGGGATGAATGGCGTCCGCTCCGGCGGCTTTAGCGGCTTCTATGATTCTGTCGATATGTAAATAGCTTTCATTTACTCTCGATTTTCCGATCGGATAGGCCTCATCTGCCGCTTTTACATGGAGCGCATTCTGATCGGCTTCTGAATAGACAGCTGCCGAGGGAATGCCGAGACGTTTGCAGGTGCGGATAATTCGTAAGGCGATTTCTCCTCTGTTGGCAATCAGGATTTTTGTAAACAAATGTGAAGCACTCCTTTTTCATTAAGTTAACTTGAGCTCTTCAATCGTTTTTTCCCGCAGCTTGAATTTCTGAATTTTTCCTGAGGCTGTCATGGGATATTCATCTGTGAATAACACATACCGGGGGACTTTGTAGCGGGCGATATGTTCTTTGCAAAAGGTTCTGATGTCTTCTGTGGAAGCGGTTTGTCCGTCTTTGAGCCTGATCCACGCCGCGGCTTCTTCTCCGTATTTCGGATCAGGTACACCAACAACTTGAACGTCTGCTACTGCGGGATGCCGATATAACATTTCTTCAATCTCCCGGGGATAGATATTTTCGCCGCCTCTTATCAGCATGTCTTTCAGACGGCCCGTGATTTTGCAGTACCCGTCTTCATCCATGACCGCCAAATCACCCGTATGCAGCCAGCCGTCTTTGTCTATCGCTTCTTCGGTCGCTTCTTGATTTTTATAATAGCCTTTCATGACGTGATATCCGCGGGTGCAGAGCTCTCCCGGTTCGCCCCGGGCGGCCTCCTCGGATGTTCCGGGCCGAACGATTTTGATTTCGATATGAGGAAGCGCCCGCCCGGCTGTTTCCACTCTTCTTTCAAACGGATCATCCGTTCTTGTCTGCGTAATGACAGGTGATGCCTCGGTCTGTCCGTAGGCAATGGTAATGCCGGTCATCCCCATTTTGCCGATCACTTCTTTCATGACTTCCGCCGGACATGGCGAGCCGGCCATAATTCCGGTTCGGACGTGAGAAAGATCATATTCAGAAAAACGGCTGTCATTTAGGAGGGCGATAAACATCGTCGGCACACCGTGCAGAGCCGTGCAGGCTTCTTGCTCCACCGTTTTCAGAACGGCCGGCGGAGAAAACTGTTCAATCGGGATCATCGCTGCACCCGCGGAAACACATGCCAGCACGCCGAGCACACACCCGAAGCAGTGGAAAAACGGCACGGGAATGCATAAACGGTCACTTGGGGTAAGCTTCATGCACTCTGCGATATTGGCCGCGTTATTGACGATATTAAAATGTGAGAGCATGACACCTTTCGGAAATCCGGTCGTACCCGATGTATATTGCATTTGAATGCAATCATCCTTATCCAGGCTGTCCATCCTTCCGTTAAGCGCTGCATCCGTTACAGACTCGGCACCCTTCAGCAAAGAATCCCACCGGTGCATGCCGGGCGGTCTTTGATCACCGATATATAACACCGTCCGTAAAAAGGGATACCGTTTCGAACACAGCCTGCCGCGCTCACAAGTTTTCAGCTCCGGAATCAGCTTATTCACCATTTCAACATAAGATGTCTGCCTGTATGAATCCATGATAATCAGGGACGTGACGTCTGAATGTGTCAGCAGGTAATCGAGCTCTGCGATTTGAAAATTCGTATTGATGGTGACCAGGACGGCGCCGATTTTCGCCGTTGCAAATTGCGCCGCGAGCCATTCCGGTATGTTGGATGCCCATATGGCCACATGATCTCCTTTTTCAACTCCCAGCTTCATCAGCCCTTTTGCGGTTTGCCGGCATAACCGGTCAAACTCCGCATACGTATAACGAAGGCCGCGCTCAGGGTAAACAACCGCTTCATGATCCGGAAAAAGCTCCGCGGTCCGCTCAAGCAGCTTTCCTGCTGTTAAATGGATAAGTTCAGCCATATGACCTGCTTCCTTCCATTCTTGTTTTGGTAAACGTTTTCATTTCACTTCAAGAGCTGTCTTGCAATGACCATTCTTTGAATTTCTGACGTTCCTTCGCCAATCTCCATCAGCTTTGCGTCACGAAGCATGCGTTCGACACCGCACTCCTTCATATAGCCGGAACCGCCGTGAATTTGGATGGCCTGAAGGCATGTTCTGACGGCCATTTCTGAAGCATAGAGCTTGGCGAATGCCGCTTCTTTCGTAAATGGCAGGTTTTGATCCTTCAGCCAGGCCGCTTTAAGCACCATTTGTCTGGCAAGGTCAATTTCCATCGCCATGTCAGCGAGCTTAAATTGGATGGCTTGAAATGACGATATCGGGCTTCCGAACTGCTTGCGTTCCTTCGCATATGACAGCGACGCCTCCAACGCTCCTTGAGCGATACCGACAGCCAGCGCCGCAATCGAAATCCGTCCGCCATCTAATGTATATAAAAATTGCTTGAAACCTTTTTCAGGATCACCGAGCAGGTTGTCGGCAGGCACCCTGACATCTTCCAGCACAAGTTCGGCCGTATCAGATCCTCTCACACCCATCTTGTCGTACGGACTTGTGATCGTAAAACCCGGTGTGTCTGTCGGGACGATAAGAGCTGAAATGATCGGTTTTCCGGCGGAGTTCTTTCCCGTAACGGCGGTGACAATGACCGTGCGGGCATAATTGGCGTTAGTGATCCAGCATTTCTCTCCGTTTATCACATAGTCAGCACCCATTTTCTCGGCTTTTGTCTGTGTTCCGCCGGCATCTGAACCGGCATTCGGCTCCGTCAATCCGAATGATCCGAGCGCTTTTCCGGAAGCTAGCGGAGTAAGGTGTTCTTGTTTTTGCTGTTCAGTACCGAAATAGTACAATGGGCTTGCACCGAGTGACACGGCTGCCGCGTAGCTCAGCCCCGTGCTTCCGCAGGCTTTTCCGATTTCTTCAACTGCCGCTGCATAGGAAATGGTATCACCGCCCGCTCCTCCGTATTCTTCCGGAAACGGAATTCCGAGAAGGCCGAGTTCGCCCATTTTTTTAAATGTGTCTATCGGAAAGACGGCTGATTGATCAACCTCATGGGCTTTCGGGGCAATTTCATTTTTGGCGAAATCTCTGACCATTTCGCGCACCATCTGCTGTTCTTTTGTCAGTTGAAAATTCATTAACCTTCCTCCTTCTGCTGCTTTCTACATTTTATTAATGGGGATCTTTATTCATTCCATCCAAATAAAGTCTGAACATTCGGACTCATCTGCCGCAAAAAAACTGACAGCGCGGCAACTGTCAGTTTTTTTAGAAATGCTATTTAACCGTCCGTTTTGCGGAAGGACGGCTTTCATGGTGAAGCCTGTCAACGGAAGTAACGATATAGGTGCAGGCGCCTTTCGCCTGGATATCAGTATCTGAAAATGTCTGCGTCCGTGGCGCTGTTTTTCTGACTGTATCAACTAAATAAGGCTGCTTTCCCTTTTCTGCGCGGTAAATGGCGTAATAAGCCGTTTTTTTACCGTTGGATTTTGCATCTTCGATAAAGAGTGTATTGCCTGAAGCGTTCTTCTCCGCCCGTTTGACAGCCGGTTTTTTTAAAGCGGAATGTCCGAGCCAAGGCATCTCGGGTATTAATGCTGGCCGGCTGTACATGTCATTGATCAAGCGGTTTTTCACATCGAGCGGGTTACGGTTCAGATCTTTTAAACTGAAATGCATGCTGCCTTTAATCCAAGCTGATTCCCTGTTAAGAGCAATCTGTCTTCCGTATTCCTCCGGATCGGCCCAAGGCGGATCAGCGTTGTTGTTGATTTTATAAGCTGCCTGCCCGATATATAAATGCACGGGACGATTTTTCACTTCATTGCCCCACCAATCCGCTAAGACGTCATATGCCGCCGCTTTAAAGCCGATACTCCAGTAAATCTGCGGTGCGATGTAATCAATATATCCTTTTTGGATCCATTCTCTCGTATCAGCGTATAAGTCATCGTAGTTCCGCACTCCGGCGGCCGTTTTGGAGCCTGTCGGGTCATCTGCGGCATTTCTCCATACGCCGAATGGGCTGATTCCGAATTTGACATAAGATTTTTCTCGTTTAATGGCCTGATTGATCTCTTTTACAAGCTGGTTGACGTTATCCCTGCGCCAGTCATCAACTGATGCAAAGTGAGCTTTTCCGTACCGTTCGTATGCCGCCTGATCGGGAAATTCCTTTCCGGCGATTTTATAAGGGTAAAAATAGTCATCCATATGAACCGCATCAATGTCATATCGGCTGACCACCTCTTTGATCCCATCCGTTATAAATTGCCGTACTTCGGGAATGCCCGGATTATAATACAGCTGATTTCCGTATGCGGCGACCCAGTCCGGATGAGAACGGGCGGGATGATCACCTGAAAGCGCATTCAAATTTGTGTGATTCATCGTGATCCGGTAAGGGTTGAACCAAGCGTGGAATTCAAGATTCCGTTTATGTGTCTCTTCAACTAAAAAAGCAAGCGGATCGTAGCCCGGATTTTTGCCTTGCGTTCCTGTCAAATACTCTGACCACGGACCGTAATCTGATGGATAAAAAGCATCAGCCGTCGGTTTAATTTGAACGACCACGGCGTTCATCCCCATTGCCTGAACGTCATCCAGCAGCTTGCTGTATTCTTTTTTTTGCTCATCGGGTGACAGCCCTTTTTTAGAGGGCCAGTCGATATTGGTGACAGACGCGATCCATACGGCTCTCATTTCCCTCTTCGCCTGAGTGCCGCCAGCTTTTGCTGGTGCTGAGACTGTAAAGATGCCTGCTGTTGTCAGTAAAACGGCCAAAAACCATATGATGCTGGAACGGCAGCCTTTCATGTTTTTCCCCCTTTCAGCTTTACGGTATTCCGAAGCATTCCGGGCGGTGAATCAAAAAGCCTGCTTTATTCTTCTCAGCCTAAAAAAAAGAAAAAAGTCCTAAAGCGGTTGAAACGCTTCAGGACTTTTTATGTTTCATGGCGGCGAGCACGTCAATGACCTTCGTTCCGACGCCGACACAGGTTTCAAGAATGGCCTGCGCTCCGGCAATGGACAAAATGAAAATAACCGGATGTGCATAGCGGGGCCAGACCAAGTAGCAGATGCCGATCAATATGGCGCACCAGACACCCGCACACCAATAACATTGCAGCATATAACCGAATGCGGAGGAAGGGACTTTTTTTTGGACGGCGCGCCCGCTTTGATCGATGGTTTTTTCTTGCTTTAAAAAGGGTTTTCTTATGAATTCGGTAATCTTATCAAATACAACTAAATGGGTCAGCCGATAGCTGGCAAGGATGATCATTACATATGTAAGCCAAGATAGGTTCGTCATGACAAAGCCTCCAAAAACCTGGTTTGATTCCCCTATCTTGCCCTCTGTCATCCTGAACCATTCTGCCGGATGCTACATATTCCGTTCCAAGCGTCTGCCGCTGTTTGCAACGATGTCCAGTATGACCTCGGCATTTTTGTGTGCAAACTCGGGTTCAAACATATCTTTATGGGCTCCCTCGCCCTGATATTCCTGATAGAGTCCCGTTGTGGCGCCTTCCCATTTCTTCGGCTCAGGCTCAGCATTGTGCTCTCCCTTTATGCCGGCCTCAATAAAATGGAGGTTTGCCGCAATTTGGCCGTCATTTATCAGTTCCGCCCAGTACGTTTGATAGCGCTCTGTTTTTCTGATGACCGCTTCCCTGACGGCTTCCGGGACATTTTCGGCTGTTGCGTTTGTTGGCTGCGGCGGCAGTGTGTCAAGCTTTCTGTACGCGTCTGCGATAATGACGTCGCTGATTTCTAAGCCGCGCTTTTCCATTGCTTTTGCCGCCTCGAATGCCGTATTGCCGCCCGCTGAATATCCGAAGAGGATATAAGGGCCTTCCGGCTGGATTTCCAGCATTTTATCAATGTATTGTTCCATTCTGCTGTCTTCTTCAATAAAGTTAAAGCCGTACACAGCAGCCCGTCCATTTAATGCCGCCGCCAGATCTTTGAAGAAAATGCCGAAACCTGAGATTGGCGGAAAACAGAAAAGGTTGCGGCCTTTCGGCTGATTCAATCTGCTGATATGCTGTTCGGCGGCTTCTGACAGTTTGCTGGAATACAGCTTTTCAGCCAATTGTTCAATTGTCGGATATTCAAATATCATTTCAATCGGGACATCCATCTGCTGTCTGGTCTTCAGCTGGTGGATGACTTGCAATGCTTTCAAAGAGTGCCCGCCAAGCTCAAAAAAGTCATCCTGTATGCCCAGCTCCCCGCAGCCGAGTATCGGCGACCAAATGTCGATCAGCTCACGCTCTACCCAGTTTCGCGGGGGAACGGCTTTTGATGACGTCTTTTTCCGTTCTGGCGCAGGGAGTCTGCGGCGGTCCACTTTGCCGTTTGCGGTAAGCGGCATACGGTCAAGCTTTACCACATACTGCGGAATCATATAGTCGGGAAGCGGCCTTGCCAATAGGGAGCGAATGGTTCTTTCTTCAACATGCGCGCCTGTATAATACGCACAAAGGATGGCTTCTTGTCCTTCGTCTGACACGATGACTGCCGCTTCCCTGATTCCCTCAATTTCAGTCAGCCGCGCTTCAATTTCGGCCGGCTCGATACGCTTTCCGCGAATCTTGAATTGACGGTCGATACGGCTGATGTATCCGATGCTTCCATCCGGCAGCCAATAAGCCAAGTCGCCTGTTTTGTAAATCTTTTCTTCAGGATGAATCGGGTGGCTGACAAATGCTTCACTTGTTAAGTCAGGCCTGTTTAAGTAGCCTTTGGCAACCCCGTCGCCGCCGACACAAAGCTCACCGGGCACGCCGATCGGCGCAAGTCCGCCATTTTTCTCAATGATATACGCGGTTGAATTAGTGATCGGTTTTCCGATTGGGATCGGCTGAGAAAAATCATGCTTGATTTCATAAAAGGTGGAAAATGTCGTATTTTCCGTCGGTCCGTATATGTTATAAAGGCTGAGATTCGGACAGCGGTGTCTGACCTTATTGATGAGCGCCGGTGACAAAGCTTCTCCGCCGACATATAAGGTGTGCAATCCGGAAAACATCTCCGGATCCGCCTGAGCAAACTGGTTAAAGAGCGCCGTCGTCAAAAACAGAATCGTAATACGATTGGAACAAAGATAATGGCCGAACCTCTCAGGCGCAAGCATTGTCGTGCGGTCAACCACATGAAGGCACGCTCCGTTCAAAAGCGCTCCGAAGATTTCAAACGTCACTGCGTCAAAACCGATGGACCCTGTCAGAATGAGACGGTCCGTCGTGCCGGCCGACGTGTAATTGCTGTTTGACACGAGCGATACGACGTTGCGGTTGGAAATCATCACGCCCTTCGGTTTTCCTGTGGAACCGGATGTATACATAATATAGGCAAGATCATCAGGTGACGTAACGGTATTCAGTTTTCCTGCGTCAGCGGTTTGTTTCTCAGCGGCAGCCGGGATAGAGATGATGTGAGAAAAGTCAATATCAGTCTCAATCCCGTTTTGTACCGTTAACAGCTGTGCCCCGCTCTCAGTGAGCATATCGGCGATCCTGTCGGAAGGCAGATCTGCATCGAGCGGAAGGTACGTCCCTCCCGCTTTCAAAACAGCGAGAACAGCGATGATAAATTCCGGTGAGCGTTCGGCTAAAATCCCGGCAATTCCCTTTTGCGCCAAACCGTTTTCCAGCAGGGTGCGGGCGAATGCAGTTGACCGTTCATCAAGCTCCCGGTACGTCAACGTCAGCCCGCCGGCGTGAAGCGCCTGATGATCCGGGGTTTTCTCCGCCTGACGGCTGAATAGGCTGATGATGCTTTCGTCTCTTTCATAAGTTGTTTTCGTGTTATTAAATTCGCCGATTATTCTTGATTTTTCCTTTTGTCCGAGCATCGGAAGCCGGTCAGCAGGAACATCGGGATTAAAAGCGGCGCCGCGCAGCGCTTCTTCCAAGTGTCCTTTTACGCTCTCTATCCATACTTCGTCATAAACGTTCGCATTGTAGCTGAATTTGATAATCAGCTCATCGCCGGGCGCTATGATGAGGTTAAAGTCATAGCCCGATTGTTCCGACACGTTGACATTCCCGATTCTAAACGGCGCATCCGATTCCTTTTCCGCGTCTCTCATCTGCTGCTGAATCGGATAATTTTCAAACACGATAATATGGTCGATTAAATCCTGTTTCAGCTCAGTCTGAGATTGGATGTCGGCAAGCGGATGATAACTGAACGCCTCTGAATCAAGCATTTCTTTCTGGCAGCGGCCCAGCAGTTCTCTAAAGCTTTCATCACCCGTTTTAATGCGTACCGGGACAGTATTGATAAACAGTCCGATCATGCTTTCCACGCCGTCAATGACAGAAGGCCGCCCTGATACGACGGCGCCGAACACGGCATCGTCCGTTCGGTTGTAGCGCTGCAGCATCAGGCCCCATACGGTCTGCATAAGAACTGCAAGTGTTGTTCCTTCTTCTTTGGCGGTCGTTTTCAGCTTGTCCGTCAGGCTTTGATCTAAAGAAAACAGCAGCTCTTTCTTGTGATAGCCTTTTTCCTGGGGCCGGGCCGATATTTTCGGCAGTCCTGATGGGGTCTCAAAGCCCGCTAAATATCCTTTCCAATACTCAGAAGCTGCGTCGTTGTCCTGATCGGTCAGCCATGTAATATAAGTGCTGTACGGCTTAGCGGGCTCCAAGGTGACGGGTGAGCCTGATTCAATCGCCCGGTATATATGCATAAATTCCTGAAGGACGATGCCGAGGCACCAGCCGTCCATGAGGATGTGATGATGGCTCCAGACGCATACATATTCTTCGTCAGCTGTTTTAAACAAAGAAACACGCATCAGCATATCCTTTTGCAAATCAAAGCCCTTTAAGCGGTCACGTTCCTTAAATCGCTGTATATAGCTGTTTTGTCCCGCTTCATCCAAATGTGTAAGATCTTCGCGGTGCAGCCGGAATTCCCGCTCACGAAGCACGACTTGGCGGGGGCCGTTCAGCTGAGCGACATGAGGTAAAAATACCGTTCTGAAAATATCGTGGCGGCTGATGACAGACTGTACGCTTTGCTCAAACAATTCCGGACGAAGCCGGCCTTTTATGGTGAAGACGGATTGCTCGATATATGCAGCCCCCTCCTTTTGCAGAAAGGAATGAAAAAGCATTCCTTCCTGCATTCGGCTGAGGGGATAAATATTTTGGATATTTTTCGTTTTGTCCATGTGTTCCTCCCGCTCGGTTTAGTGGAAGCTGAGTAAGTCGGCAATATCCTGCAATGCTTCCTCGGTCAGCTCCCGATCATCAAAGTCACTGACGGTTTTCTCCGTATCGGTTTTACTGAGGCAATGTTCCGACAGTTTCAGGAGAAAATACCGGCAGCTTTCGGACAGCCGTTCGATCGTATCCTGCCGGAAGCGTCCCGTTTCATAGGAAATGCTGACGGTCATCCGGCCTTTTGCCGCAATCGCGCTGATTTCAAGTGACTGCTCCCGTTTCCATGTATCCGTCACATCATCTCCGCTGCCCAAAGGAGAAAACTGAAACGCATCAGGCTGTTCCGTTTCTGCCGGATTCCCGCCCGGCGCATCGAATTGTCCGAGATAGTTAAAGCTGATCTCCGGTGCTTTCCCGAAAGTCATCCCGGCAAGCTTCGGCGGTGTCAAATATTTAAGGACGCCGTATCCGTTCCCTTTATCCGGAATGCGCCGCAATGTGTCTTTGACGGTTTTCAATGTGCGAATTTCATATTCTTCAAGAGGTTCATAAGCTCCCGCCCGGAAAAGCACCGGATAAATGGAAGTGAACCACCCCACCGTTCTGCTGATGTCCGCACCGCCCTGCTCCGATTGGCGTCCGTGTCCTTCAAGGGCGATTTTCAAAGCGTGCCGCGGCGACCATTTCTGAACAGCGAGCACGGCGGAAGCCAAAAGCACATCTTGCGTATCCGTATTGTAGGCGCTGTGCACATCTTTCAACAGCGCATTTGTTTCACTTTCTGTCAATGTGAAAGATACCGTGTTCCGTTTTTCCGCAGAAGTTTGAGATCGTTCTGCCTGCTCGCAAGGGAGACTTTCTGTTTCATAGTGTTCTATCTCCCGCCAATACTCCGCCTGCTGAAGCAGCTGTCGGCTTTCAGCATAATCCTCCAGCTGCTCCGTATATGATTTGAATGACATGGTTTTCGGCGGAAGATTGATTTCTTTTCCGGAGACAGCCTGCTCATAGGCAGAAGCCAAGTCTTCCAATAAAATCCGCCATGACATCCCGTCGACGGCGAGATGATGGACGGTAAGAAACAAGTAATCTTCTGCTTCAGAGCGGAACAGCCCCGCCTGTACAAGCGGCCCGTTCTCCAAATCCATGTTTCTCTGAAGCTCTGCGACGCGGCGTTTTATAAAACGTTCCTTTTCATCCTCATTGCCTGCCGCTTCCAAAATAGTCAGGCTGTAGAGCTGCTCATCTGGGAGGCCAGCCGGTCTGTTGAAGAGGAAAAGGCCTTTCTCTCCGTCTTTTTTGCATACAAGGCGCAAGGCATCATGATGAACGGTAATGGCTTTTAACGTCTTCCTCAAAGCCTCTTCATCAATTGCATTTGTTCTCGTCAGCATAACGGACTGATTAAAATGGTTTGCTTCCTTCATGTCCTGTGCGAAGAACCATTTTTGAACAGGCGACCACTTCACTTCTCCTTGTGCGGGAGCTTGGCTGACCGGCTGCCGCTCTGTACGGACATAAGGCGCCAGTTCTTTAATTGTCGGCCGGCTGAAAATATCTTTTACAGCGATCTGTTTTCCTGTCTGGTGTAATCGGGCCGAGACTTGCAGGGCTTTGATGGAATCGCCGCCAAGCTCAAAAAATGATTGATCCGCTGCAATGTTTTCAGTTCCGAGCACGTCGCTCCAAATCGCGGCCAATTCCTTTTCAATGGCGCTGGAAGGTTCTGTAAACACCCCTCCCGTTTGCATTTTTTTCCGCGGCTCAGGAAGCGCGCGGCGGTCAAGCTTCCCGTTCGGTGTGACCGGCAGGGCCTCAAGTGTTTCAAAGAGCGCCGGCACCATGTAAGCGGGCATTTCATTTCTGAGCGCCTGCTTCACCGTTTCGCTTTCTGTTCCTTCTTCTGTCACGATATAAGCGCATAATTCCGTTTGGCCTGCTGATGCGGACAGAGCAGTGACGGCGGCTTCTTTGACACCTTTTATGCCTGTTAAGGCGGCCTCAATTTCTTGCAGCTCCACCCGGTAGCCTCTGATTTTGACTTGCTCGTCCATTCGGCCGATATATTGCAGCGTGCCGTCCGGCAGCCATTTTGCCAGATCGCCCGTGCGGTACATGCGCCGGTTCTTCCGGAACGGGTCTTGGACAAAGGCTTGAGCCGTTTGCTGAGGAAGATTGCGGTACCCTCTTGCAAGGCCGGAACCTGAGATGCAAAGTTCCCCTGTTACACCGATCGGCTGCAGATGATCCCCGTTTAAAATATAAACGTGTGAATGATCAATCGGCCGGCCGATCGTAATCTCCTCATTTTGTTCTATATGTCTTGCCGCTGCAGTGGCGACGCTGTTTTCTGTCGGACCGTACTCGTTGGCAAGTTCCGTGTGAGGACAAACCGATAAACTGCGGCTGATCATGTGTTGATCGACCGCTTCTCCCGCTAATGTGACAATCCGGAGAGACTCGGCATCTCCCGGCTCCAGTACGTCAAGCAGTGTACGGTACAGCACGGGAACAATAATCATGTGAGTAATGCGGCAAGAAGCGAGATAGTGTTTGATGGCCAGAATATCTTTCGCTTCGTCTTCAGCTAAAACCGCCACTTTCGCGCCGGAAATCAGCGGTGTGAACATACTTGTTACAAATCCGTCAAAGGAAAATGAAAAGAGCTGAAGAACCGTATCTTTCTCATTCAGATTATAAAATCCGCTCCGCCATTGAAGGGTCTGGCTGACGGATCGATGTTCGACCATAACCCCTTTCGGCCTGCCTGTCGTCCCTGACGTATAAATGATGTAAGCCAAATCCTCCGGCGCCGACAGTGACTGAACCGGTGAAGCGTCCTGTTCCTGTATATCTTCCAATGCGAGTACTTCACCTTTAAAATGATCAGGCACTTGATCTATCGCGCCCCGTATGGTAAGAAGAATCGCTGCGCCGCTGTCTGAGGTGATATATTGCTTACGTTCCTCCGGATATTCAGGATCTATCGGGACGTAGGCGCCTCCGGCTTTCCAAACTCCGAAGACTGCCGCTACTTGTTCCGGCGATCTTGGTATCACAATGCCGACGGCTGCATCAGGTCCGATCTGCCGTTTTTGCAGAGCTCTGGCGATTTTATTCGACCATTCATCTAAATCTTTATATGTGACCAATGTTTCCCCGCTGATAAGGGCCGCAGCATCAGGTGTTTTTTGTGCCTGGGTGATGAACAGTTCATGAACTGTTTTTTCCGGCAGCTGTTTATCCGTCATGCTGTTAAAATCCGCAAGAATCCGGTTTCGTTCCGGTTCTGTCAGCATATTGATCTCCCGTAAAGAGGATTCCGGTTCACGGACAATGTGTTCAAGCATCGTCAAAAAGTGGGAAGCCCAGCGTTCCATCGTTTCTTTTCGGAATAAAGCCGCGGCATATTCAAACAGAAAATGAATCTGTCCCCCGCCTTCAGAAGCCTGCAAAGTGAAATCAAATTTGGAAACCGGACGGGACATGTCCGCAGGCTGAATATGCAAACCGTCCAGAAGCAATTCCTCATGCTCCATATTTTGTACGACAAGCATGGCATCAAACAGCGGATTGCGGCTCATGTCCCGCTGCACGCCGAGCCGTTCCACAAGCTCTTCAAACGGATAGTCCTGATGCTCATACGCTTCCAGTGCGGCCTGACGGACTTCCGCCAAGTAATCGGTAAACCGTTTGTCCCCTTTCGGCTCCGTTCTGATGGCGAGTGTATTGACGAACATCCCCAGAATCGGTTCAAGGTCTTTGTGCGGACGCCCGGCAATCGGCGAGCCGACGATAATGTCTTCCTGTCCGCTCAATCGCGCGAGCAGCGTATTGTACGCGGCGAGAAGCACCATATACAAAGTGGAGCCGTGATCGCGGGCGATGCGGTGAAGACCGGATGCCGTTTCAGCGTCAAGCGTGCACGATACGTTGCCGCCCGCAAAGCTTCTGACAGCCGGACGAGGCTTGTCAGCCGGAAGCTCAAGCACCGGAAGCTCGCCTTCAAGCCGCTTCAGCCAATACGCTTCCTGTTTCTGATATCCTTCCTTCTGCTGAAACGACCGCTGCCAGACGGCATAGTCTTTATATTGAAGGCGCATCGGCACAAGCGAGCGCCCTGCGTACAGCTCGCCGAATTCTTTAATCAAGGTGTTGACGGATACACCATCGGAAATAATATGATGCATATCCGTTAATAAAAGATGGCGTTCGTCCGATTCTTTCACGAGGGCCGCCCGGAAGAGCGGCGCTTCCTCCAGACAAAACGGCCGGACGAATGCGTCAGCTGACTCGGCTTCATCCAGCTGAAACGGCACGCTGTCATGGATGCGCTGCACCGGTTCGCCGTCATGTCCCGTTTCAAAGGACGTTCTGAGCGACTCATGCCGCTCGACAAGCTGCCGGAACGTCTCCTCCAGCCGGCCGCGGTCAAGCGGGCCCGTCAGTTCCAGCACAGCCGGCATATTGTAGCCGACACCGCCGTCTTC